>DATBLQ010000027.1:0-60280 GCA_036555325.1 Aestuariivirgaceae bacterium | reverse complement strand
CATATCAGGCCTCTGGGGCCAAGAGGGCGTTTGGAGGATGATTGGTACGCCAATGATAATAGTAAAGGGGCCCACTTTCGCAGACCCCCTTATTGGGTATCACTACCGCCACTAGAGATCTGAAATCTCTAGAATATCCCTATTCGTGTCCACGCTGTTAGGCGCGTTGGAGTGACAAGAATAGCTATGCAAAATGTATAGCCTGAACTCGTATATAACAAGATAAAAATGCGGGCGGAAGGTTTGGAGTCCTCCCGCCCATTTACAGTCTTAGCTGACCATCTGACGATACCGTCAAAGTGGCGGTAGTGACAGGATTCGAACCCGTGAGGCGCTCCAAACGCCTAACTGCTTGGCAAGCAGTCGCCTTAAACCGCTCAGCCACACTACCATGAATAGGCAACGTCAGGTGACAACGCCTTTAGGTAGTTGCCTGTCAAGGTTAAGTCAACCATGGGCCAAAAACGATCCCGCCTGCGTCAAGAAGATAACCCCGGTTGCAATGAAATATCTTAAGACAGGATTGCGTTTTTCGGCGGATGCAGCTATAAATAGAAAATAATCGCGCCGACTCGAAAGGGTCGCGATAGGTTGTTGTCCCGAACTATCCTGTCCGCTTAAGGGAATTGCGGAAAAGTTTTACGGCGCCGGGGGCCGTCACGCTGAGTTTCAGCGAAATGATAGGGTGCCGTCTGCATATTGCCCCCGGTCGCGGACGCGTAACCTATCAGGGGAGCGGAATCCTCACGGATCCGCTCCCTTTTGATCTTCAAATCGAGATGTTGGATGGAGTGTTGACCACCGGAACGCCGCGCTCGCGATAAGGTGTGCGGCCGTAGAACGCTCGGTAGCACTTTGAAAAATGCGACGGTGAGGAAAAGCCGCAGGCCAGCGCCACATTGATCACCGACATGTCGGTTTGCAGCAGCAGCGAACGAGCTTTTTTCAACCTCAACTCGAGATAATAACGCTTCGGAGACCGGTCGAGGTATCTCCTGAACAGTCGTTCGAGCTGGCGCGTCGACAGCCCGGCTTGTTTTGCCAGCACGCTCGGCGACAGGGGTTCTTCGAGATTTTTCTCCATCTCCTCGATGATGCCGACAAGCTTCGGATGCCGTGCCCCGATGCGCGCCGGCAGCGACATCCTCTGATGTTCGCTGTGGTGCCGGATGGGCGAGTGAAGGATCGCCTCCGCCACGCTCGCCGCCAGATCCGCCCCATGCTGGCCGGCGATCAGCGCCAGCATCAGATCGAGCGCGGTGGTTCCCCCCGCACTCGAAAACCTGTCGCGGTCGATCTCGAACAGGCTGCCCGTGACCTTGATATCCGGAAAGGCTTCCGAAAATCCGGGGATGTTCTCCCAATGAATGGTGCACGCATAGCCGTCGAGAACCCCGGCCTCGGCCAGAATGTGAGCGCCGGTGCAGACCGCGCCGATGTCGTGCCCGCGCCGCGACATCTTGCGCAGCCACGCCAGGAGGCGCTTGTCGGCATGATGATGGATGTTGAGGCCGCCGCAAACGACGATCGTGGCATGGTCGTCCACCATGTCGAGATCTCCGTTGACCATGGCGAGAATGCCGTTCGAGGCCGCCACCGGCCTCGCGTCGCCCGAATGCATCGACCAGGAATAGAGCTGCTGCTCGGCGATCCGGTTGGCAATTCTCAAGGGCTCTATCGCCGAGGTCACCGGCATCATGGTGAATTCAGGCACCATGATGAAAGCGAAATGCTGCGGCAAAGTCTGTGGTTTTAATCCAAACATTACGGATGGCCGAAATATCTCATGAGCGCCATTTCAGACACCAGAAACGACATTTTGGCAAGCCCCAAGGTCGTATCTGTGCTTCGCTTGTCGCAATTCTGCGCGCTCCCCACGCCACGACCGGCGCATGGTGGCAACAGGACCACTGCCGCCTCGAACCATCCTTTATGCCCGATCCGGTCACTCAATTCCTGTCCAACCTCTCCCTTGAGATCACCGCGAGGCAGCGCGACAAGGTTCCCTTCATTGCCTCCAGACTGCACCGCGGCACGAAGGTTTTTATCGCCCTCATCGATCCGGCCGATGCCGCCGGTCAGCTTGAAGCCGCACGCGCCGTCAGAGCTCATGGGCTCGAGCCGGTCCCCCATCTTCCCGCCCGCTTCATCAAGGACAGGGACGACCTGTTCGATAGGGTCGGGCGGTTTGCCGAGATCGCCAAGGTCGACCATATTCTGGTCCTCGGCGGCGGAGCGCCCGAGCCCTTGGGCAAGTTCGATGCAGCAATCAAGCTCATTGAGACGGGGGTTTTCGAGAAGAACGGGATTGTCCGCATCGGTATCGCCGGCCATCCCGAAGGCAATCCCGATATCATCCGAAGGCATGGCGAGGCGATGCTTCTTCAAGCGCTCAAGGAAAAACAGGCGTGCGCCAAGGCGCATGGGCTTGAAGCTCACATCGCCACGCAATTCCTGTTCGAAGCCGATCCGTTGGCCCGCTGGGCCGCAACCTTGCATCAGGAGGGGATTGATCTGCCGATCCATGTCGGCGTTCCGGGTCCCGCCACCATAAAAACTCTGGCGAAATACGCCATCATGTGCGGTGTCGGGAACTCTGCTCGTTTCATCCGTCGCCAGGCCCTCAATGTCTCGAAACTTCTCACCGTCTCCGCTCCGGATGAATTGCTTGTCGATCTGGCGAGACTGCATGCCGAGCGCCCCGAGCTGCGCATCGCCGCGCCGCATTTCTATCCCTTCGGCGGCTTCGACAGGCTCTTCGAGTGGCTCGCCGCCAAATTGCCAAGGCCGCGGGACATCCCCGCAATTGCAGCAGTGAAAATTTAAAACGGTGTGCTGATCAACTGCCTCCCTCTCATGCCTCCCTCTCTCCTTGTGGGAGAGGGTAGGGTGAGGGGTATGAAGGCTCGCCTTGAGCACCCCTCCCCCTCGTGGGGAGGGGTCGGGGGTGGGGTGACGTTCGCGTGAGGCAAACCCCACCCTGCCGTCGCTGCCGCTCCGGCCTCCCTCCCCACAGGGGGGAGGGACGCATGGTCCGTATACGGATGTTTAACTCTGCAGAGGCGTTGACGCGAAGCGTCGGGTGAGGGGGAGTACGCTGCCATGCTCTCTCCTTTGCCTCAACCGTCATGGCCGTGCTTGACACGGCCATCTCTGGTCGGACGTTGCAGATGCGCGGATCAAGTCTGCGCATGACGGTCTTGTTATTGCCGAGGAGTTGTCGCAAGCACCCTCCGCCTCGTGGAGAGGGGTCCGGATGAGCTGCAACGGTTGCGGCTCATCGCCTTGGCTTTAGAATGAGGACATGGAGAAAATTCCCGAACTGATCGTAGAAAACTTCCTTCTCGCTGCCGTCCTTACGGGCGTGCTGGGGCTGATTGTCGGTGTTTTGATTGGCA
The DNA here is from genome assembly GCA_036555325.1 of Aestuariivirgaceae bacterium. Classification (GTDB taxonomy): domain Bacteria; phylum Pseudomonadota; class Alphaproteobacteria; order Rhizobiales; family Aestuariivirgaceae; genus DATBLQ01. The sequence continues at coordinate 56,882 of DATBLQ010000027.1, read as the reverse complement.
GCATCATGCGCGCCCGCCGAAGACCGGAAGACCGTCGCTGAGAACGACGAAAGGTCTATCCCTGCTTGCCGAAGAGCTTGACGCGCGCTCCTTCCCTTGCGGTCGCCAGCAGAAAGCTCCACGCATGATCGGCATAGGATCTGAAAACGTAGAGGTCGATCACATCGGGATCGGTTGAGACGACATGCGCCAGCGCCGCAACTTGCGCGTAGAGCAGGCGGCGCACCGTGCCCGCTTTCATGCCGCTGTCGGTGAAGTCTGCCGAGGTCCCCTTGTTCATCGTCTCGCGCACAGTGTCTCCCTCAAGCCGCACTATGGCTCTCGCGTCGCTCACATCGACGACCAGCGAATGAATGCCCGCGAGCGATTTGACAAGTCGTGCGTGGAAATCGGGCGCGGTCTCGCGTGGTAGGATGATCAGCCACTGATCGGTCGACAGCCAGAGAGCGCTAATTTCGCCGCGGCTTCTCGATGTCCGCGGGTCCATCGGCAGGTCGAATCCCAGAACGTCCTTCACCGCCGGAAGGAAACCGGCATCGGTTGGCAATCCGCGAACGTCGATCACGCCGCGGTCATCCATTTCTTTAAGCGCGATCGACAAGCCCTTCGCCCCGGCGCGGTCGGCGCGATGCTGCAGCGCGCTGTGAAACCTGCGCTCAGCCATTCTGCCGCGCTCCTTCCTTGTCGAAGAACACCGGATCCACAACCTTGGCCTTCACGATCCCCTTCTCCAGCGGAAATTCCAGCGTCTCGCCCATGCGTTTAAGCCCGTTGTCGATGAGCGCCATGGCGATCGATCGGTTGAGCGTCGGACTGAAATAACTCGACGTCACATGACCGATCGTTCTCATCGGCGGTTTCGGCTCGACCCGTTCGACCGCGTGCGCTCCGTCGGGGAGCACCTCCTGTGGATCTTCGGTGTAGAGCCCGACAAGCTGCTTGCGGCCGTGTGCCGCAAGATAGGGCTGGCTGAGCGATCGCTTGCCTAGAAAATCGCGTTTCTTTTTCGATACCGCCCAGCTGAGGCCGACATCATGTGGGGTCACAGTGCCGTCGGTCTCATCGCCGATAACGATGAATCCTTTTTCCGCCCGCAGGATGTGCAACGCCTCGGTGCCGTAAACATCGAGCCCGAACTCCCGGCCCGCCTCGATGATGGCGTCCCACAGCCCCCGGCCGAAATTTGCGGGCGTTGCCACTTCGAACGAAAGCTCGCCCGAGAAGCTGATGCGGTAGACGCGCACCGGATAGCTGGCGAGCGTCCCTTGTTTCATGCTCATGAACGGGAAAGCCTCCGCCGAGAAATCCATGTCTCCGTCAAGCTTTTGCATGACCTTGCGCGCATCGGGTCCGGCAACGGCGAACTGCGCCCACTGCTCGGTCACGGGTGTAACGAACACCTTGAGCGTCATCCATTCGGTCTGCAGCCATTCCTCGAGCCAAGCGGCTATTCGATCCGCGCCTCCCGAAGTCGTGTGCATCAGGAAGTGATCTTCGCCGAGCCGCACCGTCACCCCGTCGTCGATCAGAAACCCAAGCTCGTTCAGCATCAGTCCATAGCGCGCCCGCCCGATCGCGAGCGTCGAGAACATGTTGGTATAGATCCGATCGAGAAATTCCCCGGCATCCGGCCCCTTGATTTCGATCTTGCCCAGTGTCGAGGCGTCGAGCAGCCCCACACGGTTGCGCACGGTAAGGATCTCGCGTCGTACCGCCGACGCCCGGTCTTCGCTTCCCTTTGGATAGCAATAGGGCCGTCGCCACAATCCGACCGGTTCGAAATCCGCGCCATGTTCGACGTGCCAATCGAAAATCGCCGTTTGGCGAACCGGAAGAAACAAGGGACCCCTATTCGGGCCTGCCACAGTACCGAAAGTTATCGGCGTATAGGGCGGCCGGAAGGTCGTGTACCCGATCTCCGGAATGCTCAAGCCGGTGGCCTCCGCCAGTATGCCGAGACCGTTCACATTGGACGTCTTGCCCTGGTCGGTGGCCATCCCGAGCGTCGTGTAGCGCTTGGTGAGTTCGACCGATTCGTATCCTTCCCGCTGCGCCAGTTCGAGGTCGGCCGCCGTTACGTCGTTCTGAAAATCGACGAAGTGCTTGTTTCCCTCGTTGTATTTTCCGGTCGCCGGCACGAACCAGATGGGCTCAAGCGGCGCCTCGCTTTGCTGTCCGGCGGCAGCCTTGCCATGAACCTTGCTCTTCTTGGTCTTCGATGCCTTCGCCGTTGCTTGTCCCGCGGCATACCCTTCCTCGACGCATGTCGCGCTGTCCATCTTGCCGTTTGCCGCGCCGACGGCGCGTATCGCGGCATCATGTCTGTCAGGCACGAACGAATAGAGCCTGTCGTCGAAGCGGATCTTGCCGCCATTGTGACACCACAGATGCACAGCCGGATTGAAACCTCCGGAAACGGCCAGGAAGTCGCAAGCCACTCTCGTTTCGCTCACGATGCGCCCCTTGCCCGAGCGATAGGGCGAAATCTTCACGGCATCGATCGAAGCGCCCCCTCGCGACGTTTCCACACCCGAGACCACAGCGCCGTTCACGATCTCGATGCCCGCACCTCGCGCCTGATCGATGATGGCGCTCTCGGCCCGCGCGCGCACATCGACGATCGGCCGCACCTTCACGCCCGAGCTCTTGAGCGCAATGGCGGTCAAGTACGCATTGTCGTTGTTGGTGAAGATGACGCACTCCTCGCCGGGCGCGACACCGTAGCGGTCGATATAGCCCCTGACGGCCGTGGCCAGCATGATGCCCGGACGGTCGTTGTTGGCGAAGCTGATCGGCCGTTCGATTGCCCCGGTCGCCATGATCAGGGTCTGAGCGCGCACCTTCCACAGTCGCTGCCGCGGAGCTCCTTTCGCCAGAAGCCCTGGGTCATGATCGCCCACTCTCTCCACCATCAGAACATGGTTGTGATGAAAATGCCCGGCCACTGTCGTGCGGTTGAGAACGTGCACGTTCTCTGCCGCTTTGAGCGCTCGCACCCGCTCCTCCACCCAGTCGCTTGGCGGCAGTCCCTCGATAGTTTCACCCGACAGGTCGCAACTCCCCCCGAAGGAGGCGTTTTCATCGGCAAGGATCACCCGCTTGCCCGACGCTGCGGCAGCGTTCGCCGCAGCAAGCCCCGCAATGCCCCCGCCCGCCACCAGCACGTCGCAATGCACGTGGATATGTTCATAGGTGTCGGGATCTCTCTCGCGTGCTGCCCGTCCGAGCCCGGCCGCCCGGCGGATGAGCGGCTCGTAAAGTCCCTTCCAAAGCGACTGCGGCCACATGAAGGTCTTGTAGTAGAAGCCTGCCGGGAACAGCCGCGAAAACTCGTTGCTCAAGCCTCCGAGATCGAAGTCAAGGTTTGGCCAGCGGTTCTGGCTGACGGCCGTGAGACCGTCGTAGATCTCAACCTGTGTTGCCCGCAAGTTCGGCTCATGCCGCGCGCCATCGCCCACTCCGACGAGCGCGTTCATTTCCTCTGCGCCGATGCCGACTGCACTGCGCGGCCGGTGATATTTGAAACTGCGGCCCATGAGACGCCGCCCGTTGGCCAAGAGAGCGGAGGCAAGCGTATCGCCGTGAAAGCCGGACATCGATTTGCCGTCGAAGCTGAAACGCAAGGGCCTGAGCCGGTCGATCAGCCGCTCGCGCGCCAGTCCCTTTGGCACTCGGTAAGGTTTTCCCGCCATGACTCACCCGTCCCCGCCGTCTTGGCTTCTGGCGAAGACCTGGGCCCAGGCGCCCGTTGCCGCTTTCTTGACGTCGTCCGGCGGCATCTCGTCGATGCGGTAGTAGGCCTTGAATTCCATCGTCATGGTATCGCGCGCCGCGTGAAACCACTTGCCGCACCCCCGATCGCATCGCCATCGCTCGAAGTGCAAACCCTTCGGGTTGTGCCGCATGAACAGATAGTCGCCTTGGTGTTGATCGGAGATGTTGTCGGGATCGGTTGTCGCCGGGCGCGCCACATGCGCCTGATGACCGTAGTGGAAGTCCGTTTCGTCGCCCTCCACGCCGCACACCGGACATTTGATGCTGAGCATGCTTTGCTCCTAATGCGCCACTGCCGCCGACACGCTTTCGTCGATCAGCCGACCCTCCGCAAATCTGCCGAGCGCGAAAGGCTCGGCAATCTTGTGCGGCCGGCCATTAGCGATTGTGTCGGCAAAAACGAAGCCCGATCCCGGAATCGACTTGAACCCTCCGGTGCCCCAGCCGCAATTCACATAGAGGCCCACAACGTCGGTTTTGGAGATGATGGGCGAACGATCGCCCGTCATGTCCACGATGCCGCCCCACAGCCGCAGGGTTTTAAGCCGCGAGATGAAGGGAAATGTCTCAACCAGAGCCGTGATCGTGTGCTCGAGCGCCGGGAAGGAACCCCGCTGCGAGTAGTTGTTGTAGGGATCGGCGCCGCCGCCGATGACAAGCTCTCCCTTGTCCGACTGGCTGATGTAGCCATGCACGGTGTTCGCCATGATCACGCAGTCGATGACGGGTTTGATGGGTTCCGACACCAGCGCCTGCAAACACACGCTTTCGATCGGCATCCGCACGCCCGCCATCTGCATGATCACCGACGTGTGGCCCGCCACCACCACTCCCACCTTGCGCGTGTTGATGAACCCCTTGCTCGTCTCCAGCCCGGTAACTTGCGAACCCTCGCGGCGAATCCCCGTGACCTCGCAATTCTGGATGATGTCGACACCCCTCCCGTCCGCCGCACGGGCATAGCCCCACGCTACGGCGTCATGTCGCGCCGTCCCTCCGCGCGGCTGGTAGTAGGCGCCCAGTATTGGGTAGCGTGCCTTGGCGTCTGTATTGATCAGCGGGACAAGCTGCTTCACCTCCTCAGGCGTGATCATTCGGCAATCGAGTCCCGCAAGCCGGTTCGCGTGCGACGTCCGCTTGAGCGCGCGAAATTCATGCTCGGTCTGGCAAAGCATGATGAGCCCGCGCGGCGAAAACATCACGTTGTAATTGACCTCGCGCGACAGGCCTTCATAGAGCGACCGAGACAGTTCATAGATGGCGATCGAGGCGTCCTGCAGATAGTTCGACCGGATGACGGTAGTGTTTCGCCCCGTGTTGCCGCCGCCGAGCCAGCCCTTTTCGAGGAGAGCGATGTTGTTCATCTTGTGCTCTTTGGCGAGGTAGTAGGCGGTTGCCAGCCCGTGCCCGCCGCCACCGATGATGACTGCATCGTAGCTTGGCTTGGGCTGCGGGCTTCGCCACGCGCGGTCCCAATCCTTGTGGTAATTCATTGCGTTGCGCGCGATTGAAAAAATCGAGTAGCGGGTCATCATGACATCGGCTTTTTGTCCGTCATGCGCGGGCTTGACCCGCGCATCTGCAACGAGATGGCCGTGTCAAGCACGGCCATGACGAATAGACAGAGGATAGGTCGCTCTGCATGGTATTGACTGAATTAAGGCGGAAGGTAACACCCCCGTTTGTCCGCCACCACCGTTTTGCGACGCGACGATTCCCAACTGCGACACCGGGCCGCTTTCCTGCTAGATCAGGGCGATTGTTTTCCAACGCTGCGCCAAATAGATAGCAATGATGCTGCTGTGGGTCGTCTTTGCCGTTCTTACCGCCGCCGTGTTGGCGGTGATCCTCAAGCCTCTCGCGCGCCAGAACGCGTCCCCTCCTGCAGATGACCGTGCCTTCGACCAGGCCGTCTATCGCCATCAGTTGACCGAGCTTGAGCGCGAGAAGGAAGAGGGGCTTGTTCCAGCATCCGAGGCAGAGGCTGCCCGCAATGAAATTGCCCTGAGGCTTCTGCGCGCCGATGCGGAGACATCACCGCCTGGCGCTCGGGCGAGTTCCTTGCGCCGTGCCGTGTTTGTCGTGTCACTGCTGTCGATCCCGCTGCTGACTGTCGGTGTTTATCTTGTGCAAGGAAGCCCTGGACTTCCGGGCACACCGCGCGCGGAGCGCCTCGCCAACGCCGAAGTCAATCGTGACATGGAGGCTCTCGTTGCGAAAGTAGAGGCTCACCTGGCCGGTCATCCTGCCGATGCCGAAGGGTGGCGCGTGCTGGCGCCAGCCTATCGTTCCCTTGGCCACTTTGATGCCGCGACCCGGGCGTATGCCAAGGCTTTGGAGTACGGCAAACCCGACGCGGATCTGTTTGCTGACTTTGGCGAGGTCCTGGTGATGCAAGCACAAGGCGTGATAACCGAAAAGGCCGCAGGCGCGTTCGATGCCGCGATGAAACTCGACGGCCGCCATCCGAAGGCGCGATATTTTCTAAGCCTGGCGCTCATGCAGGACGGCAAGCCGAAAGAGGCGCTCGCCGGCTGGCAGGCCATGCTGATGGATGCTCCTGCCGACGCGCCGTGGCGATCGGTTGTCGAGTCGCAGATCGCCGCTGCAAGGTTTCAGGCCATCGCTCCGCAACTCGATCGGAATGCTGTCGACGCCGCAGAAACTCTCACCCCTGACCAGCGTGCCGCAATGATCAGGAGCATGGTCGATGGCTTGGCGGCAAAACTCGCCGCGAACGGTGCCGATCTCGAAGGCTGGCTCAAGCTTGCCCGCGCCCGGATGGTTCTGGGAGAGCCCGACAAGGCGAAGGACGCACTCGATCGTGCCGGCGAAATTTTCAAGTCGGATGAGCAGGCCAGGGCACGCATCGAGGAAATGCGTCGCAACCTTGCCCAGCAATAGGAAGGCTCATGAAGTTTACCCGCAAGCAAAGGCGATTGAGTATGATCTTGGCAGGCCTGGCCGTGCTTGCGGTTGCCGCGGGCCTCTCCCTCTATGCCTTGAGCGATGCCATCGTGTTTTTCTTCACTCCCGCCGAGGCGATCGCGCGGAACCTGGGGCCCGAGGTCCGCTTTCGCCTCGGGGGCCTTGTTGCCGAAGGCAGTGTCAAGCGCAACGGAGCCGCTGTGCAGTTCACCGTCACCGACACCGAGAAATCCATTCAAGTCGCCTATACCGGCCAGCTGCCGGATCTCTTTCGCGAGGGCCAGGGAGTTGTGGCCGAAGGCAGCCTCACGCGAGACGGTATTTTCAAGGCCGATACCGTGCTCGCCAAGCACGATGAAACCTACATGCCGAAGGAAGTAGCCGATGCCCTCAAGAAAAAAGGTGTCTGGCAGGGAAGGGGAGCGCAGAAACCGTGATCGCTGAGCTCGCACACTTCCTCCTGATCCTGTCCTTCGCGACAGCACTCTTCCAGTTTGCGGTTCCCTTGATCGGCGCCCAGAGCGGCGATGCCGATTTGATGCGTGCGGCTGTCCCGGCAGCGTTCGCCCAGTTTCTGCAGATTGCCTTGGCCTTCGGCCTTCTCGTCTGGCTCTATCTTGTTTCCGATTTTTCGGTGGTGAATGTCGCGGCCAATTCGCACAGCCAGAAGCCTTTGCTCTACAAGATCACCGGCGTCTGGGGCAATCACGAGGGATCCATGCTTCTCTGGGTGCTCGTCTTGTCGCTCTTCGGCGCTTTGGTTGCGCGCTTCGGCACCAATCTGCCGCTCACCTTGAAAGCCCGCGTGCTGTCCATTCAGGCATTGATCGGCGCCTGTTTTCTTCTTTTCATCCTCCTGGTCTCCAATCCTTTCTTGCGGATCCCTAATCCGCCGGTTGAGGGCAACGGTCTGAATCCGGTGCTCCAGGATCCCGCCCTCGCCATCCATCCGCCCTTTCTCTACTCCGGCTACGTTGGCCTTTCGGTGGCATTCTCCTTCGCCTGCGCCGCATTGATAGAGGGTCGCGTCGATGCCGCCTGGGCCCGTTGGGTCAGACCATGGACGTTGGCCGCCTGGATGTTCCTAACCTCGGGCATAGCGTTGGGCTCTTGGTGGGCCTACTACGAACTCGGCTGGGGAGGCTTCTGGTTCTGGGATCCGGTCGAGAACGCCTCTCTCATGCCGTGGCTTGCGGCGACCGCGTTGCTCCATTCCGCCATCGTCGTTGAAAAACGCGATGCCCTGAAGGTGTGGACCGTGCTGTTGTCGATTCTTGCCTTCTCGCTTTCCCTGATTGGCACCTTCCTCGTGCGCTCGGGCGTATTGACCTCGGTTCACGCCTTCGCCATCGACCCGGCGCGCGGAATATTCATCCTGATCATACTTTGCGCGCTGATCGGCGGCTCTCTCGTGCTCTATGCCTGGCGCGCGCCGGCGCTCAAGCCCGGAGGCGTCTTTTCCGCGATGAGTCGCGAAGGCGCTCTTGTCGTCAACAATCTTCTTCTCGCCTGTTGCACCGCGACCGTTTTCATCGGCACCCTCTATCCCTTGGTGCTCGAAGCGGTGACAGGTCAGAAGATTTCCGTCGGCGCCCCGTTCTATCATCTCACTTTCGTCCCGATGATCGTTCCCCTTTTGCTCCTTCTCCCCGTAGGCCCGATGCTGTCGTGGAAGCGGGCCGACGTGCGCGGCGCAATTGAACGGCTGTGGGCCGCAGCGCTCATCGCCGCCATAGCCATCGTGCTATTGACAGCCCTCAATCGCCGCGGGCCCTGGCTTGCGCCGTTCGGCATCGCCTTGGGCCTCTGGCTGATGGCCGGCAGCATCGCCGAGCTGATCGAGCGAACAGGTTTTGCGAAGCTTTCGCTCGCCGCCTCCGTGAGCAGAATGCGCCGCTCTCCGCGCTCAAGTCTCGGCATGAGTGCCGCACACTTGGGCCTCGGTCTGATGATCGTCGGGATCGTTGCCGTGACCTCCTGGCGCCAGGAGGTGATACTCAGCATGCAACCCGACGATCGCGCCGCGATCGCTGGCTACACCGTGAGATTTGCCGGCGAAGTGCCGCGCACCGGCCCCAACTACACCGCCGAATCGGGACGCTTCACCGTCGATGCCAATGGTCTCGAGGTCGCAACCCTTGTCTCCGAAAGACGCCTCTTCCAGCCGGGCGGTCAGACCACCACAGAAGCGGGCATCAAGCCCTTTCTGTCCGGCGATCTCTACATCGTGATGGGCGATGCGCTGCCTGCCGGAGGCCGTGTCGTGCGCATCTATTTTAATCCTCTTGTGTCGTTGATCTGGCTCGGGGCAGCGGTCATGTTTGCCGGTGGTGCGCTGTCGCTTTCCGATCGCCGTTTCCGTATCGGCGTTCCGCTCCGGCGCCCCGCGGCCGCAGCGAGCCCGGCGGAATAAACCCCATGCATCGTCTCTGCGCGATTTCCCTGTTGCTGCTATGGCTGACGCCGGCTCTGGCGGTGGAGCCGGATGAGATACTGTCCGATCCCGGCCTGGAAAGCCGGGCGCGGTCCTTGTCGGCCGGTCTTCGCTGCCTTGTGTGCCAGAATCAGTCAATCGATGAGTCCGATGCCCCGCTCGCCCGCGACCTCCGACTTCTGATTCGCGAGCGACTCAAGGCTGGCGACAGCGACGAGAAAGTGAAAAGCTACCTCGTGTCGCGCTATGGGGATTTCGTTCTCCTCAAACCGCCCTTGAATCTCAAGACGCTGCTGCTGTGGGTCTCACCTTTCCTGCTGCTGTTGGCCGGAACGGTTTTTATCATTTGGCGGCGCCCGTCTAAACCCCCGCCTCTTCGAGCGCTGACGAAAGAGGAAGAGCAGCGTCTGCGCGACCTTACCCGCCAGTAGGCTGCTTGGAGTGGCTTTTGTCGGCTCAACATTACGAAGCTTTCATATAACTGAAAGGGGCTCGTAATCCGGGTCTTCATATTCTTCGGCGATTACAGAATCCAACTGGGAGAACAAAAACATGAGACCAAAAGTCGTCGGTGGCCTTTTCGCGGCGCTTCTTCTCGGCGCGACGGCCTTGACCGGATTGACCCCCGGTCCCATTCCGTACCAGGCGAGGGCGGAGAACCTCTTCAATCACGCCCCGGCTGAAGGCTTTGCCGATCTGGTCGAGAAAGTGATGCCGGCTGTCATCAGCGTTGAGGTGAAATTCGCCAACGTCGTGAGCACGGACGAGGATAATAATACCCCGCAGTTCCGCTTGCCGCCTGGTCTCGACGACCTGCCCGAGGACAGCCCATTCCGGCGTTTCTTTGAGCAGTTTCCCGACTTTCGCAACAACCCGCAAATGCCAATGCCGCGCGATCGGCGCGTAATGGGCGAGGGTTCCGGCTTCATCATTTCTGCCGACGGATACGCGGTGACCAATAACCACGTGGTGAAGGACGCCGACGAAGTTGTCGTTAAGACATCCGATGGCAGGGAGTACAAGGCCGATGTCGTCGGCACCGACGGCAAGACCGATCTGGCCCTGTTGAAGATCAAGGAGGGCAGCAATTTCGCCTATGTCAAATTTGCCGACAAAGAAGCCCGCGTCGGTGATTGGGTGATTGCTGTCGGAAATCCCTTCGGTCTCGGTGGAACCGTCACGACCGGCATCATTTCCGCGCGCGGACGCGATATCGGTTCAGGTCCCTATGACGACTTCATCCAGATTGATGCGCCGATCAACCGCGGCAATTCCGGTGGACCAGCGTTCAACCTGGCCGGCGAAGTGATCGGCGTCAACACCGCCATCTTCTCTCCGATGGGCGGCGGCAGCGTCGGAATCGGTTTTGCGATCCCTGCCACCATCGCCAAGGATATCGTTGCCAACCTGCGCGATAATGGCAAGGTCACACGCGGCTGGCTCGGCGTGCAAATCCAGCCGGTCACCGACGAGATCGCCGAGAGCATGGGCCTCGGTGCGTCCAAGGGTGCCCTTGTTTCAGACGTCACCAAGGATTCGCCTGCCTCCAAGGCGGGAATTCGCACCGGTGACACGGTTGTGAGTGTCAACGGCACCGACGTTATGGAGCCCAAGGATCTCGCGCGGCGCGTTGCTCAGATCAAGCCGGGCGAGCCGGTGCAGATCACCGTCGTGCGTGACGGCAAGCCGACGACCCTGTCGGTTGAAATCGGCACGATGCCGGCTGATGTGGAACTCGGTGCGGCGCCTGAGAGCAAGCCTGCTCCCGCCAGCCTCTCCTCGCTCGGTCTCTCCTTGGAGAAAAATGCGAGCGGGGAGGGCGTGACGATTACAACGGTTGAGTCGGGCAGCAGCGCCGATGAAAAGGGTCTCAAAGCCGGCGATACGATTCTGCAGCTTAACGGCAAGGAAGTGTCGAGCGTCGACGACGTAAGGCAAGAGCTTTCAGCCGCGACCACGGGTGGCCAGAAGAAGATCCTCATGCTCGTTCGCTCAGGCGACCGTCAGCGGTTCGTGGCCATGACGGTCGACAAACCGAAATCGTAACGACGGCAGCGTAGGCCAGCCTTGCTGCTGCCAGCCGCGCGGGTAGAGATTTGCCCCACCGTTCCCCAGGGCGAATTCCCCGCGCGGCTCATTTTTGACTTCTGTTTTGGGCTCGTGATCACCATATGTGGCAATCAATGCATCACCTATAATGTGTGATATGGACTCAACAGGGGTCGATCGCTTGCCATGCGAATACTGATAGTTGAGGACGACCGTGATGCTGCTTCCTGGCTCATCAAGGGCCTGAAGGAAGCCGGGCACGTTGCCGACCACACCCTTGACGGCGAGGATGCTTTGAACATCGCGCGCGAAAAGATTCACGACGTCCTGATCGTCGATCGAATGCTGCCCAAGTTCGATGGGCTCACCTTGATCCGCAAGCTGCGTGAGGAGGGCATTCAGGCACCTGTTTTGATCTTGAGCGCGCTCGGAGATGTCGATGAAAAAGTGAAGGGCCTGCGCGCCGGCGGCGATGACTATCTCGGCAAGCCCTATTCCTTCGCCGAACTTTTGGCGCGCGTCGAAGGTCTCGCCCGTCGCAATGTGGCCGAGCCGCAGCAGACCCGACTCAACGTTCTTGACCTTGAAATGAATTTGCTCACCCGCACTGTCACGCGGGCCGGCAGGCCCATTTCGCTGCAGCCGCGCGAGTTCAAGCTTCTGGAATATCTCATGCGCAACGCCGGGCACGTCGTAACCCGCACGATGCTGCTTGAGAACGTTTGGGATTATCACTTCGATCCCCAGACCAACGTGATTGATGTGCACATTTCCAGGCTGCGCACCAAGATCGACAAAGGCTTTCCCGAAGCGATGTTGCAGACGGTTCGCGGCGCTGGTTATATGATTCGTGCCCATTAGTCTGAAGCTTCTTAAGACCTCTACATTTCGGCTCGCCGCTCTATACCTCGCTGTTTTCGCACTCTCGGCCGGCGCAATCCTCGCTTATGTCTATTGGAATACGGCGCTGCTCATCGAGCGTCAGATCGAGGCGGCGGTAAGGTCTGAAATCGGTGTGCTCGGCGAGCAGCTCGTGCAGAACGGCATGGAGGGCCTCATCGATGCGGTTCGCCGGCGCAGCGGCCAAAATCCAGGCTCCGTCTATCTGCTGACCAATTTTCTCGGCCGCCGCCTTGCCGGCAATCTCGATGGTCTCCCGGAGGCCGCGGTAAAGGGGCAGGGGTGGATCGAATTCGCCTATGCGGTGGAAACTTTCCAGGGGCTTGAGCACCATCGCGCCCGGGCCTACCACCTGCAGCTCCCGAACGGTTCGGTCCTGATCGTCGGGCGCGACATCGAGGAACGTCGCCAATTCGCTCTCCTCATACGCCGGACTCTGTTCTTCGCCCTCGGGATTACTCTTGTTCTGGGGCTGATCGGCGGGCTGCTGATGAGCCGCAACTTTTTGCACCGTATCGAGCAGATCACCGCCTCCATCCGCTCGATCATGGCCGGCGACCTATCTCGCCGCGTGCCGGTTTCTGATTCGGCCGACGAGCTCGATCAGCTTTCCGTAAGCCTTAATCAGATGCTCGATCAGATCGAAAGGCTGATGGCGGGAATGAAGGAAATCTCGAGCAATGTCGCCCACGATCTGCGCACCCCGCTGACCAGGCTGCGTTCCCGCGTCGAGGCGGCCTTGCGCGCCGACGAACCGCAGCTGCAGAAAGCCGCCCTCGAACAGACGATCGAGGAAGCCGATGAGCTGCTCGCCACGTTCAATGCCCTTTTATCGATCGCCCGCACTGAGGCCGGTCAAGGCCTCGATGGACTTGCCGATGTCGACTTGAAGGACTTCTTGAACGAAATCGCCGAACTCTTTGCCCCGCTTGCCGAAGAATCGGGTGGAGTGTTGAACGTTTCCGCTCCGCACAGTGTAATTGTGAGGGCCGATCGTCAGCTTCTTGCCCAGGCGGTATCGAACCTCATCGACAATGCGCTGAAATACGGCATTGCGCCGGGGGCCAAGGGTCCCGAGATCACCTTGTCGCTCACAACCATGCCATCTGTAGCGATCATCTCCGTGGCAGACCGAGGGCCGGGAGTCGACGAGAAGGATCGCGCACGGGTGACCGAACGCTTCGTTCGCCTTGACCGCGCCAGGTCTCAGCCGGGCAGCGGATTGGGCCTTAGCCTCGCCCAAGGCATAGCCCGACTCCACAACGGCAAGCTCCTGCTGAAAGACAACGCGCCCGGCCTGCTCGTCGAGCTGGTGCTTCCCCGCTCTGATGCCTCCCGCTAAGCTGCGCCGATGCGGACGAGCAGTGCTTCTGCATCCCTCCCCCTTGTGGGGAGGGTGGCCATCGCTTCGGCGATGGCCGGGTGGGGTGCGGCCGCCGGTCCGAAACGCAAATTTCCTCGTGGAAGAGGTTTTCCGAACGGCGAATTTGTCACGAACTCATTTGGCATTGTCGAATTCATGCTCGATCACGTGAAGCATGTTCACTAAAACCCCGCCCCCGACCCCTCCCCCCAAGGGGGAGGGGAGCAGCCTTGCCGCAGCCTCATCGCAACGCTCGCCCTCTTGCGGAGGCTCGCCATCGCTCTTGTTGTTGGAGCAGGGCAAGCTTTTGCCGCCGCCGGTCGACATCGCGGCGGTGCGGAGCACCTTTTTGGAGCTGGAGAGTCAGGCGCCTGCTCTTGTCGCGGTGCTGCGCGCCGACCCCCGGGCGGCAAACCTGCTCTCCGCTGCCATCGGCGGCTCGCTCTATCTGCGCGATCTCATCCTGAAGGATCCCCGCTGGACGCTCGAATGCCTGTCCTCCGATCCCGAAGCACTTTTTCACTCCCTGTTGGGCGAACTCACGACACAACGTCCATCGATCCCGACCGATGAACATCTGATGCGCAAGCTGCGCCAGCTCAAGGTCAGGGGCGCTCTCTTGATAGCCTTGGCTGATGTGTCCGGCGCATGGCCGATCATGCGAGCCGCTCGCGCCTTGACCGAACTTGCCGACGCGATGGTGAAGAGAGCCGTTGATCATCTTCTCACCCTCGCCAGGGCAAGCGGACAGTTGCCAGGCATCGATCCCGCCAACCCGGGGAAAAACTCACGTTACGTTGTTCTTGCCATGGGCAAGCACGGCGCCGATGAGCTGAACTTTTCCAGCGATATCGACCTGATCGTGTTCTACGATCCGCGTTCCGCCGCCATTTCCCAAAGCGTCGAGCCGGCCACATTTTTCGTGCGCCTTACCAAGCGGCTCGTGCGCCTGCTGCAAGACGTGACTGAAGACGGCTACGTCTACCGCGTCGATCTTCGTCTGCGCCCCGACCCGCGCGCCACGCAGATTGCGATCGCCATCGAAGCTGCCGCGATCTACTACGAAAACATGGGGCAGAACTGGGAGCGCGCCGCCATGATCAAGGCGCGGCCCATCGCCGGCGATTTGGCCCTCGGCGAGGAGTTCCTGAACCGTCTCAAACCTTACATCTGGCGCAAGTATCTCGACTTTGCCGCTATTGCAGATGTTCAGTCGCTGAAGCGGCAGATCCACGCGGTGAAGGGTCACGGCAAGATTTCCGTCAGGGGTCACAACCTCAAACTTGGCCGGGGCGGCATCCGCGAGATCGAGTTCTTTGTGCAGACCCAGCAGCTGATCGCCGGGGGCCGCAACCCGGCCTTGCGCGGACGCCGCACGCTTGAAATGCTGGACGCCCTTGCCGCGCACCGCTGGATCAGCGCCAAGACCGCCGCCGAGATGCAGGAGGACTATCGTTTCCTGCGCCTCGTCGAACACCGTGTTCAAATGGTGGCCGATGCGCAAGCTCACGAGCTGCCCGACGATGACGCGGGCTTTGCCGCCCTTTCCGCCTTTTCTGGCTTCGCAGACCCCGCCGATTTCAATGCGGCCCTGCTCAAATCTTTCTCCCGCGTCCAGTCCCACTATTCGGCATTGTTTGAAGGAGCTCCTGCCCTGGGCAGCGACACCGGTAGCCTGGTGTTCACCGGGGGAGAGGATGATCCTGAGACCATTGCCACTTTGACGAAGATGGGCTTTGCGCAACCGAGCGAAATCGCGGCGACCATCCGCAGTTGGCATTTCGGTCGCTATGCTGCAACCCGCAGCGCCCGCGCCAAGGAGATTTTGACCGAGATCATGCCCGCCCTCTTGCAGGCTCTCTCGGACACAGGCGATGCCGATCGCGCCTTCATGGCATTCGATCGCTTTCTTTCCGGTCTCTCGGCCGGTGTTCAGATTTTCTCCATGCTCAAGGCAAATCCCCAATTGCTCGAACTTCTCACTCGCGTGTTGGGCATAGCGCCGCGCTTGGCCGAGGAGCTTTCCCGGCGCCCCAAGGTTCTCGACGCGGTGCTCGACCATCGCTTTTTCGATCGCCTGCCCGAGCGGGCCGAGCTTGAAGAGTTGACGGCCGAGTTGATTTCACCTGTTCACACCCACGAAGACGCGCTGGACCAGGCGCGCATCATCGGCAAGGAGCAGATGTTCCGCATCGGTGTGCGCATTCTGTCGGAAACAGTGAGCGCCGAAGAGGCCGGTTTTGCTTTTTCCAACCTCGCCGATGTCATGATCGAACGGCTGCTCATAGCCACCCGCCACGATCTGAGCCGTCGCCATGGGCGAATCCGCGGCGAAAAGATTGCCGTGATCGCCATGGGAAAACTTGGCGGCCGGGAAATGACCGCCGGTTCCGATCTCGATCTGATTCTGATCTACGATACCGCCGCTGGCGCGGAGGTCTCCAACGGCAGCCGGCCGATCAGCGTCATGCAATATTTCGGGCGCATGGCGCAGAGACTCATCTCTGCGCTGTCTTCGCCCACCCCGGAAGGAATCCTCTATGAAGTCGATCTGCGTCTGCGCCCGTCCGGCAACAAGGGACCTGTCGCATCCTCGCTCGACAGTTTCATCGCCTATCATCGTGAGTCGGCCTGGACCTGGGAAAGACTGGCCCTGACGAGAGCCCGTGTCGTTGCTGGCAACTTGGATTTTCGCAAGACGGTCGAGCGGTCGATCAGGGAAGCGTTGTTACGAAAATCGCACGACCAAATCCTTCGGGCCGATGTCGTGGACATGCGCCGCCGCATGTTGCGGGAATTGGGCTCGACCGGCGTTTGGGATTTGAAGCATGCCCGCGGCGGGCTGGTCGAAATTGAATTCATTGCCCAGTTCTTGCAGCTCTTGCACGCTGCAGAAAACCCCGATCTTCTTGAACAGAATACCCTTGCTGCTCTAACCGCCGCCTCGCGGCATCGTTTGCTGGCGCATGAGGATGCGCATACCCTGCTGAATGCGTGTCGCCTCTACCACCGTTTGACCCAGTTGCTCCGCCTGTGCGTGACCGGAAGCTTTAACCCGCAGCAGTCCGTGCCGGGCCTCCGGAAGCTGCTGTCGTCTGCTGCCGGCACACCCGACATCGACCATGCGGAAGCGCTCCTTGCCGACACCCAGGCCGAGGTCGCGCGCATCTTCGACCGCCTGGTGGCAGCTCTCTGACGCGGTTGTGAATACCGCACGCAACCCGTTGCCAATTGCCTTGACCGGCGATACGTTGCACGCCTTTTCAACCTAAGGGGGTATTTAATGTCTAGGCTATCGTTAAGGTTCTTCACGTGTGTCACTGTCATCGCCTGCGCAACGACCTTCGCCGAGGCCGCTGGCCCAGGTTTTCCGCGCAGCGAAAAAGGGTTCAGCCAGCTCGATGGCGACAAGGACGGGAAACTGTCGCTCGTTGAAATTAACTCCCGTGCCGAGAAGCGGATCTTTCGCCTCGACCAGGATTCCGACGGCAACGTGAGCAAAGAGGAAATCGAACAGTGGATGAAGAAAGGCCTCGAACGCCGGCGTGACCTGATGCTCACCGACTATGACGCCGACCGTGACGGAAAAATCACCCATCAAGAGTTGGAGGGTTTCGTCGCGGCCGAATTTGGCAAGGCCGACAAGGATCAAGACGGCGCCGTCTCCCTGGAGGAATCGCGCGCCTACCGTTTTGTCAGAGCCGAGGAGTCGGAAAAGCAGGCCGAAGAAGAAGACGAATAGCGCTTCAGCCACGCGACTATGGGTTTCGTCATCCGGCGAGGGTGACGAAACCGCAGTCCTCACGCCGCCGGCAACGCCTCTGTATGGGCGGCAACTCGGGGCAGCAATACGGTGACCGTGGTGCCCTTGCGTTCCTCGCTTTCGATGATCAGCGAGCCGCCGTGCAGCTCGACGAGCGATTTTGAAATGGCAAGCCCGAGGCCCGACCCGCTCTTGGTCTTGGTAAACTGATTTTCCACCTGCTCGAACGGGCGCCCCAGCTTCTCCAGGTCGCGGGCCGGGATGCCGATGCCGGAATCGGCGACGATGATGATGATCGTCTTGTCCTGCCGCTTGGCGGTCACGCTCACCCGTCCGCCTTCCGGCGTGAACTTCACTGCATTGGCGAGAATGTTGATGAACACCTGTTTCAAGGCCCGCTTGTCGGCATCCACATCGAGCGTCTTTGGCACCTTGATCGAGATCTCGACCTTCCCTTCCTGCGCCCGCGGAGCGACGATGCGCCACGACTCCTCGATAATCGCCGGTATGCTGTTCGGCTTGATCTCGAGCTGCAGCCGCCCCGCTTCGATCTTCGACATGTCGAGAATGTCGCTGATCACATCGAGGAGGTATTGACCGCTTCTGTGAATGTCGCGGGCATAGTCGAGATATTTGTCCGATCCGAGCGTCCCGAAGAATTGCTGCACCATCACCTCGCTGAAACCGATGATGGCGTTGAGCGGCGTTCTGAGCTCGTGGCTCATGTTGGCCAGAAATTCTGATTTTGACCGGTTGGCTTCCTCCGCCCTGGTTTTCTCGCGGGAGTATTTTTCTGCAAGATCGGCCAGCCTCTGGGATTGCTGCTCGAGCGCCAGGCGCGATTTCTGCAAATCCCGTACCGTGTTCATCAACTCCCGCTCCGATTCAAGCAATCGCTCTTCATGCAGCTTTAGCGCCGTGATGTCGGTGCCCACCGATACGAACCCGCCATCCTTGGTGCGTCGTTCGTTGATCTGCAGCCACCGTCCGTCGCCGAGCTGCACCTCGAACGTATTGCCTTCCGGAATCTCTCCATGCGCCAGCGGAACGCGCTGCCGCACGACCGGCTCTTTCGCCGCCCGCGCGACGTCCTCATAAGGCGTTCCCGGTATGCACGCGCTCGCACGCAGGCTATGGAACTGCTGATATTTTGAATTGCACATCACCAGTTGGTTGTCGGAATTCCACAACACGAAGGCTTCCGAAATGTTCTCGATCGCATCCTTAAGGCGCAGTTCGGCTTCCTGGTTGAGGCGGTCGGCAACTTTCTGCTGGGAGGTGTCGATGACGATGCCGACGAGGTGCGGCGCTTGTTCTGAAGGCGCGGGTGCAAGCTCGGCCCGCGCCCTCAGCCACACCCAGTGACCGTCGCGATGCCGCATCCTGAATTCCTGATCGAACGAGCTGCGCTCGCCCCTGAGCATCATTTCCGCATGTCGATCGATCGGCTCATCGTCGGGATGAAGTCGTTCGGCCACTTCCCCGTAGGACAGAAAATCTCCGCTCGGTTGCAGACCCAGCATGTCGTACATCGACCGCGACCAGAAAATCCGTCCGCGCGCGATATCCCAATCCCACAAACCGCACCGTCCCCGATCCAGCGCCTTGTCGAGCCGCTCGGTTGCCACCGCCAGCGTTCGATCCGCCTCCGCCGCACGCGCCGCCTGCCAGTGAAAAGCCCCTCCCAACAGTACGAGCACCGCCAGCGTCACGGTGAACAGCGCCGAAATCTGCGTCACGTCCGTGCGCCACCGGCTCAATAGGTCGGAGCGAATCTCAATCACCGCCAGCAGGCCCGGATAAGGATCGAGAGGCCTTACTGTTACATAGGCCTCCCTCCCATCGGCGAGCTTTGCGGGTTGCATTTCGCTCTCCTCCGAGACTCCAAGAAGAAACTGGGGGGCGGGCAGGATATCGAAGAGTTGCTGGCCAACGAGCCCGACATCTTGCGGCAAGGTTGCCCGGATGGTGGCGGAAGGGTCGGTCACGGCGAAGATACGACCCAGCGGCCGCCTGAGCAGCGGCACGGCCGCCTCGATATCTTCCTGCAGCGGTATTCGCGCCGTTTCGCCGTTGACGATGTTGCGTCCGAGCACGGTTCGCAGGTGGTTTGCTGCGAGCTGCGCATTGAGCATGGACAACTTGTTGTGCTCGCTGATATGCGCGTTGCGGCTTGCCGACAGCTGCAACGACAATGCGGCGCCGAGTGAGATCAAAAACAGGCTGATGAGGATAGTTATGATATTGCGTAGCGCCCGCTCGGAAATGGAGATCTCTCTCCATCGAGACGTGGCGATGGGCAGGCGCAAACTGCGTTCCTTGAAGAAGAGTTCGCCGATTTGCGTTTTTGCCAATGGGGCCCCCTTGACGGCAAAAGGGTCAGGAATCTTTCCGCTCCCTTCATCTCCTCACCAACGCTTGCGACGAATCACGCTTGAAGCCATTTCATTCGAAACCCTGGTGATTTGTCCAGTGGATCACCGGAAGAAATGGCGGAATTGCAGCGCTATTGCAGATCACTGCAGCGACCGGGACACAATCTCGAAGCTATCTCGCGACAACCCTTCGGTCCTCAGAATTGATCTTAGCGCATTTGCCGCCAGACGGCGACGGTTGCCTTCGAGCGCCTTGTAGCTTCTGAAACTTGCCGCCAGCCGTGCTGCAACTTGCGGATTGCTCTTGTCCAGGCGGATCACAGCGTCTGCCACAAGCTTGTAGCCCGAACCGTCTGCGGCGTTGAAGCCGACCGGATTGAACGCTGCGAATGTGCCAATGAGCGAGCGAAGCCGGTTGGGTGACTTCCAACTGAACAGCGGATGCTCGAAGAGCCGGCGCACTCTGGTTGCCGTTTCCTCCAGCGGCACCTGCGCCTGCAGCGCAAACCACTTGTCGACGAGAAGGTGATCATCCTTATGGCGGGCGAGGAATCGCTCCAGTGCCTCTTCTCGCTGCGGCTCTTCGATATGAATGAGGATGCTGAGAGCGCCGAACTCATCGCTCATGTTCCGTGCGGCGCCGAAATGCTGCATCGCCATCTGCGCCCCTTGCCTTGGATCGGCTGCCGCGAGCAGTGAAAGTGCGCTGTGCCTTAAGGTGCGCTTGCCGACACTCTCCGGATCGGGCGAATAGGGCTCTTTCGGCTTGGTGCCGGTCCAGCAGTCCATCAGATGCTTCCGCATCGACTGCCCAAGGCGCTGCCGCAGGGCTTCGCGGGCCAGGTGAACGAGCTGAGGATCTACATTGCGTGCAATCGCGCTGGCCACGTCCTGCTCGCTCGGCAAGTTCAGCATCAGTGCGCGAAACTGCGTTTCCATTCTCTCATCGCTGAGCGTCTGCGTCAGGGCAGTGGCAAACGCTTCCGCGTCCGGGATTCTTTTTTTTGCTTTGATTTTCTTCATCGCCTCGATGATCAGGCGCGTGCCGATGGTCTGCGCCGCTTCCCAGCGGTTGAACGGATCGCTGTCATGCCCCATAAGGAATAACAGGTCACTCTGTTTCAAATCGGTCTCCATCTTCACCGCTGCCGAAAAACCGCGGTTGATCGACAGGATGGGCCTTGAGCCGATATTCTTGAACTTGAACGTTTGTGACTGCCGCGTGAGTTCGATTACCGGCTCTTTTAGCTCTCCCAGACCTTCAGCGATGAGTCCCATGTCGTGGCCGTTCGGACCCACCAGGCCAATCGCCAACGGTATGTGGAGCGGTCGTTTTTTCGGCTGTTTGGGAGTTGGCGCCACCTTCTGCGACAGTTTCAATTCAAAGGTTTTCTTCCGCTTGTCCCATGTTCCCCGCGCGGTGATCTCCGGTGTGCCGGCTTGCTCGTACCAACGGAAGAATTGCGACATATCCCGTCCCGAAGCGTCTCTCACGCAGTCCACGAAGTCTTCGACCGTCACTGCTTCCCCGTCATGCCGCTCGAAGTAGAGATCCATTGCTTTGCGGAAAACCCTGGGTCCGAGCAGCGTTTTCATCATCCGCACCACTTCCGCGCCTTTTTCATAGACGGTCGCAGTGTAAAAATTGTTGATCTCGATGTAGGAGGAAGGCCTTACCGGATGTGCCAGCGGCCCCGCATCTTCGGGAAACTGTTGCGCCCTTAAGGTGCGCACGTCTTGAATCCGCTTCACCGCCCGCGAACGCACCTCCGAGCTGAACTCCTGGTCGCGGAAAACGGTCAGTCCCTCCTTCAGACAAAGCTGGAACCAGTCTCGACAAGTGATTCTGTTGCCTGTCCAATTGTGGAAATATTCATGCGCGATGATCGCCTCGATGTTGGTATAGTCGATGTCGGTTGCGCTGTCGGGCAGGGCCAGGATGTATTTGTCGTTGAAAACATTGAGGCCCTTGTTCTCCATGGCTCCCATGTTGAACATCGAAACGGCAACGATCATGAAAACGTCGAGATCGTATTCCCGCCCGAACGCCTTCTCATCCCAAGCCATCGAGGTTTTGATTGATTCCATTGCCCAACCGCACCGGCCCTCCTTGCCCGGCTCCACATAAATCCTCAGAGCGACTTTCCGTCCCGACATGGTGGTGAAGCTGTCCTTCACTTCGGCGAGGTTGCCGCCGACCATGGCAAAGAGATAGGACGGTTTCGGGAAAGGATCCTCCCACACCGCATAGTGGCGGCCGCTGCCGGTCACTTGTCCCGTCTCGACCAGATTGCCGTTGGCGAGGAGCACCGGGGCTTCGGATTTTTCTGCTTCGATCCGGACCCTGTAGCGCGCCAGCACGTCCGGACGATCCAGGAAATAGGTCATCCGGCGAAATCCTTCCGGCTCGCACTGCGTGCAATATATGCCGTTGCTGAGATAGAGACCGCTCAGTTCCGTATTGGCCTTGGGCGAGCAGGATGTCGTGATTTCGAGGCTGAATGGCCTCTCAGGCGGCCTGTGAAGCTTGAGCTTTTGGTCTTCGATGCCATAGTCTTGCGGCGAAAGCGCCTTTCCCTCAAGCTTGATCGCCAGGAGCCGGATGGCCTCGCCGTCAAGCTCGAGAGCTCTTCCCGTTTGCACTGCACGCGGGTTCGGAATGATGCTAAGTTTCGAGGTGACGGCCGTTTCTTCGGCGTTCAGCCTCACATTTAGCTCCACCGCGTCGATGAGATAGGGAGTTGGCACATAGTCTTTGAGGTGAATGGTCTTTGGACTATTCTTGGGCATCCGGCCTGCGCCTTTTCGAACGGAGGCGAGCAATCTAGAGATGTTGCCGGTGAATGCAATGGATGGGCGTAGGACTTCTAGGGTGATACATGAGCCGCGCATTTGTGAAAGACCAGGACGACAACGAGGCCATAGAGGATTTCTCCGATCGGCCCATAAGCTCCAATCCGAACTACGTAACCGCCCGCGGCCTCAAGCAGATGGAATCCGAGATTACTGCGCTTCGCCATAGTCTCGCCGAAGCCCAGCGGAACGAAGACAGAAGCAGCATTTCGCGGGTGTCGCGTGATCTGCGCTATTGGATGGAACGTCGCACCACCGCCCACTTGATCGAGCCCCCTGGCCAGCCGAAGCAGGTCGCATTCGCAACGTCTGTCACCATTCGCCGCGACGATGGCAAAACGGTCACCTATTCCATCGTTGGCGAGGACGAGGCCGATCTCGAGAAGGGCCTCATCGCCTATTCGGTGCCGCTCGCCCGCGCCCTGTTGGGCAACAATGTCGGCGATACCGTCGATATTCCCTCAGGTGAAGCCGAGATTCTTGCAATCAAACCCATTGCCGATGATTGACCCGCACCGCCGAGGGGGACTTTTCCACACGCCACGCCCGGCCGTATGCTTGGTTGACCCACCATCCGGCCTCTGAATCATCCCAAGGGAGTGTCCAGCCATGATCAGAACCTCGGCGCAGTACCGCGAGTCCTTGCGCGACGGTCGCGAAGTGTGGATCAACGGCGAACGCGTGCGTGACGTCACGACCCATCCCGTGTTCAAGCCGGTCGTCGATATCAGGGCGCTGATCTACGACATGGCGCATGAGCCGCGCACCGCCCCGGTAATGACCTATGAAGAGGGTGGTGAAAAATTCGCCATCGGTCTGAAGTTGCCCTACGTCCAGAAGGATTGGACCGACAAACGGCTCGCTGTCGACATGGTGATGCGCGAAGTCGGCGGAGTGGTTACCCGTGTCGGCGATGAGACGATCGGAGAAATGTGGTCGCTGTGGGATGGCAAGGACATTCTCAACGAAATCGATCCTCGCTTCGCTGAGAATATCGAACGCCACATCATGCAGGCGATCAAGGACGACCCGTTTCATGTCTCGGCCAACACCGATCCCAAAGGCGACCGTTCCAAACGGCCGCAGGATCAAGATCCCGACATGCTCGTCCATGTCGTGAAGGAGACTGACCAAGGCATTGTAATCCGTGGCGCCAAATACGAGACCGCAGCTGCCTACGCCGACCAGGCGTTCCTCAAACCCACCATTGCCAACTGGGGTGATGCCAAGCTCTCCGACTATGCCTTGGGCTGCATTGTCCGAATGAACGCCCCGGGGGTGAAGCACATCTGTCGAACCGGATTCACCGGGATGGCTCCCGAGCGAGACTACCCCCTGTCCAACCGCTTCGATGAAATAGACAGCCTCGTGATCCTCGATGATGTTCTCATACCGTGGGAAGACGTTCTTTTCTACCAGCATACGCGCGCTGCTGCCTTCATTCGCCAGACGCTCCATCGCTACTCGGCCTTTCCCTTCGTGCAGCGCACTCTCTCCTTCGCCGATTTGATGATCGGAGCGGCCCTGTGGAACGTCAGGCAAACGGGGTTGGACAAACAGCAAGCCGTGCAGGAGAAGCTGGCCGAACTGGCCGTTTGGCGCGAGGGCATCAACGCGCATTTGACCGCTGCGGTCGCGACCGGGGAGAAAAGCCCCAATGGCCTCCTGATGCCCAATCAGTCGCTTCTTTTCACCGGCCGCGTGCACGCCATGACCAATCTTCCGAGGGTCATGCACATTGCGCGCGAACTTTGCGGAGGACAGATTTGCGTCACTCCCGATGCCGCCGCCTTTGAAAATCCCGAGACCGGAAAGTGGCTCAAGAAATACTATACCATCAACGACGACTGGCTGGCGGAGGATCGCCGCAAGCTCTTAGCGTTCGCTCGCGATCTTCTGAATTCGGGCTATGCCGGCCACCGGCTGACCTTTCAGCTCTTCGCCCAGTCGCCGCCCTTTGCCCATCTCGCCGCCGTTTATCGCGAATTTCCCTGGAAGGAGTCGCTGGAGTTTGCCCGTCGGGCGGCTGGCCTTTCATCGAGGGTTTGGGGCACGCAGAAAATCGCAGCGGAGTGATGATGGCGCACAAGCGTATTCGCCCGTTCAATACCAAAGACACTTATCCTGAACAGAAACTCGACAACGATCTCTGTCAGGCGGTTGTCGCCAGGGGGACCTTGGTGTTTCTGCGCGGTCAGGTATCGCAGGATTTGGACAGCCGCCTCTCGCTCCATCCAGGCGACGCGCGCGCCCAGACCGAGAAGACCATGCAGAACATCAAGCTGCTCATGGAGGAAGCGGGCGGTTCCCTCGATCACATTTGCCGCATCGTCGTTTATCTGACAGACGTTCGCCATCGCGAAACCGTCTATCGGGAAATGGGAAAATGGCTGAAGGGCGTTTTTCCCTGTTCGACCGGTCTTGTCGTCACCGCCCTCGCGCGGCCCGAATGGCTGGTCGAGATCGAAGTGACGGCAGTCATTCCCGACGGCTAGCATCACCATGGCCGTTCTTGACACGGCCATCTCTTTCATATGTTGAGAACAAGATTCGCGGGGTCAAGCACGCGAATGATGCCTGAGCTGAGGGTTCATGACCTTTTCCATCGCTGGTCGTTGCAATCGCACTGGAGCCTTCGGCGTGGCCATCGCCACCTCCTCGATCGCGGTGGGCGCGCGCTGCCCGCACGCCCGCTCCGGTGTAGGCGCCGTCGCGACGCAAAACGTCACCGATCCGACACTGGGAATTCTGTTGCTCGATCTGATGCGCGCCGGCATGACCGCGGCTCAAGCCATACGAAAAGCTGTCGAAGGACGCGACAACATCGACTATCGCCAGCTGACTGCGGTTGATCGCCACGGCAATTCTGCCTCCTGGTCGGGAGCTCGCATGCTAGGCACCCATGCCGTATCCGAACAGAAAGACTGCGTTGCCGCCGGCAACCTCTTGAGAAACGAAGACGTGCCCCTCGCCATGACCTCGGCCTTCGCCGCTCACTCGGGCGACCATGTCGCCGAGCGCCTGCTCCGTTCGCTGGAAGCCGGTTTGGCGGCCGGCGGAGAGGAGGGGCCCATCCATTCCGCCGCTTTGCTTGTCGTGCATGAGCACCAGTTTCCGCTTGTCGACCTGCGGTGCGACTGGGATGAAGAAGCACCCATTGCCGTCTTGCGCAGTCTTTGGGCCGGCTACGCCCCGCAGATGCAGGCCTACCTCACGCGCGCCATAAACCCCGCCGCTGCACCGAGCTACGGTGTTGCCGGAGATCGCTAGCCTGCTCCATCAACCAGACACTCGCTCAAGCAGGCGGGCCAGCACCGCATCGCATGCCTTCATCTGATCCTCTTCGACATATTCATCGGGTTTGTGTGCAACCGCAATATTGCCTGGGCCGCAGACCACTGCCGGAATGCCGAGCCTCTGCTGAAAGAGGCCCGCTTCCGTGCCGAAGCTGATTTTTCCTGTGCTGTTGCCGCCGGTGAGCGACGTCATGAAGGCCACGACGTCGCTGTCTGGCGGCGTATCGAGAGCCGGATAGCTGGCCGACGGCGTCAGCACGATGTCCGCATCGGCGTAGGTTTCTCTCGCTCGCACAATGATGCGCTGGGCTGCGTCTTTGAGTCTTGCTTGGATTTTCGCCGGGTCATCCTCGGGAAGATGACGAATCTCGTACTCGAACCTGCACCGGTTTGGCACGATGTTGATCACCTCTCCGCCGGCAATGTTGCCGGCATGGACAGTCGTGTGCGCAACCTCATAGTCGCCGTCCCGCCGGCCCGACAGTGCGATTTCCTCCTGAATGGTCCTGAGTTCGCCGATGAGATCGAGTGCCAGATAAACCGCATTGACACCAAGGGGTGCCAGGGCCGAATGAACCTCAAGGCCTCGGCATTCAACTTTCATTCCGAGCTTGCCCTTGTGCGCTGTCACCACCTGCATGCTGGTCGGCTCGCCGACGATACAGAAGCGGGGTCTGAACGGCAGCCCCGCCATGATCTCCAGGAGCCGTCGAACGCCGAGACAGCCAACCTCCTCGTCGTAGGAAACGACCAGATGCAAGGGGACCGCGAGGGTCCGGCGCGCCGCTTCGCGCAACATCGCCATCGAGCAGGCGATGAACCCCTTCATGTCGGCAGTCCCTCTGCCATAGAGCCTGCCGTTTGATTTCTTCAATCGGAATGGATCCGAACGCCACGCCTGACCCTCCACCGGCACGACATCGCTGTGCCCGGAAAGCACAATGCCGGGTTGCCCCCAAGTTCCGACCGTCGCCAGAAGATTGGCCTTCCGTCCGTCCTCGCTCGCAACCCTCAGGCAGGAGGCCCCGGCATCTTTCAGTTCCCGCTCCACGAAGGCAATGAGATCGAGATTGCTGTCGCGGCTGACCGTGGGAAATTCGATGAGTTTTTCGAGATAGTCGATGCTGTCTTGCGCCATGCCTCTTGCTAGCCGATAGCTCGCCCCGTCCGAAAGCCCTAAACGCTTGTTCGAAGGAAAAGAACGATTAAGCTTCGGCATCTCAAGGAATGGAACAGGAGCCGCCCAACCCTGCGCACCGGCCAGTCGATAATCGCCACCTCCTTTCGCTACTTCGCGGCGGTTGCCGAGCGCAGTTCCATTCGAGCTGCCGCGCGCACCCTCAACGTCGCTCCCTCGGCCATCAATCGCCAGATCCTGATGATCGAGCGGGCATTGGGCATCGAGCTGTTCGAGCGCGTCGGTCGCACGCTTCGCATCTCTGAAGCAGGCCAGATCCTGCTGCAGAACGTCCGCCAGTCGCAACGTGGGTTTGAGGAGTCCCTTTCTGCCATCGCCGCACTCCGCGGCTTGCAGCGCGGCAAGATTGCCGTTGCGACCGTCGAAAGTGTTTCGGTGAGCCTGCTGCCCGATGTGCTGGCGGCCTTTGCCGCCCAGTATCCGGGCATTGAGATCACCGTAAACGTCGCAAGCTCGCAGGCTGTGTCGGCATTCGTCAGGGCAGGGGAGGCCGACATTGGTTTTACCTTCAACCCCGGCTCCCTTGAGGGACTCCGCGCAGTCTATGAGCGGGACCTGCCCTTGGGCGCTCTTGTTGCGCCCTCCCATCCCTTGGCGAAGCGCCGCCGTGTCCCGCTCGCCGACTGTCTGAAATATCCGATTGCCCTGCCTATGCAGGGGCTGAGCCTGCGCGCAATTCTTGAGGCAGCCATCGCTCGCATGCCGCAGCCGCCGCGCGCCGCGTTTGAGGCCAACTCGCTTCGCCTCATGTCCGCTCTGGCTTTGCGCGGCCGTTGCATCGCCTTCCAGACAGCCATTGGCATTGAAAAGGAATTGTCGGCCAAATCGCTCGTGTTGATACCGCTGAGCGACCCGCTGCTGCCCCTCGATCGCTTCACCATCGTCGAGCCCGCCGGTCGAAAGCCCTCCCTCGCCGCCGCCGCCTTGCTCCGCCAAATCATCGCGCAGCTGAGTTCAGAACCCCGGCGCCGCAGCGGTCGCGCGCGTCTCAAGTGATTTCATGTTCCGTTTTTTCGAACAAACGAGGCGAAAATTTCCGCTTTTTAGGACGTCAAAAATGCGACAAGATGACCGGGATGGTCGTGCTCGATCGGAGGACCAATGGGCCGCCTCACCACCCATGTTCTTGACACCGCCTTGGGCCGCCCCGCCGCGGGCCTGAAGATCGAACTTCATTCTGTCGGCTCGCCGTCCACGCTGCTCAAGACCGTGGTCACCAACAGCGATGGGCGCGCCGATGCTCCTCTGCTTGAAGGACCCGAGCTGCGCGCCGGCCAGTATGAGCTGCGCTTCTTTGCCGGCGACTATCTGCGCCGAAACAACGCCAGGCTGACCGAACCTGCCTTTCTCGATATCATTCCTGTCCGCTTCGGCATCGCCGAGCCTGACGCCCACTATCACGTGCCGCTTCTTCTTTCTCCGTTCGGCTATTCCACCTATCGGGGGAGCTAGCCATGCGCTCCTCCATCCGCTTTTTGCGCAAGGGAAAAGTCGCTGAGCTTGCCGATATCGCCCCTACCGACACCCTTCTCGATTATCTTCGCCTCACCGAGCGCTCCATGGGAACCAAGGAAGGCTGCGCCGAAGGCGACTGCGGCGCCTGCACCATAGCCCTGGGCAGGCTTGATCGCGGCGGGCTGCGTTATCAGCCCGTCAACAGCTGCATTTTTCTGTTGGGCCAGGTCGACGGATCCGAAGTCGTGGCCGTGGACGATCTGGCTGAGGCGCCTGACACTCTTCATCCCGTCCAGGAGGCGATGGTCAAGCACCACGGCTCCCAATGCGGTTTTTGCACGCCGGGCTTCGTGATGAGCTTGTTTTCCCTCTATCATGCCGATGCCAGGCCCTCTCGCTCCGATGTCAACGATTGGCTCGCCGGCAATCTTTGTCGCTGCACTGGCTACCGTCCGATCGTCGATGCCGCCCTTGCCAGCTGCCGCACCTCTCCGGCCGATCGCTATGCTGAGCGCAAATCCGAAACCGAGGCTCATCTTAAATCGCTGCTTTCGGATGGCGATGACGTTTTCATCGGCAACGATGATGCCTTCCTCGCAATT
Source organism: Aestuariivirgaceae bacterium (assembly GCA_036555325.1). Classification (GTDB taxonomy): domain Bacteria; phylum Pseudomonadota; class Alphaproteobacteria; order Rhizobiales; family Aestuariivirgaceae; genus DATBLQ01. The sequence goes on along the minus strand of DATBLQ010000027.1, from coordinate 27,892 downwards.
CCCGCCTCCGTTGACGGTCTCGATCGGCTGTATGCCGCCCATCCGGAGGCGATACTGGTTGCCGGTGCAACCGATGTCGGACTGTGGATCACCAAGCAGCTGCGCGCCTTGCCAAAGATCATCTGCCTTCACCGGGCAGGTCTCGATTTCATCGAAGCGACCGAGGATGCGCTCATCATCGGTTCAGCAGCGACCTATGCGGCCGCGCAACCCCATCTGGCGGCGATTGATCCTGATCTCGGAGAAATATTGCGCCGTTTGGGATCAAAGCAGGTTCGCTCGACCGGTACCATTGGCGGCAACATTGCCAATGGCTCGCCCATTGGCGACACTCCTCCGGTCTTGATTGCGCTCGGCGCAACCGTTGAGCTTCGCCGTGCTGGAATAACCAGGCAAATGCCGCTTGAGGAATTCTTCTTGGCCTATGGAAAACAGGACAGGGCGCCTGGGGAATTCCTGACGCGCATCATCGTGCCCAGGCTGGCGCGCGGCCAGCATCTGCGGTGTTACAAGGTTTCCAAGCGTTTCGATCAGGATATTTCCGCTCTCCTCGGTGCCTTTCGCTTCGACATCGATGAGGGAAGAATCATGTCGGCACGCATAGCCTTCGGCGGCATGGCAGCCACTCCCAAGCGCGCGTTTAAAACAGAGTCCGCCATCGTGGGCCTGCCGCTCGCCGACGAGCGGCAATGGAGGAGAGCGGCTGGCGCCTTGGCCGAGGACTACCGGCCGATCAGCGATCATCGCGCTTCGGCTGCCTATCGCATGGCCACCGCGCAAGCGCTGCTCGAAAAGGCCCGCCGCGAGATTGCCGTGCAGAGTTCAAGACACACAAGGGTCGTGGGCCAAAGGGAGGTGCTTGTTGGACGCCTCGTCTAAATCCCGCTCACGCAAAGTTTCGGCCACTCATCGGCCGGCACAGGGCCAGCCGCTTCCCCATGACAGCGCTGCCCGGCATGTGTCGGGAACGGCGGTTTATGTCGACGACATGCTCGAGCCCGAAGGCACTGTGCATCTGGCGCCTGGCTATGCATCCTCGGCCACGCTCGGTCCTATACGGTTGCTTGACCTCGACGCTGTCAGGAAGGCGCCGCAAGTGATCAGGGTTCTGACCGCTGCCGATATTCCGGGCCTCAACGACTGCAGCCCGTCCCTGCGCGATGATCCCATTCTTGCCGATGGCAGAATAGAGTTCCACGGCCAGGTGATCTTCGCTGTTATCGCGGCGACGCGTGATGCCGCCCGCCGTGCCGCTCGTCTCGCTCGCATCGAGATTGACGAACAAGAGCCCATTGTCACCATCGAGGATGCGCTCAAGGCAAACTCTGAGATATTGGCGCCCTATCAATTCATCCGTGGTGATGTTGAGGCAGGTCTTGCCCGTTCCCCCCGCCGTTTGAAGGGGAGCGTTCACATGGGCGGCCAGGAGCATTTTTATCTTGAAGGCCAGGTATCCCTTGCCGTCCCGCGCGAAAACGGCGAGGTCGTCGTTTATTGCTCGACCCAGCATCCAACCGAGATCCAGCATTGCGTTGCGAAGATGTTGGCGCGTCCGGACGCAGCCGTCGTCTGCGAATGCCGTCGCATGGGCGGCGGCTTCGGCGGCAAGGAATCCCAGGCTGCGCAGTGGGCAGCACTCGCCGCTCTTGCCGCCAGCTTGACCGGCAGGCCCGCCAAGATCCGGCTCGACCGCGATGATGACATGATCATGACCGGCAAACGCCACGACTTCCGCATCGACTACCAAGCGGGCTTCGATGCCAAGGGAAAACTCCGTGCCGTCGATGCCACTCTCAACGGCCGCTGTGGCTACTCGGCCGATCTGTCATTGGGAGTGAATGACAGAGCCATGTTTCATTCCGACAATTGCTATTTCTACCCGCAAACGCGGATTTTCTCTCGCCGGCTCAAGACCAACACGGCTTCCGCTACAGCGTTCCGCGGCTTCGGCGGCCCGCAAGGCATGCTTTTTGCCGAGCAGATGATGGATTCGATCGCCCGAACACTCCGCCTCGACCCGCTCGAGGTGAGAAAGCGGAATTTCTACCGAACCGGCCATGATACAACGCCTTACGGGCAAAAGCTTAAGGACAACATCATCGCCCCACTCGTGGAAGAGCTCGAGCGCACCTCGGGGTACCGCGCAAGGCGGCGGAAAATTGCTGCCTTCAATGACCAGAACGACGTGCTGAAAAAAGGCATCGCTCTGACGCCGGTGAAATTTGGAATCTCCTTCACTCTCACCCAGCTCAATCAGGCAGGAGCGCTCGTCCATCTCTTCACCGATGGTTCGGTTCAGATCAATCATGCCGGCACCGAAATGGGACAGGGTCTTTATATCAAGGTGGCCCAGGTCGTTGCCGACGAGTTTGGCATTCCGGTCGACCGGGTGAGGATAACCGCCACCACCACCGACAAGGTGCCGAACACCTCCGCCACCGCCGCATCTTCAGGCTCCGACCTGAACGGCATGGCGGCAAAAGCCGCCGCAGGAGTCATCAAAGACCGCCTCGTTGATTTTGCCGCCCGCCATTTCAATGTTGCTCGATCGAAGATCGCTTTTGCCGGCGGGATCGCCAAGATCGGGTCGAAAACCATGACATTGGGCGAGCTTGCCGCCCGCGCTCATTCAGCCCGGGTCCAGCTGTCCTCGACCGGCTTCTACGCCACGCCGGAGATTTTTTGGGATCGCGCCAAGGCGTCGGGCAGCCCGTTTTTCTACTTTGCCTATGGTGCGGCGTGCTCTGAGGTTACGATCGATACCTTAACCGGCGAACTGCGCATCGACAGGGTCGACATCCTGCATGATGTCGGCAAATCCTTGAACCCCGCTGTGGACCTGGGCCAGATCGAAGGCGGTTTTGTTCAGGGAATGGGATGGCTCACAACCGAGGAGCTGGTATTCGATTCAAAGGGAAAGCTTCTGACCCACGCGCCCTCCACCTACAAGATACCGACCGCATCCGATGTGCCCGCCGATTTCCGCGTTCGCTTGTGGAAGTCCAAGGGCAATCGCGCCGATACCATCTACCGCTCCAAGGCGGTAGGCGAGCCGCCGCTGATGCTGGCAATATCCGTCTTTTGCGCCATCAACGACGCCATTGCTGCGCTGAAACCTGGCGTCATCCCTCCGCTTGCAGCGCCGGCCACGCCTGAAGCGATCATGCGCGCCGTTAACGCCATGCGAGACATGTGAGGCAGAACATGCAGATCTGGCAGACTGTCCTCGATTTTTTGCAACGACATGGCCGCTGCGCCATGGTGACTGTCGTTGATGTGAAAGGTTCAAGTCCGCGCGAGGCCGGGGCTAGGCTTTTCCTTGCGCCGGACGGCAGCTATCGCGGCACCATTGGTGGCGGCGCTCTCGAATGGCACGCCATTGCCCAAGCCCAGGCGGCCATAGCGCACGGGCGCAGCACCAGGCTTCGCTCGGCCGTGCTCGGCCCAGACCTTGGCCAATGCTGCGGAGGGCAGGTGAAGATCCTCACTGAAGTGTTTGATTCTTCGGATTTAGGTTGGATCGCCGAGTTCGCTCAAGCTGAAATCCTTGCTCCATTTTCAACCGAGTCCGACTTGAATGATCAAAGCCCCAAGCGCCGCATTCTTGATCGCAGCGCCGCTCCCGACACGGCGAACATGATGTCTCCCACCACAGCGAGCCTTACGTCCCTCGTGCTTCGCGAGACGTTTGGGGAATGCCGTCGCGCCGTTTTGCTGTTCGGTGCCGGGCATGTTGGTCGCGCCTTGATCCTGGCGCTTGCTCCCCTCCCGTTCTCGGTAACTTGGATCGATTCGAGGTCCAACGCTTTCCCGTCCGCCGTTCCTGCCAACGCCACGCTGCGGTTTGCAGAGCATCCGGGAAGCGAGCTTGACTTAGCCCCCGACGGGTCGTTTGTTGTCGTGATGACCCACAGCCATGCTACGGATTTCGATCTTGTTCTAAACGCTTTGCAGCATGACCGCTTCGCTTATGTGGGCGTGATCGGCAGCGAAACCAAACGTGCGCGGTTTCTATCGAGGTTGCGCGCCGCAGGGCTCCCGGAACAGGCATTGGACAGGCTGGTTTGTCCAATCGGCGCCTCTGGCATTACGTCCAAACTTCCCGCGGCCATAGCAGCAGCCACCGCGGTGGAACTTCTCGTCCGGGACGAGCAGCTGAAATCCATGGCCAATCCCATACCGGCAGCGCGGCGGATCGCCTAATATGGCGGGCAGCGCCAAGGGGAGTGAGATGCCGTCAGGGTCTAAGAAGTCCAAAAAGCAAGCACCGCCCAAATATCTCCTCGAAGCCATCAACATCGACAAGAACTTCGGCGACCTGAAGGCCAACGATCAGGTGAGCCTGCGTATCGAACCCGGCGAGATCCACGCTCTCTTGGGTGAAAACGGTGCCGGCAAATCCACTCTCGTCAAGATAATCTATGGCTCGTTGCAGCCGACCAGCGGCGAAATTCGCTGGATGGGACGCCCTGTGTCGATTTCCAATCCGGCGGTGGCGCGAAAGCTCGGCATCGGCATGGTCTTCCAGCATTTCTCGCTGTTCGAAGCCTTGACCGTCGCCGAAAACATTGCCCTCGCCATGCCTGGCGACTTCGACATGCAGAAACTCTCCCAAACCATCGGTCGTGTGTCGAAGACCTATGGCCTGCCGCTCAACCCCGACGCAACCGTTGGCGATCTTTCGGTGGGCGAGCGGCAGCGGATCGAGATCGTACGCTGCCTGCTTCAGCAGCCGAAGCTCCTGATCATGGATGAGCCGACCGCTGTGCTCACGCCCCAGGAGGCCGACCAGCTCTTCCTCACTTTGCGTCGGTTGGCGAAGGAAGGTTGCGCCATACTTTATATTTCCCACCGTCTCCAGGAGGTGAAGGACCTGTGTCACCGCGCCACCATACTTCGCCACGGCAAGGTCGTCGCCGAAGCTGATCCGCGCACGGAAACCGCGGCTAGTCTCGCGCGCATGATGGTCGGCGCGGATATCAAGGTGGTAAGGCCCGCCAAAGCGCGTGCCGGAGGCAAGGTCAAGCTCGCCATCAACCGTCTCGGTCAACCGGCGCTTGGTCCTTTTTCCGTGGCGCTCCATGACATTTTCCTCGAAGTGCATGAAGGCGAACTTGTCGCCATCGCCGGCGTCGCCGGCAACGGTCAGGCGGAATTGTTCGATGCTCTCTCCGGCGAGCGCACCAATCCGCGCAGCGACGCCATAGTCATCAATGGCACAAAAGCCGGCCATCTCGGCGTCGGAGCCAGGCGAAAACTGGGCGCAGCTTTCGTGCCTGAGGAGCGGCTTGGCCATGGCGCGGTAGCGAACTTTGTTTTGTCGGAAAATGTTGTCTTGACCCGGCACAACGTCGAGGCTGGCCTCATTCGTTCCGGGCTTCTCGACCTTACGAAGGCCGCCGATGTCAGCGCTCGTGTTTCAAAGGACTTTGACGTCCGAAAACCCAGGCCCGACCCCGAAGCCCGTTCCCTTTCCGGCGGTAACTTGCAGAAATTCGTCGTCGGTCGCGAGATGGACCGCCGTCCCTCGATCCTTCTGGTCAATCAGCCGACGTGGGGGGTCGATGCCGGTGCATCCGCCTTGATTAGGCAGGCACTCGTCGACCTCGCGCGCCAGGGTTCGGCTGTGCTTGTCATCAGTCAAGACTTGGACGAGATCTTCGAAATTGCCGATCGCATAGCCGTGCTTTCGCGTGGCGAGCTGTCCCCTGCCTATCCTGCAAGCGAACTTACCTACGAGGCGGTCGGCTTGCTGATGGCCGGTGCGCACGAAAAGACTAAATCCTCCAAGGGCGAGCGCCATGCAATTAGTGCTTGAACGCCGGCCGGAGAGATCGAAGTCGATGCTTCTGCTGTCGCCGCTCCTTGCACTCTTGCTCACGGCGCTCGTGGGAGGGCTGATCTTTCTCTTTCGTGGGCTTAATCCGCTTGCCGCACTCTACATCTATTTTGTCGAGCCTCTGACGACGCTGTGGTCGATCGAACAATTGCTCGTCAAGGCCGCCCCGCTGATCCTCATCGGGGTAGGACTCTCCATTTGCTACATCGCCAACGTCTGGAATATCGGCGCCGAAGGCCAGTTCACGGCTGGTGCGATATTCGGTGGCATGTGGCCGGTGTTCTTCCCCGAATTCCAGTCCTTTCCTGTGTTACCCCTGATGCTTCTGTTCGGGATGCTCGGAGGCATGCTTTATGGCTTCATCCCCGCCTTTCTGAAAAATCGGTTTGGCGCAAACGAAATCTTGACGAGCCTGATGCTGGTCTATGTCGCGGGCCTCAGTCTCGACTGGTTGGTGCGCGGGCCCTGGCGCGATCCGCACGGATACAATTTTCCAAAGTCCGTCACTTTCGAAGGCTGGCAGATATTGCCGACCATGGGAACGACCGTTCACCTTGGCGTCGTGATCGCCGTGGCTGCGGCATTGGGCCTGGCGTTTCTTCTTGATCGCACCATCAAGGGCTTCGAAATCCGTGTTCTCGGCAGCTCGCCGCGTGCCGGCAGCTTCGCCGGTTTTTCCCGCGACAGGATCGTGTTGTTCTGCTTCCTTTTGTCCGGAGGCCTCGCCGGTCTCGCCGGAATCTGTGAAGTTGCCAGCACCGTTGGCCAGCTCCAGCCCAGTATTTCGCCGGGCTATGGCTTCACCGCCATCATCGTCGCGTTTCTTGGTCGGCTGAATCCCCTGGGCGTGATCTTCGCCGGGCTGATTTTGGCGTTAAGTTACATGGGCGGCGAGGCAGCGCAGGTGACGCTTGGCATTTCCGACAAGATCGCCAAGGTGTTCCAGGGCATCCTGCTGTTCTTCATCCTGGCGTGCGATACGTTCATCCTCTATCGGCTGAGGCTTCTGCCCCGGCGTCCCGCAGCCGAACTTCAGCCCGCGGAGTGAAGCATGGATATCCTCCAGGCTCTCATCTTGACCGTCATCACCGCCTCGACACCGCTTTTGCTTGCGGGCCTGGGTGAGCTCGTTGTCGAGCGATCGGGCGTGCTCAATCTTGGTGTCGAGGGCATGATGGTGATGGGTGCCGTCTGCGGTTTCGGCGCCGCCCACATGACGGGCTCCCCCTACGTGGGCATCATTGCCTCCATGGCCGCCGGCATGGGCTTGGCGTTTCTGTTCGCCATCCTCACTCAGACCTTCGTTGCCAATCAGGTCGCCTCGGGTCTGGCGCTCACGCTCTTGGGCTTGGGTCTTTCGGGTCTGATCGGTGAATCCTTCGTCGGCATACCGGGCACCAAGGTCGAAAAACTCGTCTTTCCAGGTCTCGCGGATATACCGTTCCTCGGTCGGATATTGTTTGCCCAGGATCTCCTAGTTTATTTTTCTTTTCTTCTTACCGGCGTCGTTTCCTTCACTCTTTTCCGCAGCCGCATCGGGCTCATCATCCGCGCCGTCGGCAACAATCATCACTCCGCCCATACGCTCGGATATGACGTCATCACGGTCAGGTACCTGTGCATCGTGTTCGGCGGCGCCTGCAGCGGCCTGGCCGGCGGATATTTGTCACTCGCCTATACCCCCCAGTGGATCGAGAACATGACGGCAGGACGCGGTTGGATCGCCTTGGCACTCGTCGTTTTCGCCTCTTGGCTTCCGTGGCGGCTGGCCGTTGGAGCTTATCTTTTCGGCACTGTCACGATTTTGGGTTTCTTTGTTCAGGGAATGGGCTGGGGAATTCCCTCCCAGTTCCTTTCATCGCTTCCCTATCTTATTACCATCATCGCGCTGGTGATCATTTCCGCAAACCGCGCTATCACTAGGGCCAATACGCCTGCCTGTCTGGGCCAGTCGTTCGTTCCCGACCGGTAGCCTATCGAAACCGCGATCATGCCGGCGACTGGCATGAGAGGCGGACAACAGTCATGTCGCGAGGGAGTATGTGATGAACAGAATCTTGAGTATCGCATTGGGCCTTGCACTGTGGTGCGCCCTGGGCACGCCCGAAGCGGGCGCCAAAACCAAGGCCTGCTGGATCTATATCGGCCCGATAGGCGATCACGGCTGGTCTTATCAGCACGATCAGGGTCGCCAGCAGGTCGAAAAGGAGCTGGGCGGGGAAGTCGAGACCGTTTTCGTCGAGAGCGTCCCCGAGGGACCGGACGCGGAACGAGCGATTGAGCGTCTTGCCCGCGATGGCTGCCAGATCGTCTTCACCACCTCCTTCGGCTATATGGAACCGACCCTTAAAGTGGCGAAGAAATTCCCCGACGTGAAGTTCGAGCATGCAACCGGCTACAAGACCGCCGACAATGTCACGACCTATAACGCCAAATTCCACGAGGGCCGCTATGTCATCGGCCAGATTGCCGCAAAAATGTCGACGAGCGGTATCGCCGGCTACATCGTGTCCTTCCCAATTCCGGAAGTCGTTTCCGGCATCAACTCCTTCATGCTGGGAGCCCAGTCCATCAATCCCGATTTCAAGGTGAAGATCGTCTGGGTCAACACATGGTACGACCCGGGCAAGGAAGCCGATGCTGCCAAGGTGCTGTTCAGCCAAGGTGCGGATATCATCGTTCAGCATACGGATTCAACCGGTCCGCTGCTGGTTGCCGAGGAGCAGAACAAAAAGGGCTTCGGCCAAGCCTCGGATATGATCAAATTCGCTCCCAAAGCGCAATTGACCGCCATCGTCGACAACTGGGGGCCCTATTATGTCAGGCGCGTGAAGGCGGTGGCTGATGGTAGTTGGAAATCCCAATCCTCGTGGGACGGCATGGCTGAGGGAACGGTAAAACTCGCCCCCTTCACCAATATGCCCGATGACATTGCCAAGATGGCGACCGAGACGGCGGACAAGATCAAGAGCGGTGAGCTGCATCCATTCACCGGTCCGATCACCCGCCAGGACGGCACCGTCGTGGGTGAGCAGGGCAAGCCGCTCCCCGATCAGGATATCCTGTCGATGAACTGGTACGTCAAAGGCATCGACGATAAGTTGCCGCAATGACCCACTCTACAATGTCATGGCTACGGTTGATCGACTAATGCAGCCATCTCTGTCCAGGACATGGGATGCGCGGGTCGAAGCCCGCGCATGACGGTGTTGGATCGTTCTGCGTCATGCCCGGACCGGGCGAAGCCCGCGATCCGGGCATCTCTTTGCGCGCGCTCAAGCACGCGCTGACGATGTTTCGACTCGTTTGAGAATCGAATGCTCTCGTTCCTTGCCGATTGGCTGAACCTGCTCCTGCGCTGGGCCCATCTGATTGCCGGCATTAGCTGGATCGGCACGTCTTTCTATTTCGTCGCGCTCGACTTCAGTCTCAAGCAACGGGAACGCATGAATCCAGGTGTTCTCGGCACCGCCTGGGAAGTCCATGGCGGCGGCTTTTATCACATCGAGAAATACCTCACTGCTCCCCGACACCTTCCCGAAGATCTGATCTGGTTCAAATGGGAAGCCTATTTGACCTGGCTGACCGGCTTCCTGCTGCTCATCGTTCAATTCTATTGGCACGCCGACACATTTCTCATTGATGCCTCGGTCATGCCGATGCAATGGTACGATGCTGTTGCGATCTCGCTAGGTGGGCTGCTCGGGGGGTGGATCATTTACGACAATCTGTGCCGCTCGCGGCTCGCCGACAACCCGCAGGCGCTGGCGGCAGCCGTCTTCGTGCTCATCCTCCTCGCCTCCTTCGGGTTTACCCACGTCTTTTCCGGCCGCGGCGCCCTTATCCACATCGGCGCGTTCATCGGCACGATCATGGCCGCCAATGTCTTCGCGGTGATCATTCCCAATCAGCGCAAGATTACCGATGCTCTGATCGCTGGCCAGGAACCCGATGCCGCTCTTGGCAATGTCGGCAAGCAGCGCTCGCTCCACAACACCTACCTGACCTTGCCGGTGCTGCTGCTGATGATCAGCAACCACTATCCGATGCTGACTAACCACCCTCACTCCTGGGTGCTCGTTGGCCTGATCGTGGTCGGCGGTGCCGCCTTGCGTCACTTTCTTGTCCGCTACGAAGTCGGCGACCCCTTGCCCCGCATCGCCTGGACCTTGCCCATTATCTTGGGAGCCTTTCTGATCGCCACCATAATGACCGTGCCGCGCACGGAAGATATTTCCGCCCTGCCTACGGTGAGCGATGAGGCCGTGCTGGCCATAGTTGGCAAGCACTGCACCATGTGTCATTCCGCCAATCCCACCCATGAAGCCTTCACGGAACCACCGAAAGGTACGATGCTCGAAACCGTGGACCAGCTTTTGCGGCACTCCGATCTGATCCTCAAGCACACGGTGCACACAAACACCATGCCGCTCGGCAATGAAACCGGAATGACTGTGGACGAACGCCGCACTCTTGGTCTCTGGATCAAACAGCACCGCTAGCCCTTGGAACCCAAGATGACTCTCGCTGAGATAAACGCCATGCCCGCCGATCGTTTCGTCGCAAAGCTGGGTGATGTCGCCGAACATTCGCCCTGGGTCGCAGAGGCCGCCGCCAAGGCGCGGCCCTTTCTCAGCCGGGAGGCCTTGATCGATGCTTTCGCGCAGGCCGTGCTCAACGCGCCGCCAGACCGGCAGGTTGCTCTTCTTTGCGCTCACCCCGACCTTGCCCGCAAAGCTGCCGTCTCGGGCGAGTTGACGCGGAGCTCGCGCGAGGAACAGAGCCGCGCCGGTCTCGACACGCTCACCGAAGAGGAATTTGCCCGTTTCAATTCGCTCAATGAAACCTATCGCAGGCAATTCGGATTTCCCTTCATCTTCGCGGTGAAGGGGGCCACAAAACATCAAATCCTTGCCGCATTCGGTGAACGTTTGGAAAACTCCAGGGATACTGAATTGAGAAACGCCTTGGCTGAGGTGAACCGGATAGTTCGTTTCCGGCTCGAGGATCGGGTCGCTGCATGACTCCGAAACTTCTGATCAGCGGCAAAACCTTATCCTTCCGCGCCAATGGTGCTCCTGTTTTCCATGAAGACGGTATCGTTGCGGTTTCCGGTGACGGTAGAATCCTCTGGTCTGGCGAACGCTCGAAACTTCCACAGCAACATGCCGCCGTCCGCCGCGATGATTTCTCCGGCTGCCTCGTTATCCCGGGCTTCATCGATCCCCACATACACTTCCCGCAATATCGCATCCTCGCCGCACCGGCGCGCGATCTCCTCGACTGGCTGAACCGCTTCACCTTCAAGGAAGAGGCCCGCTATGGCGACAAGGCCCATGTCGCCGAAGCCGCGGGGATCTTTCTGCGCAATCTTTTCGCTGCCGGCACGACCTCCATCATGGCGTTCTGTTCGATCCATAAGATTTGTGTCGAGCTTCTGTTTTCGGCCTGCGAGGCGTCCGGCATGGCAATCGCCACCGGAAAGACCATGATGGACCGCAATGCCATCCCGCCACTCCATGACGATCCTGAAACCAGCGCGCAGGAAAGTGAGGAGCTGCTGCGCAAGTGGCATGGGCGGGGCAGGGCGCGCTATGTCATATCGCCGCGTTTCGCCATCACCTCGAGCGAAGCTCAGCTTCAACTGACCGGTGAACTTCTGAAGCGCAATCCGCATGTCTTGCTGCAGAGCCATCTTTCCGAAAGTCGCCTTGAGATTGAAACCGTCAAGCGTCTCTTTCCCTCTGAGCGCGATTACACCGCGGTTTATGAGCGGTTCGGGCTCTTGGGCCCGACCAGTCTCTTTGCGCATGGCGTCCATCTTTCGGAAAGCGAATGTCGGCGTCTTCACGATGCCGGCTCGAAGATTGTCCACTGTCCGACATCCAACACCTTCCTCGGCTCGGGTCTTTTCCCCATGCCACATCTGCAGAAGTCTTCGAGACCGGTCGCCGTTGGCCTCGCCACCGATATCGGCGGTGGAACGACATATTCGATGCTCGCCACCATGGCGGAGGCTTATAAGGTTGCCATGCTCCAGGGCCACAGGCTGACCGCCATTGACCTGTTTCACATGGCGACGCGCGGTAATGCCGAGCTTCTCGGCGTCACCTCCGAGGTTGGAACCCTCGATGTCGGTGCCTATGCCGACATCGTCGTTCTAGATCCGAACGCCACTCCCGTTCTCGCTGCCAGGCAGGCGCTCTCCGAAACTATCGAGGAGCTGCTTTTTGCGCTGATGATCCTTGGCGACGAGCACGCCGTGCGGGCGACCTATGTTGCCGGGAACCGCGTCTATTCAGGAAAGGATTGAACTTGGCAAAGCGCTATCCCCGCGATCTCAAGGGCTATGGTTCAAGCCCGCCCCATCCGCGTTGGCCCAACGGCGCTCTGATCGCCGTTCAGTTTGTCGTCAACTACGAGGAGGGAGGCGAGAACAACATCCTTCACGGAGATAAGGCCTCCGAGGCATTTCTATCCGAGATCATCGGTGCCGTGCCCTGGCCTGGCATGCGGCACATGAATATGGAGTCCATGTACGAATATGGAGCCCGCTCCGGCTTCTGGCGATTGCATCGGATCTTCTCGTCTGCCGGCATCCCGGTGACGGTGTTCGGCGTTGCCACCGCCATGCAGCGCTCGCCCGATCAGGTGGCCGCCATGCGCGCGGCCGGCTGGGAAATCGCCTCCCATGGCCTCAAATGGATCGACTACAAAGATTTCACCGCCGCCGCCGAGCGCAGGCATATTCGTGAAGCCTTGCGCATTCACACCGAAGTCGCTGGCGAAAGGCCGCTCGGGTGGTATACCGGCCGCTGCTCGGCCCACACTGTGAAGCTCGTCATGGAAGAGGGGGGATTTCTTTATTCCTCCGATTCTTACGCCGATGACTTGCCATATTGGTTCAATGGACCGAAAGGCCCGCATCTCATCATCCCCTACACACTCGACGCCAATGACATGCGCTTTGCCACCCCGCAAGGGTTCAATGCCGGTGACCAGTTCTTCGCGTATTTGCGCGATACCTTCGACGTTTTGTACGCCGAGGGAGAAACAGGTTCACCCAAGATGATGTCGGTTGGATTGCACTGTCGCCTGATCGGCCGGCCAGGGCGCGCCGCCGCATTGCAGAAATTCATACATCACATCAGCGCCAGGCCCCGGGTATGGATCGCCCGTCGTGTGGACATCGCGCGTCATTGGCACAAAAATTTTTCGTTCGGCAATCCCGTCAATTGAGGCACAATAGGCAAGGGACGCGCTCCAAGGCGTCACTGGCACGTCAATGTTAGGTCTGGAAGCTGTTGAACTGGCGCGTTTGCAATTTGCTTTTACCGTCAGTGTCCACATCATTTTCCCCGCTTTCACCATTGGGCTTGCAAGCTACCTTGCGGTCCTCGAGGCGCTTTGGCTGAAGACTGACAACCTCGTCTATCTGTCCCTCTTCGACTTCTGGAAGAGGATATTCGCCATTGCCTTCGGCATGGGTGTCGTCTCTGGCATAGTGATGAGTTACCAGTTCGGCACGAACTGGAGTGTGTTTTCCGATAAGGCCGGCCCCGTTGTTGGCCCGCTCATGGGCTATGAAGTCCTCACCGCCTTCTTTCTCGAGGCAGGTTTTCTCGGGGTCATGCTCTTCGGCATGGAGCGGGTCGGACGCGGCCTTCACCTGTTTGCCACGCTCATGGTGGCCTTCGGCACGCTTCTGTCGGCATTTTGGATACTTGCGGCGAACAGCTGGATGCAAACTCCCACTGGCCACTCCCTCAATGCCGCCGGTCAATTTGCGCCGGAAGATTGGTTTGCGATCATCTTCAACCCGTCCTTCCCCTACCGTCTCGTGCACATGACGCTCGCCGCGTATCTGACCACCGCCTTCGTGGTGGGCGGTGTCGGAGCTTGGCACCTCTTGACCGATCGAAATAACGAGCCCGCTCGCGTCATGTTCTCCATGGCCATGTGGATGGCAACCTTGGTCGCGCCTCTTCAGATCGTTGTCGGCGATCTGCACGGATTGAACACGCTTGAGCATCAGCCGGCGAAAATAGCCGCGTTGGAAGGTCATTTCGAAACGCAAGCCGGTGCCCCCTTGATCCTCTTCGGACTTCCCGACATGGCGGCGGAAACGACGAGGTATTCAATCGAAATACCAAAGCTCGGCAGCCTCATCCTCACCCACGACTTGAACGGCACCGTTCCCGGTCTGAAGCAGTGGCCGCCGGAGGAAAGACCCAACGCGCCGATCGTATTCTGGAGCTTTCGTATCATGGTTGGCCTCGGCGTCCTCATGGCAGCGCTTGGGCTTTTCAGTCTGTGGCAGCGCTGGCGCGGCAGGCTCTACTCCGCGCGCGTCTTGCATTGGATATCGGTGGCGATGGCGCCGGCGGGCTTCATTGCCGTGCTGGCGGGCTGGATAACCACGGAGGTGGGCCGCCAGCCCTACACGGTTTATGGCTTGCTCCGCACCGGCGATTCCGTGTCTCCCATCGATGCCGCCGCCGTGGGTGCCTCCCTTGTCGCCTTCATCGTCGTTTACCTGGCAGTGTTCGGTGCCGGAGCGTTCTACATGCTGCGCCTGATGCTCAAACGCCCCGAGCTAGGAGAACCCGGCCTTGCTCCCTATGAGCCCGTGCGCGCCGCGGGCCTCATGCCGGGACCCGTTCAGGAGATCGCAGTCAGCCCGAGCGGAGGCCGCGATGGAGCTTGACCTGGCGTTCCTTTGGGCGGGCATCATCGCCTTTGCTGTTCTTGCCTATGTGATGCTCGACGGATTCGATCTCGGCATCGGAATTCTCTTCCCCCTGTTCCGTAACGAAGAGCATCGCAGCGAAATGATGAACTCGATTGCCCCCGTGTGGGACGGCAACGAGACCTGGCTGGTTTTGGGTGGCGGTGGCCTTCTTGCTGCCTTTCCTCTCGCCTACGCGGTCGTCATGCCGGCCCTATACGTTCCGATTGTTGGGATGGTGCTGGCGCTTGTCTTTCGCGGCGTTGCGTTCGAGTTCAGGTGGAAGACCGAACGTGGCCGCCGTTTTTGGGACTGGGCATTCGCCCTGGGCTCGATCGTCGCCACCTTTCTCCAGGGTATCGCCTTGGGCGCGCTGGTGCAGGGCATTCCCGTGATCGGACGGGCGTACGCCGGAGGCTGGTGGGACTGGCTGACGCCCTTCAGCTTGCTCACAGGTTCCGCACTGCTTGTCGGGTATGCGTTGCTGGGTGCCACCTGGCTGATCTGGAAAAACTCTGGCGAAGTGCAGGAAAGAGCCTATGGCTTGGCCAGGGTCTCGGGACTTGCGACCGTCGGCTTCATCGGTGCGGTCAGCCTCTGGACCCCGTTCCTCAACCCCGCCTACATGTCGCGCTGGTTTGACTTTCCGCAAATCCTCTATGCGGCGCCGGTCCCGCTGCTCGTCGTTGCCTGCCTCTATGCCTTGAGGCGCGGGCTGAATGAAAGGCGCGAGTTGAGCCCCTTCTTTGCCGCGCAGGGATTTTTCATCCTGTCCTACATCGGCATCGGTATCAGCTTCTATCCCTACATCGTGCCCCCGTCGCTTTCGATTTGGGACGCCGCCGCTCCCGAGAAAAGCCAGCTATTCCTCCTCATCGGCACGATGGTATTGGTACCTCTCATTCTCGCCTATACCGCCTACGCCTACTGGGTGTTTCGCGGCAAGACCGGCACGTTCTACAGGTGAACGGCAGGTCATGAAGGGGAGTCGAACCATGGCGCAAAGACTCCTTTGGTTCGCAGCGCTTTGGCTTGCAGGGGTCGCATCGGTGGCGCTCGTGGCACTTCTCGTCCGATGGGCGCTGCCATGAAAAGAGAGGGCTAGTCGGGTCGCCCGATATCGGCGAAGTTCGGCAAATCCAGCAGGACCGGCTCGCTCAACTGCGCTTCCTCGAGATTGACGCCCTTGCCGCCGCGGTCCACCACCAGAAAACGGCACTCTTGATCGAGAACGAGCAGCGGGTGATGCCAGATATTGCGATGATAGTTCACCCCTTGCGACCCTTTCGCCCGGAATCCCCTCAACGTCTGCGGCAGAGGAATCTCTCCCGCGGCTACCACGATGAGGTAGTCCATGTCTTGCAGCGGAACGAACAACTGGGTTCCCAAAGGGTGGCGCTCCATCATCCGAACGATCACTGGTTTTGGTCGCGGGCGGCCAACGAAGATATTGATCAGCGGCCTGCCGCCATCGCTTTCGACATCGATCTCCGCAAGATCATGAAATCGCTCCGCCGTGCCCTCGTTGATGGGATAATGGGTTGCCCCATCGGTTTCGATCACATCCCCGTAGGGCGCAAAGGCTGCGCGTGTTAAGGGCTGGATCTTGAGCTTCATGCAAGCCGTCCGAAGAGGCGCAGCCGCGAAACGCCCCCGTCCGGAAAAATATTGAGCTTCACATGACTCACCGGCCCGAGCTTCTTGATCTTTTCGCCGTCGAATTGATGAATCTTGTCCATCTCAAGTTTTTGCTCGCCCATGAGCTCGGGCCAGAACATTGCCTCCGTGACGATCGATTTGTCGGAGTTGGGCTCAACCAGCGCCGCCACGATCGAGCACCGGTCTGGATAGTTCCCCTTGTAGTGCGCGGTATCGACCTCGATCCTTTCAATGACGCCGGGCGCCCCAAGCTTGACGATGATCCAGTCGTTGCCGGGTTCGCGCCGCCGTCGTGTCTCCCACCCGTCTCCCATGTTGATGCCGCGCCCTTCCAGCAGCATTGTCCACACGCTGCCGTAATGGGCATCATTGTAGGTCACGATGCGCCCCCCGTTTTTCAGCGCCGACAGCTCATAGATCTGGCTCTTGTCCTTCCCGTCCCATTGCGCCACCGGATCTCCGTAGACCCTAAGCCGCGCAACCCCGCCGTCGGGATAGATGTGAAGCCGCAGATGATTGTAGATACCCTCGTCCTCTATGATGAAATAGTGATGCGAATTGGGGCTGAGCTGCGAGCTTGGCAAGATTTCCTTCCATCTCGCGTTCGCCGACTGCGCATCCTCCGCGAGAGTCGCTTCTATTGAAGCCGAAGGCGGATAGTTGCCGGTAAAATGGCTCGTATCGATATCGACGCCCTTGATGCGCCCCTTCACCCCAAGACGGACGATGCAGAAATCATGGCCCCCGCCGCGCCGCCGGCGCGATTCCCAGCCGTCCATCCACTTGCCGTTCTCATCGTATTTGTCCGGAATGAAGACGGGCGCAGCATCCTTGAGCAGCCGCGATTTGTCCGCGAAGAAATCATCCGTTGCATAGATGACCTCCGATCCGAGCCGGGGAGAGGCCAAATTGATGGAATTCGACAGGTAATCGGGAAGCTCGCGCGACATCGGAATTGCAGTGATGGTTCAGTGCCCTATGGACGAAACTTGAATCGATTTATCTGCACCCTACATGCCTCCTCACTGAACTTCGATAAGAAAAGCCGCCCACGGCCAACGGGCCTCGTCCTTGTCCGTCGCGGGCTCTCCATCCTTGCGCGAATAGAGGATCCAGCTTGGACCCTGCTGGCCGATGCCCAGATATCGTCCGTCGGCCTTGAGCGCTACGATCCAATCCTGTTCAGCAAGATCCCCGGGGCTGAGTTCTGTTGTAAAGCCATCGAGCGCCAGGATTTGTATCTTGGCGCTGTTTGCGCCAGCGGCTTTGAGCACGTCTCGAAGCAAAGGTCCCTCCACCGTCACCGGTTTTGGCCAGCCGCTGTACGTCACCTGCGCCCGTGTCATGCCGAGAGCTTCCAGCATTGCTTGGTCAAATTCGAGGGCCTTGTTGAACTTGCGCTGGTGGAATTTGATAAAGACATCCCGGGCTTCGTCGAAACCCGCTCGGTTCGTCGTGCTGATTTCGCCCGTAACGGTCAGAAGGACCGGTCCTTGCGCGCGCTCCGCCTCGCCGGCAGATGCAGAAGAGACCAGGCCCAAAACCAAAACGGCGCCGATCAGTTGCCGCAGTGCACGGCAACTCAGACTTGTGAATTGCATGGTTGCCCCCTATAGGAAAAAGTCCAGGTTATAGAAAACTTCTTTCCAAATACCAGCGTTATAACAGCGAAATTGCACCGAAATAAAATGTCAAATTCACAAAGCCCCAAGCATCTTTTCTGCGTTGCTCCGATGATGGACTGGACGGACCGCCATTGCCGCGCGTTCCACCGGGTTCTCACCAAGCATGCGCTGCTGTACACGGAAATGATCACCGCAGCGGCAATAAGGTTTGGCAAGCGCGACAAGCTCCTCGCCTTCTCGGACTTTGAACGCCCGGTGGCCCTGCAGCTTGGCGGTTCCGATCCCTCCGAACTTGCCCTGGCTGCCCGCCTCGGGGAAGAGTTCGGTTACGTCGAGATCAATCTGAACTGCGGTTGTCCCTCCGAGCGGGTGCAAGAAGGCCGTTTCGGAGCCTGCCTGATGGCGGAACCCAACCATGTCGGCGACTGTGTGGCGGCGATGCGGGATGCTGTGAAGATTCCCGTTACCGTCAAATGCCGCATCGGCGTCGACGACCAGCCCGAGAGTGAACCGCTCGATTATTTCGTGGATGCTGTTGCACGCGCGGGCTGCCGCACCTTTGTTGTCCATGCGAGGAAAGCTTGGCTGAAGGGGCTGTCTCCCCGCGCCAATCGTGACGTGCCGCCGCTGAACTACGAGCGCGTATATCGGCTCAAACGCGATCACCCCTCGTTGGAGATCGTCATAAACGGCGGAATCCGCTCCCTTGCGGAGGCCGAAGATCATCTGCGCCACGTCGATGGCGTCATGCTTGGCCGAGCCGCGTATGAACAGCCCTATCTCCTGATCGACGTCGACCGGCGTTTCTTTGGCAACAAAGACGTTCCGCCGCGCTCGCGCGAGGACGTTATCGCTGAATACCTTCCTTATATTCAGCGTGAAATCGCCGCGGGCGCGCGGCTCGCTGAGATCTCACGCCACATGCTTGGGCTCTATCACGGCCAATATGGAGGGAGCCGTTTCCGGCGAGCTCTGTCCGAGAACATGCATCGCCCTGATGCTGCCGCCAGCCTTCTCGAGCGGGCGCTGTCCACAACTGTCCCGCCGCGGCAACTGATTGCCGCCGAATAGTCTCATGGCCAGTCGTCGTGATCAGTCGTGAAGGATGAGCCTGTCCCCGCGCACCTCGAACGACGATAGCCGGCTCAAGAAGCTCATGCCGAGGAGCGAAGCGTTGATGAGATCGGGCTGTGCTATGAGCGCTTGCACGTTCGACCGACTGATTCCGCCGGTTTCGACCCGTCTCAGCGTATAGGGAGCAGCCATCGCCAGCCCATTTGCCGTTTGAACCGGCGCGCTAAAACGAAGACTGCCAACATCAATGCCGGTTCGTTGCGCATCTTGATAGGTGAGGAGCACCGTGGTTGCGCCAGTGTCGACGACAAATTTCACCGGTACGCCATCGACCGAGCCGTTGATCAGAAAATGACCATCAGGCCCCGCCGCGAATTCAAGCGTCTCGCCGCCGTTCGAGCTGATGCCATGGCCGGGAACAAGCACCGCAAACACGCGCTGGCCAACATGGCCAAGCTCGCTGCGCATCGCATAGCCGACGATGAGCACCGCCATGATCAGCAGCCACAAGCCGGCATCGCGCAGCGCTCTGCCGAACCTGCCGCGGTAGAGAGCCACGACGCTCGCGGCGACGAACGCGCCGATGAGGATCAGATAGGCAAACCAGCCAAATTCGATTTCGGAGCCCATGGACTCTCAAGCGACCTCATTTGTTGCAAACCGTCCGCGCCGACCTCCTTTTCGCCGGCGGCGGTCAGTAAGGCTCGAAATCCTGCCTGGTAGAACACCCATGACATGGCGGCGCTCTTCCGCATTCAAGTCGAGCCAACTGGCGATTTCCTCCCGTGTCCGCCCGCATCCGATGCAGAAGCCACTGCCAGGGTCTAAGACACAGACCTTTATGCACGGGCTTTCAATATCAGGCTCTAGTCGAACGTCCATCGCGCTTCCGGTTAGAATCGCATGCAACAGATGGGATAGAGTGCCCGTTCCGTCAATCTTTGAAAGCCGATTAGCGCCGCGATAGGGCGAAATCCGCCATTATTCCTGGAGAAAAAGCTTCCCGTCTTCCACTTTGAAGCGTGAAAGTTTGTTAAGAAAGCTCATTCCCAAAAGCGTGCCGTCAAAGGCGCCCTTCGGCAGCACCACTCCTTCTACGTCTCTGACCAGCACATTGCCGATCTCCACGCGGTTAAGCAGTACCTTCGCCGCGTGGATGCCGCCGTTGGCGGTTAGGATGGGCACATCGTAGGTGAGAGTCCGCGGTGCGAGGCCCGCTCGCTCGGCGTCCTCGTAGCTCAATGCCACCAGGCTCGCGCCGGTATCGACGAGCACCGTGATGGCGGTATGGTCGATCTCCGCAGTGGTAACGAAGTGACCCGCTTGGTCGGCCGTGATCTCAGCCGAAGATGCAAGAACCTCAGGTACCCACGCCAGAGCAAGAACGTGAGCTGCGGCCGCAAGGGCGAATTTCCGCGATAACCCACTCATGAACACTCCTATTGCCGAAGCCCTGATCGTAGGAGTGAAAGGCAAATCATTCGTTGCGTGTCTTGGTTAATCGAACCTCAATCGCCTGCCGCTATCGCCAGCCCCACCAGCACTGCGATCGCCACAAGTTGTTGCACGGCACCGCAAACATCCCCTGTATGGCCCCCAATGTGTCTCTTCGCCAGTTCCTTCACGCCAAAAAAGGCGAGCACCGCTAGCCCACCCGCTACCGCGATGCCTTGCATCCCGGCCGTCAGCCATAGCGTCGGCAGTCCGATCGCCAGAGAGATAAAGAGCGAAGTCCTGGCCGCTTGCGAAAAGGGCTGTCCGGCCATGACCGCCACGCCATCACTGCGGGCCTGGGGCGTCGATGTCATGAGAATCACCATTCCATGTCTTGAAATCGTCTCGGCCGCCACGAGCGCCGCTGCCGCCTCAACGGCACCGACGGCGATGATTTGTGCCAGGGCGGCGATTTTGGCGATCACTGCGAAAATCAGCGACAACACGCCGAAGGTGCCGCTGGCGCTGTCGCGCATGATCTTCAGTTTGCCGTTCCGGTCCGCCGAGCCGAAGAAACCGTCGGCCGTATCGCTAAGGCCGTCCTCGTGCAGCGCGCCCGTCATGATCGACAGCGAAGCGACGGCGAAGGCGGAAGCGAGCGGCGCCGACATGTCTATGGCAAGGCATATGAGGAGGAGAACTGCCGCTAAGAAGCCTATTCCGGCACCCACCAGCGGAAAAGCGCGTGCCGCTCGCCTTAAATCGGAAACTGAGAAATCTCCTGTACGCACCGGGAGCCGCGAGAGAAAACCGGTTGCCGCTTTCAGGTCTTGCGTCCACTCTTCGGCCGATAGGCTGTCGGGCGGTGGTGCGTCTGTTTGTCTGTCGTCTTCGAACATTTGGGAACTTTTCAATGGCCTCTCAAGGCTTCTATAGCATGTCCCCACCACCGCTCCACCCCTGGCCAGAGTGCCACCCATGACGCTCGCCCATTCCGCTTTGCCTTTCGACGACATACGTGCGCTGCTCAAAAAGCTTCCCGGCCGCGATGCGAAGGCGGCCGAAGTAGTTCGTCAACGCAACGCCACCCTCACCAAGCCCTTGGGTTCCCTTGGGCGACTTGAGGAAATCGCCGAGTTCATCGCCGCATGGCAGGGCCGCCATCCCCCGAGGATCGATAGACCGGCGGTGGTGGTGTTTGCCGGAAATCATGGTGTTGTCCGCCAGGGAGTTGCCGCCTTTCCGCCGGAAGTGACCTTGCAGATGGTGGCCAATTTCCGCAACGGCGGCGCTGCAATCAACCAGCTGTGCAAGGCCTTCGGGCTTGGACTGAAGGTGTTCGAACTCGCACTTGAAATGCCGACGCGCGACATTACCGAGGATGCGGCCCTTGATGAGAAGCAGTGTGCGGCCACCATGGCCTTCGGAATGGAAGCGATCGCTGGAGGAACGGATTTGCTGTGCGTCGGCGAAATGGGCATCGGCAATACGACCGTTGCCGCCGCCATTGCTGCCGGCTTGTACGGGGGCAGGGGGGAAGACTGGGTTGGTCCCGGCACCGGTGTCGACGAAAAAGGTCTTGAGCGAAAAGCTGGCGCCGTCAACCGCGCCCTCGATCGTCACCGCGCGCACATGCAAGACCCCTTGGAAGTGCTGCGAAGGCTCGGAGGCCGCGAGCTTGCTGCGATTGCCGGAGCAATTCTGGCTGCGCGCTTTGAACGCATTCCCGTGCTGATCGATGGGTATGTTGCAACCGCAGCAGCGGCGGTTTTGCATAAGGCCAACCCGTCGGCCCTCGATCATTGTCTGGCGGCCCACTGCTCTGCCGAACCAGCCCACGGTGCACTGCTTGCTCAAATAGGAAAACGGCCCATCCTCGACCTAGGCATGCGCCTGGGCGAAGCATCGGGCGCGGCTCTGGCGGCGGCCGTCGTGAAGGCTGCCGTCGACATACATAACGGCATGGCAACGTTTGCCGATGCAGGAGTAAGCGGAAAATTGCTCGACTAGGCGGTGAGCGCTATCAGTTTGCGCTGGCTTGCCGAGGTCTGCGCCTCGCTGGCCTTCGCTTGCGGCCACAAAGTGCGGGCCGAGGGAAAAGCGACGCGGATCGCCGTTCCTTTTCCAAGATCGCTCGTGATCGTAAGTTCACCGCCGTGCAGCTGTATGAGGCCGTTGACAATCGACAGGCCCAGTCCGGCGCCATCGACCGCGCGCTTGACCGCGTTCGATCCCCGGATGAATGCCTCGCGCAGCGATTCGATTTCATCTTTTGGAATTCCATGGCCGGTATCGGCAACGATCAAGTAATGTCGCTCTGCCTCCAGGCCCGTCTCCAAAGTTATTTTCCCGCCATCCGGCGTGAACTTGATCGCATTCGAAAGCAGATTGAGCCAAATCTGTTTGATGTGGCGTGGATCCGCCAAAAGCTTCGGCAACGACCGCTCAAAAGCAATTTGCAGCTTGAGTTTCTTTGTCTTGGCCTGGCCTTCCATCAGCTTGAGGCAGCTTGCTCCCATCTCGGCCAGAGACAAGGGCTCCTCCTTCAGCTCCTGCCGGCCCGCCTCGATACGCGACAGATCCAGAATGTCGTTGATCAGGCTCAGCAGGTGTTGGCCGGAATGGTGTATGTCGCCCGCATAGGTCTTGTAGGCGGGGACCGCGTGCGAACCCATCATTTCCTGCGCCAGGATTTCCGAATATCCGAGGATGGCGTTGAGCGGCGTGCGCAGCTCATGGCTCATCGCGGCCAAAAATTTTGATTTTGCTCGGTTGGCCTCCTCCGCTCTCTCGCGGGCCTCTTCCGCCACGTTTCTTGCCCGTTCCAGGCGCTCGATCAATTCCTCGCGTTGCTGCTTGTAGGTCAGCATTTCGCGCGCCGTCTCTTGCAGACGCCGCGTGAGTTGCAGCAGAAAGACCTCCGTTACAATGGCGATGGCTGCTATGTGGGCATCGAAGACCGTCTGCGCCATAAGACATCGGATCACGATCAGGATCGTTAGGAATCCCGTGCCCGCAATGATGACTGGCATGAAATTCGATGCCACGATGATGCGCACCGCAATGACCGCGACCAGGATTGCAATGAGAAACACGTGCTGAAGCTCGTTGCCGTGCTGCCAGTAAAGGAAGAGCGGTATTGACCAGCAGGAAGCCGCGAACGCTTCAGCCGCCGTCAGCATCCCGATCCACTCCACCGGCGCGATGCTGGGATTATCGTTCCGCAAATATTTCAGGCATAGTCCATGTTGCAGCACTTGGCAGACGAGAACCGAGCCGAGCCATAGAAGCGATGTGAAACCATCGATCCATCGGACGCCGACGATGGTGAGGATCAAGGCTAGGATAGGTAAGGCTGGGGCGGTTTTGAGCTGATTGGAAGCGAAGAGCGTCAGCAGATCTCGCTGCCAGGGTTCCGGCTCCCCGCCATCCCAAAGCAGCGCCCGTCGCCTTTTAGTCCGGCCGATTGCGGCGGGATCTGCACGGTCGAATTCAGCCGTCCCCCTCGTCTCGGAGCTGAAACCCAGCATCGTTCGGGCAATCCTCTTCGCCCAAATTCCGCCCCCTCTGCGAACTGGAATGTTTACCAGCCGACGGTTAACTTCCGCTTCTTGGGTTTGGTAAATATTGTTTGAACCTGAATGATGCGAACGAGGCGTGCGGACCGATTGGAACTCTTTCTGCAGGAGGTGCGCCGCTGTCGCATCTGCCTCGAAACTCCGCAGAAAACTCCCCTCCCGCACGACCCACGGCCCGTCCTGCAAGCATCGACTGACGCTAGGGTGCTGATCGTCGGCCAGGCTCCTGGCGCTCGCGTGCACGCAACCGGCCTTCCTTTCAATGACCCCTCAGGAGACAGACTTAGGAACTGGTTAGGCATCAGCCGTCAGGCCTTCTACGATCCTTCCAAGTTCGCAATCGTTCCGATGGGTTTTTGTTTCCCAGGCTATGATGCCAATGGAGCGGACCTGCCGCCGCGCCCCGAGTGCGCCCCCCATTGGCGAGCCCGGCTCGTAGCTTTGTTGCCCTCGATTGAGACCGTCATCTGTGTGGGCAGGTATGCTCAGGAATGGCACATGCCCCGGTTTTGCCGCCCCACGCTCACTGAAACGGTTCGCAATTGGAAAGAGCCGTTCGAAACGCTCAAGCCTAAGGTGATGCCCTTGCCGCATCCGAGTTGGCGCAACACGGGCTGGCTCAAGCGCAATCCATGGTTTGAGGCGGAGATACTACCCGTCCTTCGCCGTGAGATCGCTCGTCTCACGGCTTGACTGTCGGCCTAAGCCCCAAACTTTGCACCTTTCCGCTTTCATGCAGCTTCATGCGGCGGGAAGAAAGAATACCGGACGCGCCGCCCACCCAGCCCCACTCCCCCGAATGCTTCCCATACTCCATCTTGGGGCAGCGATTCATCACCACCTGAACGCCCTTGGCTTCAGCTCTCAGTGCCGCGGCGTCGTTTCTGACCGTGAGCTGCATCCAAATGACCTTGGGCAGAGGCTGAAGCTTGAGCGCCTCGTCGACCACGGCTCCGGCGGCCTCCGAGTTCTTGAAAATATCTACCATATCGATTGGGCGCGGAATGTCTTTGAGCGCGCCATAAACCTTCTGGTCCAGAATCTCTTGCCCGGCAAATCCGGGATTCACCGGAATCACCGAGTAGCCTTTGCCGAGCAGATATTTCATCACCAGATGCGAAGGTCGAACTTCCTTCGGCGATGCTCCCACCAGTGCGATGGTCTTTACCGATTGCAGGATGCTCTGAATGTAATCGTGCGAATAGTGGTCGTGATTCATGTCGAGGCGTGGTGGGCGATTTGGCCGGGAGGCTCGATGCAGCCTTCTCTCATTTGCCGCGCCAACGCGGCGGTCGCTTTTCAAGGAAGGCGCCAATGCCTTCGTCTGCATCCTCGTTCATGAGATTGTCCACCATGACCTTGTTGCAATGGGCATAGGCGTGATCGAGCGACAGCCGCTGCTGCGCGGCGAATGCGCGTTTGCCGATGTTGATCGCCTCAAGCGATCTCGACATGAGCTTTCTTGCCAGTTCTTCCGTTGCTTCGGAAAGCTGGTTATCGGGGACTATGCGGTTGACGAGCCCGAACCGATAGGCGTCCTCTGCGCTAAAAACATCTCCCGTGAACAGCATTTCCATCGCATGCCGCGGCTGTACCACGCGTGTTAGGGCGACCATCGGGGTGGAGCAGAACAGGCCGATGTTGACGCCCGGTGTGCAAAAGCGGGCCGAGCGCGCCGCCATCACCATATCGCAGCTCGCCGCCAACTGAAGCCCGGCGGCACTGGCAAGCCCCCTCACTTCGGCGATCACCGGTTTCGGCAGCAGTACGATCGACTGCATCAATTGCGAGCACTGCCCGATGACCGTGGTGAAATAGCCGCGCCCGCCATCCCGGTCGCTCCTGTGTGAGCTGAGCTGCTTGAGATCGTGCCCGGAGGAGAAAACGGGTCCCCGCGCCGCAATGATGATGCATTTCACATCCTCGCTGGCGCCGGCAGTATCTATTTCCTCCTGCAGCCGCGTCAGCATGTCCTCCGACAGGGCATTGCGTCGATCCGGGTTGTTGAGCGTCAGGCGCAACAGTCCGCCGTCGTGCTCGCTAAGCACGATATGTTGGTCCGACCTGTGCTCTTCCACCGCCGACACTATTCTTCCTCCGCCAGCAAGCGCAGCTTCTCGCTGTAATTTGGATCCTTTATGAGATCGTTCAGCACCTTCTTGTTGTTCTCCGAAGGAATAAGCGATGAAAGCGACGCGATCATGCGATCCTTCATGTCCTTGGCAATTGTCATGTCGGCTTTGATCTCGTCGATCTGTGCGGCGATATCATACGCCGGTCCGTCGCTGACTGCAGTATAGGTAAGCCCGACTGTGGAAATCGCAACGTTCCACTCGCCCACCGTGGAAAAGCCGAATGTTTTGATGTCGCCGTCGAACCTCTTTCCCTCATCGGTCTTTTCGACGAATTCCTCGAGAGTCTCGTACTGGTAGATCGTCGTATCGGCATATTTGTCCCGCACCAGCACAAATGCATCGATGGCTTTTTTTGCGACATCGAGAGTGAGTTCAACCGTTTGGGCGGGCGGAACTTCCCCCAGGCTCATCTCGTCCGGTGGAATCGTCTCTTCTTCGGAGGTATTCGGCTGTGCTGCCTGGCCTTCGGTCGTCTGGGTTGTTGCAGGTCCGATGCCGATCCAGACCAACAGACCAGCGCCTGAAACGAGCAAAATGACAAGCCGGATCATGGCTATTCCTGCGAAAGCCGCCGTTCAAGTCTACGGGAGGCGGCCCCCGTCGCAAAGGCCCCTTGACATCGCTCGCTTGCGTCTTGGGGTATGATGTTACCACACTATAACCCTGTTTATTTGCAACGAAATCTTTTTCAGACGTGTTGACCATGGCCCAAAATTCCGCTACGAGCCTGCCCTTCCGCCGGCCGCTGGCGCTGCCGGCCCTCAAAGAGGTCCTTCACGGGAAGTTGGGATTTGGCACATGAAAACCTTCTCCGCGCGGCCCGCCGATGTTGGCAAGAAATGGGTGCTGATCGATGCCGACGGTCTGATCGTGGGGCGGCTGGCGACCATCGTTGCCAATCGTCTTCGCGGCAAGCACAAGCCTGTTTTCACCCCGCATCTTGATTGTGGCGACAACGTCATCGTCATCAACGCCGAAAAGGTCGCCTTCACCGGCCGCAAGCGCCAGAACAAAATATACTATCGGCACACCGGCCATCCCGGCGGCCTAAAGCAGCGCAGAGCTCAAGAGTTGCTGGATGGAAAATTCCCCGAGCGGGTGCTTGAAGAGGCCGTGCGCCGTATGATTCCGGGAGGGCCGCTGAAGCGTGAGTTGATGCGAAATTTGCGCGTCTACAAGGGATCAGCTCATCCACATGAAGCACAGCAACCACAAAAAATCGATGTTGCCGCCATGAATCCAAAGAACAGAGTGAGAGACTAGCCACCATGCCCCAGACCACGACGCTAGGCGATCTTGGCAGTGCAATCGGCGTATCTCCTGCTGCAAAGGCGTCCCCTCCACAGCCGAAACTCGACACCAAGGGCCGCGCCTATGCCACCGGACGGCGCAAGGATGCCATTGCGCGAGTATGGTTGAAACGCGGTGCCGGGCGCATCGTCGTCAACGGCAAGCCGATGGAGACGTATTTTGCGAGGTCCACCTTGCAGATGATGATCCACCAACCGCTCGTCGCATCCAACAGGCGGGACCAGTTCGATATCGACTGCACCGTTTCCGGCGGTGGCCTTTCGGGCCAGGCCGGAGCATTGCGGCATGGAATTTCGCGCGCGTTGACCTATTTTGAGCCTGAACTGCGCAGCGTGCTGAAGAAGGGCGGATTCATGACGCGCGACAGCCGTGCGGTCGAGCGCAAGAAATATGGTCGCGCCAAGGCGCGCCGCAGCTTCCAGTTCTCGAAGCGGTAAGATGGAGTCTTTAAATTATTATTTAAAATCAAAGTGGTAATGAAAATAACTACTAAAAAGATTTATTGACAA
>DATBLQ010000073.1:0-16125 GCA_036555325.1 Aestuariivirgaceae bacterium | reverse complement strand
AACAGGTACCCGTGCATTAAGTTCACGTCGGCGGGCTGGCCGCGGTAGTAGTCCTTGCCATAGACGAAGCAGGTGGGCACCCAGCTGGCGTCCTTGAACGTGCTGAAGGCATTCTTGATCAGGGGTTGGGTGACGCCCGTCTTGGCCGACCAATAGTCTATGAACTTGGAAGGGCCCTTGATCGTCGCGGTCCAGGTGTAAAAACCGCTTCCTTCAATGTCGGAGGTGAACGGCTCTGGCCGGCCAAACTTTGGGTCGCGCGCCGCCAGCTTCTTCCAGACATCGAACAGGCCCAGGTCGCTTGTGTCGCGATCGTAGCTCACGACCGTATCGTTGTCGCCCCACGTGGTCTTTTGAACCATCGAGCCGTTGGTGAAGAACACCAGGTCATCCCGCGTCAGCTCAATGCGCTGGCGCCCGGAGTCATCGTCATAGACCAGTCCCGTAGCGAGGGTCTCCTTTCCCTTGTTCACGGTCTCAATGTCGCGCACGCGAGTCCCTTTCCGGAAGCGCACGCCCTTCTTTTCCAGATACGCCTCCATGGGACGGATGACTGAGTCGTACTCGTTGTACTTGGTGTGGATGAGCATGGTCAGCTCGATCATCGGCTCGCCGAGGTACATGGCGAAGCGGTTGAGGTACCGCCGGCACTCGATCACGGAATGCTGGGGAGCCAACGAGGTAACGACGCCGTGGGATCTTGCCGACAACAGTCGGCGCTCGAGAAACAGCAGTCGCTTGCCCTTACCCAGCTCGAACGCCTCTAAAAATTCCTCATGCTGCTTGACCCAGCTGTAACCTGTTTGCCGGCTGACCCCGATCCGCGCCATCGCTGCCATAAATGACAGCCCTTCGGCCATCTGTTCGATGAGCTGATCGCAGAATTCCGGTTTGTAGAGTGTCGGCCTGCCTCTGAGGCCCAATTCCTGGATTACCGCGGGCAAGTGCCTCTTACCTCCCTTAATCGGTTCCTCGTTCCCCTCCGGCGATCACTGGCAATGCTGCTCCGGTCGCTGGCGAACGACGCACTGGTGCCTTTCAAATCGCGCGGAGAATAGGCACGGTCTTTCCGACGGCGCCCGCAAGTGTCGCTAGAAACAGGTATGGCGCGGAGTGAAGGAAACAACCAAACAACAGGGTGGTAAGGTCGCCCAGCGAACCGTCGAGCTTCGGCAACTCACTGTTCCGCGTAAAAACGCGCTAGCAGTTCGATTTCATCGTCTGTCAATCTCGCCGCTACCCCTCGCATTCTGTCAAACACGTCGTTTCGTCGTGCGCCTGTTGCAAAATTGTGCAGCTGTGTTGAAATGTATTGTCGGCGCTGTCCTGAAATCGTCGGTGTCTCCATCGGTCCCCCGGCACCCACTCCATGGCAGGACTGGCATCCGGGGATACCGCGGGCCGTATCGCCGGTGCGAATCAACCTGTCCACTTGCGGATTTGCTTCTACGATCAACCGGCGATCAAGGGTGCCCTGCGTGAGAGATGCATAGTGATTCGACAGCGCGATCATCTGCTCATCAGTCAGCGCCTGGGCGACAGGAGACATCAGTTCGTTCTGCCTTACCCCGCTGCGGAAATCGTGAAGCTGTTTGTAAATTGCAAGCGCCGACTGCCCTGACAAGTGAGGATATTTGGAATCTGGTGAGACGCCGTTCTGTCCATGACAGGCAGCACAAATCTCCTGCGCCAATTGGGCACCCACCTCTCTGTTCGGGTGGTTCAATCGCTCGAGCGTCGCCTTATCCCAAATAACATCAGAAACCGGACGCGCTCCAGTTTTCGCCACGGGCGTGCGCCGGGCCGGAGAGCCCGCCTGGATACCGAGCGATCTACAGATGGCGGTCCACGGGTCTATTTCGGCGGTGCTGCCCTGAACAATGGGCACAACCACGAACCCCAGGATGATCGCTGCTACCACCAGCGCCGCCACACCGCCGGTAATGTACTTGCTCAGTGGATCGCTCAGCATCTCCTAGTCAACTCTGTGAACAACGGCGCCTGGCGCCGGATTGATGAAGAACTGCGCTATCGGATAGCCATAGGCAAGCAGCATAAGCACCAGCACGACAGCGTTCCACAGCCTGAACCCGTTGAGCGATGCCGGTACGTGATGAGGAGGGTGAAGAGCGAGAGCATAGCTTTGACTCGTCGTAGCCTTTCGCGCCGGCTGCCGATGCATGATGGCAAGATTGTAGATAAACAATGCGGCGCTGAGCAGCAGGATGAGGCCACCAATGAGCGAGAACACCACCCACTTGCCCCAGGGAGCGATTAGCGGGTTCGTATAGTCGAAGGTCGCGACCCGACGCCACTGACCCTGTAGGCCGAGATAATGCCAAGGCAGCGTCATCACCATCATGCCAATCGCCCACAGCCAAAGCTGCAGCCTTTGCAGTGACACGTTTGGTGATTGCCAGCCGGTCAGCTTGGGCCAGATGCTATAGGCAATCGCGAAATACATAATCACCACTGTGCCGCCGAAAATCAGGTGGAAATGCGCGGTCACCCAGGAGGTGTTGTGCACCATGGCGTTCATGCCGAAACTCATGTTGACGAGACCACCCCCGCCACCGAACCACAGCATGAAGAACGCCAGCCCTGTGGCAAGCACCATCGGCCGCTCCCAGGGAAGCGCCCTGATCCAGCCGAACAGGCCAGTGCCACCTCTAAGTCGTCCGGCGACCTCCATCGATGCCGAGATGGTGAAAACGGTAAGCAGCGTTGGCACAGCAACCAAAACGGTGAGCGTCATCTGCAGGAATTTGAAGCCGGTCGCGTGTTCCGGGTCCATGAACAGGTGATGCATGCCGACCGGCAGGCTGTAGATTAGGAACAGAACGAAAGTCAGCCGGCCCATCGTATCGCTATAGAGCCGTCCTCCAGCTTCGGCAGGCGCCATAGTGTAGAAGGCGATATAGGCCGGAATCAGCCAGAAATAGACAATGGCATGCAGCGTCCAGGAAAATAGCGTTCGCGATAGTCCGACATCAATTGTTTGTGTCAGGCCGAGCGCAGCGGGCAGGATGAGGAACAGGACTTCGGCAGCAACCCCCACCGTCGTCCACAACCACATCACCGCATTGGCAGTTGTGCCGAACATAGCCAACGGCACTGCCTCGCCTGGATGGTCCCGCCTCCATTGACCCATGGCGATGAGCATCAGGGCGCACCAAATCCAGGAGCCGACCACCACCAACACCAGACCCAGGTAGAACAGTGCACTGCCGGTGAGCGGCGGGTAAAAGGTGTAAAGCACGGTCGCCTTGTTCAGCAGAATGGGTATGGCCGCGGTGAGCGCACCCGCGAGGCTAAGAACATAGGCGGTCCATGCCCAGCCTTTACCGGGGAGCGGTCGGGAGAGCGATGTCTCCGCCACGTAATAACCAAAACCCATAACAAAGAAGGTCGTGAGCAGATAGGCCATGGCAACGCCATGAGCCGTTACTGACTGGTAATAGTGATCGGGCGTGGACAATGGCGCGGTGAGCGGGCTGCGTACCCACATTTGCCAGACGCCCAGAACGCAGGCGACGGCAAAGGCTGCGAAGCCCGCCCATAAATGTGCGAGGGTCAGGCGCTCAACGCTGCGCACAGGCGACCCTCCCTTGAGCATCAGGTGTGAACGCATCTGGCTCAACGACGCGAATTGTCGCCCACATCTGACTGTGACCCATCCCGCAGAACTCGTGGCAGGGCATCAGGAGATCGCCGGTACGGGTAAAGGTCGTGTGCACCTGGCTGACGTAACCCGGCACGACCATTGTGTTGACATTCGTTCCTGTTACCAAGATGCCATGGATTACATCGGGGCTCACCAGCCGGAGCGTCACAGGTCTGTCTTGCGGAGCAACCACGCAGCGCGGAAGGAAGGCGAATTGGCTGGCGATCATCCGAATTGTGACGCTGTCACCCTGCACCTGCGTCCCAAGGTTATCTTCGGTGAATTCACCCGACAGATGCAGTGTCTTTGGATCGATCAGTTCGACATTGCTGGGCGGGTTGATTTGCCATGCCAGGGCTGCCGTGAGTATGGCGAGAAAGATCAGCCCGACGGCAGCGGCGGTCAGCAGTCCCCAGCGGAATTCGCTGCGCAGAACGTCGCGCTCTGAGGCAATCGGCATCAGCCAACCGAGCCTCGCGGCAGAAACACGAAGAAGTAGATGAGAAACCACGCAAGCAATAGCAGGCCTACTGCGATACCCGCTAACGCCAGCGCGCCTCTTGGAACATCCGCCAGCTGCTCATCGGCAGCAAAATCTGTCTCGTCATCCCGCATGACCAATTATGATTGCTCACCTGCGTGGTGAGATCAAGGCTTTCGCTTCATTTTGTCCGCAACTGCTTAGCCGCAAGCTACTTATCCTGAATGGTCTGCAAATATTTCACCAGCAGCGTAGTCCGCTCTTGCGCCTTCTTCTGCCCAGTTCCTTTCGCGATGCGCTTACCATCGTCGCTGTCGTCTTCAGATCCAAAGAATTCCACAGCTATTTTCTTCTTAAAATCTATTTTCCATTACAGAGTACAGCTCAGCACGTGTATCGGCGGCTCCTCTGGAGCGCGACTACTCGATCTGCTGACTAGCCGGTTAAGTAAGAGTACTCTTTGAAAGCTTGTCGCCATTCGCGTCGAGCCGAACTTAGCGAGGGCCACCACAGAGTCCCGCCAACAACAGTAAATAGTCATTTGCTATGATCTGATTTATGATTCTATGGAATAGTGTCCTAATGCCAAGGTGATAGATGGGGTGGTTGGAGGTGTTCAAATGAGGGGACATAGGTAACATTGGGGAAATTGGCACTTAGGGAGGCCACCACGGAGAAGGAATGTCTCACCGCTTGTCAACGAGATCGCAGGCTGTTTTTCGCGCGCCTCGTGCAAAGAGGGAAGTCAGCTGCCGATCGAGAGTTGCACGAAGGAGATTATTCTGAGGAAGATCATTGCCGAATATTTCACTTATGCTCAGCAAACCATCAACAAGTTGCCTTGCAGAGCCAGCTGCCGGTTTCGCGATAGACAGCAATTTTTCTGCCAATGGATCGCTAACTTCGATGGCGTCTCCCCGCTCATCGAAACCAGTCGCATAGCGCATCCATGCAGCCACCCCGAGAGCAGCATGCTCGATGGAGA
This sequence comes from Aestuariivirgaceae bacterium, assembly GCA_036555325.1. GTDB lineage: Bacteria > Pseudomonadota > Alphaproteobacteria > Rhizobiales > Aestuariivirgaceae > DATBLQ01. Next base: position 10,995 of record DATBLQ010000073.1, on the reverse strand, counting down.
GAGCTCTGCCCACGCAATCGCGGATGGTTCCCAGCAGTCGCTGAGGCAGTTTCTGGCTTCCGTCCATGGCAATTTGCGCTAATCGATGCATCAGCGCCGGGTTTGCGAATCGATCGAGCAAGGCATCACGATAGGTGGAAAGATCTCCGAGTTCCTGTGGTAGCGTGCGGATGACCTCTTTGGTCATGAAACCATGGACAAAAGCGTGAAATGTGGGATCGGCTATGGCTTCATTCACGAATCGATAACCGGCGAGAAGGCCGAGATAAGCCAATAGCGAGTGGCTGCCGTTAAGCATGCGCAACTTCATGAGCTCAAACGGCCGTACATCTGCAACGAACTCGGCGCCGGCATACTCCAGGGGAGGTCTTGAAGCGGAGAAGCGATCTTCGATCACCCATTGCGTAAAGGGTTCGGTCACGGCTGGCCAAGCATCGATGATGTTCGTCTGATCGTACACGAGCCGGCGATCGGCTGCTGTGGTGGCGGGGACGATGCGATCGACCATGGTCGAGGGAAACGCCACCTCGCCAGCGATGTGATCGGCCAAACGGCGATCTCTCATACTCGCGAACTCAGTGAGGATTCTCCTCGTCGTCTCACCATTTGCCGGGAGATTATCGCAGCAGAGAACCGTAAAGGGCGCGATCCCTGCAGCCCGCCGCAGCTCCAGCGCCCGGGCCATCAGTCCAGGGGCACTCACCGGAGCTTCAGGGTGCGCGAGATCATGGACGATGTCCGGATGGCCTGGATTGAGCGCGCCGGTTGCCGGATCGTGGCAATACCCCTTTTCGGTAACAGTGAGTGACACGACGCGAATATTCGGATTGGCCATCCAAGCGATGAGTTCGTTACGCTGTGTGGCTGCATCCAGCACATCGAGAATGGAGCCGATGACTCGCAGTTCCGCGCCCGCGCCGCTGCGGATGACCAGCGTGTAGAGAAAGTTCTGCGGAGCGAGAGCGTACCTCGTATCGGGGCGCCGCAGCGAGGCGCCAATGATCCCCCATGAGGGATCGATCCTCAGCACCTCGTCCACGTAGCTCGCGACATGGGCGCGGTGGAATGCACCCACGCCGAGGTGCACCATGCCCGGCGTAATGCGCGAGCGGTCGTAAGGCAACGGGGCAGGAAGATTCGTGGCGGAAAGCCGCACGGCGTGGCTCTTGTCAGTCAATGTCAATCATCGCCTTGATGAGACCGGTCTTGTGGGCGGCCCAGAGCGGAAGGTCGTGAACGGCATCGGCGAGGGTGGTGCGGTGGGTGACGAGGCGATCGACGGGAACGTCCCCGCTGCGGATCGCCGACATCACGCGCCGGAAGTCCTCCAAAGTTGCGTTGCGGCTTCCCAGGAGCGTCATTTCCTTGCGGTGGAAATCGGGGTCCTTGAAGGTGATGGAATCGTTGATCACACCTATGAGAACATAACGCCCTCCGTGGGCCACAAAATCGAAGCCCTTCTCCATCGCCTGCCGGTTGCCCGTGGCATCGAAGACGAGGTCGAAACCGTTTCCCTCAGTGGCCTCCCTAACGGTCTCCAAAGGATCGAGGTCGCTCGAAAGACGCCAAGATCCTACGATCGACTGTGCGGCCTTGGCTCGTTCCTCATCGCGGTCGAAAATCGTAACCTCGACGCCCGAAAGACGGGCAAACAAAGCAGCGCCAATGCCAATAGGCCCCGCTCCGATGACGATCACCCTCTCGCCGGCTGCGGGCGCACCCCGCCGCACAGCATGCGCCCCAATTGCAAGGAACTCCACGGCCGCGCATTCGTCGACCGTCAGCCCATCGGCAGGGATCAGATTGCGGGGCGGCACGGACAAGAGCCCGGCCATCCCCCCGTCCTGGTGAACTCCCAAAACCGAGATGTTGACGCAGCAGTTGGGCTTGCCAGCCCGGCAGGCAATGCAATGATGGCAGGAAAGATAAGGATTGACGACATAAACGCCTGGTGTGAGGCCCGAATTCGACGGAGGCTCGAGGAGCTGCACGGCGAGCTCGTGTCCCATAATGCGAGGATAAGCGAGGAAGGGATGCTTGCCCTCGAAAATATGATAATCCGTGCCGCATATGCCGATGCGAAGAGGCCGGACCATTGCCTTTTCTGAATCGATTTTCGGATCAGGCCGCTGCACAAGACGCAGCTTGCCGGGTTTCACGCAAACAACGGCGTCCACGAGCTCAACGCTCCTCAGGGCACGGGTTGGGTTAAAAAAAGGCGTGCGGAGGACCGGAAAGTGTGCCGGTCCTCCCTGGGCTCACTTGAACTGCGCCATGTTATCTTTTGTGACCAGAGCGGCGCCAGAGTCAATGAGCGACTCGACCTTCTCGCCGCGAATGGCCTTCACGAGTGCGTCCACACCCTTTTCTGCCATTTTGGCCGGGAACTGAGCAACAGTGGCGTCCTCGACCCCAGCTTGGAGCGCCTCTTCCTCACCGCAGCAGAAATCAAACCCAACCAGGACGATCTTGTCATTGGCGATGCCGGCGTTCTGAATGGCCCGCGCTGCGCCGGCAGCCGGTGGACCGCAGGCTGCATAGATCGCCTTGAGGTCTGGATTTGCGGTCAGCAAGTCTTCCGCAACGCTGATGCCGAGCTCTTCGGTGCAATTGGTGGCTCCACGTCCAACGATCTTGACATCCACCCCTTGCAGACCGTCCAGCATTCCCTTCACCCGGTCATCAAGCGAGGGCACGCCAGGCACGCCCTCAAGCAGGCCAAGGGTGTCACCGTTCTTGAGGACGGATTTCAGGTACTCGCCGGCGGCCTTGCCGGCATTGTAGTTGTTCGTCGTCGCCAGAGCGGCGCGTCCCTTCCAATCGGGAATATCATTATCCATAAGCACGACCTTCACACCGGCGCCAATGGCCTGATCGAGCGCGGCGGCGACCGTGGGATCAACCGGCGTTATGGCGATGCCCTGCACCCCTTTGGTAACCATGGACTCGATGAGTGCGATCTGCCCCTCGATATCCGTCGCCGAGGTTCCTTGCCCGAAGATGATCTCGACACCGGGATGGGCGGCAGCATAGGCCTTTGCTGCATTCTCCATAGTGGCGAAGAACGGCACGGGAAATTTGGTGATGAAGCCAATCTTAACAGGATCTTGGGCTATTGCAGGCTCAGCAATCGAGGCAGCAAAAGCCAGCACTCCAAACAGCAAGCGTATTCTCATAGTTTTCTCCCTCTATTTGGATCGACTCTGAACCCGATCCATGTTTCTTCGCCTGTTGGACAGCGAATTTCCTTCAAACCTCGGCCCCCACGATCATTGACACGAGTGTCTGCTGATTGGCGCGACTCGGCTTCAGTTCTCCGACCTTGCGGCCCTGGCGCAGCACCACGGCACGGTCGGCGAGTTCGACCACATGTTCCATATTGTGGGTGATGAGGATCACGGCATTGCCCTCGGCGCGCAGCTGCGCAGTCAGGTCGAGAACTTTCCGCGATTCGCGCACTCCAAGCGCAGCCGTCGGTTCATCGAGGATTACCAGCTTGCGGGCGAAAACCGTTGCCCGGGCAACGGCGATGGCCTGACGCTGACCACCCGACATGAGAGCGACTGGCACATCGAGCCTGGGCAGGCGAACTTTGAGCCGGTCGAGGACCGCCATCGTCTGCCGTTCCATGGCGCGGTTGTTAAGAAATCGGAGTCCTTGCGGAAGCCAGGCAGGAAATCCGGCCTCGCGGCCGCAGTAGAAATTCTGGGCCGCGGTGAGATTGTCGAAGAGCGCAAGGTCCTGGTAGACCGTCTCTATGCCCGCGTGCCGAGCCGCCGCCGGGGAGTTGATGGAGACAGTTTCTCCGTCGATAAGGATTTCACCCTCAGTAAGAGGGTGGACGCCGCTGATGCAGTTCACGAGAGTCGATTTGCCCGCACCATTGTCTCCGAGCAGGGCCAGCACCTCACCCCGATAAGCCTCCAGACCTACATCGTTGAGGGCATGAACCGCGCCGAAGCGCTTGTGGGCATGGCGAACGGCAAGCACCGGGGCGGATGCAGCTCTCATGAAGCGCTCCCCGATTGTAAAACGCGGACTCGCCCCTCCAGGTGATTGCGCAGCACGTCGGCTTCAACGGCCACGACGATGATGAGACCGATGGCAATCATCTGAAAAAACACACCGACGCTGAGCAGGTTCAAGGCGTTGCGGATAATGCCGATCATGATGGCCCCGATCAGAGCATGGCCGATGTGACCGCGCCCGCCCAGGAAACTGGCACCGCCGATGATCACGGCAGCAATGGTGTCGAGTTCCAGCAGATTGCCATAAAGAGGAGAGCCGGCCTGAGTTCGGCCGGAGAGCACCACCGCTCCTATTCCGGCGCACAGTCCCGAGATGACATAAGTCGAGACCAGAACGGCTCTGACCGGAATTCCCATTCTGAGGGCGGCTTTGGGGTCGCCGCCAACGGCATAGATCCAGCGTCCCCACACCATCGCCTTGGCCATGAGGAGCACCAGTGCAGCGACGGCAAAAACCACCCAAAAAGAGTCTGGGATGCCGATGGTCGTGGATGCCCCAAGACTTCCGATCGCCTCGGGCATACCGCGCATAGTGGTGTGGCCGATAGCTAGCTGCAGCGCGAGGCCTCTGCAGATACTCAGGCTGGCCAGGGTTATGATGAAAGGATGCGGAAGTCGCCCGAATACGTATATGAGGCCATTGACCGCGCCGACGCTTGCGCCGGTCAGAAGCATGGCTGCGACCACCAGAGGTGCTGAATCTATCATGCGAAACACGAGACCGCCGATGACGGTCGCAAGGGCCAAGTTGGCTCCGACGGAGAGATCGATGCCTCTGGTCAGGATCACCAGGTGCTGGCCAATCGCGACGATGGCGATCACCGCCGTCTGAGCCAGAATGTTGCCGAGATTGCCAACGGTCAAAAAATTCGGCGTAAGCAAGCAGATGACCGCGGCGAGAACCACGAGGATGAGGACCGGACCCATGCTCAAGAGCCGCAGACCTGCCGATACGGCGGAGAAACTGCCAAGCGCCCTGTCGATCTTTGGCGTGGCAATGACTGGCTGATCCGGCATCGCAGGGTACCACTCACTCGGTGTGAATTGTTCCTTAAACACAAAAACCAATCATTTTAGACTGGTCAAATTGTTTTTTATGGATTAAAAGTCAATTCGACAGGGCAAATTCGGCTCCATGAAGACCGACACCGTATTCAAGCGCGCTTTCAACGAAGTTTTAGATCTCGTCGCGCAACTAAGCGACGATGAGCCGGTCCCGTCGGAAAACGCTCTCAGCGTGAAGCTCGGCGTCAGCCGCACAACAGTGCGGAAAGTATTGTCGGCGCTCGTGGCGCAAGGAGTGGTGAGTGGAGCGGGACGCCGCCGCACAATCGGATCGGCGAAGGAACTTCAACGGTTTCCCGATGCAGAAACAGTGCCCATGTCGACTCAAGTTGAGAAGCGCTTCATGGAGTGGATGTTGAGAGACAATGCGCGCCCGGGAACACTGATCAACGAACTCGATCTCGCCCGCCGGTTCGGCGTGGCAACGACAGGCATTCGCGAGTTTCTCAACCGCTTCCAGCGCTTCGGACTCATCGAGAAGCGTAGGAACGCCGGCTGGGTGCTCAAGGGCTTCACCCCCGAATTTGCGCTGGAGCTGTTCGAGATTCGCGAGATGTTCGAGCTGCGGTCGGCGAGGACTTTTGCCGAACTGCCGGAGACCTCAAGTCTTTGGCAGCAGCTGGAGGGTCTCCGCGAGGAACATATCGCGCTGCTGAGGGACATCGAGCGCCGCTATCATGATTTTTCCAATCTAGACAGCCGCTTTCATCACCTCATCAACTCGGCGGCCCCTAACCGGTTCATTGATGGTTTTTATGATATCATTACGCTCGTCTTTCACTATCATTATCAGTGGAACAAAAGCGACGAGCGGCAGCGCAACGAGGTAGCAGCACGCGAACACCTCACCTACATTGCGGCGCTGCTAAGCCGCAACGTTGCCATGGTCGAACTTGCCTGCCGGGCGCACCTGGCTTCGGCAAAAGAGACCTTGATCCGGTCTACATCGGCCCAGCTGCAAACATCGATTCCAATGGATTTAGGACAGCATGTTGCAAATTAGGGAGGAAGCAAATGAGTGATTTTGTAAGAGTGTTGGCACTTACCGGAATTGGCCTTTCGCTGCTCGCCGGATCGGCGATGGCCGACACTAAAGACAAGAAGATCGCCTTGTCCAACAATTACGCCGGCAACTCGTGGCGCCAGGCAATGCTCAGAAGTTGGGAAAAGGTGACCAAGCCTGCCGTGGAAGCCGGAATAGTGGCAGCCGCGGATGCCTTTACGACCGCCGAAAATCAAGTGACGGAACAGGCAGCGCAGATCCAGAACCTGGTTCTGCAGGGCTATAATGCGATCGTGCTGAACGCTGCCTCGCCCGATGCATTGAACGGCGCGGTGAAGGAAGCCTGCGATGCGGGTGTGATCGTTGTCTCTTTCGACGGTATTGTGACAGAGCCTTGCGCCTGGCGCATCGCCGTGGATTTCAAGCAGATGGGCAAGGACGAGGTGCTTTATCTCAAAGACAAGGTCCCCGCCGGGGGCAATCTGCTCGAGATCAGGGGTCTTGCCGGCGTATTCGTCGATGATGAAATCTCAAAAGGAATCCACGAAGGTGTAGCGGAAAACCCGCAGTTCAAGATCGTCGGCTCAGTGCACGGCGACTGGGATCAGGCCAAGGCGCAGTCGGCAGTGGCAGGCATACTGCCGAGCCTGCAGGAGATCACTGCCGTGGTAACTCAAGGCGGTGACGGTTATGGCGCCGCACAGGCCTTCAAAGCCGCGGGCCGGCCGACGCCGCTCATAATCATGGGCAATCGGGAAGACGAGCTCAGATGGTGGAAGGAACAGAAGGACACCAATGGCTATGAAACGATGTCCGTCTCGATCGCACCAGGCGTATCGACGCTCGCCTTCTGGGTGGCGCAGATGATTCTTGACGGCAAGGAGGTGCCGAAGGATCTGACTGTGCCCTTCCTGCGGATCGACCAGGACAATCTCGAGGAAAATCTGGCGAACACCGAGAAAGGTGGCGTCGCCAATGTCGAATATACAGCGGAGGACGCCCAAAAAGTCGTTGACCAAGCCAAAATGTAGGCTTCACTTCATGATCCAAGCCGGCCCACGCACGGGCCGGCAGGTTGGATATGAGGGAAAGCAGCGAAGATCTCGTCAGGCTGGACGGCGTTGAAAAGAGTTTCGGCGCCGTCCGCGCTGTTACTGGCGTGACGCTAGCCTGCCGAAGCGGCGAGTGCGTGGGGCTCGTCGGCCACAACGGCGCCGGAAAATCGACGCTCATGCACATTCTTGCCGGAACCCTCGCACCAGACAGCGGCCGAGTTCGGATTGAAGGCGTCGATCTGACGGACCGCTACAGCACCGTTGCAGCACTGGCCGCGGGAGTGCGTTGTGTTTTCCAGGAGCTTTCGCTTTGTCCCAATCTCACTGTTGCAGAGAATGCGCGAGTTCTCCACGCCTCGCTGAAAGGTCTCGGCTGGCGAAAGCGCGCTGGAAGGCTCATCATCGACAAGCTTGATGAGATTTTTCCGCGCCATCGGATTGCGCCGCACGACGTGGTTGGCGATCTGCCGATCGCACGGCGACAGATGGTTGAGATCGCGCGCGCCTTCACGGTGAGCGACATCGGTGCCAAAGTCGTCATACTCGACGAGCCGACATCATCGCTGGACGCCGCCCTCGCGGCCCAGCTGCTCCGGTATATTCGCAAGTTCGTCGGCTCGGGGGGCGCTACCATTCTTATTTCGCATCTCCTGGGCGAGATCCTGACGGTCTCCGATCGGATCGTCGTGCTCAGGGACGGGAAGGTGGCGGCTGAAAGGCCGGCTCGCGCCTTCACTAGGGAGTCGCTGGTGCGCGCTATGGGCAGCGTGCTGCTGCCGGAGAAAATTGAGGAGAAGCAGCCCGCGAGCAAGCGAAAGGTCGACATTGCCCCGCAAGCAAAGGCGCGCTCCAATGTGCACGATGACCGAGAGCTGCAGGTGTATCGCGGGGAAATTGTCGGACTTGCGGGCCTTGGCGGTCACGGCCAGACCACCATGCTGCTGCAGCTGTTCAATGCCGCGAACGGCCGGCGCGCCGAGGCGACCGTCGAAGCCGGCGTCGCAATGGTCCCCGGTGACCGGCAAACTGACGGTATATTTCCGCTGTGGTCTATCGCCCACAACATCGGAATCACGGCTTTGAAGTCGTTCACGCGCTGGAGCCTCGTCGATCCCACACTCGAACGGGCGCTGGCCGAGAAGTGGCGTGCGCTCGTGAACATCCGAACCGGTGACGTTAGCAACAATATTCTGTCGCTCTCAGGCGGTAATCAGCAGAAGGCTCTGTTCGCCAGAGCTCTCGCCACGGAGGCCCAGATCGTGCTCATGGACGATCCCATGCGCGGAGTGGACATAGGCACGAAGCATGAAGTTTATGGAATTATCCGAGCCGAGGCGGAGCGCGGGCGAAGTTTCGTGTGGTACACGACCGAGATCGACGAACTCTTCAATTGCGATTATGTCTATGTTTTCAGAAACGGCCGCATCGTCGCCGAATACGCGCGAGGCGAGGCCAGCGAAGACAAAATCCTAAGCTCATCTTTCGAGGAGGAGGTCTCGCCTTGAGTCTGCTGCCGTCTCGTATCCTGCGCGGCAGTCTTCCTGCAGCTTCTTTATGCATCCTCCTGATCATCATCTACTATCTCAATCCGCGCGCGATAAGCCCTCTCGGTTTCCAGCTAATGTTCAACCTCGCGGTTCCCATAGCGCTGGCGACTATCGCCCAAATGTGCGTCATCACGGTCAATGATCTCGACCTGTCGATCGGCGCCTACGTCGGCTTTGTCGTATGCGTCGCCGCGACGTGGCTGAACCATCAACCAGTCGTCGGCGGGTTGATGCTGGTTGGCGGCATTCTCGTCTACACATTGCTCGGCGCACTCATTCAATTGCGCAACCTGCCGTCAATCGTGGTCACGTTGGGCATGGCCTTCGTCTGGCTGGGCGTGGCCATCCTGATCCTGCCGCGCCCTGGTGGGCACTCGCCGGTCTGGTTGACACAGCTGATGAAACTGAAGACGCCCTTCATCCCCTTCCCGATCTTGGCTGCCGTCACCATAGCCGCAGTTGCGCATCTCGCCCTGATGCGAACCTCTTACGGATCGATCCTGCGGGGATCAGGAGGCAATCCGCAGGCCATTGCCCGCGCGGGCTGGTCTTTGCTGCGGGCCAAGATGACCATGTTCGGACTCGCCGGCTTCTTCGGCATGATGTCAGGGCTGGCGCTGATCGGTCTTACGACATCGGCGCAGGCCAATGTCGCAGAGCGTTACACCCTGCTGTCCATCACAGGGGTGATCCTCGGCGGCGGCGACTTCGTTGGGGGTAGGGTGTCGCCCATTGGCGCAGTGATCGGGGCGCTTACGCTTACGCTCACCGCGCCTTTCCTCACCTTTCTGAAAATTTCCCCCGATTGGCAGATCGGCGCACAAGGAGCAATTCTCATCATCGTGTTGGCGTCGCGACTCTTGATCAGCTGGCTGGACCGGGGCAGATGAGCCTCGTTCGTCGGATCGGCAGCAAGCCGTGGCTGTGGTCCTTTATCGCTGCGCTGGCAGCGTGGCTTGCCACAATCCTGTTCACCGGCGGACAGGGGGGCGGCGAACTGATGACGGCGGCTCTCACCTTCGCCACGTTTTTCGTCATCGTGGGCATCGGGCAGATGTTCGTCATCACGCTGGGGCCAGGCAACGTCGATCTCTCCATACCCGCCACGATCACGCTCGCTGGCTCCGTGGCAATGAAAGTGATGGACGGAAATGACTCGCTCATCGCTCCCGGACTTGCCGTGGCCCTCGCCTGCGGCCTGGGAGTGGGTCTATTCAACTATGGGCTCATTCTCATTCTCAGAATTCCGCCGATCATCGCGACTCTGTCTTCCAGCTTTCTCGTCCAATCGACGGCGATCACCTATGGGCGAGGCCTTCGAATTAAGCCGCCTCCGGCGCTGGCAGATTTCACCACGGCGCAGCTCGCCGGAATTCCAATTCTGGCACTCTGCATCATGCTATTGGCAGCGGCCATGGGAGTTGTCCTCCACCGAACCGTCTATGGTCGCTCAGTGCTGGCCATCGGACAGAATAACCGGGCGGCGGCACTCGCCGGCATCTCGGTCGAACGCGTGCGCTTCATTACCTATATTGGCAGCGCGCTATTGGCTGCCCTATGCGGCTATCTATTTTCTGGCTTCTCTGGCGGATCGTCTTTGTCCATGGGAGAACAATATCTGCTTGCCTCCATTGCCGTCGTCGTGATCGGGGGCACATCGGTGGCAGGAGGCAGCGGCAACGTTCCAGGCATCTGGGGCGCGTCCCTGTTTCTCTTTCTTGTCCAGTCGATGCTTAACACCTACCAGCTCTCGGCAGGCTTTCGCTATTTAGCCACTGGACTCATCATCATCGGCGTTATCGCCGCCGCGGGAAGTAAGCGCTGAAAATCACGAAAAGGTGTGCAGTGCCCAAAGAGCCAAGGTAAGACACACAACAACGGCGAGTGTGCTCGCTTTCCGGCCGAACGCTGTCAGCATGAACGTCGGCAATTCTAATGAGGGGTGATCCGCGTTCTCCGGCCTAAAACTCACCGAGCACCTCTATATTGATGGACTGCGATATGCTTTAGACCTTGCGATCTTGCATATACAAGTATGGAGCCATTCCGTAGCCTGTGCTGTGACTTGTATGCCAAGTGGCAGCTCGCAAAAACTGTCAACGTTCTGTCAAAAACGATAACTCGACCCTGTGCAATCAGCAATGGCTGTCAACGATTTGTCAATAAATCTTTTTAGTAGTTATTTTCATTACCACTTTGATTTTAAATAATAATTTAAAGACTCCATCTTACCGCTTCGAGAACTGGAAGCTGCGGCGCGCCTTGGCGCGACCATATTTCTTGCGCTCGACCGCACG
>DATBLQ010000062.1:0-2967 GCA_036555325.1 Aestuariivirgaceae bacterium | reverse complement strand
CGATCGCACCATCTGCTGCACGCCGATGGAGAGGGCAATTTTGAGGTGATCGAAGCCCTTGGCCTCGCGATAGCTGATGGCGCGGTCAGAGAAGAGAGAGGCGTAGCAGCGGCGGCAGGCGTCAAGCAGCGCAGCCTCGCCTCTCACATTTAGAAAACTCTCGTGCTGACCAGCAAAGCTTGCTTCGGGCAGGTCCTCGGCAGTAGCGCTCGAACGCACGGCTACGTCCGGCTGCTCCACTCCGAGGCGCTGCGACAGATCGCGGTAGGCTCGGCGGATGGGGCCTGCGAGATCCTCTGGCCACTCGCCTTTCTCTATCGTTGCTCGGATCGCGGCGCCTGTTTCGGCGACGGAGATCCCTCCCGCTTTGAGCGCGGCGAGCTGCGAGGCAATCCCCGGTCCGAGGCCATTTGCATCGATGAAGTGCCAGTAGCCCTCGGCGGTGACGGCGAAGCCAGGCGGCACCTTGATGCCGTACCGCCCAAGATTGCGGACCAGTTCTCCAAGGGAGGCATTCTTGCCTCCGACGGACGCCACATCGCCCGACCCTATCTCATCGAAGCGGCGAATGTAGCTGCCGGCTGTTCCTGTCTTCACGGCGTCCTCGACCAATACCAAACACGACTTTTCGACAATTGATCCTGCTTAGAGCAAGATTTAGGACTTGTACCCTCTATCATGGGCCGCGGATGACGCTTCGACTCACGGGTTGGGCAACCGGGCCCTGCAAACAGACCGTTAAGTGAAAATGGCACGGGCAGCTAAAGCGGGCGCAGCGGACTGGCCGCGCGACTTCATTTGGGGTGTTTCTACCTCAAGTTTCCAGATCGAAGGGGCAGCCCGCGAGGACGGCCGGGGCCCGAGCATATGGGACACTTTCTGCGCGGCCGGGCTCGTTGCCAACCGCGACACCGCCGACATCGCCTGCGACCACTACCATCGCTATGCCGAGGACATAGCGCTGATGAAGGGTCTCGGCGTACAGGCTTATCGTTTTTCAGTGGCCTGGCCTCGCCTTCTGCCCGAGGGGCGCGGGTCCGCGAATGAAGCCGGACTGGCCTTCTATGACCGGCTCATCGATGCGTTGCTGGAAGCTCGCATTGAACCCTGGCTATGCCTTTATCATTGGGATCTGCCACAGGTTCTGGACGATCTCGGCGGCTGGACGGTTCGGGATGCGGCCGGCTGGTTTGCCGATTATGCCATGCTCGTTGCCCGCCGCTATGGCGACCGCGTCAAGCGTTTCGCGACCTTCAACGAGCCGTCAGTTTTCACCCTGTTCGGCTACGGCTTCGGCACCAGCGCTCCTCGCAATTCGGGACCCGTCATGTTTCGGCGTGCGATCCATCACGTAAACCTTGCTCACGGCGCAGCCGTTGACGTCATTCGCGCGCAGGTGCCAGATGCCTTGATTGGAGCGATACACAACTACCAGCCTTGTCTGCCGGCGACACCTGCCGACGCGGCGGCTGCCGAGCTATTCGGCGCTTACTGGAATGGCGCCTTTGCCGATCCTCAATGTCTCGGAACCTACCCATCGCAGCTGACTGTCGCCATGGAGCCCTACGTTCAGGCGGGCGATCTCGCCCGCATTTGTCGTCCGCTCGACTGGTTCGGTCTCAACCACTATTCGCCGATTTACGCCAAGACCGACTCGGACGCGCCGCTTGGTTTCACCTTTGGCCATACGCCGGCAGATCTTTCGCTGACACCCATCAAGTGGCCGATCCATCCCGAGGCATTTCATGACACCCTTCTTGAGGTAAGCACGCGCTACGGTCTGCCCGTCTATGTGCTGGAGAACGGCTTCGGCGGGCACGAGGAGCCAGATGCGGCTGGCAAAGTCGCCGACGCGGCGCGCATCGAGTACCTCAAGCGCTACATCGAGGCCATGCACCGGGCCATTGCCGAAGGCGCGGATGTCCGCGGCTATTTCGTTTGGTCGCTGCTGGATAATTTCGAGTGGGGCTCGGGCTATGGCGTGCGCTTCGGCCTGGTCTATGTCGACTATCCTACCCAGAAGCGCATTCCCAAAGCGTCGTTCCGTTGGTATGCGAACCTCATCAAGTCTGCGCGCGCGGCAAAGCGTTCCACGCTCAAACCCCGGTGAGTTCTCCGGCCTCCTGCAAACCGTTTTTCGCCTTGGCCATATCCGGTCCGTTGCCGCCGAGCCTGTCGAGAGCGAGCAAAAGGGTGGCAACCCGGTTGACCGACGATCTCCAATCGGCGATGCGCCCGTAATTGTCGACGAGCCAATTGAATGCGCCTTGCACGGTGACGAATGCCGCGGCGGATTGCGTCACCTCGCCGAGCGACATGGTGCCGGCGAGATATTTCGGAACGCACAGCAACAAGCCGAGCACCGGCGCCAAGATGAAATTGCTGTGCGAAACCAACGTCGTGCTCGCAAGCTGCCACAAGAGGTTCAGCCAACGCGCAAGAGTCGTGTGAACCGCGGACCAAAGCGTCCGACGCAAGACGGTCTCGTTATTCTTTTCCCCTGTAACTCTCAGTTGAAGCAAGCGATCGGCAGCCGCGCGGAACTCGGCCTCGGCCTGATTCTTCCGCTCGATGACGCTGGTCAACTCGCGGCCAACCAGGATCATGGCGGTGGAGAACAGACCGGAATAGATGACGACGCTGATGACGAGATAACCAGGGATCGTCCACGAGCGGCCGAAGGCAACCAAGTCGAGACTGCCGCCGACGCTCCACAGAACGCTCAAGAAGACGACTGCCGTCAATATCGACGCGAGGAAGGCGAGCATCAGATCGATTGGAGCGTCCGTCGCGATGCGCACATCTTCGGATATGCGATACTCGGGGTTGGCCGACTCACTTGCAAGCGGATCGATCCGGCGGAAGTTATCGTTCGCGAGCCAATACTCGATCACTTGGCGAGTGACGCATTCGCGCCATTTGCGCTGCGCCGTCATGCGTCCCCACACCGATGTGGCGGCGAGCAGG
>DATBLQ010000011.1:0-10445 GCA_036555325.1 Aestuariivirgaceae bacterium | reverse complement strand
GTCAACCAGACCGGCACGCTCAATGCCACGTATCGCTACGGGCCGTATGGGGAGGGTGCGAATTGGACGCCCTCCGACGCCCTGACCGGGAATCCGTTCCGCTACACTGGGCGGCGGGTAGATCCAGAGACAGGCCTGTACTACTACCGGGCCAGGTACTACTCGCCGCGGTGGGGGAGGTTTCTGCAGACGGATCCGATTGGGGTTGGAGACGACTTCAATCTGTACTCCTATTCGGAAAACGACTCTTTAAATCTAGTTGACCCGTTAGGAAACGATTCGTACATAGTTTCGCGCTGGATCCATTGGAATGGTCTTTGGCTTCCTCCGGGTCGTCATGCGTTCCTCGTGACAGGCGCAAGCTACATCGGAGATCCGAATGCGCGGGTTGTCTCGTACGGCATGCGAGCGAATGGCATGCTAGGAAACATCTCAAAGGCAAGCGATGCCGCACGCGCAGGCGGGGATGTCAATTTCATCGATCAACGCATTTGGCTCAATTTGAATCGAAACGCGACTCTAAACATCTCCAAGATCAATGCGCCGGACAGACTGATAAGCGCAATCGTAGATGCCAATCCTGAAACGAACCTGCGCTATGCTGTTCTCCCACGCGATGCGAGCCAGTGCGTAAACCCTAAAACAGGAGAAACGTTTCAATTTTCCGCAACTGGCAATAGCACGACTGGTGCATTCGCTATTGGCGACCTCGCGGAACAAATAGCCTCGGGAGATAAAGACGCGCAAGTAGATCGCGAGCCTTTCAATGATCTGATGCCTGGTCATAAACAGTCCAAGAGCGTCGTTTCAAAATTTGGCATTGTCGGTGATTGGATATTTGGCACGAGGTGCAGCGGGCGATTGGACCCAAACTGTGATGGCAATGAATGAATGTGGAAGGACCTATGTGCGGACCATCTCTTTGCTGCGTATGCAGTGAACTATGAGACGCCTAATCACCAGACTCCGTATGTGGATGACCGTCGCCCTCCTTGTCGTCGCTTACCTATTGCTGCCACTGTCAACACTTCCCAATAGCACTGGCCGCCACAATCCATCACTGGCGTCCTGGTTATCGCCTCCTTTGTTGAATTTTCATGGCAGTTATGATTCTGGTAAGGCTCTTGGCATAAAGATCTCGATGACGCGCGATGACTTGCGCAGCATACTGAAGCGCGTGTTTTCAAGCGATGTCCTGACTCCTTGTGGCGCGTGGCACGGTCCTCCTCAAGTCGTTCCAGTTACGGGATCGACGTGGACAGCCGGGCGGCGCGCTCCTCTGGCAGTTGAGAACGCTGATGAACTTTTTGCAATCGCAACTGCCAGCGATGTGATATGTATTCAATCAGTTTCGCGTCCACAACTTGTGATTGTCAGACTTGTGAACGACGAGGTCGTGCGCGTAGACGTAAACTATGTTCGCGGACCACGGTGAAGCGTATGTAGCGTCCGGGTCACGGTGCTCCGGTCCGAGCCGCACATTCGAGCCGCTTTCGCTGTCACCATCTGAGCGTATTGGCGGCTTGGTTGCTTCTTTCAACTCATCCAATAACATGTTCGAACTCGAGTGACGCGAGTACTAGCTGCGGTAGCTTGTGCCAAAACGTTAGAATGCTGCGGCCCAAATTGACTGTACTACTACCGGGCGCGGTACTACTCGCCGAGGCTGGGGCAATTTCTGCAGACGGATCCTATTGGAGTTGAGGATGACCTGAATCTATACACATATTCTGCTGCGGATGGCGTTAATGGCACGGATCCGTCAGGTACTAGTTGCACGCTCAGTGTCTACTTTACTGACTACTGCCGCCGATCTCGTGCGTATGCCGCGCGCGACATTGCTCTTGGGCATAAGACGCGATTCTTTGCTGCTGCTTCTGCTACCGTTGAGGCACTAGCTAATTTGACAACGCCAATAGTGAACCGCGCTGTCTCAGAGCCGGTAACTCGAGACTTCTTGGCTCAAGCTAGCGCGAATCTCGAAAGTCTAAATTCACAGATCGCAATCGAAGTCGCAGCTTCCAATGATCGAGGTTCGACGTTGGATGCAAAGATTGTGCATCGCGAGCAGACTGCTCTGCAGGGCATGCTTGATACCTTGAAGGAGTCGAATCCGACCGGATATGAAACGGTGATTGGCGACATGAACAGCATTTTGAACCCAACAGGTCTTACGGCCTTTGGTGCCGGCCTTGACCCCACCGATCGCGCCTATTCCCGCATCTTGGATTCTGTGAGGCAAGGACTGGGGCGGAACATCGACTTTGCGATCCAATCAGATCGAGAGGCCATCGGAAATGCCGTGATCGACCACGTTCGATCGACTGGCGGCTGCGATGTAACTGGGTCCAGGATCAAGCGATGTTAATGGTCGTTCGACTGGGAGTCTGGCTAATCGAGCGAGTTCTCGAAGTAATCTTGCTTGGGTTTCTGCTGTATATGATATTCGGGGAAGAGAAACGCATCGGGTGGGTTGGCCCGATCCAAAACATTGCCCGCAATATGCTCTTCGTGTCGTATTTCGTATTGTTCTCAGGCTATGCGATCACGACAATTATCGTGGCATTATCCGCGCGATTTCAGAGTCACCTGCGCCACAACTTTGCCAACGTTGCACTGTACATTGTGCATTCATCAGCATTCTTGATTTCTTCAGATCAATCGCGACAGGTTTTCGCGATTGTCGTGTTTGGTGCTTGCATCGTGGCGCTGACAAGTCTTGTTGGAATTGCACTGAAGCAATTCTGCGAATCCCACTGCGCGAATCGTGAATCCAAGCGACCCTGAGTCCCTCTGAAAAAAACGCAAATGCTGCCCGCTATTGCGTTCGTCACGCCAATGATTCTTGCAGCGTTCTGTACTACTTCCGTGCCAGGTACTACTCGCCGAGGCTGGGGAGGTTTTTGCAGACGGATCCAGTTGGGACGACAGACGACTCGAATTTATACGCGTACACCGCTGCCGACCCAATCAACGCAATAGATTCGAGTGGCGCGGCAGTAGAGGCCATTCAGCACGGCAACCGTGTAACGCTTAATTTCTACATAAGATTTCACGGAGCAAAAACGCCGACAAACATTAGAAGATTCAGTGAAGGCATTCGCAAAGCCTTTACCGGCCAGTTTGGCAAATACGACGTAACCGCCAATGTACTTGTTCCCACGAAACAGACACCGGCGAAGTTGATCAATACAATCCTTGTGAGACAAGGCTCTACTCAAGGAGAAATATACAATGACCCCACAACCGGCAAACCATCGAATGCTGGCTGGTTTGGGGAATATGTGTCAGCCGAAGATGCGGGCCATGAAGGCGGGCATCTTGCGTACTTGACGGATCCAATCGAGCGATGGTTGCCTGGTGGTATTGTTCGAGAGGATCCCGACATCATGGATTTCAGCAACAAACGTCCTCTTGAACGGACTATAGACGCAATTCTGAGAGAGGCTTCAGAGCAAGGCACGCTGAAAGTTGTCACCCCACGTGAACAGGATTCGACCAGCATCGAGTGCCCAGGCGAAAGAATAGTTTGTCGGTAGCGTTCGATTGATCAAGATCACTTGTGTAACCGTCGTGGCAACGATTGCTGCAATCTTGTTTGGTTGCAGGGAGTCGACTCTTGCGCCCAACAGGAGTGAGTTCTGCGGGCGAAGCTTCTGTGCGCGCGGAGTGTTGCCGGAGACAGTGCAGACAACACATCCGGTAGTCGACGTCACAGGACACATCATCGCCCGATTGGATGGTGACATTTACATTCTCGAGATGAACCATCCTGACGTTGACGAGCTCGTCCGTAGTCCGATTCCCGAACTATGTCATCTGAGGGCATGGCGACTTTCGCCGACTCCGACTCCGCAGGTGCTCGTCTTGGTTGGGGCGTGGTCGCCATTTTGGTTGATCGTTTCGATCGATGGCGATGAACGGCAGTACAAGGCCCTCGTGGAGTTTTTGCGGGGCCTGCGAATCATTGCGAATCAGGACAACTGGCCGTCACATATTGAGCAGCCGCGCTGTACTTAGGCACGGCACTCGGAGCCTGATCGATCCATTCGTCAGTACAAATGAGAATGTGTTGATGGCGCGCAATGCAGCTTTTGCACGCGCCTGCAGTTCCGGCGAAGGTACCGGCTCCTTATCACCAGGAGCCAGCCATGTCGACACACACAAAGACCCGGCGTGTCCGCCACGACCCCGCTGCCGGTCTGCCAAACACGTTGCGATCGCCACTTGAGGAGTACCTGATCGCCATGGCCGCGCGCGGCCAGGCGTTGCTGACGGTCGAGCTCAAGCGCGTGCACCTGGCGCGCTTTCTGTACTGGGCGCGTGACGATGGCGGCATCGCATCCACCGGCCAGATAACCGCGCTGCTGCTCGAACGCTTCCGCCAGACGGTCTATCGCACCCGCAAGCGCGATGGCCGACCGCTGGCCCTGAGCACCCAGCACCAGCGCCTCGTACCGCTGCGTTCGTTCTGCCGCTGGCTCGCAAAGTACGGCTACCTGAACGCGGACCCGTCGGCGGACTTCGAGCTGCCGCGGGTGCCGATGCCGCTGCCAGCCCATGTGCCGACACCGCAGCAAGTCGAGCATGTGATAGGCAGCTGCGATACCGGCACCCGCTGCGGCCTGCGCGACCGGGCGGCTCTGGAACTGTTCTACAGCTCCGGCCTGCGGCGTCAGGAGCTGGCCAGCCTGAACCTGCTCGACCTGGATCTGGAGACGGGGGTCGTGTTCATCCGCTTCGGCAAGGGCGGCAGAAGCCGCTATGTGCCCGTAGGGCGGCGCGCAGCCTACTGGGTCCGGCGCTACCTGAGCGAGGTGCGGCCGTTGCTGACGACCTCGCAAGCGGCCGAGACCGTGTTCTTGAATGACTCCGGCGAGCCGTATGTCCGGCATCGGCTGAGTGACCTGGTGCGGCGCCGCCTGAACCGGGCCGGCCTGACCCAGCGCGGCGCCTGCCACCTGCTCCGCCACGCCATGGCCACACATATGCTGCATAACGGTGCCGACGTCCGGCATCTGCAGGCCATCCTCGGCCATGCCGATCTCGGGACCACTGCGCGCTACACCCAGGTCTCGATCCGCGACCTGCAGCAGGTGCATGCGAGGACGCATCCGAGCGAACTGCGGTCCAAATAATCCAACTAACGAAAGATCTTCAGTTGGGACTCTGGCGGCGCCCCTTGGAAAACCGCAATCGATAATTGATTCTCGCGTACGGTTTTCGAACGGTCCACGGCGTCGTCGCGCCAAATAACCGTCGAATAGTATGACTATGGGAAATCCGCGAGACTGCGCTTTCAGGCTACATCACTGTTCGTGCCAGAGTTGGAGTTGGCGACTCTCTTACCGTCGCGCATAAAACGTTACGAATCCGTCACCAAACTGGTTCTTCAGCGTAGTTCCTCGATTTGCCAGCTTGATTGCGCCTTCGGAGATCAGAATGTCGTCATACAGCTGCTCTGCACCTGTCTTACAGTTCCTGCCGACGACACCCTTAGTCATTACAGCATTGAACCTTCTACGCAAAGCTTCGAAAAGAACAGCGGAGTCGCGGGATTCTCGATTTTCATGGCCGCGCTTGTGCTTGTCCTCGATCAATATCGATAGTACCGCCATGGAGATCGAATCGCTGCTGACAACGGGCAACCAAATCTGCGGAAGACCTGCCGTGGAAGCAAGGAGGCCAGTTTCAGCCGCCTCCGGATATCCCAAGTAGAGTTCTCGAGTGCCTAGCTGCGAAGCGTCTGAAAATGTGGTCTCCTGAAGTTTGTACAACGCTCCCACCTGTCGGGTGGTATAGACTCGACCACCCGTCTTGGCTAGCGTGGATTCAACGAGGCCGCGCAATTCGTCTGGCAGGCAGAAACATTGTATCGATCTGGTCCGTCGCGTCATATCACTATTTTTCCTTCGGGCAGTAGCTTGAGAAGCCACATTGACCGGTGGCCTCTTCAATGTCTTGCATGGCATCTCTCTCGCGTTTCACCGGAGTGCCATGCTTGTTCGCACGGCCCACATTTTCACGATACATGGAGCCGTCCTCGCGTTCCATTGTGATGTCTGGCCTTCGACTCTCCTTTCTTCCACCAGGAGTTCGTACTTTTTCCTCCGGCTTGGGCCCGCCCGCCCGGTGCGTCATGCCTTCATCTTTCAGTTCTCCGATTCGTTCGTCGATGCGATCTTGGTGCTCCTGACTGCCTCGACTGCCTCTTGGATTCGGAGCTGCACTCTTCTGAGGCTCCTCTCTCTTGCCAAAAGCCTTCAGGATCGCACCTCTCGTCAATACGACGGCCACAACTATTGCCCCGGTTACGGTCCCCGCAGCTCTGGCGTTGTTACGTGTCTGCAACTCCTGGGCTGAAATGTCACCCCGCAGGAACGCGCGATTGTCGTGGTCTTGCGCGCAGGTTGACGCGGTCTCGCACAGACCTGACGGGTCCGTCGAATTTAGAACATCATTCTTGACAAAGGCGTATAGGTTGAGATCGTCCTTGGTGCCAACTGGATCTGTCTGCAAAAACCTCCCCAGCCTCGGCGAGTAGTACCGCGCCCGGTAGTAGTACAGCCCGGTCTCCGGATCGATCCGCCGCCCGGTGTAGCGGAACGGATTCCCGGTCAGGGCGTCGGAGGGCGTCCAATTCGCACCCTCCCCATACGGCCCGTAGCGATACGTGGCATTGAGCGTGCCGGTCTGGTTGACCAGGGTGGTTGTGCTGTGCTGCCAGTTCGTCAGGTAATAGCAGCGTCCGCCGGTACAGGCGGAATCGAGCATCGCAATGCGCTCATCGATCCCGGAGCCATAGACGTAACGCCTGAGGATCGCATTCGCGCCGTGCCGCTCCTCGACCTCCTCGGCATTGTCCGACACATACCGGGTCGTGGTCCCATTGACCACCTTGGCCCGGCGCCGCCCGAGCGGCTCGTATTCATAGCTGGTCGTGAAGCCCCCGCCTACAGCGCTTCTTAAGTGGTTCTCCTCGTCGTACTCATAGGCATAGACCCCATCCGAGCTCAAATTGCCATTCGCGTCATGCCCATGGCTCGCGCCGGCGACGCTCGCGTACTGGTTGAGCCGGTTCGGCACATAGCCCAGCGCCTGGCTGGCGCTGGGCCGCGACAGGAACGCCCCGTCGCTCGCGGCGAGGCTCGTGATCTGCCCGGACTGATTGCGCCCAAAGCTGAAGGTCAGGGGCGCTGGACCGGTGTGAGCGAGGCTCAGCAGATCGTCGTCCGCTTCATACCCCAGGTCCATGCTGAAGGCATTGGCATTGAGCTTGACCAGGTCGCGCCGCGACAGCGGGTCCCAGTCGTAATCCGCCAATACCACCCCGCCCTCGGTCACCGTGTCCAGGCGGTTCAGGGCATCGTAGGCGTACGTGACCGATGTCCCGCCCGGGTGGATCACGCTGGTGCGGTTGTCGGCGGCGTCATAGCCATGATCCAGGCGATTGCTGCCGCCCAGCAGCGTATCGTCCATATAGTCCACCCGGCCGGCGGCATCGTAGCGGTGCGACAGGGTCTGGCTGGCCAGAGGCGAGCCCCACGAATGGGGGCAGGGCATTCCAATGCGTCTTCGGCACGATCCGAAACGGTCACGCCCTTTCTTTGGAGGGCGAGTCGCCCTGTCGAGCGGGAGTAACCGCAGCCATCAGTGCACTTACCAAGATCGCAGCTATCCAATAGCCGACTCTGGAATCAGTGCGGACCAAGCCAACGAACTGTGGAAAAGACAAGGTAGTCATCGAGAGAATTGCAACAAGCACGCGAGATCGGTACCAATACCAAAGACTCAAGATAGCCAGGATGCCAACCAGCAAGCCTCCACGCAGCAACCAAGCATCGAATGGCTTCGGATACCACATGAATCGCAGTTCGAACAGTACCGCGAATACGCAAACGGAACTCAGCCGCAACAACTGCGGCATGAATGAGCGGTGGTATGTCATCTGCGCTGCCAAACCTCGAAATTGTCAAACCTATGGGCATTGTTCACGCGGGATCCGACTCCCCGTGCAAACCTGTTTTACGACCTCTCCTGCATTCCCTTGCCAAACAGCCTCCACGTCGTCTTCCCAGTACCACTTGCCGCCTTGAGTTTGGAGAACGGCATTGCCTTCACCGTAGCTACGTAGAGTTATGGTTCCGGACGGACCGATTTCTCCAAATCGCAGTACAAAACCCTCGTGATATCCGTGTTCTCCGGCGATTGTGTAGTTAACAATGATGTCGGTGTAACGTGACGGGTCTGGGGATGGAATCAAGAACGATCTAACGAGATTCTCGCCGGGCGCAAGAGGCAGTGGCCCCACGTCATTCACAGTACCTGATCGAGTCGCTGGTTTATCAATGCCTGGCGTAGGGTTCCGTGCCAGCTCGCGACCAAGCTCACGTAGGCCCGCCGAACCTGAGAGTTTGGTTTGGGTAGGAACATTGTAAGTATGGAATGGCCGAAATCCGTAACTGCTTATTCCACGCGCTGCAACCTTGTTCTGAAGGTCAACCCTTGGGACTGTGGGGTCGATCGGCCGAATGTGGATGTTTCCTCGAATGGCAATTGAATCGTCGCCGAGTGGGTCAAGCCTATTAAATGGATCGTTTCGTACGTAAACGTATTGACCAACTTCATCTTGCATACCAACTGGATCCGTCTGCAGGAATCTTCCCAGCTTGGGCGAATAGTATCGTGCCCGGTAGTAGTACAGGTCGGTCTTCGGATTCACCCCTGCGATTGGAGTAGCGGAGCGGATGCTAACACTTCAGCGCTTGCGCATGCCTTCGGCAATGGCCTGCAATTCGCGTGCTGCCAGCAAGTCCTTGTCGCGACCCAGCGCGAGCTTGGCCGCGATCAGGTCATTCACTGAAATCTCCCGGCAGGGCCGCCCGAACAGCTCGATCTGGATAGCTCCGGCCCGAACGTGCTCGAAATCGCCCACACCGGAGATTGAGCTCAGAAAATCCTGCGGCAGAATGCCGTGCTTACACACCAGCTCGGAGGCCTTCATGTCGGTATCCGCCTGCTATTGGACGGAGATGATCTTTACTTTACTGAATCGGGACTTCTTCACCAGAGCCCTCCTGGCGGAAACCCTCCCCCCAAGTGGTCCTGATCGTCAGGAGGTTACACTAGGACTTAGGCGTTAAGTCGAGGGAAGTCCACTTCGTTTCATTCAAGAACATGCAGTTCAATCTGAAGAATATTATCCAAGATGCTCACAGGCGACTGATTGTATTCTGCGTCAAACACGACAACGAAGCGTCCGGATGCAAAAGCACCGAAATGCTTGACAAGTCGATCGCGATTACTTGTATCGCTGACTTCGATGTAGCTTCCAATGCTCACGCCATTTCGCTTGATTGGATGCTCGGCAGCAAGCGGCGGATTGGTCAGTGTCAAACCATAAAGCTCGCTCATGCGAACACGCTGCTTGGCGTCGCTTGCCGGACTGGTGCTGTCGTCGGTCGGCTTCACCACGGATAGCGCGATGGAAAGTCCATCATCCCCGACAAATTGAAGTATTCCTTCGCTTACTTCACCCCCAGGCATTGCATGAATTACTAGGCCACGCGGCAAACACAATGCAACCGTAAGATTGCTTTGAGATTGTGGTAATGCCGTCCGAATGAAGTCATCGCTTTCAGCACAGCGGAGTTCTGGTCCGCCGATCCCAGCGCTGCAACTGGAGCTGAGAGCAATCGTGAGTGCGATGAAGACCGCGAACCGCGCAAAATGGTCGCAATTCATGGACATCGCTCACGTGGAATTCGACTTCCCGTGCAAACTATTCGTTTCCTTTTGTCCTCGTCAATTCGTCGCAGCAATTCGTCGAAACTTCGGTTGATCTCTTGGGACATGGACTCTTGGAGTTCAGGGGTAATGTCATCGGTTCCCTCGATTCCAACGTCTATGTTTCCGATCCGGTCTACTGGGCTATGGCCCTGAGTGAAGGTATCGCCGCGCAACACCGAGTACTCGTTCGGATTACCCGCCTCATCGGCGTGAGCAGGGCTGAACTTGTCCATTACTGCATGCATGGCTCTGCCAAATTCGATCAACATGTTTTCATAGTCTCCTGCTTGACCAAAACGAACAGCCGCATCCATGCGGTCGGAGACATATTGATTATGCGCGGCAATCGCCTGAGCTGGTGATTCACCAACGTTTGCAAGGTAGTGTGCTGCGTTATGGGATTGCTCGAGCAAGTCGACTGCGAGACTTCCTGCCTGTACTGCTAGAAGTTCGCGTGCATTGAGTCTACCTTGGAACGAATTTCGCAAGATCTGGTTGTGGGCAGCCCAACTCCATGCACCCGTTGGGTCCAAGTAGTTGATCGGATCATTCCGCACGTAGGCGTAAATGTTCAAGTCATTTCCTCCTCCGACTGGATCGGTCTGCAGGAATCTGCCGAGCCGCGGCGAGTAATATCTGGCCCGGTAGTAGTACAG
>DATBLQ010000071.1:0-20040 GCA_036555325.1 Aestuariivirgaceae bacterium | reverse complement strand
CATGATCGGGGCCCAAGCTTCTTCACCGCATCTCTCCTGGGCGGACGGCAGGATATGGATCTCTCGCGCCTCGCCTTGAGTAATGGCACGGTGGTGTCGGCGGACGCTTCCCCCTCGGGCTTGGTGGCCGGGGTGAGCCTGGAAGCAGGTATCGACCTGCGCTTGCGCGAGAACCTAACGCTCACCCCGAGTCTTTGGGCCTCCTATCTGCATCAATGGGTCGGCTCCTATGAGGAGGAGGGTGCCGATGCCATGAACCTCGACGTCGCCGCCTATGATTCCGGTGCGCTCAGGGGCAAGGGCGAGCTCAAGGCCAGTTATGAGGCCTTACTGGGAACGAGCCTTGTCTCTCCCTATGTCAAGCTTGGTGCGGTGGTGGACGTGCCCCTGGGCGGCGAGGTGGACGCAAGCCTCGCCACAGGCGAAGACTTTAACTTAAGCCTCGATGAGGAGCGCAGGGTGAGCGGTCTCGTCGGTCTCGGTCTGGATGTGAGCTGGTCGCCGCGCGCCCGTGGCTATCTCGCCTATGAAGGCGAGCTGTCGGAAACCGCGTCGGTGCAGACGCTCTCAGCCGGCATCAGGGTGCTCTGGTAGGGCGGGTTTGCGGGGCGCCGTATCGAGCGAGACAAGCTGGCGGATGAACGCCGCCAGAGACGGCTTGGTGCGGGTGAGAAATGGCAGCGGCCTGCACAGATCGAGCGCGGCAAGCCCGATACGAGCGGTGAGGATGCCGTTCACCGCGCCTTCTCCGAAACGGGCAGACAGGCGGCCGAGCAGACCGCGACCGACGACATGCTGGATCAGGCTATCGCTCAATGCCAGGCCGCCGGTGACAGCCAAGTGGGCGACGACCATGCGGGCCAATCGTAGTGTTCCCAGCGTGCCGGGCCGGCCGCCGTAAAGCGTTGCAATCTCGCGCAGCATGCGCAGGTTCAGGGCCGCCACGAACAATATGTCCAGGGCCGCGGCAGGTGTGACGGCGGTGAGGATGGTTACGCGCCTCGCTGCCCGGGCGATCAGCCCCAGGGCGTTTTCGTCAAGCGACGCCATGAGATCGCGCTCGGTTATGCGAATGATGTCATCCGGCGCCATGAGGGAGCGCGCATGGTCTTTGAGGGCATCGAGGCCCCAGCTTACGTCGGGTCGGCCCCGATAGATGCGCTGCAGCGCGCGCATTGTTCTCGACGCCGCTTGCGGATCCTTGGTGAGCAAGGATTGATTGGCATCCTCGTGGATACGAACCAGCCGCTTGAGCCGCAGAAGCCCTATGGTCTCGCGGGCAATGATGGCCAGTGCGGCGAGAACGGCAAGCCCCAAAACGGCGGCGCCGAACCAGCCGAGGATCTCATAGCGCGCGAAAAGGCTATCGATGAGATCGGTCAGCGCAACACCGGCGGCGAGCGACAGGAGAACCGTCACCGACGCCGCAAGAATGCCAGCCCACCGGAAACTTCGACCAATGAGGCGAGGCTCGTAGCGGAGGGGAACAACATCGCCTATGTCGGCATCGCTCTCGAAGTCGATCCGATCGAGCGGAATGGTTTTGGGTTCCCTCGTTTTCCTGGTGCGCGTGGGGGCTTCGTCGCTCAACAAAGCGAAGGCTTGCGGTTTACGGGAACGATCGTTCATGCGAGCCAATCTCCCATCAGAAACTCAATAGCACGATCGAGCCTTATGTGAGGAAAACTGGGGCCGAGCCCCAGTGCATCGGCACGCTTGAGCGGCGGCGGCCTGAAACGAACGAAATGGACCTTCGATTGCATCTCCCCATCCATCGCGACGGCCGGGTCTTTAGGCAGATCTCCAGGAAATACCGCCGCCTCGGTCTCGCCGTCAAATACCGAGGAGCCCAGGCGCTCTCCTTGTTCCGGTGTTCCCACGATGCAGGGGAGATCGTCGCCTCTTTGCCTGACCGTCGCCTCGCGCGTGGCACGGATGGCAGCCAGCGCTGAAATATCAATCCTTGCGCCTCTGAACTCGGCTCGCGTGGCGGCATCCCTGATGATCGCCCGCATGATCGCTTCGAGCCTGCCGTGAGAGGAATGATGCAATTGATCGGCCTTGGTGGCGGCAAATAATATGCGGTCGATGCGATGGCCCAAGAGCCGCGAAGCCCAGGTGTTGGAGCCCTGACGGTAGATGGAAAGAATTGCAGTAAGCGCATCCTTGAGATCGGTGATCGCTTCACGGCCGGCATTGAGGGCCGAAAGAGTATCGACGAGAACGATCTGGCGGTCGAGGCGGGCAAAATAGTTCATGAAAAACGGCTTCACGACCCGACCCACATAGGCGTTGTAGCGGCGCTCCATGAGGGCGAACAGGGATCCGCCGGGCACGGGTCGATTCGACTCGGCAGCGAGTGGAGCAAAAGTGAGAAGGGGAGAGCCCGCAAGGTCGCCAGGCATCAAGAACCGACCGGGAGGAAGCGTTGAAAGGGCGGCATCGTCCGCACGGCAGCGGGCAAGGTATGCGGTGAAGATTTCCGCTGCTTTCAGCGCCTGCATTTCATCCTGTCGCGCAGAGGGGTCGATGTTCGCCAGGTACTCGTTGAAGGATTTGGCAAATGCCAGGCGGGGCGGCCTGCGGCTTGCCGCGATCGTGGAACTGCTCCATTCGGAGTAGCTGAGCTCCAGGAGCGGCAGGTCGAGCAGCCACTCGCCGGGGTAATCGACGATATCGATCGAGAGGCGACGCGGAACTCCATCGCGGCTGAAAAATCCTTCTCCCAGATATTCGATGGTCAGGCGCAGTTCGCTCATGCGTTTGGTGCCTTCAGGCCAGCGACGATTCTCGGAGGTCAAGGCCTCCAAATGATCTTCATAGGCAAAGCGCGGCAACTCGTAGTCGGGCTGCGGCTCCAAATAAGCGCGGGCGATACGGCGCCCGGCATAGGCGGAAAAGAGCGGCAATCTTCCGCCATGAATGAGATTGTGCACGAGCGAGGTGATAAAGACGGTCTTGCCCGATCGGGCGAGGCCAGTTACTCCGAGCCGCAGGGCGGGCGAAACCAGGCCCTTGGCAAAATCGCGAATGCCGCCAACGGCAATGCGAGTTTCGTCGATGATGGATTGGAACATTCGCGGGTTCGTCTTTCGAGAGCATAAATGGCTTTGCCGCGCCGAGTTGGCAAGCGGCGGCAGCTATCCATCGACCGATTTGGGAGTAAGGAAGAGCTCAAGGATGCCATTTGCGTCAGTTGTGTCCTTCAGCCCCGACCAATTGTCGAACGGTAGTGCAATGACAGCCGCGGCAGCGGTGGGAAATTTTCGCTTCATGCGCGTCAGGGACCGCGTGTCACCAGTTTCGGCAAGTCTTAGCGCCAAATTATGAATTGAAGGGTTGTGGCCCATTATCATTACGAGCTCACCTGCCTTCTGACGGCTCAATAAATTCAGATAAGTGGAGCCGTCGCCGAACGAATAGAGGCGATCGTCGTAGGATACAGGGGGCGTGATCTCCATGGCTTCGAGCACAAGCTTGAGAGTGTCTCGCGTACGACGGGCAGGAGAGGAGAGAACCAAATCGGGCTTGATGCCGTGTTTTGCGAGAGCTCTACCCATCGCCGGTGCGGCTTGCTTGCCACGCTTACTCAAAGGCCGGTCGTAATCATCATCCTTCTTGTCCGCCAGACTCGATTTCGCGTGGCGCATTAGGATGAGCTTGAGCATCTGCTAATCCGCTGATGTCTCACCATCGTTTCATGCACTCGATCGATGGAGGGTAGGAGGCCATGTCACCGTTGACGACCTATATCCTTCAGATCAAAGGGAGTCGACTGGTAGACTTCGTTTATCCAATTTCCAAACAATAGATGGGCATGACTCCGCCAACGGTTTTCAGGCGGAGCGTGGGGATCATTGCCGGGAAAATAGTTGGACGGCAATTCTATCGGCCGGTCGGCTTTCGTGTCGCGCCAGTATTCATCTGCCAGTGTTCGCGTGTCGTATTCAATGTGATTGAACATGTAAAGAGCCGCGTGCGGCGCGTCGTTGATCAGGCAAAGCCCCATCTCATCGGATTCGATCAAGACTTCGATGCCGGCGTTGGCGGGGAGCTCTGAACGGCGCACTTCCGTCCAACGGGAGACCGGGATCGAAAAGTCATCGGAGAAGCCGCGCAGATAGGGCGAGGAGGGGTTTAGG
This sequence comes from Aestuariivirgaceae bacterium, assembly GCA_036555325.1. Taxonomy (GTDB): domain Bacteria; phylum Pseudomonadota; class Alphaproteobacteria; order Rhizobiales; family Aestuariivirgaceae; genus DATBLQ01. The sequence continues at coordinate 15,898 of DATBLQ010000071.1, read as the reverse complement.
TTGCGGTGCCGATAAACCCCGAATGCCTTCTTGGGCAGGGTGTGCTTCTGGACACCGTGAAAATGGTGCAGGCATGCTTGTGCTCCCCAGCAGATATTCATCATGGAGTGGACGTGCGTCTGCGCCCAGTCGAAGATGCGCCGAAGTTCGTCCCAGTAGGTCACGCTTTCGAATTCGAGCAATTCCACCGGAGCGCCGGTAACAATGAAGCCATCGAACTTCTCATTCTTCACACTCTCCCAATTGCGGTAAAACGCAAGCATGTGTTCAGCCGGCGTATTCTTGGGGGTGTGAGAGGTGATCTTGACCAGCGTCATCTCCACCTGCAGGGGTGTCGCACCGACAAGCCGGGCGAATTGCGTTTCGGTTTTGATCTTGTTGGGCATCAAATTGAGCAGGCCGATACGCAATGGGCGGATGTCTTGGCGAACGGCGGCATCCTCTGTCATCACCATGACGCCTTCGTATTCAAGGGTAGCTCGGGCTGGCAGGTTGTTGGGTATCTTGATTGGCATGCAGCAGTCCATCACGCGGAGGAACGACCGATGATGTCGCCCAGTGCTTCAATGAAGTCGGCCTCGCCTGCAAGCTTTGGTATTTTTTCCATCGGTATGGAATAGCCGAAGTTCTTGGCAATCGACTCGTAAAGCGGCAGCCGATGCCGCAGCAATTGCTCGAAACCCCATACCGCAAAGCCGTCGGGATCCACCGCATCGTCGGTCGAGATCCCGTGATGTTTCTTGTATTCCGCCCATTTTTCGTTGAGGAAAGCCTGTTGATAGTACATCGGCTTCGGTTCGCGGCGGAAACGGTCGACCAGCATGCGGGCATGGGTTTCCGTCCCACGGATGTACAAGAGCAGCGTGCTATCGGCGAGGGTCTTCAACACCGGATCGGCGGGGTTGCTCGGGTCCACCAGCTCGCACAGGCTGCCGCCGGAATCGCAGATAAAGTGACTGTAACCATAAATTTCGCGGGCCTTGTCAATGAACATCGGCACATCGAGCAGAGAAGAGATTTCCGCTTCGCGATGCAGCGCCTGGCGGCGACAGTATTCCTTGAAACTTATCCCTCCCTTGGCGGGGTTGCCGGGCTTGCCGAGGTAGGTTGAAAGCGGCGCAAGATTCTCGAAGGTGATATTGGATGAAATGTAGATCGAGTCCGAGCGAAGCAGATCACGCAGGAAAGGCACCTTCATCGCCTCGTGTTTGAAATTGTCGACAATATGCTCGCCCATATAGCGAGTGCCAATGCGGTAATCGACGGAATAATGGAACCAGCCGTGCTCGCGCAGCAATCGGGCCAGAGTGGTTTTGCCCACCCCCGACATGCCGAAGATCGTTACGGCCTTATGGGGCCAGGCGCCGAATTCCTTTGCCGATGAGAAACGCATAATGCTGCCAGGAACTGTGAGACCGCTTCCTAGACCAGAGTGCCGTTTGGGGCAACATGGACCGAATTCCGGTTAGGGACCTAAGCAGAATGGCCAGTGCCTCTCGCCGGAAACACCAGGCGTATCGGACGGGAGGCCCAAAGGGCGGTCTCCGGGAAGCGTGGTCCAACCCGAAGCCTGGAGCGGCATTTCGGAATTGGTCTCGACGGATGTCTGCCATCCTCGGCGCCCCTTGTCCTTTAGGTCAGGCATTTTGCGCCGCACCTGTGCCGGATGGGCGGGGCGAAAATAACGAAAGTTTAATGAGAAAGCGACGAGCTTCAACCATTCCGGATTCAGTCAGTGTGCTGCCTATTGTTGCCGAAAATCCAGTGTCAAGCGATCTTTACTTTCCGAAAAACTGTTGTCGAGGCAACTCCACCTCGATATAAGGCGCCCATTCCGACACTGGGGCGGGAGACGTTTATGGCTGTCAACAACGACTACAATCAGGACTACCGGCCAACCGAAGACGAGCCGTTCATGAACGAGCGGCAAAGGGATTACTTCAGGCACAAACTTCTGGCGTGGAAGGACGACATTCTGCGGGAGAGCAGGGAAACGCTGGAGCACCTGCAGGATGAAAACAATGTCCTCCCCGACCTAGTAGACCGGGCATCAACCGAAACAGACCGTGCGCTGGAGCTCAGGACACGGGATCGGCAGCGCAAGCTGATAGCCAAGATCGATGCCGCGCTGCAGAGAATAGACGACGGCTCCTACGGCTTCTGTGAAGAAACGGGGGAGCCGATTTCACTGCGGCGTCTCGATGCCCGTCCGATCGCCACTCTTTCAATAGAAGCGCAGGAGCGTCACGAGCGGCGAGAGAAAGTCTATCGCGACGACTAATGGCCGTTTAGTTACCAGCCTCGTCAAAAGTTCCTCGAACCGTTGTCAGGCGTGGCCCGTCGGGTTCAACGCTGCGCAAATTCGGAGCGCGATCGCCGAAAACGGCAGGGCGTGGAGCCATGCGCGGCCGGATCGACGCGCGGTCACCGCGTTCGGCATTCTCGCCTGCCGGCTCAAGCTTCTGCGGACGCTGCAACAACGGCGCCGTATCGCCGAGTGACAGACCTTCTTCCCTTGCGGCGATGTTGCTCTCGATCAGAAGGTCCTGGTTCGGACCGATCAGCAGCAGATGTTCAACGTCGTCTCGGCGGATCAGAACGAGACGGCGGATTTTGTCGATATCATGGTATTCGGCGATGGCCAGCCGTTGACCTCTGCGGCCACGCACGCCTCCACTCATCGAGCGAGCGATCAAAACTATGATGAAGAGAGCCAGCAGCAGCACAACAGCCGCGGCGGCGTAAATAGCGGGATTCTGGATTTGCATTCGTGGCCCCTTGATGCCCAGTGCCGTGATCTAGGTTTGTGAAAAGTCTAGCAGAGTCGTTCCGACAAACCTATGGCAGTTTCCTCACTGGCGATAATGCCGCGAGGGCCAAATCGCCTATACTGCCGGTGATTCGGCCAAGCGGATTTCCCAGGGCGGACCTAGAGGTATGAACGACAGTGTGGCGCAGGCTGCGGGCGCGCTAGCGCTGCTCAAGCAGCGAGGCAAGCCCTTTACCGCGATTGTCATAGGTCTCTGCGCAGCCGCCGCTGCCGGCCTCCTAACTCATTGGCTTAAGGGGCAATTTGCCCCATGGTTGTTGCTGGGCTTGGGGGTTTTGGCAGGCATGGGGCTTTTGGGCCTGCTTGGGGCCGTGGCAGGCCTTGTCCACCTCGGCAGCATGCCGCGGCAGCGGGCGTTTTTCGACGGACTGGCCGATGCCATCGATGAGGCCTTCGCGGTCACCGACAGTCGCGGGCGGGTGGTTTACGCAAATCACCCCTATCGGGCGCTCGTCAGCCAGGCTGGGTTGGGGCGAATGGTGGGAGTGGAAAATCTCTATGCCGGGCATCCTGACATATCGGACGCCATCTACCGGCTGGCGCAGGCCGCCCGCGACCGGCAGCACATAAGTGAGGAATTCAGGCTCGCTGCGGGCTCGGCCGCGGCAGGTGCCAAGGCCGATGAGCCGGCGTGGATACGCGTCTCGATTACTCCGATCGCCGCCAGCCTTGGCCAGGTTTTCGTCCTCTGGCGACTGGCGGACGTCAGTCAAGACCGGCAGCGCCAGGAAAGTGCCTTCTCAAGGCTGCAGTACATCATCAATTATCTCGATTCTGCTCCGGCGGGGTTTTTCTCCAGCGATGCGGATGGTCGGGTCGCCTACATCAACGCGACCCTTAGCTCTTGGCTCGGCCTTGATCTCGAGCAGACAATGGATGGACGACTGACCCTTGAGGATATTGCCACGATTGACGGAAAGCAGCTCCTCTTGGGCGTTTCCCCCCGAGCTGGAAAGGAACGCACCGATACGGTGGATATCGAAATGAAAACGCGGGATGGGCGTCTCCTCCCGGTAAGGATCATTCATCGGACAGATTTCGATTCACAGGGCAAGCCGCAGCCTTCGCGATCCCTGGTCCTGCGGCGCAACGCTGGCGAACAGTTCGATGCACACGAAAGCGAACTACAGTTGTCGCGACTGTTCAACACCGCACCAATCGCGATTGCGCAGATCGACCGGTCCGGGCGGGTGACCAACGCCAACGCGGCCTTCCTGAAATTGAGCCCGCTGGCAAAGCGCGGAGCACCGCTTGCCGATCTTGCGGCGGAACCGTTCCGGGGCAATCTTTCGGATGCGCTGCGCCAGGCGCTCCGGCGCAATTCACAAATTCCGCCCGTCGATATCGCGCTTGCCGGAGACCAAACGCGAACAGTGCAGATTTTCTTTGCCGCAGCGTCCCTTGACTCCGGGGAGTATGTCCAGACGATCGTCTACGCGGTTGAAACTACCGAGCACCGGGCACTTGAGGTTCAGCTGGCGCAGAGCCAAAAAATGCAGGCGATAGGCCAGTTGGCTGGCGGCGTCGCCCACGACTTTAACAATGTTCTCACCGCAATAATCGGGTTTTCGGATTTGCTGCTGGCGCGCCACCGTCCGACCGATCCTGCCTTCGCGGACATCATGAACATCAAGCAAAACGCCAACCGCGCCGCCAATCTCGTGCGGCAGCTGCTTGCCTTCTCGCGGCGGCAGACATTGCGTCCGGAAGTCTTGTCGCTCACCGATGCGATTTCAGATCTGGGTAATCTTTTGGGGCGGCTGCTCGGCGAAAAGGTGGGTCTCAGAGTTGTGCACGGCCGCGATGTGGGATTGGTGAAGATCGACGTGAACCAGTTTGAACAGGTGATCGTCAATCTTGCTGTGAATGCGCGTGACGCAATGCCAAATGGCGGTACGCTGACAGTACGCACCGCCAATGTGACGGTGGAGGAATCGCGCAAGATCAATCCGGACCAAATGCCGCCGGGGGAGTATGTGCTGTGTGAGCTCGAAGACACCGGCACCGGAATGCCCGCCGAAATTCTTGAAAAGATCTACGAGCCGTTTTTCTCGACCAAAGAAGTGGGAAAGGGAACCGGTCTTGGGCTTTCCACCGTGTACGGCATCGTGAAGCAAACAGGCGGGTTCATTTTCTGCCAGAGCGAACTTGGCAAGGGAACGACCTTCCGGATCTATTTGCCGCGGCATTATCGCGAACCGGCGAAAGAGGAGGGGGAAACCCGGTTAGACAAGCAGGTGAAGAAACAGGATCTGACCGGCAAAGGCACGGTATTGCTGGTGGAAGATGAAGATGCAGTGAGAGCTTTCGCTTCGCGCGCACTTGCCTCGCGGGGCTACAAAGTGCTGGAAGCCGACTCGGGAGAGATGGCTTTGAGACTCTTCGGCGAAAACCATGACACGATCGACCTCGTGCTTTCGGATGTGGTTATGCCAGAAATGGATGGACCGACGCTTCTGAAAGAGCTGCGCAAAAGAGGTGCCAAGACCAAGATTGTGTTCATTTCCGGCTACGCCGAGGATGCTTTCGAAAAGAATCTCGAGGGCCAAACCGATTTTGCTTTTTTGCCGAAACCCTTCACACTGAAGCAGCTGGCAGAAGCTGTTAAGCAGGCGATGGAGAGTTAGATCGGCATGACGACGGTTGAGGAGCTTGCCCGCGACCTTGAAACGGGCCGTGCAACTGCGGCTGCGCTGGTCGAAATCGCAATGGCGCGCATCAAGGACCCGGCGGGAGAAGGCAAGCGCACCTTTTTGCAAGTCGACGAGGATGGCGCGCGCGAACGCGCCCGACATCTTGACGAGCTGAGGCGACGCAACAAGCATCCATCGCGGTTCGCCGGCATTCCCATATCGGTAAAGGATCTTTTCGATATTGCCGGGGAGGTGACGACGGCCGGATCGGTGGTGCTGAAGGATCGGCCCCCGGCACAAGAGGATGCTCCTGCGATAGCGCGGCTCAAGGCCAAGGGCTTCATCGTAGTCGGACGCACCAACATGACCGAATTCGCCTATTCGGGCGTGGGCCTCAACCCTCACTATGGTACCCCGCTTTCGCCTTACGACCGGAAGCGGAAATGCATACCGGGAGGATCTTCTTCGGGTGCCGCGGTTTCCGTGGCGGATGGTATGTGTGCACTGGGCATCGGGACCGACACGGGTGGATCGTGCCGAATACCAGCGGCGTTCTGCGGTGTCACCGGCTATAAGCCCAGCACCGGGCGGATACCCACACTCGGCGCCTATCCCTTGTCCTATACGCTCGACTCGGTTGGCTCGATGACACAGTCGGTGCAGTGTGCGGCTATTGCCGATGCTGTCATGGCTGGTGACTGGGACGGAAGGATCGTTCCGAAGCCTGTGCAGAAGCTTCGGTTGGGCCTTGCCCAAGGTTTTGTGGAGGGGGTGGAGCAAAAGGTTGTCGGGAATTTTGAAAGGGCCTTGAGAAAACTGGGTCGAGCGGGGACCTCGATCGCAGACGTGGAGTTTCCGTCGGTCGAGGATATCGCTTCGATCAATACGAAAGGGGGCATCTCAGCGGTCGAAGCCTACTCTCACCACAAGGATCTTCTTGCCGCGCGCGGACATCAGTATGACCCGCGAGTTGGGCGGCGCATTCTCAATGGTGCGGCGATTCCCGCTCATGAATATGTGGTGATCCTCCGCAAGCGTGCGGACCTGGTTCACAGGGTCAGGCAGCTCATGAACGGCTTCGATGGCGTGGTCCTGCCGACGACGCCAAATATCCCACCTCCCATTTCCGCCCTTGATGCGGATGAAGACTATATGCGGATCAATTTCCTTAGCCTGCGGAACACGTTCGCTGGAAATTTTCTCGATCTGTGCGCCATCTCTATTCCCATGCATGAGGCGGGAGATGCACCTTGCGGGCTGATGATCATGGCGCCGTCCGGGTGTGATCAGGCCTTATTTGCCACTGCCCTGGCAATTGAACATGTACTGACCGGGACGTAGCCGGCCTGCAACAAAAGCACTTGACTGCGAGTGAGAGATGGTACAACTTTCAAGGGCGTTGACTATTTCTTACTACTTTTGATATACCAAGGCAGAACCTGCCGAAAAGAAATACCATTAGGATTGATTTTCGGCAGCACGAGGCCGGTGGCATACTTCCTCTCTCCCCAATGACGGCTAATGATGCATAGTCCGTCTGTATGTTGCCGGCCTCGCTTTCTAATGAGAAAAAGTTCGGCCAGGGTCGACGGCTCCCATCGGCTGATCGGTGGAGCAAAAAGCAGTGATTCCTTGTTCGTTCCTTGTAAGTTCCTGCGCTCTTCCGTAAAATCGATATATTTCAATTAATTACGAAAACACTTGCAATGGGAACAAAACGAGTACATTCTGCGCTCTCGAAAACCTGACTGGCAAATTGCACCCCAGCAACCAGTGTGAAATAAGAGGAGCGAGCTCATGGGGCAAACTAATCTCCGGGTGGTTGAGAACAGCTCAATGGATAAGAACAAGGCGCTTGATGCGGCGCTCAGTCAGATCGAAAGGGCCTTCGGAAAAGGCTCCATCATGAAACTGGGGGCCAACCCGGTCGTGGAGATCGAGGCGATTTCAACAGGCTCCCTCGGCCTTGACATTGCGCTTGGAATTGGCGGATTGCCGCGCGGACGGGTTATTGAAATCTACGGCCCTGAGTCATCGGGCAAGACCACGCTGGCTTTGCAGACCATAGCGGAGGCGCAAAAGCGCGGTGGTATTTGCGCATTCATAGATGCAGAGCATGCGCTCGATCCGATCTACGCCCGCAAGCTCGGTGTGAATATCGAAGATCTGCTGATTTCACAGCCCGATACGGGCGAACAGGCGTTGGAAATCGCCGACACTCTGGTTCGTTCGGGCGCAATTGAGGTGCTGGTGATCGATTCAGTTGCGGCCCTCACTCCGAGAGCGGAAATCGAAGGAGAGATGGGTGATGCCTTGCCCGGCATGCAGGCGCGGCTCATGAGCCAGGCTTTGCGAAAGCTGACGGCCTCGATCTCACGTACCCAGTGCATGGTGATTTTCATCAATCAGATTCGGATGAAAATCGGGGTGATGTTCGGTTCGCCCGAAACGACGACCGGAGGCAATGCACTCAAGTTCTATGCCTCCGTGAGGCTTGATATCCGGCGCATCGGCGCCATCAAGGATCGCGATGAGGTGGTCGGCAACCAGACCCGGGTGAAGGTGGTGAAAAACAAGGTGGCGCCGCCTTTCCGGCAGGTGGAGTTCGACATCATGTATGGCGAAGGAATCTCCAAAAGCGGCGAACTGCTCGATCTCGGTGTAACCGCCGGGGTGGTTGAGAAATCAGGAGCTTGGTTTTCCTACGACGGCGAGCGCATTGGCCAGGGACGGGAGAATGCCAAGACCTTCCTGAAGCAGCATCCCGACGTGGCTGCGAACATCGAGCAGAAAATCCGCGAGAACGCCGGACTGATTGCGGCAAGGATTGCGGATGTCTCGGGCGGAGAAGATCGAGACGCTGCCGAATAGCGATCGGAAAACACCGCTGCCCATTTGATTTGACGGTCCCCCACCCCGCTGGGACCGAGACGGTGTGCGCCCCCACACCGTAATGAGCGCCCTCCTTCGTCCCCCGGGAGGGCGCTTTTTTGGCTTCGGCTTGCGGGCCCAGCATAGTTTCTGGACAGTTGTGGACCGGTAAGGCAAAAGCACGGGCGGATAACCCCAGAGGCGCGCCCGGCTGCCGTTTGCGCTCAATAAAGGAAGGCAGACAAGCAGTAATGTCCGGTCTGAACGAAATCCGTTCCCATTTCCTCGATTTCTTTCGCAAGCAGGGGCATGAGGTAGTCCCTTCCAGCCCGCTCGTGCCACGTAATGATCCAACCCTCATGTTCACCAATGCCGGGATGGTGCAGTTCAAGAATGTGTTCACGGGGATCGAGAAGCGCCCCTACAAACGCGCGGTCACAGCGCAAAAATGTGTGCGCGCCGGGGGCAAGCACAACGATCTGGACAATGTAGGCTATACCGCAAGGCATCACACGTTTTTCGAGATGCTGGGCAATTTTTCTTTCGGCGACTATTTCAAAGAGCTGGCAATCGAACTGGCTTGGACGCTGGTGGTCAAGGAATTCGGCCTAAGCAAGGATCGGCTGCTCACCACGGTTTTCTCAGCCGACGAAGATGCATTCCGCCTGTGGAAGAAGATTGCCGGGTTGCCAGAGTCTCGAATCATTCGGATTCCTACATCCGACAACTTCTGGGCCATGGGCGATACCGGCCCGTGCGGACCGTGCTCGGAGATTTTCTACGATCATGGCCAACACATTCCAGGAGGACCGCCCGGATCGCACGAGGCTGAAGGGGACCGGTTCGTCGAGATCTGGAATCTGGTGTTCATGCAGTTCGAGCAGGTTACGAAGGATGAGCGAATCGACCTGCCAAAACCATCGATCGACACCGGGATGGGGCTGGAGCGGATGGCAGCCGTTCTACAAGGAACGCACGACAACTATGAGACGGATCTCTTCCGAAGCCTGATCCGGGCAATCGAAGAAGAGACAGGAGTGCCGGCGCAGGGCGACCACAAGGCATCGAACCGCGTCATCGCCGATCATTTGCGCGCCACAGCGTTTCTGATTGCCGACGGTGTGCTGCCATCGAACGAGGGCAGAGGCTACGTCCTGAGGCGCATCATGCGCCGTGCCATGCGGCATGTGGAACTCCTGGGAGTGAAGGAACCGCTCCTCTTCAAGATCGTGCCGGCGCTCGTGCGCGAAATGGGAGCCGCCTATCCGGAACTGCACCGCGCCCAATCGTTGGTCGAGGAAACGCTCAAACTCGAGGAGACTCGCTTCCGTAAGACGCTGGAGCGCGGATTGAAGATGCTCGAGGATGAAACAGCGGGCCTCAAATCTGGTGAAAGCCTCTCCGGCAGCACCGCCTTCAGGCTGTACGATACCTACGGCTTCCCTCTCGATCTTACACAGGATGCGCTCAAGCCGCGCGGCATCGGAGTAGATGTCGATGAATTCAACAGGGACATGGAACGCCAGCGCCAAGAGGCGCGGAAGGCCTGGGCCGGGTCGGGGGAAGCAGGCACGGAGGCGATTTGGTACGAAGTCAAAGACCGCGCGGGGGGAAGCGATTTCCTGGGATACGATACGGAGACGGCGGAAGGCCAGGTGCGTGCCATCGTCTCTCAAGGCAAGATGGTTGAAGCGCTGACCCAAGGGCAGAGAGGGGCCCTAGTATTGAATCAATCCCCCTTCTATGGCGAAGCGGGAGGCCAGGTGGGCGACCGGGGCGTCATGCGCACGGCCGAGGGGAGCCTGTTTCGCGTTGAGGATACCCAAAAGAGGCTGGGCGACCTCATCGTGCATCAGGGAATCTTGGAAAAAGGGGCAATCAAAATTGGCGATGCGGTGGAGCTCGAAGTTGACCATGACCGCCGGGCCGGCAATCGAATACACCACTCCGCAACGCATCTCGTGCATGAGGCGTTGCGGCAGGTGCTCGGATCGCATGTGACGCAAAAAGGTTCACTCGTCGAGCCTCAGCGGCTGCGATTCGATTTCTCGCATCCGAAGGCGATCGGTGAGGCTGAACTCGAAAGGATCGAGACCATAGCCAACGCGGTCGTCGAGCAAAATGAGCAAGTGATGACGCGGCTCATGTCTGTGGAGGAGGCTGTCAACGAAGGCGCAATGGCGCTGTTTGGCGAGAAATATGGCGATGAGGTGCGCGTCGTTTCGATGGGAACACAGCCGGAAGGCGGGCCCAACAAACCGGTTTTTTCACTTGAACTATGCGGCGGAACACACGTGCGGCGCACCGGCGATATCGGGCTTATCAAAATCGTCTCGGAAAGTGCTTCGGCAGCGGGGGTGCGTCGGCTCGAAGCTCTGGCTGGCGAGGCGGCGCGCAGCTATTTGGCCGAGCAGGCCAGGCGACTTCGATCAGCCGCCGATCTCTTGAAGGTGACGCCGGGCGAAGTGGCACAGCGAATCGAATCCCTGCTCGAGGATAAACGCCGACTGGAGCGCGAACTCGCAGAAGCGAGGAAACATTTAGCCATGGGCGGCAGAGACGCGGTCGACGCGGTGCAAGATATCGGGGGCATCAGGTATCTTGCAAAGCGTGTCGAAGGTTTCGACTCGAAGGATCTCAAGAGTCTGGCAGATCAGGGGAAGAAGACCATCGGATCGGGAGTGGTGGCCATCGCAAATACTGCCGCCGACGGGAAAGGTGCCGTTGTTGTGGGTGTGACAGCCGACCTCACGACGTCGTTGTCGGCCATCACCCTGGCGCAGGTCGGAGCGGAGCCGCTTGGCGGCAAGGGGGGCGGCGGTCGGCCGGACATGGCGATGGCGGGGGGACCTTACGGAGACAAGACAAACGAATCCCTAAGCGCGATTGCCGGCGCCATTCTGAAGATGCGAAAATCATGATGTCGCGTTCACGCGCCGTCGTGAAACTGCCAGTTCACAGTATCGTGGTCGGGATGCTGGCGGGTTGAATATTTCGCAAGCTGCTCGGGAGTGTTGTAATCGGCTGTCGTCATTCGCGGCAGAGAGGGAAGCGACTTGAACCACGTCACCTCACTCTCGACGCCCACCTGTTTCGTAGGCGGCGTCTTATTGGGATCATCGAGACTTCCGATTGCAATCTCATAATTCACATCTCCGTCATCGTGCATGTAGAGAGGCGTGCCGCACGAACTACAGAAGCCTCGCGCCACCGGAGCGGAGGAACGGAATTCGGCCGGGGTTCCTCTCGTCCACACGAGATTTGCAACCGCGAGGGACACCAATGGTGCTCCCCAGGAGCCGAAGGCCTTCTGGCACATGCGGCAGTGGCAGATTGACGCCGCGCCGGGGGTGCCCACAAAGCGATACCGCACCCTGCCGCATTGACAGCCACCGGTGAGGGTATCGGCATTTCGATCGTTCATCGCGATTTCCTTCAGGTTTCACTAACTTCGATTCGACAACCACAAAGGGCGGTGTTGCGTATTAACCCCTTTTTACGAGAGGAGCATCAGGCTGCAAGGCTGGATTCGATGACCTGACCGGAGGGCATATGATCTCGCTATCCGCGCTCGCGGCGAAAACGCCGAGGGTGAGAAGCCATACCCGCGTTCACATAGTCTACTTCATCCTGGCCTCGTTTGACATCCTGGCGGTGGGTGCAGGGTTGTTGCTCAGCAATCATTTCGCTGGCCTGTTCGAGCGAACTGTCGAGTACCGGCAGCAATGGGACAAGACCCTCACCAAGATGTGGGAGATCAACGACCTTGTCATGGAGATGAGCGCTCCGGTCGTGCACGTGTTCGAAACCGGCGATCCGGTGGGCAAGAGCAGGAAGTTCGAGGAAAATCTCAGCGCTGTAAAAAGGGCAGTCATATCGCTGCAGCAGGAACTGATCAATTCAGACCAAGCAGAGGCGGCGCAAGATGCGCTCGCGGCATTGCACGTGGTCAACAGCACGCTCAAGCTCACGGCTGAGCACGGGCGCTCAGCGTTTTCGCAGTACTACAACGGCTGGATCGACAAGGCGGCGCATTGCATGTCGATGACACAAGGGTTCGCCACGAAGCTCAAACACCAATTTCACGGCGCTATGGCAAGCATTATGGTGCTGACTCGCAACTACGAGACCAGCAGCGTTCAAGAGATGCAAAAACTGAAAAATTTTGAGGGTCTGATCGGCTTGTTCATTCTGGTCATGGTGGCATGTGTCACGATCTACGGCCACTACATCGGAAAAGTGATGAAACAAAAGCATGAGCACATAGCCGAAGCAAACAGGCGGCTGGAAGCATCGCGCGCCGATACACTTGCCTTTGCAGCCCGCCTGCAGACAGTCAACGACGATGTCACGCGGCTTAATCACGAGCTCACCTCCAATATGAAGCTGCTGGAGGACGCCCAGGAGCAAAATATTCGAAAGGGGAAACTCGCGCAGCTCGGGCAACTGACCGCCACGGTGGCGCATGAAATCCGCAATCCATTGAACACGATACGAACGGCCGCCTATCTCATTTCTCGCAAGCTTGGGTCGAACGGATCGGAGCTCGAGGTGCAAATCGAGCGCATCAACAAGGGTGTCATTCGTTGCGATAACATTATCTCGGAGCTTCTGGACTTCACCCGCTCGCAGGCCCTGCAAGCGGAGACGGTCAATGTTGACGATTGGCTAGAGGACGTAGTGAGGGAACAAGCGCAAAAGCTGCCACAGATAGTGAAAGTGGAGTTCAAGGCCGGGCTAGCAGGAATGAGCGCGGCTTTCGATACATCGCGGATGTATCGGGTGGTGGTGAATTTCTTGAGCAATGCATCGGAAGCAATGGTGGGCCGGGGTGACGAACCGAATAAATTCTCTACTTCGGCTCCGCGCATAGTCATCAGTTCGAGGATGGGAACGAGGGGTATCGAAATCGCCTGTGCCGACAACGGACCCGGCATGACCGAGGAGACGCTGAAAAAAGTAAGAGAGCCGCTATTCACGACAAAAAGCTATGGAGTGGGTTTGGGAATACCGGCCATCGAAAAAATTCTCGATGAGCATGGTGGCGGGCTTCGCATCGATACCAAACTGGGGGAGGGGACGATCATGACGGCGTGGTTTCCATCAAACCTAGACAAACGGGAGGCTGCATGATGACATGCAAACAGCTGCACATTCTGGTCGTGGATGACGACAAAGACAACGCCAACTCGCTTGCGGAAATTTTCGAACTGGAGGGGCATGTCGTCACAACGGCTCACTCCGGCATGGAGGCAATTAAGGCTTATGATGAGAAGAACTTCGATCTAGCTTTCATGGACATCGCGATGCCAGGCAAGAACGGCGTTGAGAGCTTCTTCGAGATCCGGAAACTTAAGCCACGGGCAAAGGTGTACATGATGACCGGCTACAGCGTGGAAGATCTGGTGCAGAGGGCGATAGATCATGGAGCGCTCGGCGTGCTGCATAAGCCGGTTGACCTGACGAAGGTGCTTTCTTTGCTCGCCGCCTAGGCTGCTAATTCCCGCGTCAGCGGGGGCGACCAAAGGCCGCGACGAGCGCGAGGAGGGCTGTTGCTGACAGCACAGCGGCATCCCATGAATGCAACGCGAACAAGGTCAGTGATGAAACAACGCACCAAGCGATTGGAACGACCATGGCGGCAAAACGCAGGCGGTTGTCTGACAAGAGGAGCAATCCGCACGTGCCAACGGCTGTCGGATCGGGGGTAAACGCAAAGATTTCGATTTGAGACCATTCGCGGTCAGTCAGTATACCTGTGATGGGTTGTACCGCAGCGGCGAACAGAAACAGCGCGAGCCCGATCATTCCGCGCCAGTTGCGGTGAAGCGTGTATGTAAGCTCGCCGCGAAGGACTCCAAGCCAGACCAGCACCAGCGCCTCGATAGCAAACGCAAAGGCGGCATAGGGCGCTGCCCAGTTGATGGTAGCGTAGCGAGAGTAGAGGAAAGCCCACGCCACCCAGACCCAACATATGGCCAGCAGAAGCGAGATCCCCTTGCTCGGCCGCGGGCCGCCCCTTTCGAGCAAAAGGAGGATCGCAAACACTGCGACGAGTGCCGAGAGCTGAAGGGGCCATATGGACCGGTGGTAAAGCTCGAACAGGCGGTAGTAGGTACGAGGCGAAAATAAAAGAAAATCGGAAAGGCCATATGTCAACCAATCCGACATCAATCACTCCATGCTCCTGCACCGACCGCTCTACACGTGCCCGAAAGTTGTGGATTCAAAGGCCTAATTTTGCACCGACCTCTACTGACCTTCACTGGCTGCTATGGTAATCTAGCGCTGAAACTAGGGCTGGGACTAGGGCAGGGGATAGGGGCATTTTGATGAAACGAACGCTGAACAGGTTGAGCGCAAGAAAGGCGGAGACGGTCAAGAAGCCGGGTCGGCATGCAGATGGCGGCAATCTATATCTCGCGATCTCCAAGTCAGGCACCAGGCGCTGGGTGTTCATGTACTCCTTGAGCGGGAAGCAGCGCGAGATGGGCCTCGGCGGTGCCGGCAAGGGAGGTATTTCAGTTGCAATGGCAAGAGCAAGAGCCGCCCAGGCTCGTGCCGTTCTGTCAGGCGGCCATGATCCGATAACGGCCAAGCAAGAAGCGGCACGTCGGGCCGCCATGGCCCAGGCGCCAACTTTTGGCAAAATGGCTGATGACTATATCGCGGCTATGAAACCGTCTTGGCGGAGCGCCAAACATGCGGAGCAGTGGGATTCCTCGCTCAGGACATTGGCAGCTCCTCTGCGAGGGAAACGGGTCAACCAGATCGAGACAAAGGACGTTCTGGAGGTCCTGCAGCCCCTCTGGTTGGCAATGCCGGAGACGGCGAGCCGACTGCGTGGGCGTATAGAGAACGTTCTCGATGCCGCGAAGGCCAAAGGCTGTCGCGAAGGGGAAAACCCCGCGCGTTGGCGTGGTCATCTCAAGTTGCTGCTGCCTGCGAGAGTGAGACTCAAGCGCGGCCATTTTGAAGCGTTGCCCTATGAGCAAATGCCCGACTTCATGCCGAAGCTACGGGCACTGCGATCGATGCCGGCGCTTGCCTTAGAGTTCACAATTCTATGCGCCACTCGCACGGGTGAAACAGCAGGAGCTCAGTGGGACGAGATCGACCTTGAGAAAAGGCTATGGGTCATCCCGCGAACACGCATCAAAGCCGGTAAGGAGCATCGCGTGCCTCTCTCTGATAGGGCGATGACGATTTTGAAGGAGTTGGAGGAGGTTCGTCGCGGTCCTTATGTGTTCTCCGACTCACCAAAGCGTCCGCTCTATCAATTGTCGATGGCGCGGTGCCTTGCCC
The DNA here is from genome assembly GCA_036555325.1 of Aestuariivirgaceae bacterium. GTDB lineage: Bacteria > Pseudomonadota > Alphaproteobacteria > Rhizobiales > Aestuariivirgaceae > DATBLQ01. The sequence continues at coordinate 259 of DATBLQ010000071.1, read as the reverse complement.
GCTTGGGTGTCGGGAAGGCCACCGTGCACGGGTTTCGAAGCACTTTCCGAGATTGGGCGTCGGAGGCGACGTCCTTTCCGCATGAGGTGTGCGAAGCGGCGTTAGCTCACTCGATCCAGAACAGGGTCGAGAGCGCATACCGGCGAGGGGATTTGCTGGCGAAGCGTGCAAAACTTATGAAAGCCTGGGCCAACTATTGCGAGCCCAAGGCAACAGGAAAAGTCATACCGCTGACGCGAGGTGCGAAGCGGTGAATGTA
>DATBLQ010000063.1:0-26792 GCA_036555325.1 Aestuariivirgaceae bacterium | reverse complement strand
TTGTTCTTCAGCCGTGCGGGCGGCTTCCTCGGCCATACGGAGCCGCTCCTCCTCGGCCTTGCGGGCGACTTCCTCGGCGGCGAGGCGTAGGCGTTCTTCCTCGGCCTTACGGGCGGCCTCTTCGGCGGCGAGGCGCTGGCGTTCCTCTTCGGCCTTACGGGCGGCTTCCTCGGCGGCGAGGCGCTGGCGTTCCTCTTCGGCCTTGCGGGCGGCTTCCTCAACAGCGAGACGCTGGCGTTCTTCCTCAGCCTTGCGGGCGGCTTCCTCGGCGGCGAGGCGCTGGCGTTCTTCCTCGGCCTTGCGGGCGGCTTCCTCGGCGGCGAGGCGTAGGCGTTCTTCCTCGGCCTTGCGTTGGTCTTCTGCTCGCTGGCGCGCGGCGGCCTCGGTCTGCCGCTGCCGCCCGGTTTCCTCTGCTCGGCTCTGCAGATCCTTGCGATCAAGGACCAGTTCGGCTAATCGTTTCTTCGCTTCGGTGCGCCGCTGCTGCTCTATTACTTCGGCCTTCCGCTTCAATTCATCGCGCTCAAGCTGAAGCGCCAGTTCCTGGGCCTGCCTTTGTTGCTCGGCCCGATTGGCGAGGAGTTCTATTTCGACCCTTTGCCTATTCTCCAGCGATCGGCGCTGCAGCGCTTCGACTTCCGCCTGCTGTTCGACGTCCTTTCTCCTCTGCCGGTCATCTTCGGCGAAGAGCTCCATTTGCTCGCGTTGCAGCTCCTCGAGTTTTTCCATGTTTTCCTTGAGCTCAGCGGCCGAAAGTCTGGCTTTGAGTTCACTGGCATCAATCGTTCTCTCCAGCTGGTCCGGGAGTCCCGCATAAGCAACCTCAACCGGCGGCATGGCGTGCAGTGACTTGAGGCCGACTTCGACGCTCAAGTCGACCTTGCTGGTCAATAGTTCCACAATAGTCTTGATCGAGCCCTTGATATCGCCAGCCTCAAAAGCAACCGGGCCCATTGTTGCGATACCGTCAAGAATGCGTATGCTCCCCGAGCCGCCGCTAAAAATCAAATCGCTACCGGTAAATCCGCGGCGCAGCAGCGGTTCGATGCTCGTCGATGTGGGCGACGCCGTTAGCCCGGAAATAAAGGTCTGGGCATCGATGCCTCTTACAAAACCGTTAGGCATGCTAACCTCGCCGCTGCCTGAAAGCGACGAGGCCAAACCCGATGGGCTTCGCCCCGCTCCGGCAAATTGGCTCTTGAACGTCACGCGACTGTCAATGACAGGCTCGCCGTCGGGGGCAGATAACAGCTCACCCAGTTCGAGGCTGCCTTCGATGGTTCCCTTGAGGCGCAGCTCGTCCGTTTCCCGCTTGGCATCTGCCGTCATTCGGAAGGGAACTCCCCGAGCTCCCGACCCCAAGACCGAGACCTGCATCCGATTGCCATCACTGGTGATCTTGGCGTTGCTGCCAGTGAGAAAAATACCTCGTACCAACGCCATACGATCGGCATCGATTGCGATCGTGCCCTTCGCTCCGGCAAGGGGCTTTTCGGCAAACAACGTCACATCGGTGACAGGCCGCCCATCCGAGGGCATGAGGGCGAGCGACAACAACCACGGAAGTGAAATCTCCGCCGCTCTGGCTACAACGTCAAATTCTCCTTTGCCGAAGGCAAGGTGTGCATCGAATTGCCGGTTGCCGATCGTTGCATTGAGATTCGTAAACTCCATCTGAACGAGATCGAGAGAAATGTCCGATGCCACTTTCAACGGCGCGCCCGGCACTGGGCTGGAAATCGCCAAAGCCTTCAAGAACCGGTCACCGTCTGTTGCGTCTATGATCACTTGCCCTTCGGCCCTCCAACCCGCTTTCCCCGGCTTTTCAACGAGTCGACCCTCGAATGTCGCGCGGGCCCCAAGGGCCGCAACTTCCGCCTTAGCCCGAAGGCCGTTTTGCAGCTCTCCTTCCGCTTCCACCGAAAGCTTGGCGGCATCGGTTGAACTGGCCTGCTCATCCATGCCGAAAAATGCAGCGAGCTTTTTTGAGCTCAAACCAGTTATGCCTCCCGCAAGGCTCAACCGGCCCAAGCGGAAGTCAGCCAAAGCGCCCATGTACGTCAGATCAAGTGCGATGTTCGAGCCGCCCGCGACCCCGCCAATCGTCAGGTGCATGGCGCTCTCAGCGTCCCGCTTGTCCAAGGTGGCGTTCAGCGTCGCTCGCAGGGGCTTAAGCTCTCCCGCCCAGGCCGGTTCCGGAATATCGAGCGTCGCCGGCGGAATGATCCCCAAAAGGCGCAACAAGGGCCGAGGATCGTCCGCATCCACCTTTACAGTCGCCGAACCGGTTCCTGATTCATTTTCCGGCTTCAAAACGCCACTGGCATCAACCTTCGCATCGCCGACATTACCGATTTCGAGGTCTCGGATTTCAACGGCGTTCCCTGCGACGGCTACATCGGCCATCACATTGTGAGCCTCGACGCCATTCAGGACGATGTTGTCAGCTCTGACTGCAAGCCGAATGTCGCCGAGCGCGCCGGCCTTCCCGGCCGCTCCGGCAAGATCAGCAATCCTTACTCCGGGCTTGCTCGTACCATCGGACGGCCCAAATGCCTCGGTGAGATACCGGTCGAAATCGAGCCTGTCGACCACGAGCCGAATGTCGGTTTTCGCCTGTTCACCGCCAGCGAGACTAATCTCGCCCGTCGCCAAGGATTCATCGAGGCTGATACGACTTTCCACGAGGCTGATGCTCAGTGGCCCATAATTGACCTTGGAGCGCAGGGACAGCTTGCCACGCGCGCCGTTCCACCGGTCGGCTATCATCTCTTTCCATTCAGGCATCAGCCAGGAAACGAATTCTCGCGTGTTGCCGGATTCGATCTCGAGATCGCCGGAAAGCTGCGGCTTGTCCTCGCTGGCAAACAGAAGCCCGCTAAACCTCCCCTTCGTTTGGCCGGGCATGGTGGCCTTTAGTTCATGGACAATAAGCCCTCCCTCGGCCAATTCGGCTTCGAGTCGCGTACCTTCCAGTTTCTCGCCGCCCGCTATCAGGGTGCCGACATCGAGGATTAGACGGCCATCCATCGTCTCCGGCAAGAGATCAACGAACTGCGAGAGCGCCTCCAGCATCGTGCCGCTTTTCAGCACCTGCCTGCCTTCACTGCCCAACATGTCGTCGAGATCGAATTTGGGTGCCCGCAGATCAGCCATCACCGATATGCGGGAATCGAGCTCTATGGCAGCGTTGCCCGTAAGCAGATTGGTCATCTGTTCGCGGTCGACAGGGGCTATCTCGATGTCTTGCAGAAGCGCGTGATCTTCCTTGAAGGAGAGCTGCGCCTTGAACGTAACCGCCCTGATCTGAGCCTCAGAATCGCTTTTGCCGCTCTCATCGACGAACGGCTCGGCGCGCAAAATGCCAGAGACAGGAGCTTGCCCCTTGGACCAGTATTGGCCGTCGAAGGAGTAGACAAGGCCGGGGCCCTCTACGGGCGACAGCTTGACCACGAAATTGAATGGTTCATCGGGCTTGTGTTTTCCGGTGGTCACCCCAATCGAGAGGACCTGACCGTTGCGGCGCAACTGCCCTTTGGCTTTCCACGGGCCAAGCAAGGTTTGAGACGATAATTGAGCATCGAAATCTTCAAACTGAGCGGTTCCGCCGCGCCGACTGTCAGACAAAAATATCTTGCCGTCGACGATCTCCAGATCCTCAACCGATATGCGTTCCGCCCCTATCGGAATTCCGCCCTCCAGTTGGGGGCTCAGCCACCAACTGGCCTCGCCCGACTCGAGTCGCTCGAGGGCGAATACCGGTTTTTCGACACGGATATCCGATACCTCGACATAGCCGCTAATCAGCGAACCCAGCAGCATGCGGGCTTCGATGGCCTCAGCATCCACCAGTTCGCTGTTTGCTGCTCCGGGCGGGTTGGCGATCCGAACCCTCTCAAGTCTCAGCGTCGGCCAGGGAAATAGCCAAACGGATACATCGCCCGAAACGACGACTTGGCGGCCTGTGAGCCTGCTGCCATAGTCTTCAATTGAGGCCCGATAGGCGTTCCAGTCGACGACAAAAGGGGCGCTCAAGAGACCGGCGACAAATAAAACGAGGACGATCCCCACATAAAAAATAGGGGATTTCCAAACACTCATCGCGCCGCCTTTCGCCAGAGGTTCATCGATACTAGCACAATTATCCTATAGAGAGACCAGATTATGGGGTTCTTTTGTCCTCGAATCAGCATCATAGAGGAACAAGCTTACCCGGGTTCATAATGTTGTTTGGATCGAGGGCCTGCTTGATTGCCCGCATCAGGCCCACCCCGGGTCCATGTTCTGCCTCAAGGAATTTCATCTTACCACGGCCGATACCGTGCTCGCCGGTGGAGGTGCCGTCCATAGCGAGCGCGCGGCAAACCAGCCTATCGTAGAAATCCTTGCAACGCGCGACCTCCTCCTCATCGTTGACATCGCAAAACAACTGCACGTGAAAATTGCCATCTCCCACGTGCCCGACGATCGGCCCCATAAGCCGGCTTTCCGCCATGTCGCGCTGCGTTTCGACGAGGCACTCCGCGAGGCGTGAAATTGGCACGCAAACATCGGTAGCGAACACCTCCTTCCCCGGCATCAGCCCCTTCGCCGCCCAGAACGAATCATGCCTGGCCTGCCAAAGCCTGGTCCTGTCTTCCTCGCGGGTGGCCCATTCGAGCTTTCCGCCGTCCAGCTCCTTTGTGATTGCGGCAAACATTTCAATCTGTTCGCGCACTCCCGCCTGCGTACCATGAAACTCCACAAACAAATGCGGCAGCTCGGGCAAGGTCAGAGCGGAGTAAGCATTGGCGGCCTTTATTTGCAGGGCATCCAACAGCTCGATTCGCGCTACCGGAATCCCCGATTGGATGGTCAGAATTGTGGCGTTGCAGGCTGAAGCGATGTCGGGAAAGGCACAAACGCCGGATAGAATCGATTCGGGAATCCCCTGCAGCCTAAGTGTGATCTCGGTAATCACGCCCAAGGTGCCTTCCGAACCGATCAGCAGGCGCGTCAAATCGTAACCCGAGGACGATTTCTTTGCCCGCCGTGCCGTGCGCACCACCTGGCCGTTGGCCATGACCACTTTGAGATTGAGAACATTGTCGCGCATTGTCCCGTAACGCACGGCGTTCGTGCCGGAGGCCCGTGTGGCCGCCATCCCTCCAATCGAGGCGTCCGCGCCGGGGTCGATGGGAAAAAACAGCCCGTAGTCCTTGAGATGCAAATTTAGCTGTTTGCGTGTAACACCGGCCTCCACCCGGGCATCAAGATCCTCGGGGTTTACCTCAAGCACCCTGTTCATGCGTGACAGATCGATGCAAATCCCTCCAAACGGCGCACTGATATGGCCCTCGAGGGACGTACCGGTGCCATAGGGGATGACCGGGACCTCGTGGGTCATGGCGATTTCGACGATTCGTTGCACCTCATCGGTCGTTTCCGCGAAGGCGACGGCATCGGGCGATGCGCCTGGATCCCACGTCAAGTCCTTGCCATGCTGCGCCCTGATCGGGTCGGCGGTGGAGAGACGCTCGCCCAGGAGTTCCTTGAGTTCGGCAATTGCCTGCGCGGGACTATTGCGCTGTTTGATCTCGTGGAGCCGTGCCATCTCTTGCGGGCTTTCCTTAAGTGCTATAGCTCTGAAGATTAACAGGAAACGGGCCAGATGTTATGAAATTTCCCGCCCCCTTCATCGGCACCATCCAGAAGGTCGAGGACCAATGGATCGACTATAACGGCCATTTCAATATGGCCTATTACAACGTCATTTTCGACCGGTGTGGGGATGAGGCGTTCGCCCTTCTGGGCCTTGGTCCAACCTATGTGGCCAAGACCAACAGCTCGTTCTTTACGCTTGAGGCACATGTGACCTATCTGCGAGAGCTTCACGCCGGGGATCGGGTCCGGGTGAGCGTGCAATTTCTCGACTATGATTCAAAGCGCGTTCACTATGTTCAGGAGATGTTTCATGCCGAGGAAGGTTGGCTCTCCTGCGTGACGGAGAACATGGTGATGCACGTCGGCATGGCGGCCAAGAAATCGGTCGCCTTTCCGCCCGATGTCCTCGAAAAAATCAAATTGATGCATGAAGCACACAAGGACCTGCCAATTCCTCCCCAGGTCGGCCACCGAATCGGGATTCCAAAAAGAACCGGCAGTGCAGCCTTTCAGAAATCAGAATGATCAAGGGATTGCGGCTCTCACCGCGTACCGGAGAACGGTTCCGCCTCAACACAGGAGGCAAACCTATCGCGCAAAGGATCGGTGCTGTTATTCTCTCAGCTTGTCGACGATTTCGCGCATTTTCTGACGCATGCCGTAGAGCTGATCCAACAGATCGAGGATGATCTCGATACCTTCGTCGTTGACCCCAAGTTCATCCTGGAGATCGGAAATGAGCTGCGCTCGAGCCAAGTCGATGTCCGAGAGCCGTTGTAGATCGATATCCACCTCCCCATGACATAACCAACCCGCTTCGATCCAGGACCGTAACCGCTGCGGATTGATGTCGGCGGCGATGAAAAAATCACGCTTCCTCATATCTATGACTCCGCCGATTGCCGGGGCCGGGCGTTGCGTCCATTCCAGCTTGCGATGAACTTCTCCAGTTCGGGATCGGGCTTTTCGGGCAGCATCACCCGCAGCGTTACGAATTGATCACCGCGCGTTCCGTCGGGCTTCGGAACTCCCTTGCCTCTCAGTCGCAGCACCGTTCCGGTGTTCGACCACTTGGGAACCGTCATAGTTACATAGCCCGTGGGAGTGGGCGCTTGAACCTTGCCCCCAAGAACCGCTTCGCCGAGAGAAATCAGCAGATCGGTGTGGATATCGTCGCCCTTGCGTGAAAAAAAACGGTGCGGTCTTACCCCGATCTCGATCAACGCATCGCCCGGGGGGCCTTCATTCATGCCGGGTTCGCCCTTGCCACGCAGGCGAAGGATCTGGCGGTCACGGGTGCCGGGGGGAATCGTGACCTTGATATCTGATCCGTCAGGCAAGGCGATCTGCTTTAGGGCGCCGTTTATCGCATCGAGAAAATCGATCTCCAGCCGATAGGATCTATCCGCACCTCGAAGACGAAAAGTTGTCCGCCCGCGCTCGCCTGGGCCGCCTGCGCCGCGGCGGCCGAAGATCTCGGAAAAGATGTCATCGGCATTGAAATCGGCAAAACCCTGGTCGCTCGAATAGCCGCCCGCAGCTTCGCCGGACCCCGCGTCGGCATATTCACGATAATAGCGCCGCTGCGGCCGCTCTGCGCCCGTTGCATCAATCTCGCCTCGGTCGAAGCGAGTCCGTTTCTCAGGGTCACCGAGAATGTCATAGGCCGTCCCGATGTTCTTGAATTTCTCTTCCGCTTGCTTGTTACCAGGGTTGAGATCGGGATGATGCTTCTTGGCGAGCTTGCGGTAAGCTTTCTGGATTTCGTCCTGTGAGGCGGTCTTCGACACTCCCAGGGTTTCATAGGGATCGGTGGCCACCGGCACTCTCCTGTCAGCCGCGCGATCCTTCCCGCAGGCTGTCTGCCGGCTGCAAATTGGGGTTGTTAACGAAGACGCGAGCCGGGCGCAAGAGGCGGTCGTTGATCTTATAGCCCTCCTCTGCCACTTGGGTGATGACCCCCGGTTCACGTGAGTCGTCATCGATCACCAGCACCGCTTCGTGGAGCCTGGGATCGAACCGTGCGCCAAGGGAGTCGATTTTCTCCAGACCGTGACGCTTGAGGACCGATTTGAGCACCTCGTCTGTCAGGCGAACCCCCTCCATCAATCGTCTGTCATCCACGCGGCCTTCACCCTGGGTTCTTTGAGTCTCGATCATGCTTAGGAACCAGTCTTACGGTCGTCGGGTTTGCTGCTCTCTTCGAACTCGGCGTCGACGACGCCGGGCTCTCCAGGTTCACCCTGTTCCCCTGCTCCGCCTTGTGGCTGTGCCTTGGCAGTTGCCTCGGCAATACTACCCGTCACCTGCACTAACCGCTCAGCGGCTTGCCTGATGCGATCGACATCTTCGCCGGTCATCGCCTCCCTGGTGGCGGCAATCGATTGTTCGACTTGGCTCTTCGTGTCAGCAGGCACGCGGCCTCCGGTGTCCTTCAGAGCTTTTTCTGCGGTATAGACAGCGGAATCGGCCTGGTTGCGCGCTTCGATGACGAGCCTTCGCCGCCTGTCCGCTTCAGCATTGGCCTCCGCTTCTTTCACCATGCGGTCAATATCGGCCTGTGTAAGTCCGCCGGAAGCCTGGATTCGAATCTGCTGCTCCTTGCCAGTGGCCTTGTCTTTCGCGGTGACATTCACGATGCCATTGGCGTCGATGTCGAAGGTCACCTCAATCTGCGGCGCTCCGCGCGGCGCCGGTTGAATGCCGACCAAATCGAACTGGCCAAGGAGCTTGTTGTCCTGCGCCATCTCGCGTTCTCCCTGGAAAACACGCACAGTCGCCGCCGGCTGATTGTCCTCCGCGGTTGAAAACGTCTGGCTCTTCCTAGCCGGAATAGTCGTGTTCCGATCGATCAGCTTGGTCATCACCCCGCCGAGCGTCTCGATACCAAGCGAGAGCGGGGTTACATCAAGCAGCAGGACATCCTTGACGTCGCCCTGCAGAACACCAGCCTGTATGGCCGCGCCGATTGCTACGACCTCGTCGGGATTGACCCCCTTGTGCGGTTCTCGTCCGAAGAAGTTCTGAACCGTCTGCTGCACTTTCGGCATGCGCGTCTGTCCGCCGACCAGCACCACTTCTTCGATATCGGACGGCTGCAAACCGGCGTCCTTGAGTGCGGCCTTGCATGGCTCCATGGTGCGCTGAATCAAATCGTCGACCAGGGCTTCAAGCTTCGCCCTTGTGAGCTTCATAGTGAGATGCTTGGGACCGGACTGGTCAGCGGTGATAAAGGGAAGGTTGATGTCGGTCTGGGTCACACTCGACAACTCGATCTTCGCCTTTTCGGCAGCGTCTTTGAGACGTTGCAGGGCGAGGCGATCCTTGCGCAGATCGATCCCTTGCTCCTTTTGGAACTCCTCGGCAATGTAGTCGAGGAGACGCTTGTCAAAGTCCTCGCCTCCTAGGAATGTGTCACCATTGGTCGCCTTGACCTCGAAAACGCCGTCACCCACCTCGAGGATCGAAATGTCGAACGTTCCTCCACCAAGATCATAGACCGCAATCTTCCCGCTGCCCCGCTTGTCGAGCCCGTAAGCAAGTGCTGCTGCCGTCGGCTCGTTGATAATCCGCAGTACTTCAAGGCCCGCAATCTTACCTGCATCCTTAGTTGCCTGACGCTGCGCGTCGTTGAAATAGGCGGGGACGGTAACCACCGCCTCCTTGACCGGTTGACCGAGATAGGCCTCTGCCGTTTCCTTCATCTTCTGCAAAATGAAGGCGCTGATCTGGCTTGGACTGTATTTTTTTCCTTTCACCTCCACCCAGGCATCGCCGTTCGGTCCCGCAGCGATCTTATAGGGCACCATGCCGATGTCTTTTCTGGTGATGGGGTCGTCATATCTTCTACCAATCAAGCGCTTGATGGCGAAGATCGTGTTTTCCGGGTTGGTGATCGCCTGGCGTTTGGCGGGTTGACCCACCAGTATCTCATTTCCGTCTCCAAAAGCGACAACCGAAGGTGTTGTACGCTGACCTTCGGCGTTCTCGATGACCTTTGGCTGCTTCCCCTCCATCACAGCCACGCAAGAATTGGTCGTTCCCAGATCAATACCGATCGCCTTGGCCACGAGAACCTCCTGTTTGCATGTTGAAGTGCAGGCCTAGAACCCACGATTACGAACCCACGGAGCGCTCAAACTTGCTGTTTACGCGCAATCCCGCGAGCTGCCGAACCAGTCGGCCCGCCACTCTTCAGTTAAATTGCCTCAAAGGTCAGATTGTTCCGCTCGCGAAGAACCCCACGGCAGGTATTGCCTATATCCTATTGCTTTTGTTTCGTATTTGTTCTTTTGGCAGGCGATCCCACTCTTGAAATGCTCCCACTTGGGGCGTCACTGGCTGGGAATGTTTCAACCAGAGCCTCCTCGATCTGATCGTCTTCAGGTCGCGTGATTTTCTTCCGTGGCCGTTCCGGCAGAGATTTCTGATCCTTCGAGGACGTCACGCGGGTGGCCTGCCGGCCTCAGCCGCTTCGGTGCTCTTCGATCGAACGGTGGCGGCTACGATGAGCAAAATAATGCTGGTAACCAGCACATAGGCTCCAATCCAGACCGTGAGAACGATAGCGCCGATGATTGGAGAGATGGCCAGCAATATACCAAACAACAGCGAGATGATGCCCATCAGTATCATCCAGCCGCGGCCTCGGCTGTTTTTCATCTGGAACCCCGCTGCCAGCACAAGCGCTCCGGAAACAATCGACCAAGCAGCGAGAACAAGCACGAACGCCACAGCGGTGATGCCAGGCCATATGAAGGCGAGGATACCAGTAATAACGCTCAAAAGCCCGTTGAGCAGCATCCATCCCCATCGCTGGTTCCTTCCTCGCGACCGAATGGCGCCCGCAATCGAGAAGGCTCCATCCACAAGCATGTATGCCGAAAAGACGTATACTATCGACAACAGAGTAACTCCCGGCATGAACATGGCAACGAGGCCGAAGAGAATGCCGATGATGCCCCTAAGGACGATCACCCACCAATTTTCCTGAAGAATCCTGTGCATGATGGCGGTCTCGGGGCCACCGAAGTCAATGTTCGCTTGCCGAGCCGATTTTGCAGACGTAGCCATGGCGCGCTCCTACTGGCTGGCGAAACGAGATCAGCCGCGTTCCGTTCCATTTCGCTCGCCGACCCTCGCGCTGAAACAAACCAGCAAATTACCAGCTAATAGAGTTGAAACCGAACGTTCCCTTGGCCGGAACTGCTAGGCGCGGTTTTTCAGCGTGTCTCCGATTATACGCTGAAGTTCCTCACGGCGATATGGCTTCATGATGATGTTATCCTTGAGCCGCGGTTCTTCCATGTGAACCATCGCGCCCTTTGGATAACCTGAGGTGTGCACAATCAACAGCCCCGGTTTGATTTGCTGTGCTGCCTGCGCGAGGTCGAAGCCATTGAGACCGCCAGGCATTACGACGTCGGTGAACATGAGGTCGATGTCATCATGTTCGGCAAGGAGTCGCAATGCTGCAATGCCATCGTTTGCCTCCACCACTTCATAGCCGAAATCGGCAAGAAAACCCGACGCTACCGCCCGAACGTCTTCCTGATCTTCAACGACGAGAATTTTCGCCTTTCGGCCATCGGCAGGGACGTGCGCAGTCGGAGGTTTCGCCGAAGCTTGCTGTTCATGACGAGCCACCGGCTTGGGAGACGGCGGCGCAAGGGGTGCGATGGTCTTCCATCCCGTGGGGCGATTCGTCGATTTCTGCTGCATCGGAGCTTCCATTCCGGCTTCGGCCTCCGCGGCAATCGCAGACTCGGCTGGCGCTGGAGTCGGCTCCGCTCTCGCCTCTTCCTGTGCATCAGGGCGATCAAATTGCCTGTGCTCAGTGGCCTCTGGCTCAGCTACTTCCTTTGCAAGCGGGGCCAGTTCGATAATTGCAGGTGCGATGAACACCGGTGCGGGCGCCTCTGTCTCCTCTTTACGCGCATCGACGAGGTCGAAACGTCGCTCGGCGGCTTTTGTCTCATCTGCCGCTTCGGACTCGGATTGGTTCCTCTGATGTGCCAGGTCAGAACCGGGTGCCTCCGCTTGGGGATTGCTCTTTTTGGTCGCCACCGCTGCCGGTTCAACATTCTTCATGGGCAAATAAATCTTAACCGAAGTACCGTGCCCCTCCTCGCTGTAGATGCGAATATGACCGCCCGACTGTGTGGCAAAGCCGTAGACCATGGACAAACCAAGGCCCGACCCCTTCCCCGGGGGCTTGGTCGTGAAAAACGGCTGGAATACTCTGTCGAGCAACTCTTTCGGAATCCCCGTCCCTGAGTCGGTAACAGCGATCATCACATGCTGGCCGGACTTCACGTCCGGATTCTCGGCAACATAGTACTGATCGAGATCAATGATCTGCGTCTCTATGACCAGTCTTCCCCCATCCGCCATGGCATCGCGAGCATTGATCGCAAGATTTATAAGAGACGTCTCAAGCTGAGTCGGATCGACCATGACCGTTGCGTTTTGCTCCGCCAGCATAAGCTGCAAATCGATGGTCTCACCGATGGTGCGAGCAATCATCGAATGCATCCGCCCAATCAGTTGGTTGACACTTACCTCCTTGGGCTCGACTCCCTGCTGACTGGAAAAGCTCAGCAACTGCTTGGTCAATTCGGAACCTTTGCGCACGGCTTCTGTGGCTTCGAGGAGGCGTTGACGCGCTTTGTCGTCACCACGAACTGCGTTTTCGACAAGATCCAAATTGCCCATAATCACGGTGAGCAGATTGTTGAAATCGTGAGCGAGGCCACCCGTCAACTGGCCTACCGCTTCCATCTTCTGGGCCTGTTGCAGTTGTCGCTCCGCCTGCCGCCGGCTCGTCGTATCAACAATCTGGACGACCAGATGATCTATGTCCCCCAGCTCATTGCGAACCAACGACACGCTGGTGAAACCCCAAACAACCGGCTTATCGCCACCGACGTAACGCAGCTCCATCTTGAGGGAGGGGAGCGCGCCATCGATCAGCTTGCGCATTGAAGAAAGAAACGCTCCCTTGTCGTCTGCATGTATGCTTTCGTCGAACGCAAGACTGGCCAGCTGCTCGTCATTTCGGCCTGCCATTTCCTTGAAAGCAGGATTCCACGCGATGATCCGGCCGTTCGGTGCCACGAGAACGATGCCATGAGCGGCAGCCTCGAAAGCGCCGCGAAATCTCTGCTCCGAGCGCTGCAGGGCCGTCTCGGCCGATTTTCGGGCGGTCACTTCCTGCAGGATCACAATTGAGCGCTCGATGCGCTTGCCACCCCGATAGCCGTGAGCCGACATCAGCATATGAGCCTGCTGGCCATTGTTCTTGAACATCGTGATCTCAGCATTCCTGATCACGTTGGTCTGGAAATAGCGAGGATAGACCTGCTGGGTGAGATAGGTGCGCGAGGCAGTGGACATGAATTCATGCCAATGCCGGCCTTTTACGTCGTCAAGCTGGTAGCCGAGGGTGTCGAGCCACTGCCGGTTCACGCTGGTGATACGTCCTGCTCCATCCATGCAATGGAGATTCACCGGCAAATTGTACAGTAACTGCTCATAGACTCGGCCGCTGGATTGATCGGGAAAGAACGGCAGATAGTCCTCGACAGGTCCAACCTGTTTCTCGATGCGCCAAGTGGGCAGCGGCTGCCCGGACTGCTCCACGAGATCGTCTTGCCACGGACCGCCTTTGGCCGCCTGGCTCATAGGTGAGCTCCTTAAACCCCCTGAACTCTTTGGAAACTACGTTTCAATCCTTAACGGGCCGTTGAACGGAGGTGGCTTGGTGGATTCCAACTTGACTTTAATCAAACGTTTGATCAAAAACATCCCATGGTTCCTAGCCGACAAAATGCGAAAGAGGAGGCTTCAGATACCCGGCAGAAGCTTCTGGCGGCAGCGATTGAGGCTTTTGGCCGCCGTGGATTCGATGGGACCTCAATCCGCGATGTCGCGAAGGCGGCCGGGGTGAATATCGCGGGAATAGCCTATCATTTTGGGGGCAAAGAACAGCTGTATCGCGCGTGCCTCGACCACATCACCGAGAAGGTGCGCGCAGGCCTTAGCCACCATCTTGGCCTGGAAGTCGCCCATTCGTCCGCCAGCGCTCGCGAGGCTTTGAAAGATGCTCTCTACGGCATGACTAGGTTTATCCTGGCAACGCCGGAAGTGGCGAGTTTCATACGGGTCGTTGTGCGCGAGCAGATGGATCCTTCTCCTGCATTCGACATACTTTACGAGAAGTTCATGGAGCCGATGCACCGCCGGCTATGCGTGCTTTGGGCGAACGCGACCGGAGGCGATCCCGAAAGTGAAGAGTCAAAGATTGCCGTATTCAGCCTTCTTGGTCAGGTGTTGCTGTTCCGAATTGCACGTGCCGGCGCGCTGAGGCGGATGGGTTGGCGAGAGATCGGGGAGCGTGAACTCAAGGCCTTGAAACATCAAATTTCCGCCAGCATCGATCTTCTCGCCCAGAGTTCCGAAATGCACCGCCGATGACGTGGTTGTGCACGATTGCGCTGTTTTCCTGGCTTTCAGCCTGTCCTGACGAGGCCACGCCGCAACTCACTGGCTATGTCGAGGGCGAATACGTTTGGATCGCTCCGGTTTTTACCGCCCGCATTGAGAGCGTACTGGTCCGCCGCGGCGAGCTCGCCGAGAAGGGCTCCGTCATCGCCGAATTGGAGAAACATGACGCTGTTCTCGAACGGCTCGAGGCCGAGGCTCGGCTGGCAGAAGCCCGTTCGCAACACGCCAATATGAGGAAGGGCCTGCGGGAGGACGAAATCTCCGCCATCGAAGCGTCTCTTGGCGCCACCAAGGCACAGCTGCAAGAAGCCCAACTGGCGTTCAACCGAGCCCGCGATCTTTACAGCCAGGGCATAACGAGCAAGGCGAGCTATGATCAAGCAGAAGCTGCCCGAGCCACGGCGGAGGCCAAAGTCAAGGAGACTGCCGACCGGCTGCGCGTTGCACGCACCGGCGCCCGCCCGGACGAGCTGGCGGCGCAACTTCAAAAAATCGCTCAAGCGAGCGCTGCCGTGGATGCCGCGCAATGGCGTCTGGAGCAGCGGCAGGTCAGGGCTCCCTCGAATGGCGAGGTCAGCGATATCCTCCTCAACCCCGGCGAGATTTCCGGCCCGAGCGCCCCCATCGTTTCGTTTCTTCCCGATGGCGCGATCAAACTAACTCTGTTTGCGGCGGAACCCGACCGTGCGGCGTTGGCTTTGGGATCAAAACTTTTGATTTCATGCAATGGCTGTCCTGCCGGCCTCATGGCTTCGGTGAGCTATGTGTCGCGCGAACCCGAGTTTACCCCGCCTGTCATCTACTCGGTGGATCGACGGCAAAAGCTGATCTACCGGATTGAAGCCAAGCCCGACCAATCGAATTCCGTTTTGCAGCCCGGGCTTATTGTGGATGCCAGGCTTGTGCCGAAAACATGAGCGTCGCGTCGGTTCAGGGACTGGTCAAACGCTTCGGCGACAAGATCGCGGTCAACGGGGTTTCGCTCACCTTGGAGAAAGGTGAAATCATGGGTTTTCTCGGGCCCAACGGCTCGGGCAAGACAACGACCATCCGAATGATTTGCGGATTGCTGACGCCGGATGCGGGAAGCGGCACCGTTCTCGGTCGCAATGTCTTGACCGAGAGTCAGGAAATCAAACGCGAAGTTGGATACATGACGCAACGCTTCACCTATTACGAGGATTTGACTATCGCGGAAAATCTGGCGTTTGTCGCAAAGCTCTACGATCTTACGCCCGTGGCGAAACACGTGAGCGGCGTTTTGGATGAACTGGGGCTTTCCGACCGGAAGAATCAGCTGGTCGGAACTTTATCGGGGGGGTGGAAACAACGATTAGCGCTTGCCGCTTCCTTGATGCACAAGCCCAAACTGCTCCTTCTCGACGAGCCGACTGCCGGTGTTGATCCAAAAGCTCGTCGCCTATTTTGGGATGAGCTTCATCGCCGCGCCGCCGACGGTCTGACCGTTCTGGTCTCTACCCACTACATGGATGAAGCTGAACGCTGCCACCGTCTCACCTACATTTCCAATGGCGTTCTTCTAATGACCGGCACGACCGACGAGATCGTCGCCAGATCGGGACTAGTGGTGTACGTCGTGGAGGGACCAGGCCTGGCCACGATCGCAAGCGAACTTGAAGAAAGAGAAGGTGTCGATCAAGTTGCTTCCTTCGGTGCGACCTTGCATGTTGTGGGCAGAGATTCTGCAGCTCTCAAAAACGCGCTTGATGCGGCGACCAAGGGCAAGTCGGTGCGAGTCAAGACTGGCGACACTTCCCTTGAAGATGTCTTGATCGATCTCATGGGCCAAGCAGGTGGAACAGCTTCATGAGTCTGCGCTTTTCTCTAAATCGCGTGTTGGCAGTCCTCGGAAAGGAGTTCATACAGGTCCGGCGGGACCGTTTCACCTTCGCGATGATGCTCGGCGTTCCTGTCCTGCAACTGCTGCTTTTCGGGTTTGCCATAAGCACGGATCCGAAGAACCTATCAACCGCTGTGCTCGACCTCAGTCACGACCGGTTTTCCCGTGCGCTCATTGCGAGCCTGGAAAACACGGGCTACTACCGGATCACGCGTTTACCCTCGACCGCCGCCGAAGCTGAAACTCTGATGGCAACCGGGGAGACCACATTCCTGGTGACGATTCCAAGCGATCTTGGCCGCCGAGCGCAACGCGGCGACCACCCGCAGATATTGGTCGAGGCAGATGCCTCGGACCCGGCGGCGGCAAGCGGTGCATTGGCGGCGCTCGATCAGGTAGCGGCAAGAGCCCTGCAACGGGAACTCGGCAGCGAAGAGGAT
The DNA here is from genome assembly GCA_036555325.1 of Aestuariivirgaceae bacterium. Taxonomy (GTDB): domain Bacteria; phylum Pseudomonadota; class Alphaproteobacteria; order Rhizobiales; family Aestuariivirgaceae; genus DATBLQ01. The sequence goes on along the minus strand of DATBLQ010000063.1, from coordinate 10,343 downwards.
GCCGAGCGGAAAAATAACCATGAACTGCAGATCCTCGTGCATCGTCGCTACAATCCGGAAGGAATAACCCAATACAACATCGTCCCGGGACTTCTTGGTGTCATCCTGCAGATGACGATGGTTATGATGACCGCAATGGCGCTGACGCGCGAGGTCGAACGCGGCACAATGGAGAATCTCCTGGCAATGCCGCTACAGCCGTTGGAACTGATGACGGGGAAGATCACTCCCTATATTGGAATCGGAGCCGTGCAGGTCACCCTTATCCTCACGTTCGCCAAGCTTTTGTTCGATGTGCCGTTTGTAGGCTCAGTGGCGCTGCTGCTTGCGGCACTGATCATCTACATCATCGCACTGGTGTTGCTCGGTTATACTTTTTCCACCCTTGCCCGCACTCAAATGCAGGCGATGCAGTTAACCTTCTTCTTCTTTCTACCGTCCATTCTTCTTTCGGGCTTCATGTTTCCGTTTGGCGGCATGCCAGGATGGGCCCAGTTCCTCGGCGAAATGCTGCCCCTAACCCATTTCTTGCGGGTTGTCCGCGGGATCATGCTCAAGGGGTCGACATTCATCGACATGAAGTGGGAAATCGGGGCACTCCTGATGTTCGCGTTCGCCTTTGCCGGAGTGGCGCTTTTGCGTTTCCGCCGAACGTTGGACTAGGTTGAAGCCTTGCCTCGGCGTTCCTCGCGAAGGGTGGATTGAACCGGCCGCCCGATTGCCTCTACCGTCACAGTTGCGGCGAATATTGCACTGTCATCAATTGCATCGGGCACCACTTTTTTCTCAATCGTGATCCGCAATTCGGGTTCACCCGCTCCCATGGCCAGCACTGATTGACGCGCGGTCTCGCGTGCCACTTCGGTGGCCAGATCAACCGCCGCCTTTGCGCTGCTCGTTAGCTCCGTCACAGACGGTCCATGAATTCGAAACACCCCTTCGGAATCTTTCGTTACTTCTACAGTCACGGTGCGGGCAACGGACCCCATCGCCGCCCCCACTGCGTTGGCTACATCACAAAAATCGGGAAACACGATGTGCGCATCAAGCCGCTTGCCGACCTCGCCGTAATAGACCCTGACAGGCGCACCCACCGCCACCACCGGGACGGTCGGGGAAATGCGAATATGCGCAAGGCCGATGGTGTCGTTGGCGCGGCACACCGCACGCAGCAACTTTCCTTCGCCGTCTTCGAGGAGGCCTCGCGCGCCAAGCGCTTCATCAAGTACCGCCCGAGCACTGAGGGCCACCACGTCGTTCCAGACATCTTGGGCAAAGGCTTGTGCTCCTTGTTCGGTCGGGGCCCTCATCTCTCGCATTCGAACCATGAGTTTCGCTGCAGAAAGAGCAGCCTCGCGAGACCAGTTGTCTTGCATGGCCAGGACATGAGCTGCATCGGAGGGAGTGAAGCCGGCAATCTGAACCAGGCCCTTCCGTCGCAAGCTACCCACCGCTCGCTGAGCCCCGGCGCTTGCCGCTACCTTTTGCAGCGGCGTAGGCCGCAGACCAACTGCGTCGAGAATCTGGTTTTCGCGGGAAGACATTGTCTGCGCCGATGGAGCGATATTTTTCGATCCGAGCGGCCGCATGATGAATTTCGCCGCCAGTGAATGGATTTGCGGCTCGGCGAGCTCTGCTGCAAGAGCGGTGATGACCTCCGGGAAATGTGCGCCTATCAACGATATCGGCACGATCCGTTGAGGTCCGATTGAAAAGCTGCCATCGGTCGCAATTGCAATTTCACTATCGCCGCCAAGCCCAAGCGTCCTGACCTCAATGGCCTTGACCATCGTTCGCCAACCGCCGACGTCAGCACCGTCCTCCGTGATTTTCGGCCGGCCGCCCTGAAGAATCGCAAGATCGGTTGTGGTTCCTCCCATATCCGACATGATGAAATCGTCCAGGCCGGACAGCCATCGGGCACCAACCAGGCTGGCTGCCGGGCCTGACAGCACAGTTTCGATAGGACGATGCATTACTGTACTGGCGAGGGCCAATGAGCCGTCGCCCTTGGCGATCATGAGCGGGCAGGTGAGGTCTAAACTTTGCATAACGCCCCGCACCGCATCTATTAGTCTGACTATGGGTGAAATGAGTCGCGCGTTAAGCGCGGCGGTCAGCGCTCGACGCGGAGCATCGAGGGCCATCGAAAGTTCGCAAGACAAAGTGACCGGCTTGCCGGTCTTCGCGACTATGATGTCGCGGGCACGATGCTCGTGCTTGGGGTTGCGTACGGCGAATTGTGCTGCGACAGCAAATGCATCAACGGTGTCGCCATGCTGGCGTATGACAGCGGCGAGCGCCGCCTCATCAAGGGGGCGCTGTTCGTCTCCGTTATGATCATGCCCGCCTTCGATCCTCACGACAGGCATATTTGGAAATGCTGCCCCTACTCCTGACCGCTGCGCCATGGAAACATCGAAACCAATCAAAATAACGCATATAGGCGAGCCGTGACCTTCAACCACTGCGTTCGTGGCGAGGGTGGTGGAAACCGATACGAGCGAGATATCGGCAGGCGCATAGCGCCCAAGCAACGTGGCACACGCCTTCTGCAGCGCCTCACCAACACCGACCGCGAGATCTCCCTTGGTGGTAAGCGCCTTGGCGGAAGCTACGACCCGATAGTCGCGTTGCGAAATTATCGCCGCATCCGTGTAGGTGCCGCCGGTATCGATGCCGATCAGGAAGGTGTTACGGGCTGAATTCATGCTCATTGCGAGAAGTGAGGCGCAGAAAGCTATAACATCTTTCCACCAACTCCACGCTTACATCTCGACGCGGCAAAGAGAACATTGCTAGACTTCCGTCAATGGGCTGGGTCAGGAAACGAACAGGAGGAAGACATGCGTGCGAATACCTTTGCCTTTGCCGTAGCAGGTCTGTTGCTCTCCACAAGCCTCGTGAGCGCGCAGGATACGATCAAGACACTCGGACAGATGAAATCGACCGGCGGCGGCGCCGACTGGCAGACCATAGAGCAGACCGGTTCCTACGCTGACCAGATCCGCAAGAATCTCGAGAAGATCAAGTTGCCTGAGGGTTTCAAGATCAGCTTGTTTGCAGTTGTACCGGATGCCCGTCACATGGCGGTTGGTCCCCAGGGCATCGCCGTGTTCGTGGGCACTCGCAAATCGGACGTTTGGGTCGTGACTGATCGCAATAAGGACCGGGTCGCTGACGAAGTAAAGCAGTTTGCACCAACAATTGATCTTAAGATCCCCAACGGGGTTTGCTTCAGCAAGGATGGATTCCTGTTCGTGATCGAGCAAAACCGCGTGCTGATGTTCCCGGCGGCAGAATTTTTCTATGAAAGCCCGGATGTTGCGGTGGCGGAGATCGTGCCGCAAGGCAAACTGATCCCGACGGATGAGGAATCATTTAACCACACCGCCCGCGTGTGCAGGGTGGGGCCAGACAACAAGCTCTATATTTCACTCGGGCAGCCCTTCAACGTACCCCCGAAGGAAAAATCCGATCTCTATAACGAATGGGGCATCGGCGGGATAATCCGATTGGACCGCAGCGGCAAAAACCGGGAAGTCTATGCCTATGGAGTACGTAATTCGGTGGGGCATGATTTCAACCCGAAGAACGGCGAACTCTGGTTCAATGACAACCAAGTGGACGGCATGGGAGACGATGTCCCACCGGGCGAACTCAACCGGGCCGCCAAAGCCGGCCAGCATTTCGGCTTTCCATGGTACGGCGGCGGCAAGGTTCGCACCGTCGAGTACAAAGACAGCGAGCCGCCCAAGGACGCTGTTTTCCCCGAAGTCGAGCATGTCGCGCATGCTGCCGATCTGGGAATGACGTTTTACAGCGGAACGTCGTTTCCGGAGAAGTATCGCGGCGGGATCTTCTCAGCCCAGCACGGGTCGTGGAACCGTACCAAACCTGTTGGCGCGCGAGTCATGTTCACTCCGCTCAATGAAGATGGAACGGCGGGTGATACGACCCCGTTCGCCGAAGGATGGCTTCTGGAAACGGGCGAGTATCTGGGTCGGCCAGTGGATATAGCTCAGCTCTCTGATGGATCGCTGCTGGTTTCGGACGACCTGGCAGGGGCCATCTATCGCATTTCCTATGAGCAATAGGCTGATCGCGCGGCGCTCTCTTCGGAGAGGCCGCGCCTCTACCGGAGCCATTGGATGAAGGCTATTGCGCTGGCTCTAAGAGTGTCAATGCTTGGCTTGCTCGTGGTGCCATCAGCTCAAGCTCAAGCCGTTGCCGGCCGCGAAAAGGTCACCCGCATATGCGCCGTTTGCCATGGCGTCAACGGAATGGGTGTGAACCCAGACGTTCCCCACATCGCTGGGGAGAGCCCGTTATATTTGGAAAAACAGCTGAAGGCGTTTCGCAGCGGCGAGCGAAAACACGAGCAGATGTCGATCATCGCGCAAGGTTTAAGTGACGAAGACATCCGCGACCTCGTGTCGTGGTATTCAAGCCTCAAGATTAGCGTCGAGATGCCCAAATAGCAGATCGAGAAGCGTTGCTCCCCGATCCGATTGAGTGTAAAATTCCACGACATGCAGTGAGAGGAAACGGAGATCAGGAAATGCGCTGGAAAAGGCCAAAAGTCAAAGAGGTTTGCGTCGGTTTGGAAATAAACGATTATTTCCCTGCAATCTTGTAGGAGACGGAAACTGGTCACAACGCTGACCAGAGGCCATTGAAAATCATCGTACTCGGATCTGCGGCGGGCGGCGGCTTTCCACAATGGAATTGTCGCTGCTTCTTCTGTTTGCGATATTGGCAGCAACATGGCGACGTTTCCCGTCGCACCCAATCCGCCTTGGCAGCATCTGGCGATGGGGAGAACTGGGTGTTGCTCAACTGTTCGCCGGATATCCGGGAGCAAATTGGTGCTACTCCATCGCTGCACCCGTGCGGCAATCCGCGTGGGAGTCCAATCCGGGCAGTGGTGTTGAGCGGTGGGGATGTCGATCATATCGGCGGTTTGCTGTCGCTCCGCGAACAGGCCCGTTTCGATCTCCATGCCCCTCCTCCCGTGCTGGAGGTGATTGCCAAGAATTCCGTTTTCAACGTGCTTGATAAGGACTTGGTGGTGAAGTGCCCGCTGCTCGAGAATCAACCGGTTAAGCTGCCAGGGGGGTTGAAGGTCGTCGCGTTCCACGTTCCGGGAAAGGTGCCGCTCTACCTGGAAAAGACGAGTACGGAAGCGAACAGCAGCGAGGCGTTTACACTCGGTCTCCGCCTCAGCGATTCCAACGATAGGTCGATTGCTTACATACCGTCATGCGCCGGTGCAAACGATCGTGTGCGTAGCGCCATCGCTGCGGTCGATATATTGTTCTTGGATGGAACCTTGTGGACGGACGATGAGCTGATCCGCACTGCGGCTGGTCAAAAAACCGGCCGCCAGATGGGTCACATGCCTATCTGGGGTCGGGACGGGTCTATCGCTGCCTTCAAGGGTTTGTCTTGTCGTCGGCGCTATTTTGTGCACATCAACAACACCAATCCGCTCAATTGCGAAAATTCACCAGAGCGGAAGCTGGCAGAAGCGGCCGGTTGGACGATACCCAGAGATGGAGACGAGATCTCGCTGTGAACGCACCTTTGACGCCACACCAGCTTGAAGAACGACTGAGGCAGATCGGCGAGGAACGCTATCACAATCGACATCCCTTCCATCTTCTCATGAACGCCGGCAAGCTGTCCAAACAGCAGCTGCAGGCATGGGCGCTCAATCGTTACTACTATCAAGCCATGATACCGATTAAGGATGCCGCCATAATGTCGCGAATGAACGACATCGACTTGCGCCGGGCTTGGCGGCAGCGCATCATCGATCATGATGGCGACAGTCGTGACGAGGGTGGCATCACCCGCTGGATCGCGTTGACCGACGGGCTTGGGCTCGACCGTGACTATGTGAAATCGACACGCGGCATCTTGCCGGGCACGCGATTTGCCGTAGAGGCTTACATTCACTTCGTACGCGAGCGAAGCTTGCTTGAAGCAATCGCCTCCTCGCTAACCGAAATGTTTTCCCGCGCCGCGATCAGCGAAAGGGTGAGCAGTATGCTAGCCAACTATGATTTTTTGGATCGCAGGGTACTTGAATATTTCGACCGACGGCTGACGCAAGCTCCTCGCGATGCCGATTTTGCGTTGACTTACGTCAAACGAGAGGCTCGAACAATCGAAGATCAGAAAGCGGCGACTGGAGCGCTGGAGTTCAAATGCTCGGTGCTCTGGAGCCAGCTTGACGCGCTTTACTACGCCTATGTGTCGCCAGCGTTTCTGCCGCCGGGGGCATTCAAGCCTCAGATCGCATGACCGCCTTTCGTGAAATTGCCGATGAGCTAATACCTCGACTGCCACGAGGCGTGCGCCTGCGAGAAGACCGACTGCGGGGACGATGGGTTTTGCTGGCGCCGGAGCGAATATTCGAAATCGATGATATCGGTGTGGAAATATTACGCCGCTGCAATGGAAGTTCGACGGTGCGGCAGATTGCGGTAGATCTGGCTTCGACATTCGATGCCGGCCTGGATGATGTTCGTAGCGATGTCGCGGCTTTCCTGAGCGATTTCGTCGAAAAGCGTGTAATCGACTTATGAACGCGCCGTCCCTGCCCATAGGCCTCCTTGCAGAGCTGACTCACCGCTGTCCTCTGCAGTGCCCTTATTGCTCTAACCCCTTGCATCTTGAGCGGCGCTCGGCGGAGCTCGACACCGAAACCTGGAAGAGGGTCTTTTCGGAAGCCGACGATCTTGGGGTTCTGCAACTGCACCTGTCGGGTGGCGAGCCGACTGTTCGGGCCGATCTTGTTGAACTGGTCGATCATTGCGCCAAGCTCGGTCTCTACACGAACCTGATCACCTCCGGCGTCTTGCTCGACACGACCAAGCTCAGGGCGCTCGTCGATGCGGGGCTCGATCACGTTCAGCTGAGCCTGCAGGACATAGATCCGGTAAATGCCGATCAACTCGGAGGCTTCCACGGCGGCCACGAACGAAAACTCAAAACTGGCGAGGCCGTGGTAAAGGCCGGTTTGCCTTTGACCATCAACGCTGTGATCCATCGGCAAAACATAGCTTCGATCGAACGAATGGTGGATCTTGCGATCGCGATGGGGGCGCGGCGGATCGAAATAGCACACACTCAATATTATGGATGGGCACTGTTGAATCGGGCGGCGCTGATGCCCACTCACGAACAGGTGAAGGAGGCCGCGGCACTCGTTGAACGCCTTCGCACGGTCCACGCCGGTCGTATCGTGATAGACACCGTCGTTCCCGATTACTATGCGCGCTATCCAAAAGCCTGCATGGGCGGCTGGGCCTCACGCGCCCTGAATATCACGCCGTCGGGCAAGGTTCTTCCCTGCCATGCTGCGGAGACAATCCCCGAACTCACCTTTGAGAACGTCAAAGACCGGTCGCTCGCCGAGATTTGGCACTCGTCGGCGGCATTCAATGCGTACCGCGATCTCGACTGGATGGAAGAACCCTGCATAAGCTGCGATCGCAAAGTGTCGTGCAGAGGCGGTTGCCGATGCCAGGCGCTGGCAATCACGGGTTCGGCACGTCAGGCGGATCCCGCCTGCTCGCTTTCGCCTTTCAATGCGGCCCTGCGCAGCCGCGCCGCTGAGGACGCCGCGGCGTCGATCGATTCCTTCCGCTACCGACGGATCGAGGCATGACTCAGTCAATGAACCCGGGCAGATTCAATCCTGCTGCTTTCCGCGTTACGGGCCGGAACGATGGCTTGCCCGGCCGGCACAACCAGCCCACTGGCGTTCGCAAGCGCGCCCTGTCGCAATTCCAGGCCCTGAAATCGCGCTCTCTCAACCGGTCCCGGCAGAACTAGCCCCCCAGTCTGGGCGGCGGAAAAGCCAAAGCGGCGGTAATAGGGCGCATCGCCGACAAGCAAAACCGACTCGTGCCCCGACAGCGTAGCCTCGTGAATGGCATGCCGGATGAGGTCGGACCCGATGCCTCTGCCCTGCATTTCAGGCGCCACCGCGAGAGGACCGAGGAGCAACGACCTCCCAGCCGCTCCGGCAATAATATCCCACATCCGCAGCGTTCCAACGAGCCGGCGACCGACATAGGCGCCGAAGGAGAGCCCGGGAGAGGGAAGCCGGCCATAACGGAGCTGTTCGCAGGTCTTGAGAAACCTCGCCTTCCCAAACACCCGGTTGAGAAGTTCCTCCCGCGCCGCCCGGTCGGCGTGACCTTCTTGTCTGATCGTCACCATCTTACGTACTCCACCCGACGACCGGTTTCAGATGACGTAAGCTTTCAGCGGCGCGAAGCCGTTGAAGGCGACAGTTGAATAGGTGGTCGTGTAGGCACCGGCGGTTTCGATCAGCACCTCATCGCCCACGGTCAAGGTGATCGGCAGGTCATAAGGCTTCTTTTCGTAAAGCACATCCGCGCTGTCACAGGTTGGACCAGCGACGATACAAGACGATTTTGGATCATCGTCACGCTGAGTGGTGATGGGGTAGCGGATAGCTTCCTCCATGGTCTCGGCCAGGCCACCGAACTTGCCGATGTCGAGAAACACCCAGCGCTTGTCATCATCGCGCTGCTTCTTCGCGACAAGCACGACTTCCGCCTTGATAACCCCGGCGTCGCCCACGAGGCCGCGGCCCGGCTCGATGATCGTCTCGGGAAGAGCATTGCCGAAATGCTTGGCAAGCCCCTTTTGGATGGCATCGCCATAGCGCGCCACCTTGGGAACATCCTTCAGATAGCGTGCCGGAAAGCCTCCGCCGAGGTTGACCATGGAGAGCGTTATGCCGCGTTCACCCAGCGCTCGGAAAATTCTCGCCGCCTGTTTGAGCGCCCGCTCCCAGGCGGAGAGCTGCGTCTGCTGCGAACCAACGTGGAAAGACACGCCGTAGGCTTCGAGCCCGAGCTTATGGGCAAGTTCCAAAACCTCGATCGCCATCTCCGGCACACATCCAAACTTGCGTGACAGTGGCCATTCGGCACCCTGCCCGTCGGTCAGGATTCGGCAGAACACCCGCGCGCCAGGAGCGGCACGGGCGATCTTTTGCACCTCCTCGATGCAATCCACAGCATAAAGCGTGACGCCGAGCTCGTGAGCCCGTGCGACATCACGCTCCTTTTTTATGGTGTTGCCAAAGGAGATCCGATCCGGCGTCGCGCCTGCTGCCAGCGCCATCTCAATTTCCGGCACAGAAGCCGTGTCAAAGCAGGATCCAAGCCCTGCAAGCAGGGAAAGGATTTCAGGCGCCGGATTGGCCTTCACCGCATAGAAAATGCGGGTCGCCGGCATGGCGCGAACAAACGACAGATAGTTGTCGCGCACGACGTCGAGATCGATAACCAGGCACGGCCCCTCGGGACGGCGGGTGCCAAGAAATTCCAGAATTCGTTGAGTGGCCATTTTGCGACCTCCTCCAAAACAAGTTTGCTCCAGAGTCGATCCTGCTGCAGCGGAACCACCGTTAAGTGGACTCGCGGCGCCCGTCTGGGACGGACAGACCGACCGAAACGCCGACAGGTTGCTGCTCCTCGCTGCTTCCTGTCTTACTGCTGCCTTGGCTTGGTGGGAGATGCTCCAACCGCACTGCCGGCAAAGATGGTGTGCCTCTTCAGTATCGCCAATCGTTAGACTGACTAGCTTGAGACCGAAAAAGCCCGCACCGTCGTTGCTTCAAGGCGTCCGCGGCTTCTGTTGAAACCACCAACGGCTCTTGGCCGTTTGCACCTGACCGCTGATCTCACTCTTGGGAGAAGCGGTGGACGCCCACAGGCACGTGCGACTTTGGGCAAGTGCTATATGCGAGATTCTCTTTTCAGATTCAATAATGAATTTTCATTCGGAGCAATTTTTTTGCTCCACTGTGGCGCGTGAGGCTGTGGCTCCCGGCTGCGGTTCGCAGAGGATGGAACAGCGGACCGCGCAGTCGCTTGGTCCAGCAAGAGACCTCGCCAGAGCAGACTCTTGTTTGCTGGAAAAACCTCTCACAGAGCTTGACCTGGGGACCCATCGGACTCTTTCACTGGATCGACAGCGACAGACAGGTGCATCCCCGATGCCTCCAGTCAGATCACATCGGCGATATCTCTTGGACGTGGGGCCCCCATAAAGTGGAGCCTTGCCGGGATATTCGTGCGGCTTCTCCCACGCTTGACGGCTGGCAGATCAATTGCTGGCGCGGCCTGTCGATGAGCAGCTTTCTTTTGGTCTATTTGATTGCCGCCCATGGACGGGATTGGCACCGACGCTTCGCCATCCCCGCGACGGCTATGGTTGCCTGCGCCGGCTTTTTTGTATTGGGCTCGACGCTCTATGTGACTTCGCTCACCCTTACCAGCACGGCCAATGTG
>DATBLQ010000050.1:0-8463 GCA_036555325.1 Aestuariivirgaceae bacterium | reverse complement strand
CGAACGGCCGGTCAATCTGGTTCCATGTCCGACGCATGAAGGATGGGCGTGTCACCTCAGCGCTCGGAAAGCGCATCAAGCCCGGACATCGGGTGAAGTTGACCGGGCCCTATGGCTCGGCGCATTTCCGGCCCAACCTGGACAGCCCTCTGATTCTCGTCGCGACCAACACCGGCTTTGCGCCGGTCTGGTCGATCGCCGTCGCTGCGCTGCGCGAGCACCCGGAACGCATGATCATGATCATCGCTGGCGGCCGCAGCCTCGAGTCGCTCTATATGTGGCCGGCTCTCGTGCGATTGGCCAACTTTCCCAACGTTCTCGTCGTGCCTGTATGCAGCACGGCGCAGACCTTGACCGACGCGGTGCAGTTCGGCCGGCCGACCGACTATCTGCCACCCCTCCTGCCGACCGATGTGCTCTACGCCTGTGGAGCACCGGGGATGGTCGATTCGGTCAAATCGATTGCGGCGCACGCGGGCGCGGTCTGCTACGCGGATCCATTTCTGCCGACCACCGGCAGCGCAACCGAGGAAAGCATTCGAACTGGCGCGAGGGGCTGGCTCCCTGCGCTCGCCAGACCGCAAGTGAACCAGCTCACTCCCGATCGCGCCGCAACCGGTGGGAATGGCCGATACAGGCGTGTGACCGAAGCAAGAGTGAGAATTCAATATCATTCTCAGAGTAGATAGCCTTCGGACGATCGGGTTCGGGCTGAGTGCCCTTCTCCGGGCTTCCGTGCTTTGTGTCTACGGATGGCTGGTAATCTTTAGCTTTCCTGTAGAGAGGTCGGTTGCGTCCGATCAGGCCAAGATCGTCGGTCCGAACGCATGTGCCGAATGTCATAAGCAGGAGGCTGAGGCCTGGAAGGGCACACATCATTTCAAAACCTTCCGTGAAATGCCGCGCAATAGCGAGGCGAAGGAAATTGCGGAAAGAATGGGGTTGCGGCGCATCAAGTCGGAGAGCTTGTGCCTGAATTGCCATTTTACGGTTCAGCAGAAGAGCAACAAGAAGGAGCCAATCGCGGGTATCTCCTGCGAATCTTGCCACGGCGCCGCTCAGGATTGGATCAAGGTCCACAGCGGGTTCAGTGGCAAGACTGCGCAGACCGAGACCAAAGCCGAGGAGGAAACGCGCTGGAAGCTCGCCGTTTCTAAGGGGATGATCAGGACGAGCTCACTCTACCGGCTGGCGAAGAATTGTTTCAGCTGCCATGTCGTGCCGCAAGAGGATCTGGTGAACAAGGGCGGCCACAAAGCCGGCAGCTCCTTCGAGCTGGTGTCCTGGTCGCAGGGAGAGGTGCGGCACAACACCTGGTATTCCAAGGGTAAGGAAAACGTCCCCGCAAACGCCGCGCGCAAGCGCATGCTCTATCTCGTCGGACTCGGCGTCGAGCTTGAGACTGGATTGCGCGCGATCGGAAAGGCGACTGTGAGAAGACCGTACGCCTTCAAAATGGCGAAGCGTGTCGACTTGGCGCGCAAGCAGCTCGCCAGTGCGGCGAGGGCGGTGCCAAACGTGCCGGAGATCGCGCAAATGGTCGAATTTGCCTATTCGGCAGGGTTGAAGTTGAACAATGACCAGTTTCTGACCGCTGCCGCCGACGGTGTTTCCAAGCTGCTCGTGAACATCACCGAGAAGTATGACGGCAGTACAATGGCCGGGCTCGATAGCCTGATTCCCGGATCGGACAAGTTCAAGGGCACGGCGAGAAAAACAGGCGGGATCAATTAAACTGGACTGACCAGCTCGCAATGACAACCACCTGGACAGGCGTGTTGGGGAAAGAACTACTGCAATGGATGACTTAAGGGGACGCCGTGAGATTGCGCCCGCCTAATGCCACGATGGGCGGACGCCGTATAGGCTCAGTAGGACCAGCCATCAGCGGGATGGTCCAAGGGCTCTCGATCGCGGCCATTTCCGCTGGCCTGTTCTGGCTCGTCTGGATCTATGCCAGCGGCCTACGCGACCCCCGCTATCTCGATGGTTGGCTGCTGGCCGGCGGCATGGCCTTGCAGATTACTTTCCACATCGCCAAAGCGGTCGGCCTGTCGCCGAGATCAGCCACGCGCTGGCGGAAGATGCATGTTTTTGTCGGCTATCTGGTGATCGCCGCCTTCATCGTGCATTCGGATTTCTCTCTGCCGGACACCGTCTTCGAATGGGCGCTGTGGACAGGTTTTGTGCTGGTGACGCTGAGTGGCATTTTCGGCACCTATCTTGTTTGGTCGCTGCAGGCCACGCGCCGGATCGACGAGAATGTCACCTATGATCGCATCCCAACTCTCCGCTCCGAGCTTGAGCTCGCGTTCCTCATCGCGGTCGCCGAAACCAATCCGCCCGCCCATGCGATCGATTTACCGGGGCTGCCCTATGAAGATTGGATCAAGGACCTCTACAGAACCCACCTGGGGAGCTTTTTCAAGGAGCACCGCAATTTCACTAGCCACCTCATCGGCTCGCAGCGCCCACTCAAGCGACTGACCGACGCAATCGACAACCTGTCACGCTATGTTGACCGGCAGGGTCAAGAGAAGCTTGTCGTCATCAAGAACTTGGTAATCGAGAAGGACCGTCTCGATTTTGCGCATGTCTCTCTCCGACTTGCCAAGGCCTGGCTGTTCGTGCATGTGCCCGTCACCTATGCTCTGATCGTGCTTACGATCTTGCACGTCCTTGTCGTCTATGCGTTCTCATCGGGAGTCTGGTGAATGTGGCGACCTGGTCGAAACAAATCGATTCGGCCGCTCATGGCCGAGAGCCAGACGCGTTCCGGATCCTGGCGCCATCGTCTGGCGGTGCTGCTGGCGCTAGCGACCGCCGTCTGCCTGGGCTCAGCCTTCTTATTCTCTAGCGGCACGCGGTTTCTGATGCCGGGGCCGCTGACGAGTGGTCACGCCGCGATCGAGAATTGTAGCACCTGCCATACCAACATCAGCAGCGGTAAATTGAGCTGGATTCATGGCCTCGTCGCCGCCGATCCGCTGGCCGATAGCAAGGCCTGCCTCTCTTGCCATAAAATGCCGGATACTGCCTTAAACGCGCACGGTGCTTCGACCAAAGTGCTGAAGCAAAGCACCGAGCGGCTGACGAGAATCGCTGCACTGTCAACTGCGCCGCTTTCAGCTCGTGCACAGAGCATTGCGTTCCCGACGCATGATGTAATCGCCGGCGGTCTCTATTGCGCCACCTGCCATCAGGAGCATAAGGGGGTAAGTTTCAATCTGAACAGAATATCCAACGAACAATGCCGCTCGTGCCACGTGGTGAAGTTCGACAGCTTCGATGGCCATCACCCGAACTTCGAGAACTATCCGTTCAGGCGACGTACACGAATTATTTATGACCATGCTGGTCATTTTGACAAGCACTTCCCGGAAGTAGCGAAGGAGGAACCGGCAAAGCGCATTCCCACCACCTGCTCGACCTGTCACGACAGCGGTAACGACAAGCGTGTCATGGCCGTGGTGCCGTTCGAGCGAACCTGCACGTCCTGCCATCTCGACCAGATCATCAGCAAAGAGCGCGTCAGCGGCCCGAAAGGCATCGCCTTCCTCACCCTTCCCGGCCTTGACCTGCAAACTCTGAAGGAGAAGAACGCCCCGATCGGTGAATGGCCGGAGACGTCTGAAGCCGCGCTCACACCATTCATGAAAGTGATGATCAGTCGGAATGATCGGGGGCGTGCTCTGATCAAGGCCGTGGACAGCTTGAACTTCCAGGATCTGACCCAAGCAAGCGACGACCAGCTCAAGGCGGTGAGCAATCTAGTCTGGGAGATCAAGGGGCTCTTCTATGCACTGATCAAGGGAAAGTTGTCAGACGTGCTGGCCGACCTCGATATTGGCGGCGGAGCGAACCTGAGTGCGAGTCTCGTTGCCGATCTGATTGCGAACATCCCGCGCGATGTGGTCATCAGTGCGCAACAGCAGTGGCTGCCCAATCTTCCCGCGGAAGCAGCCAATCGCCTAGGCACAAATGATCAGCAACAAAGTGGCCAAAGCGCGGTGATTGCGGAATCGGGATTGACCGGATCGGTGCCTCCCGACGAGCTTTCTGACTCCGATGCGCGTCAGATAATCCCGAACCTGAACGCAGGGGACGAAGGGGTCCGTGAAACCGATACCCCGGAGGCCGAGCCTGATGATGGCCAGGAAACGCGCTGCGCCGGCGAAGAGCCGCGTACGATCGAAGCTAATAGCGAGGAAGCCGAAAAGGGAGTGCCGCCCGAAGAAGCGACCGGAGAAGCCGCTAACGTGGAGTCCGAGCCCGATGGTGGTGAGGAAAACGGCGGTGTTATCAGTGGACGCTTGCCTTTGCCGAGCGGCACGCCTCGTGCGATCAAAGCTCGTATCAAGGACGCCGAGAATAGAACCCAGCCTGAAGAAGCAGTCGGAAAAACCGAAACGGCGGATAGCGACAAGGAAAGAACCTGCGCCGATGAACCGCCTCGCGTCGAAAAGGAAGGCCAGCCTGAAGGAGCGGTCGGAGCATCCGAAACAGCGGAGGCGAAGCTCGATGGCGGCAGGGGACCGCTTTCTTCCGACGACCAGCCTTCCGTTAAAGCGACGGATCAATCCGACGATCTGCTCTTCCCGACGCAGGAAGAGCTTCGCGCGATCAAAGCGGGCACCAAGGACGCCGAGAAAGAGGGCCAGCCTGAAGAAGCCGCAACAGCCGATGGCGCGAACGCCGAGTCCAATGGCACTGTACCTGCGGATGACGCCTCCAAGGCCGACGGAAATTCGCTAAGCGTCGCTCCGCGGGACTCAGATACTTCGGCTGACCTTCAAACCCGGGCTGCGCCCGAGATCAGCATCGGAAGCGACGTGGATCCTGAGAGCTGGGCTGAATATGGCGGTTGGTACCGGCAGGATTACACGATCTTCTACCATCCCGCAGGTCATAGGGACAAATTCATCTACACTTGGTTGACTCTAACCGGCCCCCAAGCGCCGAGTGGTGGTACGAGCCCTGCGGCCGCAGTCTTCGAATTTCTCACCGGCAAGGATGCTCAGGGATCATGCACAAAATGCCACAGCGTTGACGATATCCAGGGCAAAGGACGAGTAGTAAATTTCTTTCCGGCATCGGTCGAGAGCAAACAGGGGCGCTTCACGAATTTTGTCCATGAGCCGCATTTCGGCATCCTGGACAATCGCGGCTGTCTAACCTGCCATTACCTTGAAAAGGGCCGCCCGTACTTGAAGAGCTACGACCAAGGCAATCCACAAAAATTCGTATCAAATTTTGGTGCCGTGAAAAAGGAGCTCTGCCAGACCTGTCACGCCAGCGGCAGGGTACGTCAGGACTGCTTCCTATGCCACAAATATCATGTGAATGGCGCGATCAGCCCAATCACTGACACGAGAATCCCAGCTCAATAGCGTTTGGTGTTGCGAGACCGCAGATGCGGGGTGGCGACTATCAATAAACCTGACAAGGCTAACAGCAGAATCTTGTTCATGATCCAACTCCTGGAACTATTCACAATTCTGTTTGACCGACGCAATCAACTCGCCGGAACTCTATCTGGCGGCGAGCGGCAACAGCTCGCCATAGCAAGAGCGTTAACGTCACATCCGGAACTTCTCAATTCTCGACGAACGATCGCTCGGCCTCGCGCCAAAGCTAGTCGAACAGGTCATCGAATTGATCAAAAAGCTCCATGACGCAGGAATGACGATCCTTCTTGTCGAGCAGAATGTCGTACAAGCCTTCAAAATTGCGGATCGGGTTTACTTGATCAACATGGGCCGTGTTGAGGCCTCAGGTACTCCAGCCGACCTTCGCCATTCGGTGGATGTTGAGAGTGCAGCGCTCTCGAAGGCACCTTTGATCCGCCCACGCTTCAGGAACTTCAGGATGTCTTTGAGTTCACCTGGCTAGTAACCGCGGATAGCGGGCCAACTAGGCCTGCGCGCGAGGATGTCGCACGCATGATTATCGAGACGTACAAGCGCGGTCTGGCGCCCGACACCAAAAATGAAAAGAGCGGAACATCAATGCCGCTCTGATCATGAGCCCTGAGGTCAGTTGCCTCGCCCCTCGGGGTGCGGGCTCATCACCCCTCTCACCCGGAGTCTAGTCCGGTCAGCAATGGCCGGGCTTTTTTACGCGAGGCGTGTTACGCTACTTCGACAGATAAAGGTCGCTGATTTGCGTGCCAATTGCATCGAACACTGTTTGCAGGTCCGAGTTGTTTGGCGCATGGAAATACTTCTCTGCATCAGTTGCGCAGTTTTGCATCAAGGTCTGCGCGCTGGAAGCAACCGAGCCGAAGGTGATGGTGTAAATGGTTATCGGCTTGGTGGCGTCCCCTGTCGCTGTCTTGACTTTGTTGCAGGCAGCAGTCGTTCGCTCGTCGAAGACCGCATCATAGGCGGTTGCACTGGTCGCAATGGTTCTGCCCAGGCGGGTTAAGGACTGGGCGGTGTAGCCGTAGCCACTGTAATAGGAATGGTTCATATTGGTGAGCGCCGGCCCCCAGTCGTTTTCACCGTCGGTCATAACGATCAGCACTTTGTTCCAATCATCATCGTCGTAGGCTGCTCCTTCGGTGAAGGGAACGGTCGGGGAGACAACCCGCAGTCCCCAACCCACCCCCGACGCGATATTCGTGCCGCCGTCGGCGGTCATGCCGGTAATAGCGTCAAGGATCGTCTGTTTTACACCGGTCAGGGGGGTGATCGCGGAGATGCCGCACATATAGCCGGGGCCGACACCCGATGCAGAGCTTCCCACGTACTTCTGGTAGCGCCGCTGCCGGTTATCGAGCGAGGTGCTGTTCTTGGTGCTGGTCGAAACACTCTCACTTGATTTCCAGTCGGGCAAATAGGTGTTCACAAAACCCGAACCATAGCCCGACATGCTGGAGGCATTGTTGGCGTTGTTGGGTTCATCGGGAGCAAAATAGAGCGGGAACAAGGTCGTGGGTTGGGCCACCGACGGGGTCGTATCATCGACGTCGTAGTCGATGCCGGCAGCTGCCCTGCGCTGTTCAACACATCCGTTCCAGTGCATGTTCGACAGCTGACCCCAGGCCCAGCTGTTGTGTTTGGTCGCGTCGGTGAAGTTCAAATGTGAAATGGGATTGAGACCGGTGTGATCAAGCCATGTCGCAGTTGTATATTGAGAGCCCACATTGACTGCCATGGAAAAGGGCACAATCCCCATTTTGACGTTGGTCGAAACGGCAGCATCGCCAAACAACATGTTGGTGAGACCAGTTGCCGCCGTCTTCAATGACGTGAGCTTGCCGCCGCTGTTCATCGAGCCTGTATTGTCCAGCACCAGAACGACTTCCAGGCCTGAAGCTCTGCGGGTCACCTCGGAGAACGCACGAATGTCCATCGTATTGATATGGCCGATTTTCATGATCGTCGTCGGCATCTGCTGCCGGGCCGTGATCTGCACGATGTTGTCCGTAACGACAACATCGAGGTCGAGATCGCTCCCGGGATATTCCAGATTACTGAAGTTGGCATGGATGTAGTCGAGTGCCAGCTGCTCAAGCTCTGTTTGATCGGTCAAGTCGGATGCACCCACGGCCAGTGCCGCTGCATCGATGGCGGTTGCCAGCGCATTCTGCTGGTGGGAACCACGGACGTAGTCAACCGCAACGCCGGCGCAGAGCGCAGCCACGATCGTGGCCAATGCGAAGATCAGAGCAACAGCCCCGCTCCTATCTCCACGAAATTGCCGTGTGACATTGAACAGGGTCACAGATTTGGGCATGCCGCGCATCAAGCTCTCCTCAGGCAGGTTCATTTCCAGAGTCGAGGTTTGAAGCAAAATGGTGGCTAAGTACTTAATCTACGAGCCAAAGTTACGTGCAAACCAACTATTCGGTTAACGCCAAGATGCGGCGGTCGCTGAAGAGTCACCTATGGCTCGGCACGAATGTGGCGAAGACCAGAGTGTTAATGCGACCCCTAAATTTTTTCCGATTGTCTTCAGCATCCAACTACCGTGGAAAGCGATCCTCATTGAAGCACGGCTCCTGGCATGGTGATCTGTTTTATCCAGTAGGAGAACTCCGATGCGAATGTCCCTCGTTGTACTGCTAGCATTTTTAGGTTGCGTTCCCGTGTTCAGCGGCACTGCACTGGCTGAGCAGAGTCTCAAGAATCATCCTTTTATCCTTGATACTTTCTCTGGTGACGAGGAAGAGCCAGAGGATGAAACCGAGCCCTGTTCAGCGTGTTATCCTCTGCCCGAATAGCGGTTCTGCTTCGGGCCAACTGAACCAATCCAGATCTGGACGGAATAGTTGCCAAATAACCGAGCGGCTGATTGCCGCTCGTTTTTTTACTATCACTGGCTGGCAGCGGGAGGTGCGACCTACCAAAAAGCGGAACAGGAAATGAAAAGCCCGGTCATTGCTAACCGGGCCGTTTTCCGGGAGATAACATATGCAACATCATCACTGTGCCAAACAAAGATCGAAAAGAGATAAAT
>DATBLQ010000033.1:0-63564 GCA_036555325.1 Aestuariivirgaceae bacterium | reverse complement strand
CACCGAGCTTGGGCATCCCCTTGTCATCGCCAACAATCTCGTGTTGCTCAAGGCGCTGGTTGCCTACGGAGTAGGGATCGCCTTCTATACGCCAATTGGTTTCCTGGAAGAGCTCGCAAGCGGAAAAATCATCGGCATTCCTCTCAAGATCGAAGCTTTCCGAAATCTGCGCCTCGGTATCATCCTGCACAGAAAACGCAAGCCAACGCCCGCAGCAGCCGTCGTTATAGGTCTACTGAAGCGCCAGCTTGCCGAGCTGTCGGAAGAGTCCAGGCGGTTAAAGGGCGAAAGACATACCCTTCATCCAGTCCACATCAAAAATGGCGATGGTTTGCCGAATGTTGAGAAGTTCATCTTCGGTTCCGCTTACTATGATGGCATTCCGCGCGGCATCGATCCGTTGAACAGCGCCTTCAGCGGCAATTGGCTCAATGATCTCTCGCATCGCCTCGGCGGATACAAACCGCATTTCCATCACTTCGGTTTTCACCCCGATGCCTGAGCTTGCTTCGGAGTGATTGCCGTAGCTTGGTCCAGCCCTGGCAACTTCGCTCGATGGTATGATGCGATAAAACCCCGAACGCTCGACGACTGCCGCCCCCTGAGCGCGCAAAACTGCCTGAAAATTTGCTACCAGCTCCGCCTTAGTGAGTGGTTGAGTTGTCTGCAGCGTAATCTCAGCGTCAACCCGGCTGTCTATGCTGTAGTTGAGACCGAGAATATCGCCCAGGATCGTTTTGGCCGCTTCGGCAAGCGGTACTCTGACCAAATTCAAAGTTCCCCTGTCTTTGTCATTCACGATTCGCTGAGGTAAGTCGGGCAAATCGGAAGCCACCAGTTGATCTGTGCCCGGCTCCACCACAGGGGAAAGGCGACCATCCGCCATGTCTTCTTCACCAGGAATGCTGGCGTCGAGGACTGATCTTGCATCGCGGGCCGTCGCCTTTCCTTGCCGCACGGCGAGGCGGTCACTCCAGCTCGTCTTGTCAATGAGCGGACTTGCTCCGCAAGCGCCCAGGCTCAGAAGAACCAATGAGAAGAAAATCCCTCTAGACGCCTGCCTGCACCGCACCATGGGCCCACACAACCTAAGCTAGATACAACAATAATTAGCTTATATAAGGTTGTGCGAGCGGTAGCAACTCACTCCAGGGACGTGTTTGGGTAGAGGCTCAGCTCAACGACTTTATTCCCTTGCTGAAGAGAGATGGTCCGCTGCCCGATGTGTCCGATTCTCCATCCTTCTATTTCACCCCCCTCTTCGAACCATGCTCCTGCAGGAGCTGAAGGGGAGACAATGAAAGCTCGTGAGATGATCCCCAGGCGAAGAACGATCCCTTTTAGAGACAGAGCCTCCGTCGGTACGGAGGCTTGCGGCTCGGCAGGTACCGTTGCGACCTCGACAGACTCCTGCGCTGTAACCTCTGCAGGGTGATAGGGCCGCCGGGTTTTGGAAAACAGCGGCCGAGCCAGGATAGCTTCCGCTTGCCCGGAAGATCGCCGGTGCATGTCCTGCGGCTTATTTACATTGGCGGAGAACGAAGGGTATTTGGCATGTATCCCGGCCACATCGACCGGGCGAAGCAGCAAAGCCAAGGCTGACACGAGCAAGACCACAGTCAACCCTATCAGGATAGAGGTCTGAAACATCAACCTTCTTTTCATTTCACAGGTTCTGCAGAGGGGAGGGTCGCAACGAGTATGTCGAGGCTTAAGTCCAATACAGGGTCTTCTGCATCATTACCGATTGAAACATCTCTCTTCAGGTGTGCCTGGTCGATGAATAGGGGAGGGGTCGAGGACTCGATCATTTGGACCGTCTTCGCTAGACTTTCTGTATGGCCCGAAATTTCAAGTCGAACGCCAGTAAAGATAATGCCGTTTCTTTCGGTTTGCGGAATTTCTGCTGTTCGAACGAGCTCGGCCTGATGTGTGCCAACGATCGCTTGCAGGCGTCGTTGCAGAAGGGCGCTCATCGTCGAGGCATCGGGAGCGGTAAAAAAATACTCATTCAGCTCTTTCGAGCGGGTCTTGATGCGGTTGTCAAGCTCATGCAGCTGCGACGCCAATGCTCTTAATTTGCCCAAAGCCAGTCTTTGCGCGCTGATTTCATAATTGCGAGAGTTGTAGAATTGGCAGAGAAAATACGTGCCCCATGCGGCAACGACGAGCGGCGCTATTGCAAGCGCGAGGGCAGCCAATTTGAGCAAGACGTCGGCGGATTTCATCTCAGACCCAGAGAAATTCGCTCCGTCGGCGAGAACGCGGCAAGCGCCACCCGAAGGGTGAAATGCTCGCCCGCAGCGAGGGGCTGCCCCGCTGCCGGCGTGTCTAGACTCGCATTTTCGAAAATCGGCGACGCTTCCAAGGCGTCACGCAGTTCGGCCGCGGACTGAGCGAAACCAGAAAGCACAACCGAGCGCTTCTCGATACGAAGGTCGTAAAGCCAGGCACTGTCTGGCGTGAACTTGGCAAGCTCGTTCCATATAGTAAGGATTGGCGGCTCGTCGACGCGAATGTGGTAAAGCGCCAGAAGGCGGTCTTCATGCGATTGCAGGATCGTTAATTTAGTTCGCGCCTCCATTGCCCTTTCACGTGCGCTAGCCACGGTGTGAGACAGACTTGCAAGAGCGATCGACTGACGCCAGAAAGCCGCTGACAGCAGGAGCAGTGCGCAACAAGTGGCGGCTACCAATGCGCGGCGCCGAAACCGGCGCATCTTTTCTTGCACTGAGCTAAAGGTCTTCTTCCACGAGAATTCGGCTAGGAAGGTCGTTTGCTCCGGCAGAATTTTCACGCGTGATGCTGGTTGAAGGCCCTTCGAATAAAAAAATAGAAGCCACGGTTCGATCAAACTCTTTTTGACGATGATATGCTGGACGGCCACTCGCTCCGGGGCATCGTCAGTTAGAATGCAATGCCCGTGATAGATGTCTTCGATGTCGAAAGGCGTAGAGCGCTCGATTTCGAGAGCGAGGACTCTCTCAATCTGATCGAGGGCGGGTGCAGGTAGGCTCACGGAGCGGCAAAGACATACATCAGGGCTGAGACACAGGTGAACGACCCATCTGCCCTTGCGCGAAAGGAGAGCGGATACCCCGCGCAAGTCGTCGGGAGTTGCAGCAGCGAACGCGCGAGCCTCTTCAAAACCTGTCTGAATTCGCAAGACGCAATCGTTCTTGCCGATTGTCAATTCCAGCCGCCCTGCCGACCTGGTCGGCAGCAATCGTAAAATATCCTGTTGAAATTCTGCGAGTTGGCGCATCCACCAGCGAAAGAAGGTCCCAAGCCTTGGGATCGGAATGTTGGGCAAGCTGTCCGGCATTGGCTCTACCAGAGAGAGTGTTATATATGGTGTACAACTCCTGATCAAGGTGTCGCCAATGCAAGGGGATTTAAGCGGTTTGGTTCAAGGTCGCGGCGGTGAGGACGCTGCCCAGCTTGCGAACACGAGACAAACCAAGGGTTTCGAGTTCATCGATTTTCTTGTGAAGAGCGGGCGTTTGAATGCAAACAGTGCCGCGCGCGCTTCCCATGCCATGACCGCGACAGCGCAGTGCGCCGATACGGTGTTGCTCGAGCTTGGCCTCTTGCCGGATACGGAGTTGGCCGCAGCGCAGGCCCAATTTCTCGGGGCTCGTCTTGTCGAACTCGAGGAGTTTCCCGAAAGCCCGATAGGGCGCGAGCTAGCGCCAATATCATTTCTGCGAAGGAGCGGTTTGATTCCGCTCTCCCTTGATGCAGAGACGATTGTCGTCGCCGCTGCTCGGCCATTGGACTCAGCGCCAGCCGAGGCCCTTGGTTACTATTTGGATCGCCGAGTTGATGTTCGGGTCGCCCGGCGCGTTGATTGGGAACAGGCGTTTAGCCGAATCTACGAAGACGCCGATGAAAAGACCGCTGCGCAAATCACGGAAGGTCAGGGGACACTGCATGAAGAAGATGTGGAGCGGCTTAAGGATATCGCTCGCGAGGCGCCGGTTATCCGCTTTGTGAACGGCCTCATCAACGATGCGGTACGTCGGCACGCCTCAGACATCCACATCGAGCCACTCGGCGACAAGACACAAATCCGGCTTAGAATAGATGGGATGCTCGTTGCGACCCAGAGCATAGATAAATCGATGACTGCTGGGATAACGTCGCGCCTGAAAATCATGTCAAAACTGAACATTGCAGAGCGACGACTGCCACAGGACGGTCGGATTGCTCTTGCGGTCGGCGGGCGTGAGATCGATTTGCGCATATCGACGGTTCCAACCCTTCACGGAGAAAGTGTGGTCATGCGCGTCCTTGACCGCAAGGAGCGTCCACTCGATTTGCCTTCGCTCGGATTTGACCAGGAAGCTTCAACCCGCTTGGTGAGTGCAATCAATCGACCCAACGGCGTTGTCCTCGTTTCGGGTCCCACGGGCAGCGGCAAGACAACGACCCTTTACGCTTGTCTTTGCGAATTGCGCCGCGACCAGCGCAAGATCCTCACGATCGAGGATCCCGTTGAGTATCAGCTTGATAATGTCATCCAAACGCAAGTGAGGCCGACAATAGGCTGGGACTTCGCTGCGGGCTTGCGCGCCTTTCTGCGCCAGGATCCCGACATTATCATGGTGGGAGAAATCCGCGACCAAGAGACCGCGAAAACCGCGGTTCAAGCCTCTCTTACCGGCCATCTTGTGCTCTCGACCGTGCATACGAATAGCGCCGCGGCTACCATATCACGCCTCCTCGATATGGGAGTTGAGGACTATTTGCTGGTATCCACTTTGCGGGCGATTGTCGCTCAGCGGCTTGTTCGCAGGCTCTGCACAAAATGCCGGATCGCTAAGACTGAATCATCCGAGCTGCTTAACCGTCTTGGTTATAGCGAAATTCGCATTGATATCCCGCTGTTCGAGGCAAAGGGGTGTCAGGCCTGCGGGGGCCAAGGTTATCGTGGTCGCACGACAATTCACGAAATAATGACCGTTACTGACAGGATTCAGTCTCTCATCCTTGGCGGCGCACCAGACAGAGAATTGGAAAATGCAGCGAGGGGTGAAGGAATGCAAACCCTGCTTGAAACTGGAATCCGCAAGGCTATTGCTGGGGAAACGAGTCTCGAGGAGGTTTTGCGGGTTGCCTCGGCTTCATGAGTCGTTTCGCCTATCAAGCCTTTACTGCAAAAGGCGATGTTGTCCGGGGTCAAATAGAGGCGCCTTCACAAGCTGATGCCTTGCAGCAACTCCGGGCCGCGGGGCTTGTTGCTTTCCAAGCTGCCGAGACCAAAGAGCCACGTAAGCGGAGCTTTTGGAGTTTCGATTTTGGTCTGGGTTCTGGGCGCATGACCGAAAGCGCTCGATTGGCCTTCGTCTATGAACTAGGCATCTTGTTGCGCGCCCAATTGCCGACTGATCAGGCTTTGCGCCTGTTGCTGGATCAGTCGGAGCTAAGAAACTCCGCTTCACTTGTTAGATCCGTCTCAGAGTCGGTATCTGCAGGAAAAACGCTGGGAGAAGCACTGGCGGATCATACTGAACTGCTTTCCGAGCACGAAACGGCCATTATCCGCGCAGCTGAGCACACTGGCTCGGTAGCGGAGACGATGCTGCAACTTGCGTCAAGCATCCGTCGTCGGCTGGAACTGAGCTCACAAATAAAGGCCGCGCTCACCTATCCTGTAATCCTGCTGGTCATGTCCTTTCTAACGATTGCCATTATCACCACGGTGCTCGTTCCCAATTTGCTGCCGCTGTTTGACGGGGCACGGACAGATCCTCCCTTGCTCATCAGAATAATGTTGCTCCTCCAAGACAATATCGATCTGCTCGCCATTGCGCTCCTCGTCGCAGTCGGGAGTCTATGGGCCCTGTGGCGGCGCGCCAAGAAGAACGCACGCCTGCTCGCCAAGCGAGATTGGCTGATGCTGAGAGCGCCGCTTTTTGGGCACCTAATCGTCAGAGCCGAGGCAGCTCGCATCGCCTCCGTCCTTGCGCTGCTTCTCAAAAGCGGTATTCCGCTCCTGCAGGCTCTTTCGGTTGTCCAAAGAGCTTGTAAGAACCGTGCTGTCAAAACGGCATTTTCCCAGGTCGTCGAGAGTGTCGCATCCGGCGGCAGTCTGGCCCATGCATTTTGGCAGTTTTCCATCATGCCTCAGGCTTCCTGTCATCTCGTAGCCGTCGGCGAGGAAGCCAATCGACTGGACGAACTGTTGATGCACATCGCACAGATGAATGAAGCTGCGTTGCAGCAAAAGCTTGAACGCCTGATGACACTTCTGACGCCCGTGCTGACACTCCTCATGGGGCTTTTGGTAGGGGGCCTGATCATGTCCGTCATGAGGGCAATACTGAGCGTGAACGACTTGGTGATCAGGTGAACCAATGTGAATCAATCGACCGCGAGGGCTATACGCTCCTGGAGATGCTCGTTGTCTTGGGCTTGCTGGCCATCGTCCTTTCAATTTCGCTGCCTAGTCTCCATAGCAACCGTGGCCTCGACGGTCAGGCGCATGAGATCGTTGCTTTGCTGAGGGCTGCGAGAATTGCCGCCATCAACCAAAACAAAGAAACAACGTTGGAAGCCGATCTCGCCCGCAGAAAAATCGCGGTGACGGATCGCAAAGAAGATCTTTCTCTCAGCAATGACATCGCGCTGACCATGTTGACTGCACGTCAAGAAGTGCAGAACGAACGAGGGTATATCCGCTTTTTTCCCGACGGATCTTCAACCGGCGGCTCGATCACGCTTCGTCAGGGAAAACGCGAAATTGCCGTCCAGGTTCAGTGGCTGTCCGGTCGGATCAGCAAGAAAGTAGGATATGCAAATTAGAAAACTCGTACGGGAAGCTCGATGCTGATTGAGGCTCTCGTAGCGCTGGCTGTCACGGCCTGCACCGTTGTGATGGCACTCAGCAGCCTGGCCGAAGGTGCTGCACGGCTAAGGCAGCTTGAGGAAAGGACTGAGGCACTAGCAGAGGCGCGATCCATAATTGCCGAAGCAGGAACTGTCTCACACGTCTCGGTTCTCACTCGGTCGGGCACGACGCCTCTCGGCCATCAATGGTCCATGGAGATCAGGGAAACTCCCAGCTCGCAAAAGGCCCTCAAGATGAAGCCTTTTCGCATTGTGCTGCACCTAACGATGCAGAACGCAGGGCCTCCTCTCGTGATCGAAACCTACGTGATCAGCCAATTGAAGGACGAGTGACGTGCCCTCCTCAAAGGATTCGACTGCCGGCTTTACCGTTGTCGAGCTTATGGTTGCATTGTGCATTCTCGCCCTGCTTTCGACCTACGTCATCACGGCGGCCCAAAATATCCGTCATATCGATGAAATGATACGCCGCGTAATTGCAACAAGCGAGATGCAGGGTGCGCAGAACCACTTGCAACAGGTTCTTTCCGGTGCCATGCCGCTTGTCAGCGGGGAACAGGAGAAGATTGCATTCAGCGGTGAAAAATCCCGCCTTGAGCTGATAGTGGCATCCGACACTGAGCTGGAACTGGGCGGGCTCCATGCCGTCGCGGTCGGAACACGCGCGAGAGGTGACGGTCGATTCGATTTGGTTGAGCATCGACGAATGTTTCGGCAGACGTCTGCAGCAGCAGAGGAGGGCGAGGTATTCGTGCTTTCCGAAGCCATTGCAGGGTTGGAATTTCGCTATTATGGGCAAGCTTCCCCACGCGAGCCCCCTCGTTGGCACGCCTCTTGGGTAGGCATGAACGAACTGCCAAGACTGATCGAGGTCGTGGTCACAATGCCTGCGTCAAGCCGCCGGAATTGGCCACGGCAAGTGATAAATCTGGCGAGCGCCCGCTAGTTCACCAATTGGCGATGTCGCGATTCTCACCTTCGCCACCCTGTTCCCCATCCAAGCCGTAGGAGTAAAGATCATATTCACCATGGTCTCCCGGAACGACATAGACGTAAGACCGGCCCCATGGATCAGTTAGTGCCTCGCGGTTCCTAAGATAGGGCCCGTTCCACCCAGTCAGGTTCGGGGGTGCTGAGAGGAGGCTTGCGAGGCCCGGGTTTGCAGCGGGGTAGTGGCCGGTATCGAGGAAGTGAAGCTCAATTGCCGCTTCCAGATTTTTGATTTGCGCTTCCGCCGTGTCGGTTTTGGCCTTGCTCAGATAGCGAATGACCTGTGGACCTACGAGGGTAGCCAGCAGTGCGATGATACCGAGAACCACGAGCATTTCGATAAGGGTGAAGCCTTCCACTGCCTTGAGCTCTCGCACCTTGTAGGAAATAGATTTCATTGTTTGTCAAAAAATTGATCCGAATAGCTCTGCGAAACCCAGTCCGATCGCCAGGTGCGGTCCGAATGCCAGGCGTGTCGTGCTCGTTACTGGAGTTCCGAAAACTGCTCGCCAGACAACGAACAACAAGCCCGAGATGGAAGATACGACCATCAGAGTTGGAAGGCCGGAAAGTCCCGTCCAAGTAGCGGCCGCAGCCAGAAACTTTACATCGCCCATACCCATGCCGGCGCTGCCTCGCCAGCGAGCAAATCCTCGACAAAGCAGCACCATGAAGAAGAACACGCCTACGGCGACGGCCACGGACAGGCCCAGGGGAGGTCCATCTCCCGCTGCTGCTCGAATGAGTCCAATGCCTCCAAGGGCTCCGTTCAGCCAATCGGGAATTATCCCATGACGAGCGTCAATGATTGCGACTGGCACCAGCAAACTGCAAAGAAGCAGCAAAAATGCCGTGGAAGCAATGTTTGCGGTTGGCCTCGTCAAAGCATGTTCGGCCACGCCAAAATTCATAAACAAGGAAACACCGACTGTAACTTAAAGATGCACAGTTTACGATACTAAATCATAAATTGCAATCAGCGTTTAGTCTTTGTGACCGCCATGACGCACAGCAATTCGAACATGAAGTTGGCCGCGGTTATACAGGTGATCCCGCTGGGGTCATAGCAAGGAGCAACTTCAGAAATGTCTGCCCCGACGATATTTTTCCCGGCGAGTGAGCGGATGATGACCTGCACATCACGGGGTAGGAGGCCACCGATCTCAGGAACGGGCGTTCCCGGCGCGTACGCCGGATCGATTCCATCGATATCGATCGTGATATAAACCGGGCCATCGCCCAAAACGCGATCAATCGCTTCGATGGTTTTCGACCGGCCCATGTCCTCGAACTCGTCGTAAGTGATGATTGTGTAACCGGCATCGTAACCAAACCGAACATCATCGTCTGAAAACCTACTGCCGCGCAGCCCCAGCTGGACGACGCGGTTCGGTTCGATCAGGTTCTCTTCGTGTGCGCGGCGCATGAAGGTGGCATGGTTCACTTTGGTCCCGCACATCGTATCGAGTGAATCGGGATGCGAGTCGAATTGCAAAATCCCGACCGGGCGATCGGCAGCGAGAGCCCTCAATATGGGTATTGGAATCGTGTGATCTCCGCCGACGGCGATTGGACGAATCCCCGCCGCCTTGAGCTTCCCGAAGAAGCCTTGGATCTGTTTCAGCGAGTCGTCCTTGTCGAGGGGATTGGTTGGCGCATCGCCGATGTCCGCGACGTTACAGAGATCGTATGGGCGGATACCGCTCACGGGATGAATCCGGCGGATGATCCGCGATGCCTGTCGAACTCCGGCGGGACCATCCCTCGGGCCCGAACGATAATTGAGCCCGAGGTCAAAAGGAACGCCGCAAAGACCGATATCGATCTGGGGCGATATTTCATGGCGGCGCGTTCGCATGAAGGTCGCTACATCGGAATAGCGTGGCATGACACTGGCATCGACCGGTTGAAATTCGCTGTTTTTGATCATTGGTTTTTCTCTCTGCGAAGAAGACGTCTCCGCGGCCGCAATCCTGGTCGTTGGTTGGTTGCGCGTCGTCTATTTTGAGAAGGGACTGGACTACTATTCCACCAACCTGGCGTTCATTGGCAAAATGGCGTTTTTTGTCGCAGTTGCCTTTCTGTCGATCTATCCGTCGAGAGTGTTCATCTCCTGGAGAAAGGTGCTAACTCGGGGACACCCACCCCTCGTGGAGGCCGATAAGATGCGATCCATCCGCAAGCTTCTCCATTGGGAGCTGGTGGGGGTCGTGGCAATAATCCTTTGCGCCGCTCTCATGGCACGGGGATTTGGGTAACCAAGCTAGCCGGCTTTCTTTTGCTGCGACTTTACGTGGCTGACATAGCCACGAACGTCGGCAGCCGGGTCCGTATAGGCCTTGCCCAGCGCCTTTTCCATGGCCGCAAGGAAATCGCGCGCCCATTTGGGCAGGGGATAATCGATGACGGCTAGAAATTCCAAGGTGGAGGCAAGTCTGATGTCCGCGATCGAGGGTGTATCACCGCCAATGAAAGGCTTGTCGCGCTTGAAAAACGTATGGAAGACCTCAAGCGGCTCGGCGATCGCATCGGCTGCAGCCTTTCGGGCGTCTTCTTTTGCGCTGGCATTTGCATCGCTTGCCCCAACCTCGCCTGGATATTGAGGAAAGCCGAGGCCGGGATAGGTTGCCCGGGCCACGAGCGGATACAGCGTGCCGATCAGATAAAACATGGCGCTGTCGACCATGGCTCTCCGTGCGGGGTCGGAGGGGTAGAATCGCTCGAGACCATGCAAGTTGCAGAGATATTGCATGATGGCGCAGCTCTCCCACAGTGCTCCTCTGGGCAGTCCTGCCGCTTCGAGCATCGGCGTAAGATGCGCAGGGCATTTGGCCAGATATTCGGGCGACCGGGTGTGGCCCCATACATCGGTTTCGTCGAAGTCAAGCCCGGCGGCCCGCGCAAAAACCCGTACGGTCATGTTGTTGACGCTTGGCTTGAGCACGTTGAATTTCAGTGCCGGCATGGTCCTCTCCCTTGTTGTTAGAATCCAACCTCTTTATACCTCAGTTCCCGCAAAGCAGAAGGTGCTGTGGTTTGGCCGCGCAAGTCCTTCAGCCGTCGCGCACGCCAAGTTTCGCGGCAAACAGATAACCGAGCAACGCCATGCCCAAAAGCATTTTGAAGCCGTTCAAGCTCTCCTACCTGCCACTTCCGGAGTATCCTTATTCGGCCGGCACGACTGTCAATGGAATAATCTACACAGCGGGGCTCGTCGCTTGGGACGAAAATGGCAAGCTTGTTGGCAAGGGCGACGTTCGAGCGCAGACGCGGCAGATCTTTAACAACATGCGAGCCGTGCTGGCAGAAGCCGGAGCGACCTTCAACGACATCTTGAAGTGCAATGTCTATCTTTCCGACATCCGATTCTTTCCCCTGATGAATGAGGAATTCCGCTTGGCATTTCCGGCCGATCCACCGGCCCGCACGACAGTGCAGGCGGTTCTTGCTGAACCTGAGATGCTGGTTGAAATAGAAGCGGTCGCATTCGTCAATCAACGCTAAACCCTTTCAGCATAGCGAGCTTCAGGCCGCTTCTGATCGGCGAGGCGAAGCGGCGTAGATGGTATCCGCTCAGCATGTACTAGGTCGAGCGGCATACCGAAGGATTTTTCCATGAGAGGAATGACCTCCTTGCCGAAACGCTGGAGCGAGCGCATGGCTCGTTTTCCATCGACGCTGCCGATCTGCATGAAACATGATAAATGAGTTGTGCCGAGGATTTTGATTTCGCTCACCAGTTTTTCGGCAACATAGTGCGGGTCGCCGATCACGAGATTCTCCAGGAACGTTTCGAGCGGCGGTTCCTCCGGCAAGGGCGGCGCCTGAATAAAGTGCCCAACCAGCACCGGATCGCCGGCCCGCGTGGCAGTGACGATGCGAGCAATCAACCTTGCCCGCTCCGCCAGCTCAAGGGCCTCTTTTTTGTCGCTGGTGACGTAGACATATTGTTGTACGGCCAATGGCATGTTTTTTGAGGATACACCTGAAGCCTCGTACTGCTCCTGCACATGCCGGTGCATTTCCTTGAGCAGGGGCATACCGCGCCAGCCAGCGGTCATGAAAGGAATGTGGCCACTTCTTGCCGTGCGTTGAACAACCAGGGGGTCCGAGCCGGTCACGAAGATCTGCGGCATGGGTTGCTGCAGCGGCCGCAGCGACATGGGCGAGTCGGGAACATTGAAGTGTTTTCCCCGATAGCCGATGCGGCCCTCCCTCAGTCCTCGCTCTATGATGTCCCATGCTTCCATGAAGACTTCGGTTCTCTGCTGCAGTTGGCGCTGATACCTGTCGAACTCGTATTTTTGATATCCCGAGCCAATCCCGATCACCGAGCGTCCGTCCGACTGGACATCGAGGAGCGCTAATTCCTGCACGAGTCGCACCGGGTTATAGAGCGGCAGGACATACACCGCCGCGCCGAGCCGAATTCGGTTTGTGACTCCCGCACAATAGGCTGCCATCATCGCCGGCGATGGGCAAATCGAGTAGTTGGAAAAATGATGTTCGGCAAACCATGCCGCATCGAAGCCGATCTCATCTGCTAGTCGAACCATTGAAACGGCTTCGTCCATGATCCGACGGGGTGTCAACGCCTCGTCCCGCTGCGTCATCAAGTTGAATAGGCTCAGTTTCATGCCTTCTTCTCACGCAAAAATATAGCCACCGCTCACGATAATGGTTTCCCCGGTCATATAGTTGTTTGCATCGCTGAGCATGAACGCAATCCAGGAGGTGATGTCTTCTAGCTCGGCATTGCGGCCTAAAGGAGTGTGGGCGGCAAGCTCAGGCAGAAACCCTGCGCTCTTGGCCTTCTCGGTTGCGATGCCGGCCGGAGCAATGGCATTGATGAGGATTTGCGCAGGGGCAAATTCAAGTGCGAATGAGCGGGTCAGACTCACTACCGCCGCCTTTGTAGCCGCGTAATGGGCGTTCTGTGGGTGCGCCTTGAAGGCGTCGACTGATGCAACATTCACTATCCTGCCGCGGACCTTGCCGTTGAGAGGCTGTTTTTGCATTGTCTCGACAGCGGCTACCATCATGTTGTAGGTGCCGCGAACATTGATTTTCCAGTCGAAATCCCAATCTTCATCCGTGATTTCGAGAATGGGCTTTCGCGGGTAAACGCCCGCGCAGTTGACGAGACCGTCCACCCGGCGAAGTTTTGTGGCAGCATCCACCATCAGCGTTGCCGCTTGCGGTTTTGCGATGATGTCGCCCTCGATGCCGTCGATTCTCATTCCGTTTGCAGCCAGGACCTTGATGCTGCGATCCAGCGCGCTCCCGTTAACATCGATGATCGCAACATTGGCGCCATGTCGAGCCAGCATCTCCGCCGTTGCCAAGCCCAATCCGCTTGCACCGCCTGCAACCACAATGCCTTTGCCAGCCAGTTTCATTGCTCGTCAGCCCAGATAGGCTTCCTTTACCTGCGGATTGTGGAGAAGCTGTTCTCCCGTTCCCTGCAGGCTGATCTCCCCAGTTTCGATGACATACCCATAGTCAGCAATTTGCAAAGCCTGTGATGCATTCTGTTCGACCAGCAGAACTGCAACGCCGGCTTTTCTTATGTCAACGATAGTGTCGAAAATCTGCTGGATCAGAAGCGGCGCAAGACCCATGCTCGGTTCATCCAGCAGCAGCACACGCGGGTTCGACATGAGGCCGCGCGCGATTGCCAGCATCTGCTGCTCGCCGCCGCTCAATGTCCCGGCTATTTGTTTGAGCCGCTGCCGAATGCGAGGAAACATCTCGAGCACTCGATCTTCCGCCTGCGCAATCCATTTCTTGTCGGAAAGCAGAAACGCTCCGATGCGCAAATTTTCCGCAACTGTCAGTCTGCTGAAAATGCGCCGGCCCTCAGGCACCTGTACGATGCCCTTGCCCACGATTTGATGTGCCGCAGTATCCCTGATGGGTTGACCGTCATAAATGATCTGCCCTTCCGTTGCCGCCAGGATGCCGGAGATAGCCTTCAGTGTCGTGCTCTTGCCCGCCCCGTTGGCACCTATCAAAGTTACGATTTGATCCTTTCCCAGCGACAATGAAACGCCCTTCAATGCATGAATCTTTCCATAGTAGACGTGCAGATCGCTGACTTCGAGGAGCGCCATCTATTTGAGCACCTTTTCGCGTTGTACCCCAAGATACGCTTCGATGACTTTCTTATCGTTTTGAACCTCTAGCGGCGTGCCTTCCGCTATCTTGACCCCGTGGTCGAGCACGCTGATGCGATCTGAAATGCCCATAACGACACGCATGGAGTGCTCAATGAGCAGTATTGTAACCAAGCGCTCATCACGCACGCGTCGTACGAAGTTCATCATTTCCAGACTTTCGCGCGGGTTCATCCCCGCCATGGGCTCGTCGAGCATGAGCAGGCGCGGACGGGCGGCGAGCGCACGGGCAATCTCAAGCCGGCGCTGTTCGCCATAGGAAAGGTTA
The DNA here is from genome assembly GCA_036555325.1 of Aestuariivirgaceae bacterium. Lineage (GTDB taxonomy): Bacteria > Pseudomonadota > Alphaproteobacteria > Rhizobiales > Aestuariivirgaceae > DATBLQ01. The sequence goes on along the minus strand of DATBLQ010000033.1, from coordinate 49,278 downwards.
CGCGCCACCACGTCGCCGCGGCCTCTTAGTCCGACGAAATCCAATATTTTGAGAGCTTCTGCATGAGCCCTATCCTCATCCGTCCTGGTGCCCCGAGTATTGAACATGGCTCCGAGCCAGGTCGATTTCAGATGGAGGTGCATTCCCACAAGAATGTTTTCGATCGCCGTGAGATTCCTGAAAAGACGAATCGTTTGGTAGGTTCGGTTGATGCCAGCTGCGGCAACGCGGTCAGGCGTTACGCCATCGATACGTTCGCCAGCGAAATAAACTTCCCCGCCATCCGGGGGATAAAATTCCATGATGCAGTTGAATACCGTGGTCTTTCCGGCGCCGTTCGGTCCGATGATGCTGTGAATTGAACCTTCCGTCACTTCCAGGTCGAACCGGTCAACCGCAACCAGGCCGCCGAAACGCTTCGTTAGACGATGGGTTTGCAGAAGCACCGCCATGTCTCAGGTCGTTTTAGCATCGGCCGTTGCCGCTCCTTGCTGCACGGCAAGGGTTTCCGCATCGATGCGGAGCTCGCGCTTTTTCGATGCCGACGGCCACAGCCCTTCTGGTTTTAAGCGCATCACGGCGACAATAGCCAATCCGTAGAAGAGATAACGAAACTCACCGAACTCGCGGAGCATTTCCGGAAGCCCAATGAGAACAATTGCCCCGAGTGCAACACCCGGAAGGCTTCCGAGCCCGCCGACGATGATGAGGGCTAGAATATTTATCGATATGATGAGTTGAAAGCTATGTGGGTATATTGATCCCAGCATCACGGCAAAAATCGATCCAGCCAGTCCGGCAAATGCGGCACCTAGTCCATAGGCAAGCAGCTTGACCTGGATGAGATTGATACCGAGAGCTTGGGCGACATCTTCATCGTCACGTATGGCTTTCCAAGCGCGCCCCAACCGCGATTCCTCCAGCCGCCATGCGGCGTAGGCCGCGACGAGCGAAGCAACGAGCGTCAAGTAGAAGAGCAGCACCGGATTGTTCAGGTGAAAGTCTCCGATGACCGGCCGCGGGATCTGAAGAATGCCTTTTGCTCCCCCGAGCAAGGGCGCGGCGGCATCCGAAAGGACGATGACCCGTACGATTTCACCGAGCCCCATCGTGGCGACCGCAAGATAGTCGCCGCGGACTTTTAAGACGGGTATTCCGAAGATTACGCCCATGACCACCGAACATAAGACTGCAATCGGCATCGCTTCCCAGAAAGACATGTGAGCCAGTGCAAACGGACTGTCGGCCATGAGAAGGCCCGTTACATAGGCTCCGACCGCATAGAAAGCGACGAAGCCCAGGTCCAGCAAGCCCGCTATGCCGACTTCAAGATTGAGACCCATGCCCATCAAGGTAAACAACCCGACCGTCAGCAGGACTTGTCCGATGAAGTGTCCAGCGTAGAGCGGAAACAGCAGGCAGAGAAAAATAGCAGCAGCAAGGAAGCCCCAGCGGATGCGGCGGCGATTGGGGCTGGGCAGGCTCTGGAATTTGGCATTGAACCGATCGCGACTGAGGTCATAGACGGTTATCGCGATCGCAGTAACCGCAAAGATTGTTATCGCCCCTCGCAACGTTAGCCCGCCCCAGGTATAGAGCAAATCGTGGAGTGGCTTGCTAACCTTGCTGTTTGCCAGGATCGGGCGGAGAAGTTCCTGAAAAAGCCCAGCAAGCGCTGCAGCGACCAGGCCGCCAGAAATGGGCCTGCGAACTGATCTCGGCAGTTCCGTTAGCGCCGCGCCCAAAAGACCCAGGACCGCGCCGAGGCAGATGATTTGGCCAATCCCCACCGGCGCCCGGTAGCCGAAGGTCAGCATCTCATAGAGTGTCGGATCCAGTGAGACAAAGATCGATCTGAGGGAGATCAGACTCATCGCGATGGGGAGCAGTGCAAAGACAGTTGCGGCGATCGTACCGGCCACCAGTCCCGCCAGCAGCGTTTGCGGTATGGATGCGAACAGCCGTCGGCTTCCCACTAGAATGCCGGCGACTAGGAAAACGAGGCCGAGGGTTGCATAGCCTAAGGTCAACTCGCCGACGATGATCGGCCTCTTGTTGAACATCCCTAGGATTCCAACAACTCCCAGAAAGATGCCTAACAATCCGATTTGAACCCCGGTTTGCGCGATGTAGCGCCACGGTGTGATCTGCCGCTGCTCGATCCGGCTGGAGGCTACGACGTCAAACGACATTGAGCACCTTCCTCAATCAGGCTCGCTTCTTGGCCAACGCTTCACCAAGCAGACCCTGAGGCCGAAAAACGAGGACCAAAACCAACATCGTGAAGGCGATGAGGTCGCGAAGTTGATAGGGAGCAGGGATTCCAATGCCGTCGAGAAAGAGTGGCGGGCCCATGGATTCGACGATGCCGAGAAAAACACCGCCCAGCATAGCTCCCGGAATGTTTCCGATGCCGCCCAAGACAGCCGCGCTAAAGGCCTTTATCCCTGGCAGAAAGCCCGAGAAGAAATAGATCTGCTTATAGACGAAGCAATACAGCACGCCGCCGATGCCCGCCATGCACGCGCCCAGAACAAAGGTGAAGATGATTACCTTGTTGGAATCAATGCCCATCAGCGCAGCAGCATCGCGATCCTCCGACACGGCGCGCATGGCCGTTCCCATCTTGGTTTTTTGCACGATCAGGTACAGCACCAGCATGGCGGTGATGGCCATGCCGAATACGATGAGCTGCACGATAGCAATCGAGAAGCCGGCCAATTCAATTGTGCCTTTCATCCATTCGGGGTCGGGATAGGAGCGGACGGTGTTGCCGAACATGCCTCGGAACGTGTGCTGAATGACGAAAGAGGCGCCGATGGCACAGATCAGCGGCGCCAGCGAGGCAACGTGCCGAAAGGGGCGGTAGCAGATCCGCTCGACAACAAGCGCCGTCACCGTGCAGACCGCCATGGAAAGCAGCATGATCGCAACCATGGAGGTGACGGGATATGCATCCAAAAATCCGGAACGATCGAAACTGCGCGCCAGAAAAAAGGCAGAAAAAGCGCCGGTCATCGTGATGTCGCCGTGGGCAAAATTGATGAGCCGCAGAATGCCGTAGACCATGGTGTAGCCAAGGGCGATCAGAGCGTAGACGCCGCCGATGGTTAGGCCGAAAGTGAAGAACGCGAACCATTGGGAGCTGGAGTAGGTGCCCTTGATCAGCGTTCCAATTGTGCCGAGAATAACCACGGCGACGACTGAAATGCGTACAAGCCATAATACCGCCTCCACATACGTAAATTTGTGCAGGCTGCCGAATATTTGCGGAATGCGCGCCTTCACTCCCGCTTTTTCAATCGCCGTCATCTCATCCACCAGCTGTAGGTTACTGAACGCCGGACCGGCCACCCACTAGGCGGCCGGCCGCACAGTTCAAGTTAGAAAGCCAATAATCTACTGCTTCGGATAGATTTTCTTTGGGTTCTTGCCCAGTTCGAAAGTTGCAGGATCGCCGTCCGTAAACTGATAGACTGCAAAATTGAACGCACCACACTGGCCATGTTCGTTGCAGTTGATGGGACCGGAGATGCCGTCGTATCCCTTAGTGGCAAATAAGGCATCGTGCAGCGCCTTTTTGCCGATGTAGGTTGTGCCGCTATCGTCGGTCTTGGCGACTTGTTCAATTGCCATCGCCAGGATCTTGGCCGCGTCGTACGCATGAGCGTGGAACGAGTTGGTTGGACCCTCGCCGTACTTCTCCTTGTAGGCATTCACGAACTCGGGATACTTCTGCCCCATCACTTCCGGTGAAATATCGACGTTGGTGAACACGAAGCCTTTGGCAGAGTCGCCCGCTGCTTCCAGCAAGCCGGGGGCCGCTAGGGAGCTGCCGCCAATGATCTTGGTGTCCTTGAGGTCTGCCACTTCAGGCGCTTGTCGAATGATTTGCGCCGCCGCGGCGACGAAAATCGGGAAGTACAGAACACAGGGCTTCTTGGTGGCGATGCCCGTGAGAACCGGACGCATGTCGACATCGGTCGGCGTGACGGCTTCCTCCGCCACCACCTCACCGCCGAGTTCCTTGAAGTGGTCGGCGGCAGCCTTGGCGAGCTGCGATGCATAGGGGCTGCCGTCGTGAATGGTGGCGAGCGTCTTGCACTGCAGTTCCTTGTAGAAATACTCCGCGTCGTTGAAGCCCTGGTCGAGGTCACTGTAGATCGTTCGCATATAGCCGAAGTAGTCGGGCTTGCGGTCGGGTGCAGTCAGTGAAGGCGCGGTCGTCGCCGTTCCAATGTCCGTCAGTCCTTGCTTCCACAGAATCGGCGCCGCGGCGGTGGCGGCACTCGAGCAGGCAGGTCCAAGAACCGCGACGATGTTAGGCAACGAAGCAAGTTTCGTTGCAGCCGTCTGGCCACCTTCAGCATTGCACGAATCATCTTCAACCACGAACTGGATCGGATGACCGGCGATCGTGTTTTTTATCTCGTCGAAGGCAATTTCGGCACCGCGCTGAGAATCGATGCCAAGATTGGCATCCGGCCCCGTGATAACCCAGTAACCGCCGATGACGATGGGGGCATCTTTTGGTATTTCGACAACCCCGAGGTCGTCGGTAACGGGACCTTTGGTTTCGGCGGCAAGGGCCGCCGCCGAAAGCAGCACCGCGGCAACTACCGCGGTAGTTCCCTTCAAGAACTCTTTGATCATTGAAAACTCCTCCCTGCGTGTATTAGAGCTAAAAAGATTATCGGCCTGAGGCCGGCAATCGCTATCCTGGGCCCAGTTTTTTCCTTCGCTGCGAATGGATCGCGGTCTCTCTCCCCGCGCACTACAGCGCCGGTATGGTGTTCATGGTGGCGGTTCGGTGTCAATAAGGACCGTGTCCTCGCTCTTGGGCTGTGCATGCCCTCGACCGCGAGCGCGGCCTGTCCTAGTCTCGGGCGACTACGTTCCGAAATTGTTCTTGAGGAGATGGCATGTGGCGGGAAATAGAGCCCGACGAGCGGACAGACATCGCGATCGATGGGTATCGGGTTGCGGCCTATAGCTTCGGTAAAGGTTCGGAGACTGTTTTTTGCCTTAACGGTGGTCCGGGGCTGCCATGCGACTATCTGAGGGAGGCGCACTCTTGCCTCGTTGACCACGGCTACAGAGTGGTGGCTTTCGACCAGCTTGGCACCGGAGCGTCCGATCGGCCAAACGACAACTCGCTGTGGACCATTGAGCGCTACGTCCGCGAAACGGAAACGGTCCGTCAAAAACTGAACCTGGGGCAGGTGCATCTTCTGGGGCATTCCTGGGGCGGCTGGCTCGGCATTGAGTATTCTCTAACTCACCCGGAGGCTCTTAAAACGGTGATCCTGGAAGATACCGCGGCCGACATTCCCCACTTGGTTTCGGAACTTGAACGGCTGAGATCAGCCCTGGGAGCGGAAACGGTCGCCATGATGCAGCGGCATGAAGCGGAAGGCAGCCTCGACCATCCTGAATATCAGGCAGCCATCACCCTTCTGAACTACCGGCATGTATGCCGTCTGGCGGAATGGCCGGCGCCGGTTAGGCGTTCACTCGACGATTGGAACATGGGTCCCTACACCGCGATACAAGGTCCCAACGAATTTCTGTACGTCGGCAATCTCAAGGATTGGAATCGTGTGTCGGACCTTCACCGCATAAAGGTTCCCGTGATGATTACCACCGGTCAGCATGACGAGCTCACACCCGCCTGTGCTATGAGAATCAAGCTGCATATTCCGCAGGCAGAGCTGTTCGTGTTTCCCAATTCAAGCCACATGCCCTTTTACGAAGAGCCACAGCTGTACTATCCGACGCTTTTGCGTTTCCTGGGAAAGCACAGACGCTCGTGAGAATGTGAACGGAGGGAGCCGATCTGAGGTGTATCGCTTTCGTTTTGTACTAGCTCGCCCGCTGCAGCTCCTGCCCGTACTCATCGGCATTAGTATCATTACATTTGTGCTCGTCAGGTCGATTCCAGGCGATCCGGCGCGGGTGCTGCTTGGAACGAAGTCAACGCCCGAAGCTATTGCCCGTATACGCGCGCAATTTGGCCTCGATGAACCACTGTGGCTCCAGTATCTCTACTTCATCAAGAATCTCTCCAAGGGCGAGATGGGCACGTCGTTTCTTTATCGGACCGACGTTCTGCGACTCATATTCGAGCGTGTTGAACCAACTCTGTTTCTGGTTCTCGGAAGCGTAATTCTAGCAATCTTGCTCACCGTTCCCCTTGCAGCCTTTGCGGCGCGCAACAGGGGCCGACCGATAGATCACGCTATACGACTGTTCACCACCGCTGGTCTTGGTTTTCCGGCATTTTGGCTGGGCATCATGCTGATCATTGCTCTAAGCGTGAAGCTCGATCTCTTCCCGGTTTCAGGATACGGAGAGACGTTTCTGGAGAAGCTGCACCATCTCATCTTGCCTTGCTTGACAGTGGCACTGTCGCTTTCAGCTGTGCTTACCCGCAATTTGCGGGCGAGCATGGTGGCGGAACTTTCATCGGATTACGCAACGGCTGCGCGCGCACGGGGGCTTCCCGAACGCGTCGTCTTTTGGCGCCACGTATTGCCCAACTCTCTGGTGCCGACGATAAATCTGCTTGCCATCAACATAAGCTGGATCATCGGAAGCTCTGTGGTAGTTGAGTCGGTCTTTTCGCTGCCCGGAATGGGCCAGCTTCTTGTGCGCGGCATATTCACGCGGGACTATATGGTTGTTCAGGGCGTCGCGATGATGTTTGCCTGCGCGAGCGTGCTCATCAATTTCCTTTCCGACGTGCTGACGGTCGTCGCAGACCCCCGGGTAAAGATATGAGCAGCATAACGGCTCATTCGGAGATCGTGCGCCGGTGGAAAGTCGGAAGATTGCCAATTGCCCTCATTGTGGGCCTCACGGTGGTGGCAGGCTTTGCGCTTCTCGCCGTCTGCGCTGAATTCATCGCCCCTTATGATCCGATAATTCATGAAACCTCGAACAAGTTGGCACCACCAAGCCTCTCGCATCCCTTTGGTACCGACAACTTCGGTCGAGATGTCTTGTCTCGCGTAATTTGGGGAACGCGCATAGATCTTCAGATGGGTCTTCTAGGCGTCATCTTCCCATTCATGATCGGCACGGTAGTCGGTGCTGTCTCGGGTTACCTCGGTCGATGGATTGATTCTTTGTTCATGCGCATGGTCGATGTCGTTGTCGCTTTCCCGTTTCTGGTTCTGATGCTCGCCATCATGGCGATCTTGGGGCCCGGCCTACTGAGCTTTTATGTTGCCATGGCGCTTGTCGGCTGGGTTTCCTATGCCCGCCTTATTCGTTCGCAGGTGCTTATCCTCAAACACAGCGATTTCGTGCTCGCAGCGAAGAGCCTCGGCTATTCTCACGCACGGATAATGTTTCGGCATATTCTGCCAAACGCTCTGGTGGCCTCCATCGTATTTTCCATGTCCGACGTCGTGCTTGTCATTTTGACCGGATCGGCGGTCAGCTATCTGGGTCTCGGCGTGCAGCCTCCGACAGCCGAGTGGGGTGTCATGGTGGCCGAGGGTCAGAACTTCATTACCACCGCTTGGTGGATCACCGCATTTCCCGGGCTTGCCATTGTATGTCTTGCTTTCGGCTTCAGCCTTATCGCCGACGGTCTTGGCGAACGTTTGGGGCTTCGCGAATGACTGACCAGTTGCTTGAAATTGACTCCTTGACGGTTGCCGCTGGAACGAAAGACAATGAAACAACCATCATCGAAGATATTTCGTTTTCACTCAAGACCGGTGAGGTGCTTGGGGTGGTGGGAGAAAGCGGGTCAGGCAAGACGGTGACTTGCCGCGCGCTGATACGGCTTTTTCCTACACGCGACATGAGAATTGCCTCTGGCTCGATCCGTCTGGCAGGCGAAGAGCTAACGACCCTCGATGAACGAGAGTTTGCGAGCGTGCGAGGGAGCAAGATCGGCATGATATTTCAGAATCCCGCCAGCCACCTCGATCCGGTAATGAGCATTGGGGCCCAGTTGGCCGAAAGCCTTGAGCACCATCAAACACCGCGTGGCAAGGAAGCGAGGAACGAAGCACGGAATCTGCTGCGCCAAGTGGGCATTCCCGATCCCGACTACCGTTTTAAGGATTACCCCCATCAGTTTTCTGGTGGAATGCGCCAGCGGGTCATGATTGCGTTGGCTCTCGCGTGTAACCCCACCGTGCTTATTGCCGATGAGCCGACGACAGCGCTTGATGTAACGGTGCAGGCGCAAATACTCCGGCTGCTTCTCGATTTGCGCGATACCCGCGGCCTGTCCATTATCTTGGTCACTCACGATCTCGGCATCGTTGCTCAAACGTGTGACTCGATCGTTGTCATGTATGCCGGACGTGTGTGCGAACGGGGCCCCAAACGCACCGTCATAAGTTCTCCTTCCCATCCCTACACCGCAAAACTCATCGCCTGCCAGCCTGCAAATGTAGTCGCCAGTGTATTGCCCAATATTTCCGGTCAGCCGCCCTATCAGAGCGAAATGCCCAAGGGCTGCCGCTTTCATCCTCGCTGCGATTTTGCCTTTGATAGATGTCGGACCGAAATACCGGTTCTAGCTGCCATTTCTGAAAGACACGTGGCTGCATGCCACCTTGCCAAGCGAAGCAACCCGTGAGCGAGCCCTTGCTGACAGTGAGAGATTTGGTGGTCAGATTCCCGGTTTCAGGTTTTCCCTGGCCCGGTAGAAAAGGCCGCGTGGTACGAGCCGTCGATGGGGTCTCTTTGACCCTCGAGCGAGGGGAATCACTTGGTCTCGTGGGAGAATCGGGCTGCGGGAAGACCACACTTGCGCGTGCGATACTTCAGCTCGGAGAAATCGCCTCTGGCAGTATTCATTTCGAGGGGCGTGAAATCACCACTGACGACGCCAAATCGGTGGTTGGCCTGCGTCGCCAGACGGCCATGATATTCCAGGATCCATACGGCGCACTCAATCCCCGCATGACGGTTGGCGAAACCATTGCGGAGGTGCTGAAAGTTCACAAAAAGGTTCCCCAAGCCAAGATTGACAACCGCGTCATCGAGCTCTTGAAACTCGTGGGACTCTCAAACGAATACCGATCGAGAAAGCCTGCCACTCTTTCCGGCGGTCAATGTCAACGGGTCGGCATTGCCCGCGCTCTGGCAATCGAACCCAAGTTGATCATCGCCGATGAGTGCGTTGCAGCGCTCGACGTCTCGATACAAGCGCAGATCATCAACTTGTTGAACGACCTGCGACGGCGGATGCGCCTCGCTGTCATCTTCATCGCTCACGACCTTGCCGTAGTGCGCCACATGTGTGATCGGGTGGCGGTCGTCTATCTTGGACGGATTGTGGAGGAAGGGCCAACCACCGAGGTCTTCGTCCACCCCAAACATCCCTATACCCAGGCGTTGGTGCAGGCGATTCCTGAGATCGATCCCGACCGGTCCTTGCCGCGCGCGCTCCTGGCAGGTGAACCGCCAAGCCCGCTTCGCATTCCAAAAGGTTGCTCTTTTCACCAGCGCTGCCCGTTTGTAATGGATCAATGCCAACGTGGGGAACCGCCGGTCTTGCGAAATTCCGACGGGCGACGCGTCGCTTGTCATCTCTATGGCGAAGTGCAACAGTGATTACTTCTGGGAGGAGGAATTCATGCGTTATCGGAGTTTGTTGAACGTCTCTGCCATTGCATTACTGGCGATGTTGACGGTTGGTACCAGCCTCGCCGAGGCCGGCGGAGTTCTAACCATCGGCCGGCGTGAGGATGGCACGACCTTCGACCCGATCAAGTCGGCTCAGAATGTCGATTTTTGGGTGTTTATGAATGTCTATGACGTGCTTGTCCGCGTCGATAAGTCGGGGACCAAGCTCGAGCCCGGACTTGCCGAAAGCTGGGACGTTTCGCCTGACGGGGCGGTCTATACCTTTAAGATGCGCGATGCGAAATTCGAGGACGGCTCGCCAATCACTGCCGAAGATGCGGCCTTTACCTTGCTTCGTATCAGAGACAATCCCGGCTCGCTCTGGGCCGATACCTATAAGGTGATCAAGACTGCGGAAGCGAAGGATCCTAAAACCCTTGTGGTGACGCTGAACCAGCCGGTGGCTCCGTTCCTGGCAACGCTTGCGATGCCCGGTGTCTCGGTCTTGTCTAAAAAGGCGGTCGAGTCGATAGGCGAAGAGGCGTATGGGGAGAAACCCCTGGCATCCGGCGCCTTCAGCTTGGTGGAATGGCGGCGCGGTGATCGGGTAATCCTCAAGAAAAATCCCAACTTCTGGCAGGCCGATAGGGTGAAGCTTGATGGAGTTGAGTGGATATCGCTCGTGGATGACAACACGCGGATGCTCAAACTTCAGGCAGGCGAGATCGACTGCTCGATCTTCGTGCCGTTTTCGAAAGTTGCCGAGCTGAAGAAAGATTCCAATGTCGAAATAACTCTGGCAACGTCCACCCGCGAGGATCACCTTCTGATCAATCATGAGAAGGGAATGCTGGGCAAAAAGGAAGTTCGCGAGGCCCTTGATTACGCAATCGACAAGCAAGCCATTGTCGATACGGTGACTTTCGGTGTCGGTACAGTCGCGAATTCCTATATTCCCAAGGGAGCACTGTACCATTACGAAGCCAACCTGTTTCGCCCTTATGATCCTGAGAAGGCCAAGCAGCTGCTGAAGGACGCAGGAGCGGAAGGGCTCAGTATTAGTCACATCGTCAATGCAGGGGATGTGGTGGATGAGCAGATCGCAGTGCTGCTCCAGCAGCAGCTCGCCAAGGTCGGCGTTACCCTCAATTTGCAGAAGATGGACGCAAGCCAAACCTGGAATACCGAGGTTGAAGGCAACTACGATACGGCGGTCAACTATTGGACCAATGACATCATCGATCCCGACCAGAAAACAACCTTCGTGCTGGGCCACGACGCCAATCTGAATTACATGACACGTTACAAAAACGATACGGTGAAGGATCTAGTGGCGAAGGCGCGAGTTGAACTCGATCCGGCAAAGCGTGAAGGCATGTATCAGGAGATTCAGAAAATCGCCAAGGGCGACGTTCACTGGATCGATTTGTACTACAGCCCATTCATCAATGGTTGCCGCAAGAACGTGACCGGATTCTATCAGAACCCACTTGGCCGCTTTTTCCTTGAGGATACCAACAAGACCGAGTGAACGAACGATAAACCGGAATTCGCTTAGTTCACATAATCGGCGCGGCGTTCCATGATGTGATCATAGAACGCCGCCAGATCGCTCCATCCGCCCCGAACCGCCCGGTCGCGGCAGCGACTCAGTGCCCGCTTCGCTTGCGGCAGCTCGTTCGAGACAAGATGGCGCAATAACATCTCGTGCGATTTTGCCAGTTCCTCGAACAGGGATGTTTTTGTGACTGTTTCATCTCCCACTAGTACATACACGCGCTGGCGGGCAGTCTTCCCCTTTAGTTCGAGCATGCCCGCATCAAGCATCGCCATTTCCGAAATCCCCGAAGCCGTGGCTTCCGACACCAATATGTCTACCCCGACGTGCTTGGTAGCACTTTCAACGCGCGATGCCACATTCACTGCATCCCCCACTGCGGTGTAATTGAATCGTGTCTCGGCGCCCATATTGCCGACACAGGCGAGCCCAGTGTTCACCCCGATGCCGATCTGAACCTTGGCATTGTCTCCAAACCGCCATTTCAGTTGGAAGGCGTCCTGCTCGTTCAGAAGCTTCAACGCGCTGCGCATTTCGAGCGCCGCCCTCGCAGCCTTCGCTGGGTGGTCGGGTACGTCGAGAGGCGCATTCCAGAACGCCATTATGGAATCGCCAATGAACTTATCGAGCGTTCCTTCGTTGTTGATCGTAGGTTTGCTGAGCTCGTTCAGAAGTTTGTTGAGGAACTCTACGAGCTGAGTCGGACTCAGCCCTTCGCTGATCGTAGTGAAATTCCGGATATCCATGAACAGTAGCGTCAGTTGCCGTTCATCTCCTCCCAGGCGCAACGCGTCTCGCGACGACTCGATTCGACGCAACACCGAAGGTGCCAGATACTGCGAAAAGGCGCGGCGAATGGTACGCCGCTCTCGGTCCGTTACCAGGAAACGAAAGGCGATCATCGTGAAAAGTGCCAGAAGCCCGCTGATGGCTGGAAAAATGGGATCAAGGAGAAATTTCGCCTGCACAAAAGCAGCCCACGCTCCTCCTGTTGCCGCGGCGGCTGCGGCAATTCCGGCGAACAAGGCCATCACCGGACTTACCATTCCTGCCAGAAGAACAATCGCAGCGCCGAGTACTGCGACACCGGCAATCTCAAGCCCATCGGCCCAGTCTGGTCGTGACAGGAACGTTCCGGCGAGAATCTGCTCGATCGCCTGGGCGTGAATAGAAACACCGGGCACGGCTTCTCCCAGGGATGTGATACGAATGTCATGGAGGCCCGCAGCCGAGGTTCCGACAAGAACAATACTGCCATCGATCAGATTGCGGGTGGCTGGCGCCTCGGATTCCTCAATGATGCGTTTGGCGGAGACGTAGCGATCCTTGTTATCCTTTGCATAGTGCAGCCACATCGCTCCCGATGCTGCGGTTTCGACCCCGAAATCACCGACGCGGATCGAGCCGATCGAGGCGGCAATCTCAGGCGCATTGCTGACCAGATAAGTGGAGGCTCCTTGCCCAACCCGCAGTGCTTCCAGCGTGAGGCTTGGATAGAGTTGCTCACCATCGCTCACAAGCATTGGTATCCGCCTGATGACCGAGGTCGATGAGGGATCAAAACTGATACTGCCGATACCCGCTGCGGCGTTTTGCAGGTCGGGAAGTATAGGCGTGGTCTTGTCGAATCGCGGCGGAGCATCAACCGGGCTTTCACCCGTAAAAGCGAACCCTGCCTTGACCAGGGGCCTCTCGTTGCTGCCGGCGTTGGTGACGGCAAAACCTAGCACCACAGGCTTTCCCTCGATCGTCTTAGCGAACAATTTATCGCTATCTGGAAGCTGCGTGTTTGCGCCGAGGCTGCCGCTCTCGATAAGTATGGAACGAAATGTGTCATCTTGCATGAGTGCTGCTGGCGACAGGCGGTCCGGCTCGGAGAACAGAATGTCGAAAACGATCGCGCTGGCGCCAAGCTGGGAGAGCTTTTCGACAAGCTCCGCAACGCGAGTGCGTGGCCACGGCCACTGACCATAGGCAGCAAGCGAGGCTTCATCGATGTCCGCAACGCGCACCGGCAATGCCTGATAGGCACGGGGCGAGATTCGCTGATATTGATCGAACGCGGTCTCCCGCATGCTGCGGATCAGATAAGGATCGGCCGCGCGCACCAGGGTAAGTGCGGCCACAACAGCCAAACCAAGCAGAATGGCGATTGTTTGCGTTTTCTTCACAGTTGAAATTCCATTCCTTCGCGAGCCATCAGGGTGTGCGGTCTTTTGGCTTGAGCCATTGCTTCGATCTTCGCTAGATCGTCATCGACGCGGCCGGGAAAATGATGATAGAGAACCAAGGTGCCCACGTTTGCCGCATTGGCCAGTTTGATCGCTTCCTGCCAGGTGGAATGGCCAAACCCGACGTATTTTGGATATTCCTCATCTGTATACATTGCATCGTAAATCATGAGATCCGTACCGGAGACGAATTCGATCAAGGAAGTTTCAAGCAGTGGCCGGTGCTCGACGTCGCTGATGTAGCAGACTGAACTGCATCCAAACGCTACTCTGAAGCCTGTCGCACCGCCAGGATGATAGAGCGGGATCGTGCGCACGACGATCTTCTCCCGGGGATGAAGCGTATCACCAGACTGGAAGTCAAGGTAGGTGATGGCAGCCTTGAAACCCGACGGATCGATTGGAAAATACGGCGAGCGGATCAAGCTGGCGATCATATGGCGTGTGGCGTCGGGCCGCTGAATGTGTCCGGACCAGAAATTGAGCTTTCGGCCACTTGCGTAGAGCGGTCCGAAGAACGGCAAACCCTCGATGTGGTCAAAATGACAGTGACTAAAAAACACATCGATGCTTGTTGAGTTATCCGTGCAAAGTTTGTCGCCTAGGGCACGGATGCCCGATCCCGCATCGATGATAAGGGTGTGGTTTCCTGCGACTAGTTCAACGCATGCTGTATTGCCTCCGAAAGCAGCAGTGTCGGCACCCGGGGAGGGTATGCTGCCGCGGACGCCCCAAAACTTTAGCTGCAATTTCCCTGTGCCCAACCAGCCACTCGCTTGAGTCTTGTTATTCCCCTCGAATCTAACCTATCCCGAAACCGCGGTGGACGGTCAAAAATTGTCATGCCAATCTATGAGATCGAACCGGCAGTCGGTCGATAGCCGTGGGACCTGTGCTGTGACTCATATCATACAGGCAGCTGAAAGGGAGTACTCCCCCAGCCAACTGTTACCAAGCATCGTTGCCGGAATGCTCTGCGGCATCGTCATCATAGTCGCTGGCGTTTCGCAGGCCGCCTTCATTTTTGCTGGACGCCTCGAGGAGCATTTGCCTTTGGGCATTGGTATTACACTCTTCGCCAGTACCGTTCTAGCCGTAATCATCGCGATGCGCAGCAGCGTGCCCGGGATGATCGGCACGACTCAACAAGTGCCGATAGCGTCATTGGCAATTATTTCTTCCTGGCTCGCTACGTCTCTTGTCGGTCAAGCCAGCAGCCAGGAAGTAGCGGTCACTGTGGTGGCAGCCTTGGGCTTGTCAAGTATGCTCACAGGGGTCGCGTTCTATGTCATGGGCTTTTTTCGCCTGGGCCGACTGGTCCGGTTTATCCCGTTTCCAGTGATCGCCGGATTTCTTGCCGGCACCGGATGGCTGATTACCAAAGGCTCGATTGGCGTGATCGCGGGCAACCCTGATGTACTGGCCGACATCCATGCCTTGAGCGAGAGCCATGTACTGCTCAAGTTCAGCCTCGCTATCGTTTTCATCGCGTTGATATCGTTCCTGTCGCAGCGCACCCATTCAAGTCTTGCCCTGTCGGTGACAGTGATCGCCGCCACGATCCTGTTCCATCTGGTAGCGTTCCTGATGAAGACGCCCTTCGCTGACCTGCGGGAATCCGGATGGATCATCGATCTGCTTGATAAGCCGAGCCTATGGCCGCCATTCAACCTTTCTGACCTTGCCCTGGTGCGGTGGGATGCTATCGCACAGCAATGGCTGGGCATTCTTTCGCTCGTCGTGCTCTCGACGCTTGCGGTACTGATGAATTCAAGCGGTCTCGAACTAGCCCTTCACCGAGATATCGATTTCGACAAGGAATTACGTGTGGCCGGAACTGCCAATCTGGTTGCCGGAGCCGGCGGCGGCACACCCGGGTTTCAGGATCTCGGCCTGACACTGCTCAGTCACCGGCTTGGCGGCGTCTATCGCATGGTCGGCCCAATCATCGCGCTGCTGTGCGTTCTGTTCATGACTGCCGGTGCGCCTTTCCTTACCTTTGTCCCCAAGCCGTTGTTTGGGGCGCTACTCCTCTGGGTAGGCGCAAATCTCATCCTTGACTGGCTGGTCCTGACGTACCGCAGAGTGACCACGGCAGAATATGCAATCATCGTTGTAATCTTGTTGATCATCATATGGGTTGGTCTGCTGCCGGGGATTCTCTTCGGCCTGATAGCCGGCTTGATCCTGTTCGTCGTCGACTACAGCAAAGTCGACATTATCAAGAACGAGCTCACCGGCGCAGACTTCCACAGCAACGTCGATCGATCCGAGGAACGTCGCCAATTCCTTGAGAAACATGGTGAGAGCATCTTGGTGTACCGCTTGCAGGGCTTCGTGTTCTTCGGCACAGCCGACCGGTTACGCGAGCAAATCATGGATCGGCTGAACGCCAAGGGCAAGAACGTCAGTCATCTGATAATCGACTTCCTGAGGGTAAGCGGCCTGGACACCTCTGCAGTTGTCAGTTTTCAAAAGCTTGCGCATTTTTGTCGAACGCGAAGCGTCGGCCTCATCCTTACCGGCCTGAATGAATCGAGTCAGGAGGCTTTCGTGCGTAACGGAGTAGTCGGCGAAGAATTCGACAAGGTAATGATGTTCCCCGATCTCGATCGCGGCATCGAATGGTGCGAAGATCGATTGCTGGAAACCGTTCAGCCGTCAGGGCGGGAAGCGGGAAACTACTCGGTTACCGAGCAGCTTTCTCAGATAATCGAGGACAAAAAACTCGCCCCGAAGCTTGCCAACTATCTCAAACGAGTGGAGTTTGAGCCGAATGCCGTGATGATAGAACAGAACTCTCCGTCCGAGGACATGTATTTCATCGAGTCCGGCCAGGCTACTGTTGATCTCAAAGGCGACAATGACACACATATTCGCCTGAAGACACTCGGGCCGGGTGCAATCGTGGGCGAGATTGCGTTCTATCTCGGTGGCCCTCGCACCGCATCGGTCTTCGCGCGCAGCAAGGTAACGGCGTGGCAATTCACTCATACGGACTTGCAAAAAGTGCAGAACGAGGCACCGGAACTGGCGGTTGCCTTTCACAAAGGCATGGCCTCGATGTTGGCCGGAAGGCTGTCAAGCACGAATCGACTTGTCCAATTCCTGATGAATTGAGAAACGAGACCCAATGGCGCTACAGCCGATACCGCACATAGAGGACATCGAAGCAGCCGCAAACCGTATCAGCGGCTTTGCGGTGCGCACTCCGCTGATAGAATCGCAATCGCTCAATGAACTTGCGGGCGGACGCATTCTCCTCAAGGCGGAATGCCTGCAAAGGACAGGTTCGTTCAAGTTCCGCGGCGCATGGAACAAGATTTCCCAGCTTGATCCCGATGTTCACAAGGGTGGAGTCGTTGCCTATTCCTCCGGCAATCACGCCCAGGGCGTGGCGGCCGCGGCGCAAATCAAGGGCTTGCCGGCGATTATCGTGATGCCTGTTGATACGCCCCTGATCAAACAGAACAACACCAGGAGCTACGGCGCCGAAGTGGTACTTTACGACCGGGCGCGTCAAGCGCGTGAAGAAATCGCCATGCGTCTTGTCGCCGAGCGAGCAGCCGTGCTTGTTCCGCCGTTTGAAGATACCGACATCATCGCGGGGCAGGGTACATCCGGACTAGAGATCGCCGAACAGGCAAGCGCACTGGGTGCCCGACCGGACGCCATTCTTGTATGTGCCAGCGGGGGAGGGCTTGCTGCAGGAATCGCCCTGGCGGCAGAGGCGCGACTGCCCCATAGTGCAATCTACTCAGTCGAACCGGAGGGTTTCGATGACTATGCCCGCTCGCTGGCAACCGGCCGCAGGCAACGCAACACTCAAGTCACCGGGAATATTTGCGACGCTCTGATGTCGCTTGAGCCCGGCGAGACTACGTTCGAGATCAATCGAAGGCGCCTCAAGTCCGGCCTCGTGGTCAGCGAGACGGAAGTGAAACAGGCCATGCGTTTCGGATTTGAGACTCTCAAGCTCGTTATCGAGCCCGGAGGTAGCGTAGCGCTCGCCGCCATACTGGCAGGTAAGATTGAGACCAAGGGCAAGACGATCGTGGCAGTGGTTTCCGGCGGAAACGTGGATCGAAACGTGTTCGCCAAGGTACTGAGTGAGGCGGCCTAGGCTGCTGTCTGAGGAGTGGAGCCGGAAGTATCCTCTGCAAGTGGAATCGGATTGGCCACGGAAGATGGGGTGCGCACGATGACGATTCTGGCCTTGGAGTTGGAATCTGCAGGCGCTTCGTTTGGTTTGCTGGCAGCAGGCGGGGTTTCCAGCCGCGCCGTTGGCTGACCTGGTGCAGTAGCAACGAAGAGTTCTTCGTCTTTGCAGAAATACTTCAGGTTCTCCCCAGAAAGGACAGGCTCAATCTTGGGCATAGCCGATGCCGCGATCTTTTCCAGTCGACTCGCTGCGCTCGCGCAAGAGCTGGAATTGTCGCCCGTGGTTGCTTGATCAAGGCAAACCAGAAGCTTTACTGTTTTGGCAATCCTGTCTGCAAGGACGTTGTGTGATATGCAAATTGATTCGATCCTCTCGGCCAGATGGACAAAAGCACTGGCAGACCCCTCTGCATCGCCGTTCAAGGCTTCCGCGCTCGAACGCAGAATCTCGGCAACCTGCGACAACTCTGCCGCAACGGCTGCGGCATGCACGTTGAGGCTCGCATAGCCGTTGCAGGCCTTGAGAAGCGCGGTGCCTTCGACAGGGAGGTTCTCCTGCAGCGCATCGATTTCGGCTTTGGTGTTCCGAAGCGCCTCGGCCAAGTTCGGCGGATAGTTCGGAACTTCGGTTTTGATGATTTTCTCTAGCTTGGCGATCGCCCCCAGCATGGTCTGGGTATCGGCGCTCCGGCTGCGACGATCGTATTCGGCAAGAAACCAGCGGCCGCGCTCGGTTTCTTTCACAGCTGCGTCAATTGCGTTGAAATCGTAGGGATTGGCGTCCGACTCGTTACTCATGCTGCTCACTAACCGCTGCAGGCCCAAGGAGGGCAGGAAAGTTGTTCGTTAGCGAACTATTGCCGAAAGAGGTTAGTTATTGGTTTAGGGACAAAAGTCCCGAAATGGGACAGCTTCAGCCCCACAGGGCAACCGGAGCAGGATGCATGAGACCGCCCTCGTAACGTATGCCTGGTTCCCGGTCGCGGGCCAGAAGCAGGGGGCCATCCAAATCCACGACCTGCGCATTCTGCGCAACAAGACCAGCCGGAGCCATCGATAGCGATGTAGACAGTATGCAGCCAACCATGATCTTCAGGCCTAAATTTTCGGCATCTCTGCGCAAAGCGAGGGCGCTGCTGAGACCGCCGGCTTTATCCAGCTTGATGTTGATCGCATCATACTTTCCTGCAAGGGCAGGTAGGTCGCTCCGATCATGCGATGACTCATCGGCACAAATGGGAACCGTGCGTTTCAGATGACGCAAGGCTTCGTCCTGGCCTGCCGGTAAGGGTTGCTCGACAAGCTCCACGCCGGTTTCGGCGCACACCTCGAGCAGCATCGGCAACTCATCCACGGACCAACCTTCGTTCGCATCGACGATCAATCTGCTGCGAGGCGCAGCTTCACGGATTGCTCGAAGGCGCTTTGCATCATCACTCGCCCCAAGCTTGAGCTTCAGCAGCGGACGCTCGGCAGCGCGACTGGCGGCGGTTGCCATCTTGGCAGCTGTATCGAGACTCAGAGTAAACGCTGTCGTCAGAGGTTTTGGTTGAGGCAAACCAAGACGCTGCCAGACTCGTTGGCCCGTGAGCTTCGCTTCGAGATCCCAGAGCGCACAATCCAGGGCATTCTGCGCCGCTCGCGGTTTCAGTAGGGTTGGAACCTCTTGGCGCTTGACTCCCTGTTCGATCCGATTGCGGCAAGCCTCTAGGGCCTTCATGACGGTGGGCACCGTTTCCCCGTAGTGACGGTACGGAACGCATTCGCCCCAACCCTTTGCACCGTCTCTCTCTAGGGTGACAACAACCACGTCGGCCGTCGTTTTGGAGCCGCGCGATATGGTGAAAGCCCCGGCGATCGGCCAGCTTTCGTGCCCAATGGTTAGCTTTTGTATCAAGAATGAAACCTGGCCCTGAGTTGATCGACAAGCGGGCCCACGCCGGTTCGGATGGGATCAACGCAGGGCAACCGATGCTTTTTGGCAGTCTTCTCAAGAAGCGTAATTGCTTCTGCTTCCGCTAGATTTTCGGTGTTGATGGCAATGCCTGTGCATTCAATGGCCGGATTGGTGAGCTTCCCCTCGACAATGGTTCGCTCGATAACGTCCCCGATTGTGGGCAAGGGATGTTTAACGCCCCTCATCGTGGTTCTGGTCGGCTCATGACAGACGACAAACGCATCCGGTTGACTGCCATGCAGCAGGCCCAGTGTGACGCCGGCAAAAGAGGGATGAAACAATGAACCCTGGCCCTCCACGATGTCCCAGTGGTCCATGTCGTTGGCGGGCGACAGCCATTCGGCGGCCCCGGCGATGAAATCTGCGACCACTGCGTCAATGGCCACCCCGCGGCCCGATATGAATACGCCTGTCTGCCCTGTCGCGCGGAAGTCTGCCTTGAAACCTCTGCGGACCATTTCCCTTTCCAGCGCCAAGGCAGTGTATTTTTTTCCCACCGAGCAATCTGTACCGACCGTTAGCAGCCGCAAGCCCGGGCGCTTGGCACCCCTTCCGGTGGAAAATTGCACGTTGCTGAAGCGAACGTCGTGCAGCCGGCGCCCGTGACGAGCTGCTGCTTTGGCGATGACCGGGAAACTTCCCAATCTTTGGTGAAGCCCCGTCGCCACGTCCAGGCCAGCCTCCAGTGCCATCACAATTTTGCCGACCCAATGTTCAGGAAGCACGCCGCCGGCGTTCGCAACGCCTACGATCATTGTTTTGGCACCTTTTTCCACAGCCCCCTCAATACTCAGATCGGGAACGTGGCAATCGGCCTTGCAACCAGGCAGCCGGAATTGGCCAACGCACCAATCGCGGCGCCAATCAACAATTCCATGTGCGGTCTTTGCCGCGAGCTGATCCAATACATCGCCTAGGAAAAGCAGATAAGGCCTGTCGATGTCCATTGAGCGCTCCGCCCGCGTGAAGTCCCAGCATGAGGAATGTGCAGATATGACGGCTAGCTGGTGAGCCGTCCGCTCGCCTGTGCAAGCATCAGATAGAGTTTGCCGCTTTCGGATGCAAGACAAGCATCGACCAGCTGCTCACCCTGAGGAGTTTCCGACACCGTGTCGAGCAAGCGCTCGAAAAGCCCGACGTACCCATCGATCCTGCCGCGAATGAGGCGTTCGCTCCCGTACCGATCGACTAGAAGCTCCAACATCTTTTTTCCACGGCCCTGATACAGCCGGTGAGTGTAGACATGCTGTTCGCCGTTGTTGTACCGGCGTTCGAGATCGGCCGGCAGCTTACCATCGATGGCCTCGACAAGATCGCGGGCCGCGCTGTTGAGTTTGCCGACAAGCGCTTCGGTTTCGCGCGAAACCGCACCGGAATCGCTTTTCTTTCTCTGACGCGTGGCCGGCAGGCTGGCGTCGTCCGTTCGCAGCTGGGGCAGCAAATTGCTTGAACCCTTCGGAGCCTCCGTTTCGAGCAGGGCCGAGACCGATCTTCCTCTGATCGTCGCTCCCGCCTCACGTTCCACTTCGGGACCCCGCTCGCTCGGCGGCTCTACCGCTTGGCGATGGGGAGCGGGAGCATGAGCTTCGGGTTTTCCAGCTCCGCTGCCCTTGCGATTGGGAATGTATATTCCTGGACCGCTCAGATCGAGGCCGCTTGTTTGCCGTTTCACGACTTCCGCCAGCGCATTCAGCGCATCGATCTGGTCTGAAACGACCTTTCGCATCGCGGCTGCGTTTGACCGCGTTTCCTCAGGCAGGTCAAGAATTGCCTGGCGCAACTCGTTTCGCGCCGATTCGATGTCGCGAACGACCTGCTGCGCGGTTACCCGCATGTCCTGGGCGGTTTGCGTGAATTCGCCGGCAGTCATAGAGAGCATCTCGTTCATTGTGTTTACGGCGCGTTCGTACTGTTCACGCAGCTGTCGTGCAGCGGTGGCAATTTGGGCGTCCGAAGTGTTCTCAAGCTGCTTGATTTGTTGCTCCAGATTTTGGGTCGCGGTTTCCGCTTGACTAGAGATCACTCGACCAATTTCCCGCGAGCGAGACTCAGCCTTGCTGAGCGACTCTTCGATCAGCACCATGTAGTTGCGCATCATGCTGTCAACGTCATCGGCCTTCTTGCCAAGTTTGCCTATAAGGTCGACGAGCACCTCTTCCCGGCTGTGCAGCACGCGCTCGATATCGCTGTTGAACCGATCCACCGATTTTTCAACCAACAAGCTTACGTCTTCCAATCTCTCTGAAAGCTTTGTTCCAGTCGCCTCGAGTTTCCCCGTCAGTTGCAGGCTGATGGTTTCAAGCCTCTCATCGAGAGCGGATGCAGCCTCGCCCAGCTGTTCAGCAAAGTATTTGTTTGTCGATTGGACATGCTTGGCAAACTTGTCGCTCGCCGCTTCGATTTGGCGAGTGGAATTGTCGGTCCGAAGCTGCAGTGCGCCGGCAGCCTCATCAAGCCGACCTACCAGCTGTCCGGTAGTCTGCTCGAACCGGCCGGTGATGGAGTTGGCGCTGCCCGAAAGTTCATCGGCAAATTTGGTGCTTGCCTTGCCAAGTTGAGAGATGATGCCGGAGCTCATCTGCTCGATCACCTGAGAAAATTCGGCGCGTGTGCCGGTGATCTTGTCCGCGAGCGCCAGCGAAGCCTTGCCGAGAACTTCGGCAAAGGCCGCGGATGTTCCCTCCATCCGGCCAGTGATATCCGTGGTTACGCGCTCCAGCAATTCGGTAGCAATGTCGAATCGTTCGCCGAGATTGCGAGCAGTGGTATCGATCCGAACGAACATGCTGTTGCCTGCATGTTCAAGCTTTTGCGATACCTCGCTGGAAGTGGCATCTAGGCGGGCGAAGATGCCGGTGTTCGATCTTTCCACGTTGTCGAACAGGCGGGTCGTTGTGTCGTCAAGTCGTCCGGTCAGTTCGGTGGATGCATCGTCAAGCCGCTCGGTGACGCGTTGCGTGGCACTCACCAGTTGATCGGTCATGTTATTTGAAATTCGCTCGATCTTGCCGAATAGTTCGTTGGTGGTCTCTTCCAGTCGGGTCGTCAAGGCGCCCGAACTCTCTTCGAGGTAGCTGAAAAGTTCGCTGCGGGCACGCCCGACGTTCTGGATGAAATCGCTGGATGTTGTCAAAACGCGCTGCGTGAGATTGTCACCGGAAACCTGGATCTGTTGTGTTACCTCGATTCCCGAGCGCTCTAGCTGCTGGCTGACCTCCGTGGTCGTCGTCTTGAGCTGATAGGTGATGTCGCCGCTTGTTCCCTGAAGCAGCTCCGCGAACTGCCGGCTGGTAGTTTGCAACTGCTCGGCCAGCGTTGTCGTCATTTGGCCAATCGACTGCTGCACGTCCCCGTGCAGACTGTTGAGTTCGGTAATGCTCTGGCGAAGGGTTTGCACAACGCCGGTCTCCATCGCTTTCACCGATTCGCTGAATGTTGTCCCCTCCGTATTCAGCTGACCCGTCGATTGCGCCAAAATCTCCACTTGGCTGGTAATATGGTCTGAAAAACCTTGAACCTCGTTCAAAAGGAGGCTCGAAAGCTGCTCCATTCGCGCCGTTTGATTGCCGATCTCGTCGCCCACGAAAGTCGCGCGCGATGCAACCTCCTCGATTGTCCTTGCCAGCTCATCAGTCGAGGCCTTGAGCCCACTTTCCAAAGCTGCAAGCGTTCCCTGAGCGGTGCCAATGATTCCGTCCAGATGCTGGGTGTTCTCTTCAAGCCGGCCGAGGAGTGGTGTGGCTTCCGATCCGATGACATAACCCGCCTGTTGCAGTGCCTGGCGTTGGCTCTCCAGTCCTGCCACCAACGTTCGGATTCGTTCCTCATTGCTTCCAAAGGCCCTCTCGATGGAGGCCATTTCCTTATGGACCATCTCCTCCAGCTGCCCGGCGCGTTGAACCGCTTGCTCCACGCCACCGACGAGGAGATTGATTTCCCCACGAATCGTTTGAGCAATGGTTGAAAGGCTTTCCGTTGCAATGTCTTGCGGACGCACAAGTCTAAGCGCTGTGTGCATCAACGCCTCCGAGACCTGCCTCAGTTGCTGAGCTCGGTACAGAAGATAAGCGGATGTCCATACCAGCCCGATTGGGAGCAATAGCGCAATTGAAGCAGTGATCAGTTTGGGCAAACCGGTTGGGCCAAGCAGGTTGCCTTCAGTGGCAAGGCTTGGACCGTAAATCGCAGCACATGCAAAGATCCAGACAAGCGAAACCAAGAATGCCACCCAGAACGGAAAGGAGGAGGGGCGGCGCTTCAAGTTCGAGATGAGGGCGGCACTTACGGGTTCGTTTTCATTGGCCGGTGTGCCGCGGATGGGTTGCCGTAAATCGTCAAACGCCTGCCCCGAACTCTCCTCTAATTGCCGTTCCGCCTCGCGACGGCTTGCGCGCCGTAATCTGCGAGGTTCGCCTGTGTTTGTCGCCATTCAAGCTACCCCTACCGCACCAACCCCGTTTGACAGCCTAGCCGCGACTGCTTGTAGACGGCCGGCCATTCTTGTGCAGCAGCAACGGGATTCTTTTGTCTTTTCCGGCCCATGCCGCACAATTTTCAGGTTCGCTGGAAAAATTCATCTATCTGCCGCAATCTTGAGTTTCCAGGTTGCACCCTCTTGCCCTTTTTGCTCCCACCGACGGCAAACGTCCAGCATTATCCGTCGCTTGCCACAGCTAATTAGCAACCTTAACGATAGCCAACACTGAACGGAATCCATGGCAAGCGATGCAATTGTCGGCTTCGTCAAATTGATTGGCCAACCGCTTCCAGCCATAAAGTATTGGTTTCGCTGAATTAATGAAAAATACCGAAAGGATGTCTATGCCTTTTGTGTTAAGGCTCCCAAACGAGCCTCGGGGCGGGCAGTGACCAGCACCAGCAAGCGCAGTAATAGAACAAGGCAGCGATTGCGGCGGCGAGACACCCGCCGCGCTGACGCGAAGCGGCTCGATCTCGAGCATCTGCGACGCTATACACTCGGCGATCACGCTCTGGAAAACGAGTTGTTGGGATTGTTTCGCGTCCAGGCTCGCGTCCAGCTCGATGTGATTTCGATCGCAACTTTGCCGGCCGACTACCACCTGGCGGTCCACACTCTCAAAGGCGCTGCTCTAGTTATCGGAGCGAATTCGATCGTCTCGATTACGCGTGAGCTCGAACGGATTGGGTTTCCGGACAACGCTTCAAGGCGTCGGGAACTGATCCTTGGCTTGGCGGAAGAAATCTCGGAAATAGAGGCAGCAATTGCTGAAATCGCTAGCTGAAGTCGCGTACAACCAGCCGGATGCCGGTCTGTGAATGGCGCATTGTCTTTAGCTGGCCGATACCCTAATAAGCCTGCCGTCTGCTGCTACCGCTTAACCAGTCGCCGGCATTTATGGTCAAGATTACCTATATACAACACAATGGAACATCTCAGTCCTTCGATGCACAGCCGGGCATGACTGTAATGGAAACGGCGGTCAAGAATATGGTGCCCGGGATCGACGCCGACTGTGGAGGTGCCTGCGCATGCGCAACCTGTCACGTGTTCGTTGAACCCGAGTGGCTGGAAGCCACTGGCAAACGCAGCGACATGGAAGAAGATATGCTCGATTTCGCCTTCGATGTTCGCGACAACAGCCGCCTGTCATGTCAGATAAAAGTAACCGAACAACTTGATGGACTGGTTGTGCGAATTCCGGAAAAGCAATTCTAAGGCACCGGTCACTACTAGGGAAATCCGAATGAATGCCGAAGTCATTGAAACTGACGCCGTGATTATTGGAGCCGGGCCATGCGGTCTCTTCGCAGTATTCGAGCTCGGCCTCCTTGATATCAAATGCGAGGTGATTGACATTCTCGATCGCCCCGGCGGCCAGTGCGCCGAGCTTTACCCCGAAAAACCGATCTATGACATTCCAGCGCTGCCCTATGTTACCGGCCAAGAGTTGGTCGACAGGTTGATGGAACAGATCAAGCCGTTTAAAGCGCGCTTTAATTTTAGCCAGATGGTGACCGAGCTTAGGAAGCTCGACGACGGTGATTTCGAGCTGAGAACCGATGGTGGATTGAATTTCCGTTGCAAGGTCGTGGTGATTGCTGCTGGCGGGGGAAGCTTTCAGCCTAAGAAGCCCCCAATACCCGGCATCGAATCCTATGAGGGAAAATCGGTATTCTATTCCGTCAGGAAGATTGAAGCATTCAAAGGCAGAGACATACTGATCGTCGGTGGTGGCGACAGTGCGCTCGACTGGACGCTCAATTTGCATCCGGTAGCGCGCACTCTAACGCTTCTGCATCGCCGCGATGATTTCCGCGCGGCCCCGGACAGCGTCAACAAGATGCGCACGCTGGTGAAAGAAGGCAAAGTGAGTTTCAAACTGGGTCAGGTGACCGGTCTCGTTGGAACGGACGGCGAGCTTAGCTCGGTGCAGGTCAAGGGGCCCGAGGGCGGGTTTTCCATTGATGCGAATACCATGCTTCCCTTCTTTGGGCTGACGATGAAATTGGGACCGGTGGCCGATTGGGGCATCAACCTCAATGAAAACCTCATTCCCGTCGATACGGAAAAATTTGAGACTTCGGTCCGCGGGCTTTTTGCGATCGGCGATATCAATCACTATCCCGGCAAACTCAAACTCATTCTTTCAGGGTTTCATGAGGCTGCATTGATGGCGCAGGAGGCATTCCACATCAAGAATCCGGGCGAGAAGTTGCTATTTCAGTACACGACGTCCAGTACCAGCCTGCAGAAGAAGCTCGGAGTGGCCTAAGCCTATGGTGACGGAGAGCTGGAGGGCAACCCCTTCGGGGAAACTCAGGGCACGGGGATTGGGCTTGCCGTTTCCCGGAAGGCCCGGCCCATTCAATTCAATCACCGACATTTCTCCTGTCGAGGTCGGCTACTGCACTCTTATTCGCGGAGAGGGAAAGCTCGTGCGCGGAAACGGCCCTGTCCGGACCGGAGTTACAGCAATCCTCCCCCGCGGCCACTTGAATGCGAATTTGCCCTGCGCCGCAGCCAGCTGGTCTTTCAACGGCAACGGCGAAATGACCGGCCTTCTGTGGGTGGATGAGTCCGGAGAGCTGAACACGCCCATCACCATCACCAATACACACTCTTGCGGCACATCAAGGGACGCAACGATTGAGTGGATGATCAAGCGGGACGCAAAGAACGCGGAGCGCTGGAGCTTGCCGGTCGCGGCCGAAACCTTCGACGGCGATCTCAACGACATCAACGGCTTCCATGTGAAACCGGAGCATGTATTTGCAGCACTCGATTCCGCTCGGGGCGGACCGCTTGAATTGGGTAGCGTCGGTGGCGGCACGGGGATGATTTGTTACGATTTCAAGGGTGGATCAGGAACGGCCTCGCGCCTCGTAACGATAGCGGGAAAAGACCATAGTCTGGGCGCGTTTGTTCAATCAAATTTTGGGCTAAGGCCGGAGCTGACGATCCTGGGGGTACCTGCGGGTAGGATGATGCCAGGCAATGAGTTGCGCGGAAAACCGGCTGGCTCGATCATTGTTGTGATTGCAACCGATGCGCCCCTTTTGGCGCACCAGCTCAAGCGGTTGGCAAGACGCGTACCCATCGGCCTTGCCCGCACGGGAGCATCGGGTCACAACAGCTCGGGCGACATCTTTCTCGCCTTTTCGACCGCCAATGATGCGGCCTTTGCGCCGGGAACATCGGTGCGGCAGATGGAATTCCTGCCGAACAGCCAAATGGATCCCCTTTTTGAAGCGGTGGCCCAGTGCGTTGAGGAAGCGATCATCGATTCGATGCTGGCTAACGAAACCATGACGGGAATTGACGGTCGTACGTCGGTCGCTTTGCCTCACGACCGGCTCATCGAGGTTCTTCGCCATGCCGGCATCCAAATCGGCTGATGCCTGTCAAGCCGTTCGCACCGCTGGCAGCCTGGTCACGAGCATGCCCGCCACCATGCCGACAAGGAAGATTACGGGCTCGAGGGAAAAAGTAGTGAGACTGGCGATTGCCGGGCCGGGACAGAACCCGGACAATCCCCAACCAAGACCGAATAACGCCGAGCCACCGACAAGTTTGGCATCGAGATCTCTTGCCGATGGCAGGTGAAATTTGGACGCGTAAGCGGGGGCTTGCTGCCGCCAGGCGTAGCGATAGCCGATCCATGTGACTGCAAGCGAGCCCGCCATGACGAAAGCGAGACTTGGATCAAAACTTCCGGCGATATCGAAAAAGTTGAGAACCTTCGCCGGATTGACCATCCCGGAAATGGCAAGACCCATGCCGAACAGCAATCCAGACATCAACGCTATTGCTATTTGCAAGAGGCCCTCACAACAAATGACGGGTTATGTACACAACGACAAGGGCAACACTCATGAATATCGCGGTTGCTACGGCCGACCGCGGCGACAGCCGAGCAAGACCGCAGATGCCATGACCGCTCGTGCAACCGCCGCCGATTGATGTTCCCGCCCCCACGATAAGACCAGCCGCCGCGGCGAGCATTCCCTTCGCAGGAAACTGAACTGATAGCGGATCATAAAGCCCAATTGCCGCGGCAAGACTTGCGCCCGCCAGGATCCCTAGGAGAAATGCCGCACGCCAGCCTTGTGTGCCGTTCTTGAAACTCAGAAGCGATGACACGATGCCGCTGACCCCGGCGATTCGGCCGTTGCCGATCATCATCAGCACCGCTGCTAAACCGATAAGAACGCCTCCAATGAGCGAGGCGAGGGGGGTGAATTCCGTAGCCATATCCAAAAGAGCTAACGACTTTGCCCAGCCGATGTCAAAGGTCTGAGAACCCTGCCATCGATTAGCGCAAGTCCCGCCGCGATGGCGGCGGTCCCGGCCAATTGCATCGCCGTTATGCTCTCTCCGAGAACGCTCACGCCGAGCAGCACTGCGCTTGGCGGAATCAAGAACGTAACCAGCACAAGGTTTGTCGCCCCGGCGCGGCTGAGGATGGCAAAATATAAACCGTACGCCGCAGCCGTGGAGATTGCTCCTAGTCCTGCGACCGCAGCTATGGCTTCGAAGCCGGGAGCCTCCAACTGCCAGGGTTTTTCCACCACCAGCGCCAAAGGAATCATTATTAGGCTCGATGCGGTCACCTGGCCGGCCGCCGTGACCATAGGAGGAACGCCGGCAAATCTGCGTCCGAAAACACTAGCCACGGCATAGGACAACGAGGCAGCAAGAACGGCCAATTGGGCCCAAATCTCGATCCCCAGCTTGCCGAGAGCATCGGCGCCCACCATGATCGCGACACCGAGAAAGCCGATCACGACCCCGGCACTACGAGCAACGCTCAATCTCTCGTCAGCAAGCAAGGCGTGGGCGACAAGCACGGTGAAGAGAGGCGTAGTGGCGTTGAGAATCGAGGCGAGACCAGATGCGATGTATTGCTGCCCCCAGGCGATGAGCGTGAATGGAATCGCGTTGTTGAGAATCCCCATCCAAAGAAAACGAACCCATAGCTTGCGTGCCTGCGGAAATGGGTAATTCAGCATAATCGCGATGAGCCATAGACAAACTGCTCCGATGCCAACTCTCAGCGCCACCACGCTAAAGGGATCGAAACTTCGCAAAGCAATCGAATTGAGCAAGAATGAACCACCCCAGATGATGCTCAAGGCAAGCAGCATCATCCATTCGATTGCTCCCATGGTTAGTCGGATCGTCTGCACCATCGGATCGGGCTACATCAAAGATCCTGGCGCGGCCACCCGATTCATGTCGGGGGCTTAGGTGCTCAGAAATTCTTGCATAGCCGCAATGCATCGTAGATTGCCGCATGGATGTTGCGTGAAGCCACGGCATCGCCAATGCGGTAGAGCTCAAAGGCGCCGGCTGCACCACTGGGCTGAGGTCTGCCGGAAAGCAGGGCATCGTAATCGACACGACCCCGGTTTGCTGAATGGGGCTTGAGTTCAAAATAGAGATCAGCCAGGGGCAGGGTCGCGTTCTCGACGATCACCTGCTCCACCACACGTTCGCCGGCATCGCGCTCCGTGTACGGGCTCCAGAGCGTGGCGGCGATCTTATTGCCCTCCCGACGCAATGAGCGCACCCGCATCATGGTGGTGATCTTCACATTGTGCGATTCAAAGAGTTTCATATAGGGAACGAGATTGAGGACTCCGACTTCCGGTGAGAAAAATCGCTCAGGACTCACGATCTCGAGTTTCGAGCCGGCTTCTGTCACCATTTCTGCCGCAGCAAGGCCCGGATGGGCGCCATTGTCGTCAAACAACAGCACGTTCTCGGATGGCTTTGCATCGCCCGACAAGATGTCCCAGCTCGATATTGCGAGCTCTGCGCCGGTCTCAATCGTCTGTTTTGTCGGCAAGCCACCGGTGGCAATGACCACAATGTCTGGCTCCAGCGCTGCCACGTCGGTTGCCTCGGCGTAGGTATTGAGCCGCAGATCGACCTTCAATCGTTCGCATTCGGTGAGGCGCCAATCGATGATGCCCATGAGTTCCCTTCGCCGCTTGATTTGTGCTGCGAGCCTGATCTGACCCCCCGCCTGGCCCGCAGCTTCAAGCACTACGACCCGGTAACCTCGTTCCCCGCACACGCGGGCCGCTTCAAGACCGGCAGGACCCGCACCCACCACAACAATCGACTTCCGGGCGCCCTTCTGCGGCGCAACGACATGCGGCATCGTGGCTTCGCGGCCGGTTGCAGGATTATGGATGCAAAGAGCTTCCAGCCCTTCGTAAATGCGCTCCAGACAATAGGTCGCGCCGACGCAGGGTCTGATTTCACTCTCTCGTCCATCCATAAGCTTCGAAACGATATGCGGATCGGCAATGTGGGCCCTGGTCATTCCCACCATGTCCAGTTTGCCTTCTGCCACGGCATGGCGCGCAGTCGCGAGATCACTGATACGCGCGGCGTGGAAGACCGGCGTTTTAGTTGCTGCGCGCACCTCACCGGCAAAGTCAAGATGCGGAGCGGACGCCATGCCGGTGATCGGGACGACTTGCACCAGCGCCGTCTCGTGTTGGATATGGCCCCGAATAACGTTCAGAAAATCGACCCAGCCCGTGGCAATAAGGCGCCGGCAAACTTCCAGCCCTTCGTCCTTTGAGAATCCCTTCTCCCAATTCTCATCGGCAGCGAGCCGACACCCGACGATAAAATCAGCTCCCACGGCCTTCCGCACGGCTCCAAGCACCTGCAAACTGAAGCGCAGCCTGTTGTCCCAGGAACCGCCATATTCATCCTGCCTGACATTTGTTGCCGGCGACCAGAACTGGTCCATCAAATGGCCGTAGCATTCGAACTCGATTCCATCGAGCCCCGCTGCTTTCATGCGGGCAGCGGCGTTGGCATAATCTTGCACAATGCGTTCGATATCCCAGTCCTCGATTTCCTTGGGGACGGAGCGATGGGCAGGTTCGCGCAACGGCGAAGGAGCCAGAACTGGGAGCCAGTCTTCTCTATTCCAATGGGTACGTGCGCCAAGGTGGGTTAGCTGAATCATAACTGCGGCACCGTGCTCGTGGCATTCTTCCGCAAGTCCTTTCATCCAGCCGACGATTTCGTCTTTGTAGGCATGTAGATTTCCGAAAGCTGGAACCGAATCTCTGGATACGGTGGCAGAGCCGGCCGTCATGGTAAGCGCGATTCCGCCTTTCGCTCGTTCCACGTGATAGAGCCGATACCGATCCTTTGGCATGCCGTCTTCGTGGTAGTTGGGCTCGTGCGCCGTCGACATTATGCGGTTGCGTAATGTTAGATGCTTTAACTGGAAAGGCTGCAGAAGGGGATCTTTCGACCGGATCAGCGTTTGTTGCGCCATACGCTACTCCGCAGCAGCAGGCACCGGCTGAGCGCTTCGCCACACGACCTCTTGACCGGGCTGGGGGTCACGCGGCACGAGCAGCGAAAGGACAAGCGCGATGCATGCCATCGTTGAGCCGATATGAAATACGATTGACGGGTCTAGGTCCCAAATGATGCCGAGCGGAATCGGTATGGTCACCGCTGCGATGTGATTGATGGAAAACGCCACCCCGGCGGTTGGAGCGATGTCGGCCGGATCGGCGATCTTTTGAAAATACGTCCGCTGCGCAATACCCAGAAAGAAGAACATGTTGTCGAGTACGTAAAGTCCGGCAGCAATCCAGGGATTGCTTACGACCGCATACAGCAGGAAGATAATGATGAGGCCGGTATTCTCGATGATCATCGTTACTCGGTCGCCCCATTTGCCGATCAGGGCGCCGAGCTTGGGCACCAGGAGCGTATTGATGACCGCATTGGCTAGCATCAGGAGAGTGATGTCGCCCACGCTGTAGTCGAATTTCTGCACCATGAGCAGCACGGCGAAGATAATGAAAATTTGCCGCCGCGCGCCACCCATGAAGGTCAGGGCGTAGTAGAGCCAGTAACGGGACTTGAGCAGCAGTTTTCGTTTTTGCGGGACTACTTCGCGATAATACGGAAACCACAACCACGCAAAAATCGCGATGGCGAGCGTCAGCAGTCCGCCGGCCAGAAACACGAACTTGTAGTCGAGCTCAAGCCACTTCCAGGTGATGAAAATCACGCCATAAGCAGCAATGGTTGCCAAGGAAGCCGCCGCGACGGTTTTGCCGATGTTTGCGGAAGCCTTGGATTTTTCGAACCACTGCAGGGCAAGCGACTGGTTGACGGTTTCGTAATAGTGGAAGCCCAGCGACTTGAGCATCGTCGTGGCATAGAAGCCCAGGGCGGAAGGGAAGAATCCGGTTACGCTCACCCCTATTCCAATTGTCAGGAGCGACAGTATGCCGAGTGTCTGCTCGCGCATGATCAACAGAAAAAGGATTGCAGCGAAGGAGAGAAATCCTGGGATTTCGCGTAAGGTATGGAGAGTTCCCATCTCCTGGCCGCCAAAGCCCACGACTTCGATGGCGAAGTTGGTATGCAATGCGTTCCAAGTAGCAAAACCGAACTGATTGGCCACGGCCATGAGCATTAATGCCAAAAGGGGGCGTTTCCAATGGCTTGCGGCAGAGATGGGGATGGAGGGCCGATTGAACATTTGGCGGGTATAGCATGACGCAACAAAGCATCCCATGCAGTCCCCGCATGGGTGCATTCAACCGCCGATCAGATTTTTCATCAATCGCCGCAACCGGGGCGGAGCTTTGTGATAAGCCTTTCGGGCAAGCGGCCTTGCAAGGCTGAAGTAGAGACGACCGCTGACCTGGCCAGCCAACGACAGCGGCAGCCAATAGTCGCTGACTGCCACATGACCCGAGATCCAGCCTTCCTTGTGCCGATCGAGGGGAACCATCAGATCGTATACCTTAACCCTGTCTTTGATGGCCTGGCACTGCGACTGTTCCATGTGAAGGCGCGCGGGTGAGAAGTCGGTTAGCGAGACATCGTGAGCGGTTATGTAATTGCAATGCCGATCACGATAGCGGAGCCCTATCTCATAGGCCACCGCCCGGCTGCCGGCGGTCGTGGCAGACGTGACGAGATTGAGCCCGCCCGAGCGCGAGGCGAGCTGTATGAGGAAATCCTCCAACCAAGCGGAAGCAATGGGCTCGCTGTGGAGACCGCGTTCATTCAGCCACAGGCGCTTCTGGCAGAGGACGTCGGTAACTATCTTCCGGAAGGAGGAAGCGTCCTTATTAATTTCGAAACCAAGCGGCCCTGAAGCTTCCAGTTTGCTGCGAGCTTTCTTCAAATGCCGCCGGCGTTTACCGGAGTATCGGGCGAGATATTCTCGTTCGTCTGCATATTTCGTCAGATCCATATAGGGCGCGCCGTCGCGATACCCTGCTGACCAAAACGCGTTGGTCAGGAAGTCATGGCAGGCAGCATCGTCGCGGACATGTCGCAGCCACATGACATCCGCAACACGGTCCTTGCGAATGTGACGCACGGCCAATCGCATGAGCAGGGATGCATCATGGTCGGGCGAAACAAGCACGTCACCGTATTGTGCCCAGGGCTCGCTGAGCCAGCGCAGGATCCGCATGCCGTTCTTGCGCACAATCATCAGCGGCCATAGCAAAACCAGCCTGTTCGCCTCGTACGCGGCGACGACATAGGGGCTGAAGGAATATCGTGCTCTAGTTGCGCAATCAGCCCAGGTGAAGCACCAGTCGTGCCCTTGAAAGATCTGGTTGGAATTCGCACTGCGCTCCTCAAGCTCGCGCCAGTACGGTCTCACCGCAGTCAGCCCTTCGAAAGTAGTACTGGCCGCAAAGCGAAGATTTTCTGCAACCGCATTTTTGCTTGGCAGAGATTTCAAGCCAAGTGAGCCGACGAAGGCCGCGCTCACCAACGGCATATCTGGAGGCAACATGTAATTTCACCCGGTCAGACTCCGCTTCTAACGGCGTCGCTTTAACAAGACCTTAACGCTTGACTTATCACCCGCTGGGGCAGGGCGTGCTTCGGGGCATGGGGTCGGAACTGGGGCAGTTGCGCTCGATCACTTGAAAGGCTCAACCTCAATGCGCCGTCCGAGCATGTAGGCATCTGCCACGAGCTGCAGCGCAGCGCTATCCACATCGCTCTCCTTGCGGCATATGAGTTCAGCAAAACGCCTGTAGATAGCCTGATACTCCGCCGGGACTTCGGTTGAGATCATTTTGCCGTTGACCTCAAGCCGAGCACCGCCATTGGTCAACTGAAGGCGCATCCCGTCCATGGTTTCAACCGCGATCGTCCAAGTTTGCTGTTCAGTTTGCCGCCAGTCGAACTCTGCCTGGAACTGCGAACTTTGCGTACCGCTTGATCGGAACAAAATTCTAGCCGCGATCGGAGTGTCACGATTGCTTGGAAAGAACAGGTCCGCGGACCGCACGAAAATTGGCTCAGGCAGGACCGTGGTCACAATCGAAAGGGCGTTGATGCCGGGATCGAACACACCAAAACCTCCCGCCTGCCAGATCCATTCTTGTCCCGGATGCCACTGTCGGACGTCTTCCTTCCAGACAATGTTCATCGACTGAATGGAACGGCCGGCCAGCCGTTTCCTTGCTTCTTCTACAGCCGCGTTGAACTGGGAATGCCATGCTGTGAAGAGCACGCACCGTCGCCTCAGAGCTTCCTTTTCCAGGTGCGCAAGCTCGGCGGTGGTAGCGGTTGGAGGCTTTTCAATCAACACATGCTTGCCTGCCGCAAGTGCCTCCATTGCAATGTCGAAGTGGGTGCTCGGAGGTGTGCAAATTGCCACCGCATCGACCTCGCTAAGCTGCGAATAAAGTTGCCCGGGGGTTTGAAATCCCGGAACCCCGGCTGGATAGACGCCCCGCTTGCTCACGACCGCTGCAAGCTTGAATTCGGAACTTGATCTTATGACCGGCACATGTTGGTCATGAGCGATCTTCCCCATTCCGATGATACCGATCTTGAACGCCAAGATTGACCGCCAGATCCGTCGAAGCCTATTGATCGGCTACAGAATACATTTCGCCGCCGTGAGCCAACAGGCTAAAATAGAATGTTACCTAGGAGTGCGGCGTTGGCGAAGAGATAGACCATGAATGTTGTTCCGGTTTTCATCGCGCTGGTCTGGCTAGCCTCGGCTTCGCCCGCCCTGGCAGCTGCGGACTGCTTGGCGATGGCCGAGGCTCGACCTCAGCCGGTGCCTGCTAAGCTGATGTCCACTGCACTTGAGGCTGACCAGGTTCAGTTGACCTTTATCGGTCATTCGACCTTTTTGATCGAAAGCCCAGGTGGGCTCACCATCGCAACCGATTATGCCGGATATGCCGGTGGCGTTGTCCCAGACGTTGTTACGATGAACCGGGCACACCGGTCCCATTACACGGATTACCCAGAGCCGGGGATTGACTTTGTGCTGCGGGGGTGGAACTCCGAAGGAGGGCCGGCAAAACACGATTTGCAGGTGAAGGACGTCCGCATTCGAAATGTTACCACCGATATCCGGGGCGGGTACATCGGACGGGTTCCCGACGGCAATTCCATCTTCATTTTTGAGCTATCCGGTCTATGCATTGGCCATCTTGGCCATCTGCATCACGAACTGACCCCCGAACATATCGGCTGGATCGGCAGGCTGGATGTTGTCCTGGTCCCGGTCGATGGGGCGTATACCATGGCGCAGGCAAACATGATTAACGTCCTGAAGGACTTAAAAGCGCGGCTGGTGATCCCGATGCATTATTTTGGACCGGCAACACTGGGGCGTTTCATTGAGGGGGCACGTGCAGATTTCGAGATTGAGATCTCCACCTCCCCGGTTGCGGTAGTTTCGGCTTCGAGCCTTCCTGCCAAGCCCAAACTTCTAGTACTGCCGGGCTATTAAGGGAAACCGATAGTTTGAGGGAACCATACCTCTTGTTCGGCGTTCCGAGTTTTGGGTTAGTCCATCTTCGGATACAGCACCATGGCCGGCTTGAGGGGAATTCAGCGATTTTTTTCTCTCGTGAGTCCGCCTGGACATGAAATCACCAATGTTGCTGCTAGTTTCGGCGCATTGGTGAATCGTGGGAATTTCACCGCCCTAACCGTTAAATGTGAGAGCTACTATGCGCCGAACCAATGAGCCGAGGGCCGAGACCAAACTGGAGCCCGCCAGAAAGGCAGCACGGTCGGGGTTGATCAAGGAACGGAAGCAAGGCAATGGCACCTTCAACGGTGAGCTGCAGGAATTGCTTTTTGCCCTTCGGTCCATGCGGTCAGGCGACTTTACGGTTCGCATGGTGCCCGGTCGCGCTGGGGAATTTGGTCAGATCGCGACAACTTTCAACGAAATCGTAGCGTCAAACCAACGCCTGGAGCAACAGCTCGCAACCGTGGGCGAGGCCGTGGGCCGCGAGGGGAAAACCCGCCATCGCGTAAAGCTTGGCGCCATCGGGGGGGCCTGGGGCGATATGGAGAATTCGATCAATACGCTGATAGATGATCTCCTTTGGCCCACCAAGGAGGTGACGCGCGCCATCGCGGCGGTCGCCCAGGGCAATCTGTTGCAAACGGTGCGGCTCAACGTTGAAGGCAGGCCCTTGAAAGGCGAGTTCCTGCAGTCGGCAAATATCGTCAACACCATGCTGAAGCAGCTTGGGGTTTTCACCTCGGAGGTGACGCGCGTGGCGCGTGAAGTCGGCACCCAGGGCAAGCTCGGGGGCCAGGCCCAGGTGCCGGAAGTAACCGGCGTCTGGAAGGATCTCACCGAGAGCGTCAACTCGATGGCGAGCAACCTCACCGCGCAGGTGCGCAATATTGCTGATGTCACCATTGCGGTGGCCGATGGCGACCTGTCGAAGAAGATCACCGTCGACGTCCGCGGCGAGATCCTTCTGCTCAAGGAAGCGATCAACACGATGGTCGATCAGCTGCGCTCCTTCGCCTCCGAAGTGACGCGCGTGGCCCGCGAGGTTGGAACAGATGGCAAGCTCGGCGGCCAGGCTATCGTTCCAGGCGTCGCCGGCACTTGGAAGGATCTCACGGATTCGGTTAACGCCATGTGCGGCAATCTCACCGACCAGGTGAGAAACATTGCGCAGGTGACAACGGCCGTGGCGCGAGGCGACCTCTCCCGCAAGATTACCGTTGATGTTCGCGGTGAAATTCTCGAACTCAAGGACACCATCAACACGATGGTCGATCAGCTCAATTCCTTTGCTTCGGAAGTGACCCGCGTGGCGCGTGAGGTCGGCACTGAGGGCAAGCTCGGTGGCCAGGCGGAGGTGCCGGGCGTCGCCGGCACCTGGAAGGACTTGACCGACAACGTCAACTTCATGGCAAGTAACCTTACTGCCCAGGTGCGCAACATTGCCGAGGTGTCAACCGCCATCGCCGGCGGCGATCTTTCAAAGAAAATCACGGTCAATGTCAGTGGAGAGATTCTGCAACTGAAAGAGACCATCAACACGATGGTCGACCAGCTTAACGCTTTTGCCGGCGAGGTGACGCGCGTGGCGCGCGAGGTCGGAACCGACGGCAAGCTCGGCGGCCAGGCCGTAGTGACGGGCGTCGCCGGCACCTGGAAGGACTTGACCGACTCAGTCAACTCCATGGCGAGCAATCTTACAGCACAGGTGCGCAACATTGCCGAGGTGTCAACCGCCATCGCCGGCGGCGACTTGTCCAAGAAGATCACGGTCGATGTGAAGGGCGAGATTCTGCAATTGAAGGAAACCATCAACACGATGGTCGACCAGCTCAACGCATTTGCGGGCGAAGTCACGCGTGTGGCGCGCGAGGTGGGAACCGACGGCAAGCTCGGAGGTCAAGCGGTTGTCCGCGGCGTCGCCGGAACTTGGAAAGATCTCACCGACTCGGTCAACTCCATGGCCAGCAATCTTACCGGTCAGGTGCGTAACATCGCCGAGGTGGCGACTGCTGTTGCGCAAGGAGACCTGTCGAAGAAGATTACCGTCAATGTCAGTGGCGAGATCTTGCAGCTGAAAGAGACCATCAACACGATGGTCGATCAGCTCAACGCCTTTGCAGCCGAAGTGACGCGCGTGGCGCGCGAGGTCGGAACCGACGGCAAGCTCGGCGGCCAGGCCCTTGTGCCGGGTGTCGCCGGCACCTGGAAAGACCTAACCGATTCGGTCAACTCCATGGCGGGCAACCTTACTGGGCAGGTGCGCAATATCGCGGAAGTGGCCACCGCCATTGCCGGCGGCGATTTGTCGAGAAAGATCACCGTGGATGTGCGTGGCGAGATTCTGCAACTCAAGGAAACGCTCAACACCATGGTCGACCAGCTCAATCGCTTCGCCGGCGAAGTCACGCGCGTGGCGCGCGAGGTTGGCACCGAGGGCCGCCTCGGCGGCCAGGCGAACGTCCCCGGAGTTGCGGGGACCTGGAAGGATTTGACCGACAGCGTCAATTCCATGGCCGGCAATCTCACCGCCCAGGTGCGCAACATCGCGGAAGTGACGACAGCGGTGGCGCGGGGTGATCTGTCCCGCAAGATAACGGTCGACGTGAAGGGCGAAATTCTCGAGTTGAAGAACACCATCAATACCATGGTGGATCAGCTCAACGCCTTTGCTTCCGAGGTGACGCGCGTGGCGCGCGAGGTCGGCACCGAAGGAAAGCTCGGCGGTCAGGCGCAGGTCTCGGGCGTGGCCGGGACGTGGAAAGACCTAACCGACAACGTCAACTTCATGGCAAGCAACCTCACCGCCCAGGTGCGCAATATCGCGGAAGTCGCCACCGCCATCGCCGGCGGCGATCTATCCAAGAAAATTACCGTCGATGTTCGCGGTGAAATTCTTCTGCTCAAGGACACTCTCAACACCATGGTTGAACAGTTGCGGTCGTTTGCCGCGGAGGTCACGCGCGTGGCGCGCGAGGTCGGCACCGATGGCCGCCTTGGCGGCCAGGCTGTGGTTCCAGGCGTTGGCGGAACCTGGAAAGACCTCACTGACAACGTCAATTTGTTGGCTGCCAATCTGACCACACAGGTGCGCAACATCGCTGAAGTGACGACAGCGGTTGCCCGTGGCGACCTGTCTCGCAAGATAACGGTCGACGTGAAGGGCGAGATCTTGGAGCTCAAGAATACTATCAACACTATGGTGGACCAGCTCAATGCCTTTGCTTCCGAAGTCACACGCGTCGCGCGCGAGGTCGGCACCGAGGGCCGCCTCGGCGGCCAGGCGCAAGTCCCGGGTGTCGCCGGCACTTGGAAGGACTTAACCGACACCGTCAATGTCATGGCTGCCAACCTGACCGAACAGGTGCGCGGTATCGTCAAGGTCGTCACCGCGGTGGCCAATGGCGATCTTAAGCAAAATCTCAGGGTGAAATCGAAAGGCGAAGTGGCAGCGCTTGCCGAAACCATCAACAACATGACCGGAACGCTGGCGATCTTTGCCGAGCAGGTCACCACGGTGGCGCGCGAGGTGGGTGTTGACGGGCGGCTTGGCGGCCAGGCGAATGTGCCGGGCGCGGCAGGCACCTGGAAGCATCTTACCGGCAACGTCAATCTGCTGGCGGCCAATCTCACCACGCAAGTGCGCGCCATCGCCGAAGTGGCCACGGCGGTGACAAAAGGGGACCTCACCCGCTCGATCCAGGTAGAAGCGCGCGGTGAAGTGGCGGAACTCAAGGACAACATCAACACGATGATCGGGAATTTGCGCCTGACCACGGATCGCAACACCGAACAGGACTGGCTTAAGACCAATTTGGCAAAATTCACCAACATGTTGCAGGGTCAGCGCGATTTGACCACCGTCGGCCGCCTCCTGCTGACCGAGCTGGCGCCGCTTGTCAACGCTCACCTTGGCGCCATTTATCAAATGATCAGCGAGGACTCCCTCAAGCTCCTTGCCGCTTACGCTGATGACGGGGCAAACGGACACCCCTTGATGCTCAGGATCGGCGAAGGACTTATCGGCCAGTGCGCCGCCGACAAGCGCCGAATGCTGATCTCCGGCATTCCCGTCGACGCCGTCCCTATCGGCTCTGCTCTTTTCAAGGCAACCCCGAAGAACGGCATCGTCCTGCCGGTACTGTTCGAAAACCAGGTCAAGGCGGTCATCGAGCTGGCATCGGTAGCCGAGTTTACTCCCCTGCAGATCGGTTTCCTCGAGCAGCTGACGACAAGCATCGGCATTGTGCTGAACAGCATCGAAGCGACCATGCAGACCGAAGGTTTGCTCAAGCAGTCGCAGGAGCTGGCGGGCGAACTGCAGGCACAGCAGGCCGAGCTGCAGCAGACGAACGATCAGCTCGAACAAAAGGCCGAGCAGCTTGCTGAGCGCAATGTGGAAGTGGAGCGCAAGAATCAGGAAATTGAGCAAGCCCGCCGCGCTCTAGAAGAAAAAGCGACGGAACTCTCCCTCACCTCGAAGTACAAATCTGAGTTCCTCGCCAACATGTCACACGAACTGCGCACCCCGCTGAACAGCATTCTTATCCTCGGACAGCAGCTCACCGACAATCCGGAAGGCAATCTCACAGCCAAGCAAGTGGATTTCGCACGCACTATTCACGCGGCAGGTACCGATCTGCTTAACCTGATCAGCGACATCCTCGACCTCTCCAAGATCGAGTCTGGGACCGTCACCGTCGATGCCGAAGAGCTCCAGTTCAATTCCTTGATCGACTCGATCTCACGCCCCTTCCGGCACGAGGCGGAAACGCGTCAGCTCGCCTTCGATGTCACGATAGATCCCAATCTCGGCGACAGCATCGTCACCGACTCGAAACGGCTTCAACAGGTTCTGAAGAATCTCCTTTCGAATGCCTTCAAGTTCACCGAAAAGGGCCAAGTACAGCTCAAGGTTACTCCCGCTGTGGACGGCTTCACCCCAGATCACCCGATCTTGAGTCAGTCCGCAGCCGTCGTTGCCTTCGAGGTCTCCGATACCGGCATCGGCATTCCGGTCGAGAAGCAGAAGATTATTTTCGAGGCGTTTCAGCAGGCCGATGCCAGCACCAGCCGACGATATGGCGGCACCGGGCTTGGTCTCGCCATCAGCCGGGAATTGGCAGGTCTCTTGGGTGGGGAAATACAACTGCGCAGTTCTTCCGGCGTGGGCAGCTCGTTCACTCTGTTCCTGCCGCTCAAATATTTGGGCCCCACGCTGTCGTCCTATCACAGAAAGATTGCCTTGGTCACTGCTCCATCGGCATCGACATCCCAGCCAGACACCGTGCCGGAATCGATACCCGACGATCGTCTCGAGATCATGCCGGGCGATGCAATATTGTTGATTGTCGAGGATGACAACCACTATGCGCGGATAATGATGGATTTGGCTCGCGACGCCGGCTTCAAGGTGCTGCAGGCTTCGCGCGGCGCAGATGCGATTGAGTTGGCGAAGCAGTATCAGCCGGCCGCAGTGTCACTTGATATCTTTCTTCCTGACATGCTGGGCTGGAGCGTGCTCAGTCAGCTCAAGCAAAACCCGCTGACCCGTCACATTCCTGTCCAGATAGTGACATTTGACGAGGATCGTCAGCACGGCCTGTCGAGCGGCGCATTTTCGTTCGTGACCAAGCCTTCAACCAAGGAACATCTGGAAAGCGAACTTGCTCGCATCAAGGCATATGCCGAGCCGCGCAAGAAACGGCTGCTGGTCGTCGAGGATGACAAGGCCGAGCAGTTAAGCATCGTACAGTTGCTTGGCCACGACGATATTGAGATCAAATTGGCGGACACGGGCTCGCAGGCACTAAACCAACTCAAGGAGCAAGCAGTCGATTGCGTGGTTCTTGATCTGCGGTTGCCCGATATGACCGGCTTTGATTTTCTGGAAAGCATCAAGGACCAGCCGCTTCTCTCCGATGTTCCGGTGGTCGTGTTTACCGGGCGAGAACTTTCCCCCGAGGAAGATGCTCGTCTACACACCATGGCGAGAAGCATCGTTGTTAAGGGCGTCGAATCGCCCGAGCGGCTGCTGGACGAAACCGCCCTGTTCCTCCACCGGGTGGTGACCGATTTGCCGCCAGAGAAGAAACGTATGCTCGAGCGGCTTACCAGTTCGGATGAGGATCTGGTCGGGCGCACTGCGTTGCTTGTCGACGATGACGCGCGAAACATTTTTGCCTTGAGCAGTGTGCTTGAGCGGCGCGGCATGCGCGTGTTGACTGCGACAACGGGTAACGAAGCGATAAGCATCCTGGAGGCCAACCCCGGAGTGGCTATCGTCCTTATGGACATTATGATGCCTGAAATGGATGGTTACCAAACCATCGAAATGATTCGCACAAAGCCGGCGTTCCGTCGCCTGCCAATCATTGCCCTCACTGCAAAGGCAATGAAGGGTGATCGGGAGAAGTGTTTGGAGGCTGGAGCTTCGGGATATTTGGCCAAACCTGTCAACACGGAACAGCTTTTATCTGCGTTGCGCATGTGGCTTCATAGGTAGCGATGGCAAAGGACCCAAAAGTCAACATCCTGCTGGTCGACGATCAGCCAGCAAAAATTTTGAGTTATGAAGTGATTCTCAATGATCTCGGCGAGAATCTGATCAAGGTGAATTCCGGCCGCGAGGCGCTGGAGCATCTTCTGAAGACCGAGGTTGCTGTAATTCTTGTCGATGTGAGCATGCCGGACCTTGATGGGTTCGAGCTTGCCGCGCTCATCCGGCAGCATCCGCGCTTCGAAACAACGGCGATTATTTTCGTGTCCGCAGTCCACTTTACCGATATCGACCGTCTTCGCGGCTACGCTATGGGCGCTGTTGACTATGTGCCCGTGCCGGTAATTCCCGAGGTTCTGCGAGCCAAGGTCCGGGTGTTCGTTGATCTCTATCGGAAAACGAAACAGCTGCGTGAACTCAACGATGAGCTGGAGCACCGCGTCGCCGAGCGAACGGCAGAACTCGAAGCGGCGACTGAGCGGCAGGCAATGCTTGCACGCGAGGTTGATCATCGCGCCAAGAACGCCCTTGCCATTGTCCAGTCGATTGTAAGGTTAACCCGGGCCAGCAACGTTGAAGGGTATATCTCAGCGCTGGAAGGCAGGATTGCCGCTCTCTCGCGTGCACATGGGCTGTTATCCAATTCGCGCTGGCAGGGTGCCAGCCTCGGGAAACTCATCGAGGAGGAAATGGCGCCCTATCGCACGAACAGCAGCGAACGGATACGAACTGAAGGTCCCGAGGTCATGCTGCACCCCGTTTCCGCGCAGACACTGGCATTGGCACTGCACGAGCTTGCGACGAACGCCGTGAAATATGGTTCTCTGTCCGACGGCAAGGGTCAGGTTCGAATTAAATGGGGAATGGAGAATGGGACACTGCGTCTTGGTTGGGAAGAAGCCAACGGTCCGCCCGTTGTACCTCCGATCGAGGGGGGGTTTGGCACCAAACTTATCGAGGCAAGCATCAAGGGACAGCTCGGCGGCTCAACGATTTTTGAATGGAACAGAACCGGACTGAAGTGCCTTCTAACCATGCCGCGAGAGCAAGAGATCGAATCATCTCAATTGCGCCTGCCCGAATCGTTTGCTGGCGCTCGGCAGACATCGCCAATGGAGGCCGAACATCGTGTTCTGCTGGTGGAAGACGAAGCGCTGATCGGCATGATGATGGTCGATAGCCTCACTGATCTCGGCTATTCCGTCGTCGGCCCTATCACAAGTCTTTCTGATGCCACTGCGGCAGCGCACCGGGGCGACTTCGCCAGCGCCATCCTTGATATCAATTTGAGGGGAGAGCTGGTTTACCCGGTCGCCGATATATTGCGTGATAGGGGTGTTCCATTCCTATTCGTCACCGGTTACAGCTCGGAGAGAATCGACAAGCGTTATTCAAATGTACCGGTACTTCAGAAGCCGCTTCAGAAACAG
Organism: Aestuariivirgaceae bacterium; assembly: GCA_036555325.1. GTDB lineage: Bacteria > Pseudomonadota > Alphaproteobacteria > Rhizobiales > Aestuariivirgaceae > DATBLQ01. The sequence continues at coordinate 5,556 of DATBLQ010000033.1, read as the reverse complement.
GATCTGCAAAGCGCCTTTGCCAGGGCAAGGCTCCAATAGCGCCCGCTAGGCGAGGCCTTCGGCCAAACGGTCAAGGCCTTTTTCCAGATCGACTTCGTTCGCAGCAAAGGAAATGCGCAGGCACTTCTCATCGCCGAAAGCGGTACCGGGAACGACCGCAACCCCGTGTTGGTCGAGCAACATATCGCAAAGCTGCTCCACGTTCGACAGCCTCGACTTGCGCTTGAGAACTGCCGAGACGTCGGGAAACGCATAAAAAGTTCCAGCCGGCTCGATGACCTTCAACCCGGCAATGCGGCACAGTCTTTCCATCACAATGCCGCGCCGCTTGCGGTACGTCTCGCGCATTCGAATGGTATCATCGCGGCCACCTTCCAGCGCTGCTATTGCGGCATGCTGGACGAATGCATTGGCGCCGGCCGTGAAGGTGCTTTGTACCTTGGCCATAGCCTGTGCGATGAGCGCTGGTGCCGCCGCGTAGCCCAGCCGCCAGCCTGTCATGGCAAACGCCTTGGAGAATCCATTGACCGTGATCGTGCGTTCGCGCATGGAAGGTAGGGAAGCAAATGAGGTCACTCTGCCGTCGAATACGATGTGTTCGTAGATTTCATCTGAGATGACCAGAAGGTGCGGGTGATGCGACACCCTGTCGGCAATCTGCTCCAATTCATTTTGCGAATAGACGGCACCCGAAGGGTTGTTCGGTGAATTGATAACCAGGAAACGCGTCTTCGCATTGATTGCTCGTGCAATATTGCCTGCACTGACCTTGAAACCTTCCGCGATGCCGGATCGAAGGATGATAGGAACACCGCCTGCCATCCGCAAAATCCCTTCATACGCCATCCAATATGGCGCCAGCAGGATTGCCTCGTCTCCCGCATCAATTGTGGCAAACATCGCGTTGGTGATCGCCTGTTTAGCGCCATTGGCGAGCACAATCTCGTTCGGTGAGTAAGTGACGCCGTTTTCCTTCTCGAGTTTCATCGCGATGGCTTCACGCAGCGCCGGGATGCCAGCCACAGGTGCGTAGTGTGTAAACCCCTTTCGCATTGCTTCCGTTGCCGCCGCCTGGATGTTGGCCGGCGTGTCGAAATCCGGCTCGCCCAGGGTGAGGCTGACAACATCTCGCCCTTGGGCCCTGAGATCTCGCGCTCGCTGAGCCATTCTGATGATTGCCGCTTCTTCGACCGCAGCCGTTCGGCGCGAAAGAAGCCGGCGTACATCGAAAATATCCATTCCCTTGCTCTCAAAGAAAATGCCGATCGATCCAATCCCGCACACGAAAATATCGCCCGACCAACGGAATGAACCAGGGATTGCCGTGGTAGAAGGGGTTGGTAGGAAATTCCTGCTTGTCGAACGCGCAATGATAGTTGGCAACACCGGCGATCTTGCGCGCACTCATTGTGCCTAGATACGTCATCATGGCAACGCCTGAACCGTTACAGCCCAGAGCATAGTGCAGGCCGTCAAGCCTGCCCATATGGGGAACCTCGTCAAATGTGAACGCAACGTTGCCGCTCCAGGCATGAGTGATGCGACATCCTTCGAGTTGAGGGAAACGGTCGCACATGAAACGATAGAGCAGGGGGGCGGCTTCTTCCGGCGCGTGCTGTCCGAACCGCGCGCGGCCGCCGAAAATAAGCCGTTTCCGATCGCCCGACATGCGGTAATAGGTCAACACGCGCCGAGTATCGTAAATACTCTTGTCCTTGGGGATCAGGCCTTCTGCAACCTCCTCCGGAAGTTCCTCGGTGGCGATGATATAACTTCCCACCGGCACGATGCGCCGCTGCAGAGCGGGGGTGACCGGGCCCGTATAGCCATTGGTACAGACCACAATTTCGGACGCTTGCATCGTGCCGCGTGAGGTCGTGAGCCGCCATCCGCCGTTTGCCTGGTTGAGCGCCGTGACCGGCGCCTTCGCGCAGATGGTCACCCCGCGCTTTTTCACCGCACCCAAGAGGCCTTTGAAATATAGCGCCGGCTGAAGGTGTCCCGAACGCATAACGATCATGCCGCCATGATAGTAATCGGACCCGATTTCCTCGCGCTGGCGCTCGCGTGGGAGAATATAGGCGCCGGCTTCGGCTCCCTCGTTCAACAAGCCGATTTTGTTTCTCATCTCCTCGAAGTGCTTTTGACACCAGGCCCCGACGAATCGGCCGGTCTTTTTCCATTCGCAGTCTATTCCTTCCTCGGCGATGAGATCTTCAATCAGGCTGAAGCTGTCAGCGGCATCGGAATAAAGCGCCAGCAGCTCCTCCGGCTCGTTTTTGCCAGAGTACCGCTTGCCGATGCTGACGCCGCTTGAAACCATGCCGCCGTTGCGGGCAGAGGCGCCGAAACCCGGCATTTCCGCATCGAGCACGACTGCTTCTATCCGGTGTTTGCTAAGTTCCAGAGCGCAAGCGAGCCCGGCATAACCGGCGCCAATAATGGCAACGCGGGTTTTGGATGGAACATCATCAAGCTCGATCGGTTTCGGCTCGTAGGATTCCCACCAAAACGGCTTCGATTTGAATGCAGGATGAAACAGCGAAAATGACATAGTGCAAAGACTTGGTAGTGCTAGTTGGGGAACTTGACAACAGACATGTCGAAGCGGGGAATGTTACGGCGGATATAGTCGACAATATAGGAAAGCGCTGCGCGGCTTGTTATGGCGGGATCGAAGGCCGAGAGTATCCAGAATCCATCCATTAGGGCCATGAGGGAGAATGCTTTTTCCTCCGCTTCGGATAGCTCCACCAGGTGTTTGATTGCTGACACTGTTAGCGAGATCGACCGCCGGTCGAGAATTGCTACCAGGCGCGCGAGATTCTTATCATAAGGAAGTTCATCGAATATCGTCAGCCAGAGGCGGCATATTTCGGGACGGAATTGCTCCTCACTGAAACTAGCATCGATGATGCTCCACAGCCTTTCGCTCGGAGTATGTGCCGTCTTAAGGCGAGTGACAACGCTGGTGCGATAGACAAGATGAGCATAGCGCACCGCATGCTCGACCAGATCTTTTTTGCTGGAGAAGTAGTGGTGAACGATCCCTTTTGAAGTTCCTGCATGGTCAGCAATTTGCTGAAGGGTGATTGCATGGAACCCATATTTGCAGGCAACCTCATAAGCTGCTTTCTGCAATTCGGCCCTGCGAACTTGTTGCGCCGAAATTAGCTTCATGCGGGTTGGGGGGAGCTGGCGAAAGGTTGCCCTAAGATGGGCACGTTGCTTCGCAGATACTTCGTCATCAGGGCCATGGCCTGCCGCGCATCGTAACCTGCAATATAGCCGACCCAAAGGCGGCATGCTTGCGTCATTGCCATTATCCCTTGCGTGTTCCTTTTTGCCTCCGCTTCACTGCAGATTTGGCGAAAGGCATTGAGCAGATTGGAGTTCTCGCGCCTGCGGATCACGACCTGCAATCGGGCAAATTGCGCATCGTTCAATGCCATCGCGGTGAAAGAAATCCACAAATTGCAATGCGCATGAGTTAAATGTGTTTCGCCGAGATTGACTGACAGAATTGCCCATACGCGCTCCGAAGGTGATTTCGCCTTGCGCAGTCGTTCAACGATATCCCGTCGACGCAGAGCATGAGCATAACGCAAGGTAAGCAAAATGAGCTCCTGCTTGTCTCGAAAATTATGCAACACGATGCCCTTAGAACTGCCGCACTCCTTGGCGACTCGTTCAACCGTGGCCGCATGAAAACCGTCGCGCTTCATGACCTCGAGTGCCGCTTCCAGCAACTCCTGCCGCCTGATTGATCTGATGGAGGTGATCATCCCGTGTATGTATCCATATTTGGGGCAGGAGAGCGAATCATCCGGACCGCATGAGCTTAGTGTATCAGTTTTCTCCAATATTATCAATTTGTTAGAGGTTTGTTGACTTCTTTGGCCGATTGCCTCATTTATTGGCCCATCGGCCAAAATATATCTGGGTCGGCGGCGAGGCCAATCAACAGATGCGCAAGTCCTCGCCAACTGCATCGCCAGTCGGCCGGTACGCCGAGTGATCGGCGGTGTTAACTCCTGATTGTTTCCGGGGGAGGAGATCGCGGCTTTGCTAAAACAACGCCGCGGTCACCTTGTATGTCGCCGAGGTTGGCAGCCGCAATATCGAAACTCGGTACGACTTCCTTGATGTATTCTGCAATCATTGCAAGGGCCGTTTCTCGCTTGAGACTTGGGTCGGTCGAAGCGAGGGCCCAAAAGCCGTCATAAATATTCATGATGGCATAGGCCGCGGAATCAACTTTTTCAGGAACCATCATCTGTTTCAATACGAACTTCAAATTGGAGACCGTTCTTTGCTCAAGAATTTGATGAACATACGCAAGGCTCTTTTCGTGAATTGTTTCAAACCACAGTCGAAAATACTCAGGTGTGTGAATTTCCTGCGCAAAGTTCCCTTCCACGATTGCCCATAGACGATCGCTCGGCGTTTTGGCGCGTTTCAATCTTTGCGTCACCCCCTTGCCGATCACTGCATGAGCATAGCGCGTTACATATTCAAGCAGTTGATGCTTGCTGTCGAAATAGTGGTGGACGATGCCCTTGGAAACTCCCGCGTGCTGTGCAATTTTTTCAATAGTTGCTCCCCTGCACCCGAATTTGAGAGCCACTTCATAGGCAGCCTTCTGCAATTCGTTGCGCCGTATGGTTTTGATTGGAACTCGGACCATGAGTTATCTTTTTAAGGCCACTGCCTGATCAAATCCCGGAACCCGGCGTCTCAAGAATTCGAGGACCTGAACGATTGCAATGTTTGAGTCAAAATCAGGAATCATGTCGCCGGCAAGCCGGAAGCGAAATCCCTCTATTAGCGCCTTTATTCCAATAGCTACCTTGTTTGCATCGGTCTCGGAGAGAAAAGACTTCAGTGGCTGCACAAGGTTGGAACGTTCCCGCCGATGTATGACCCTTTGCAGTCGTGCCAAACGCTTATTGGAGTGACATTCCGCGTGGAACGAAACCCAGGCTTTGCAAAATCCAGGTTGGAGATACTTTTCATCCAGAATTATCGATACGGCAGCCCAAACTCTATCGGAGGGATTGCACGCCTTGCGAAGTTTCCGAATCAGTGCGTCCCGTCTTTCACTGTGGGCATGACGCATAGTTGATTCGATAAGCTCCTGTTTATTCTTGAAATAGTGATGCACGATTCCTTTCGAGGCGCCGGCCTGCCGGGCTATTTTCTCAATAGTCGCGTGTTGAAAACCGTCGCGCTTCATGACCTCGAGCGCCGCGCTAAGTAGTTCTTCTCGCCGGATGTCTTGGATTGTCTTCAACACCATCCGTTAGACTTATCAGTATTCAAGAAAAATTGCCTTGACTTTCTTGGCCAAGGGTTTAATGAATTGGTCCGTTGGCCAATATTGTGGCTGACCGGCAAAAGGGGCCAATTTACACTGTTTTTTGCACTCAGTGCCTCTTTGGATCGGTTCCGTTGAGGCCAGGACAATATCCATCGGGGGAGGGAGATCGTGGTCTTCGGGGGCGAGGCCATGATCACCTCGGTGGCATCCGTTCCACCACGGACATGTCAAATCGC
>DATBLQ010000032.1:0-21162 GCA_036555325.1 Aestuariivirgaceae bacterium | reverse complement strand
ATGCCGATATCAATGGCTTGCAGCACTGGTATATTGGCGCGAGAGAATCAGTCATAGCCTAAGAACGCATGAGTGACCATCACAGCAGCCATCGCCGGCAGCAACTCCGTGAACGCTCGGCAGGGCTTTTCATATTCCTGTTCCTCATCAGCTTCACAATTTTTTCCGGTGTCATTCTTGCGTATTATTTCGTGCCCAGCCCCGATCTGTTGTTTTCTTCCTCACCTGACCGTCAGCGGCCTGGAAACCGCCTGGTTCAGATTTCAATGAGCGGGTCGGAGTTTTACGTACCCACGTCCATACTCAAACGGGTGAAGCGGCGGGTATTCAGTTCCGCCGAGCAGATCGATGTGCAAATTCCATGGCCCTACGATCATCTGGCAGTTATCTCAGGGACGCTCAGAGATTCCGTTGATTTCCGCGACTGGGTTCTCATCACTCTGAGCCCCCGCTCCAACCGAATTCCTCCAGATGATCGATATTCCACGGTGGACCGTTATTATTTTGCGGGCCCGCCGGCCAAAGATGGAGACGGCATGCTCAGGTATGATTTCAAACTCGAATCGCCTTATAGGGACCTGCAGCTGTTCGTTGACACCAGGCCACTCAAGCCGGCCGCCATCCGCTGCGACCTCAAGGCCTCGAGCTTAGGCCCCATACTCTGCGAACGCGAGCTTGCTGCCACAAAAGACGTCACGGCACGCATCCGCTTCGCCAGACGTCATATCGAAGATTGGCAGGAAATCGAAAAAATCTCCACGAATGTCATCCGCGCACTTCTGCGGCAGACGGCCGTCAACTGACCCTAACCCTCAAGGTCATACTCCAGAATCGCCATCTGGAAGTTATAGGAGAGCTCTCCATCCTCCTCGTCGCGGAACAGGACGCCAATGAACTCTTCTCCAATATAGACCTCGGCTGAATCGTCTTTCTGCGGTCGCCGCCTGACCTGGATGCTCGGCAGCTCAAACTTCATCCGAAGATATTGGGTGAGTTTCTGCAGTTCCTCGGGTTTCAATTCAGTCTCCATCAATCTTTCGATCGCACCCTGAACCGGTGTGGCTGCTGCCATCAGGGCAGCGGCTAGTCCTGAAGTCCAGCGACATCCTCGATCGTATGATCCATTCGGCGCGCCGGTTCATCGCAGCCAGCTGTGCCGACAATTCTGGCCGGAACTCCGGCAACGGTGCTCTTGGGAGGCACATCCTGGAGAACCACCGAGCCGGCGGCAATTCGCGAGCAGCTGCCGATTTCAATATTGCCAAGTATTTTTGCACCCGCCCCGATCAGCACACCTTTTCGCACCTTGGGATGCCGGTCGCCCTCCTGCTTACCAGTGCCGCCCAGGGTGACGCCATGCAGCATGGAGACATTGTCCTCAACCACTGCCGTTTCCCCGATCACGATGTCATGGCCATGATCAATCATGATGCCACGGCCGATGCGGGCAGCAGGATGAATATCGACGCTCGCCACCACCGAGACGCGGCTTTGAAGGTAAAACGCAAAATCCTTGCGGCCCATGAGATATAGCCGGTGGCCCATCCGGTGAGTCTGCAGGGACTGGTATCCTTTGAAATAAAGCAGCGGTTCAATGTAGCGAGTGCATGCCGGATCGCGATCGTAGGTGGCGAGAATGTCTTCGCGTGCCGCTTGTGCAATATCGGGCTCGGCTTCAAGCGCATCTTCAAACGCCTTGATGACCTGATCGGCCCCTATATCGGCGGTGCCGAGACGCTGCGCCAACCGATGCACAAGGGCTTCTTCAAAACCGTCATGATTGAGGATGGCAGCGTAGACAAAGCCGCCGATGGCCGGATCATTGCGAATAATTTCCTCAGCTTCCGCCTTGATACGGGACCAGACGAGATCGATTTTTTCGACGGGCTGAACGCTAACGGTATGACGGGTCATGAATTTCTCCAAAACACTATTATAGCGACTTCTATACCTGCTGCACACTGGCATGCAAATGTGAAATGACATTGTTCCAAACGATCAGTTTCATGCAGCATGTTTGTCGAAAAATTTCACCACCGCCTGCTTGAATGTGCGGTCGCCGACGGCCTGCATATGGTCTCGCCTCGGCAGAACCAGTCCCTCGGCGTTCGGAAGCTTATCAACCAGGGGTGCTACAGGTCCGGCGATCTTGTCTTCTGACCCCGCAACGACCAGCACCGGAGCCCGAATACCCTGCAACTCATCCCCACCGATCTTGCGGCGCGACCCCCTTATACAAGCTGCGAGCGCCTGGCGGTCACTGCCCGTCTGTTCGGCAAATACCCGATACCCCCGCACGACGGGGTCTGTGACCTCTTCAACGCTGCCGGCCTCCAACGCCGTCGCAATCGCTTCGGCATTGCTCGTGTCCGCCATCAAGTTTTCCGCCAATCCTGCCAGCACGAGCGCTACTACAACGGACGGATAGCGATTGGCGAATGCTGCCGCGATGCGTGCACCCATCGAATAGCCCATGACGGAGACGCGATCGTGTCCCAGGTGATCAAGGAGCTGCTTTGCATCATCGGCCATCAATTCGATACTGTAGCATTTCGGCTCGTAGAATTTGCTGCTCCTGCCATGACCGCGATTGTCGAATGTGATCGGCGCATAACCGGCTTGTTCGAGCGTTTTGGTCCAGCTGGTGTTGATCCAGTTCACGCGCGCGTTTGATGCAAAACCATGGACAAGCAGGACCGGGCGTCCGATACCCCAGACATCGTGTTCGATAAGTACCCGTTGGCTCGACAAGAACTGCATAGGCAGCAACCCTTCCGCACCGCACGCCTGAAGTGCTGGTCTATCTACTTGAAGGGGTTCTGCTTTGCCAACTGACGGTTTTTGTAGGCCTAAGAGGTGAACTGGAAGGCGACGCGATTCCCGACCCTTCCTGCCAGTTCGTCGCAAGCAGCACTAATCGTTCATCGAGGCGCGTTGCAAAAGTTACTGGGGTGGATCGCCTATCGGGCCGCTTGGCGGTTCGCCTGAACCCGATGTGGTCGAATTCGACGCAACTCTGGACATTGACCCGCCGTGGCCACCAGCCATTTTTGGATCGTGTCTGCTCAACTCGCCAAAAAGAGACTTGCGCCCTTGTACATATTGCGAAGTAAAGTTTGAGACATGCACCAAACAGCTTTTGTCCTCGAGACAGAACATTCTTAGCTGCTTTGCGTTCTCCCCACGACAAAATCGGTCATAGAGAAGTTCTGCACGGTCCATCAGGCGACAGTTGAGCAGATATTTGGTTTTTGCCATTGTCGCATTCGGAAGCAAGACGGAAACTGACAGACAACCAACCAACACAAATGAACTCGCGGTGAGTTTCAACATACTGACCTCCCCTTGTGCACTTCTCGCATTGCCCGCCGCAGCATGATGGAGACGCGCCCTCATGGTGGGAGTAGCGGCTGCGCTGGACCACCGATTTTCAGCTTTATGCACCGAAGGCCGCAAACATGGTTAATGTGGAACCGAGGCGGCAGTGCAACTTCGTTCCAATGCGACCAATTTTTAATGCCGGAAAAACATCAGCATCTTGTGCGACTTAAGTTTCGGTTTTGGCCTGCCACTGGTTGGTTTGAGTCCCTATTACTACGATGACGACTACTACGATCGGCCCGATTGTATCGGCCGGTGGCATAGGCACCGGAGTGGCAGACTTTACTGTCACGGCCAACTCGTTTGGGACTAAGAGTGTTTTCCAGAGACGAGGCCTAGGGCCCTGCCTTCGAGCGGGGCCTGTTTTGTTGGGAGCGATCCAGACATCTTACGCTGCCGCGGCTCCATCCAAACTTGCGGTGAGAAGTCTCTGTGTATAGGGATGGTTGGCTTCACCACGGCGCAGGCGTTCGACCTCCAGCATCTCGACGATTTCGCCTTCGTACATCACAGCAATTCGCGTGCACATATGGGCTATGACGGCAAGATTGTGGCTAACCATGAGCATGGTAAGGGTCCGACTCCGCCCCACCCGCTTCAACAGGTTCAGAATTTCCGCTTGTACCGAAAGGTCGAGCGCCGAAGTCGGCTCGTCCAGGAGCAAGATGCCCGGCTGCATGATGAGCGCTCGAGCAATGGCCACTCGCTGGCGCTGGCCGCCTGAGATCTGGTGGGGATAGCGGTAACGATGCTCGAGCCCCAGGCCTACCTCGGCAAGGGCCTGGGAAACGCGCTCGTCGATGGCCTTGATCTTCTGAATAGCCAAAGGCTCAGCCAGGATCTTGTCAATCGTGTGCGTCGGGTTGAGAGAAGCATAGGGATCCTGAAACACCATCTGCACCAAGCGACGCTCTTCGCGCGTGCGATGGAGCCCAACATCACGGTCCGCCAGGGCGATGCGGCCGCGGGCGAGCGGGAGCGCACCAGCGATGGCCCGCAGCAAGGTTGATTTGCCACAGCCGGACTCACCGACCAGGCCGAATACCTCGGCCGCTGCTACATTGAAGGAAACGTTGCGCACGGCTTCCAGACGCTGGCTGTTGCCGCCGTAAACCACAGTCGCGTTGAAGACCTCGATCACGTGGCCCTACCCTGTCGATCCTGCTGAGCGCCGTTCAGCCAAGCAGGATCGCGGACCAACTGCGGCAATTCCGGCTGCTGGTGATCGATAAGCGGGCGGCAGGCGAGAAGCCCTCGCGTATAGGGATGCTTTGCCGATGTAAGCTCCGATGCCTTGAGAGTCTCCATGACTCGCCCAGCATAGAGCACCACGACACGGTCGCAGTAGGAGCTGACGAGCTTCAGGTTATGGCTTATGAGAATGAGACCCATACGCCGACGCTGAATAAGCTCGTCGATGAGCACAAGCAACTGCCCTTGCACCGTTACGTCGAGTGCGGAGGTCGGCTCATCGGCGATCAGCAACTCGGGCTCCGGGATAAGCATCATCGCAATCATCACACGCTGACCCATTCCACCCGATACTTCATGCGGATAAAGCCGATAGACGCGCTCCGGGTCGCGAATACGCACGGCTTCGAGCATTTCTAGCGTTTTGGACTTCGCCTGAGTTGCCGAAGCATGACTGTGTAGCCTGTAACTCTCGGCGATCTGCTGCCCAACTGTCATCACGGGGTTGAGCGAGTATTTCGGATCTTGCAATACCATTGAGATTCGCCGACCGCGAACGGTGCGCATAACCTCTTCGGTGGCGTTCAGGAGGTCGGTACCGTGGAGTGACAGGCCTCTTGCCGTCAGACGGGCGCTGCGAGGCAAAAGTCGAAGAATGGCAAGCCCGATCGTCGATTTGCCGGAGCCCGATTCCCCGACAATGCCCAGCCGTTCTCGAGCGAGTTCGAAGCTGACGCCTCGCACCGCCGATACCGGAGCGGTTCGCCCCTGGTAGGTGACGTGCAGATCTTCAACGGTGAGAAGAAGATCTCGGTTCATTGGCTTTTGGGGTCGAATATGTCGCGCAGTCCGTCACCGAGCAGGTTGAAACCAAAGCTGACCACAAAGATCGCAAGACCCGGCATGGTGGCGACCCACCACTGATCCAGAAGATAGTCGCGGCCGCTCGAAACCATGAGTCCCCACTCGGGTGCCGGCGGCTGCGCGCCGAGGCCGAGAAAGCCAAGGCCGGCAGCGATCAGAATAATGCCAGCCATGTCGAAGGTCAGGCGGATGATCACCGAGGGAAGGCATAACGGAACAATATGACTCCAAATGATGCGCAATGCCGATGCGCCCTGCATCCTGGTTGCCAAAATGAAATCGCTGCGCCGAACGGTCATGGTTTCGGCTCTAGCCAGGCGTGCATAGGGCGGCCAGGCGGTGATGGAAATGGCGATAACAGCATTCTCAATGCCGGGGCCGAGTGCGGCGGCGAAGGCCAAAGCCATGACGAGACGCGGAAAGGCCAGAAAAATATCGGTAACACGCATTAGAAACGTATCGAGAAGCCCTCCAAAATAGCCGGCAGCGGTACCGATAATAACTCCAACAGGCAGCACAATGATCGACACAAGAAAAATAATGAGCAACGTGATGCGACTGCCGTAAATGATGCGTGTGAAGATGTCGCGGCCGAGTTCGTCGGTGCCGAACCAATGATCGGAGGAAGGTGGCAGCAACCGAGCCGTCAGCAGCTGATCATAGGGCGATTGGTCCGAAAGCCACGGCGCGAGCAGGGCAATTAGAACAAGTGTCGATACGACCACCAACCCTGAAACAGCCAAGGAGTTACGTTTGAGCAACAACCAGTTGCCGTACCAGCGGCCAAGGCGCGCTTGAGCGCGGCTTCGGGGCGCATCGGCCAGCAGCCAATCACGCCATGGAGCGGGTCGTGGAACGCTTTCGGCGGTCATCGAGCTCTCGGATCGACAAGATAGTAGGCAAGGTCGGATAGCAAATTTAGCCCAATGAACACCATTCCGACGACGAGAGTTCCTCCCAGCACGGCATTCATGTCGGCATTGAACAATGCAGAGGTGATGTAGCGGCCAAGTCCCGGCCAGGCGAATACCGTTTCGGTCAAAACCGCACCTTCCAACAGATACCCGTAGCTGAGCGCAATCACCGTGATGAGAGGTACCAACATGTTGCCGAGCGCGTGACGCCAAATAATCCGCCTGTGGGGCAAACCTTTGATTTGCGCAGTGAGTATGTATTCTTGACGCAATTGGCCTAGCATGAAGCTGCGCGCCATGCGGGCTATGTAAGCAAGCGATAAATATCCCAAGATGCCGGCAGGCAATATTATATGCGACAAGGCGTTGAGGAACACGTCGGTCTCGCCAGCCAAAAGACTGTCGACGAGCAACATACCCGTTGCGGGTTTGACAATGCCCTCGAAGTAAACGTCGAGACGGCCCGGTCCGCCAACCCAGTCGAGAGCGTTGTAAAAAAGAAGAAGCCCAACGAGACCCAACCAGAACACCGGCATTGAATAGCCGACAAGTCCGGTGATTCGTATCAGATGGTCCGGCCATCGTCCTTGATTGGTCGCGGCAATCACACCCATCGGCACTCCAAACAGCACACCGATGATAATTGCGACGGTTGCGAGCTCGAGCGTTGCCGGAAAAACACGTAACATGTCCTCCAAGACGGGGCGCCCGGTGAGAACGGCGGTGCCGAGATCACCATGCAGGAGCTTCACGAGATAGTTCCAGTACTGATGATATAGCGGCAAATCGATACCGAGTTCAGTGCGCACGCGCGCGTAGACGTCGGCAGGGGCGCGGTCTCCTACAATGGCCAAAACCGGGTCGATCGGAATTACCCGCCCAATGCAGAAGGTGACGATCGTCAGCCCCAGAAACGTGAGGGCAAGGGAGGTCAAGAGCCGCGCGGCATACCAGAAAGCAATAATAGGCTGTGACCGCTGAGCACCTACGATCGATTGTGCGGGCGAAGCAGTCACGACCTACGAGCAGCAGTTATTTAGTTACGAGTCGGTAGTAAACCGTATCGAAGGTCGGTCCGGAAACGAAACTCTTGACGTTCTTGTGGTGCGCCACCTGCTCCGTGTTCTGGAACATGATCACGAAGGGAGAATCCTCCTGCACCTTTTTCTGAATATCAAGGTACATCTGCTTTCGTTTCTCGAGATCGCGCTCGCGGGCTGCAGCATCGGTCTCCTTGGTCAGCTCGGGGATTTCCCAAGCGTTCCGCCACGCCAGAGGTTTGGATTGCGCGTTGTCGGAGTTGTCAGGGTTACGCGCGAAACTGTCGGCGTTGGAATGAGGGTCCATGTAGTCGGGCGACCAGTAAAGCAACAAGATTTGGTGCTGGCGCGCGCGGTATTTGGTAATGACCTGCTTCTGCTCGCCCGGCACAATTTTTGCTTTGATACCTGCCTGGCCCATAGTCGCCTGCACGGCTTGAGCAATGTCTGAAAAGGGCGAGCTGTTAGACGCATCCAGTTCCACTTCGAAGCCATCGGGATAGCCGGCTTCCGCCAGAAGCTGTTTTGCTTTTGGCACGTCCAACTTGAAGGGCGTGTCGGTGAGAGAGGCGTAGAACCCGGACGGCCAGAAGGCCTGATGCACCTTAAACCGGCCCTTCAAGAAACTGTCGGCCATGCCCTGGTAGTCGATCAGCCAACGGATGGCCTGCCGTACTTGTGGCTTGGCCAAACGTTCATCTTTTTGATTGAGCGCCAGATAGTGAAGATCGGCCTTGGGAAAATCCTCGACGATCAGGTCGGGGTTGCCGGCTATGCCCTGGATCTGATCGGCAGTCAGATTGCGGGCAACGTCCACATCGCCCTTTTCGAGAACCAAGCGCTGCGCCGCCGGCTCGGGAACATGCCGGATGACCACGCGCTTTACGCCTGGAGCACCATGCCGGTCCTTCGGGTTGGCCTCCAGAACCACGCTTTCGTTGGGTGTCCACCCCTTCAGCACGAAAGGCCCAGAGCCAGCTGAATTCAGCTTCAGCCAGGCATAGCCGAGATCGCCATCCTTCTCATGTTCGAGCACAAGCTTCTTGTCGACAACGGACCCGACACCGGCGGAAAGGCAGTTGAGCACGAAGGAGGGGGCGAAGTCCTCGGTGATCGTCAAGTCAACCGTAAGATCATCTCGCACCTTTACCAAGTCCTTGACGTTTTCCGGAGTCCAGCCGAGCTGTGTAAATATGAACGCCGGTGTCTTGTTCAGAATGATGACGCGCTGGACGGAGAAAGCCACATCTTCGGCAGTTAGCGGATTTCCCGAATGGAACGTCTGTCCAGGACGGATCTTGAGGGTGACCGTCTTGCCATCGTCGCTTACAGAATGGCTTTCGGCGACTCCGGGCACGAGTGTCAGGGTATCCTCCGCTTCGTAAGTCATGATCCGGTCGTAGACATTGGCGATCACTTCGCCACCGGTGAACTCGAAAACCTCCGCCGGATCCAGCGTAATGATGTCATCGATTTGCTTGGCGATGACGAGGGTGTCTTTGGGCGTTTCCGCCAGGGTCGGTTCAGCAAGCCATGCAACCCCCAGCAGACCGGCCGCAAACAGCAGTTTTGTGAATCTGACCACGGTTGTCTCCCTATCTTCGAGCCGCTTGTTTTGCGGCATTGAACGAAACCTGGGCCGACGCGAAAGCATCACCATCGACCTTCCTCGTTGTTGAGCAAAATTATTGCAGGAAAGTCCCCCGCAGGCAAACGAAGGCGCGCAGGCCGACCGATGCCTACGCCCTGGAGCACATTCGGCGCCATACTCTCGCAGGATACTGCTGATGCGAGCCATCGTGATTCGACCGAGGATCATCGCCACGGGCGACTGGGCCCGCGTTGTTGCAGATCGGCAAAAGCTCGTTTCAGTAGACGGTTATCGAGCCGATATGCTATCCGCCCTCCCCGTGTTCAATTAGTTGGGTGATCTTAAATGGCCGGAAACTCCACGCCTCAGTTCCATAACGACTTTGGGGCGGCTTCGATAGATATCGGTGCAAAGGAATTCGAATGCATCGGTGCAAAACCGCCATTCGATCATCCGCATATATTCATCGACATGGGAGATGAGGACAGCGCAGTTTGTCCTTATTGCTCCACTGTCTATCGATACGATCCCACGCTGCCGCATTTTGGGGCTCGCCCAGCCGACGCCCTTTATTCAAAAGGCGCCGGCTGAGCCCCCGGTCGCGGACTATCAAGCGGACAAGCGAAGCGAGGCCAGTCATCCGACTGGTTGCTGCAACACCAACTTGACATCCTCAGATTGCAAGCGCGTGTGTGATTTGGCAAGTGAGAAGATCGGCCGAACCATTGTTTTGGAGAGACATGCTTTAGGAATTCTGCACGACCGGGCCAGCGAAGCTCGGAGAGTTGGCAATCCGCCGGCAAACTGCAAGATTGCCTCGATGAAACAAGGGCTCAGAATTAGGCCATTCCAGAGCAAGGACGAATCTGAAGTTGTCTT
Source organism: Aestuariivirgaceae bacterium (assembly GCA_036555325.1). Classification (GTDB taxonomy): domain Bacteria; phylum Pseudomonadota; class Alphaproteobacteria; order Rhizobiales; family Aestuariivirgaceae; genus DATBLQ01. Next base: position 11,302 of record DATBLQ010000032.1, on the reverse strand, counting down.
ACTCGTTCGCGAGTTGCAGGACCATGAAGCGGTGTACTTCGACCGCATGGCACCATCGTCTGACATCGGCAGTTGGTATGTTTCGCGTGTCCTGCGGGAAGCTCGGGATTCGGGCGGTGAACTGATCGTTGCGGAGCTCGACGGGCGTATCGTGGGCTATGCCACGCTTTTGACGCGGCAATCATCGGAGACTTCAATTGATGAGGTCCTTTACACGTATGCCTATGTTGGCGATCTCATCGTAACGAAATCGGCCCGCGGCCGAGGGGTGGGTGCGCAACTTCTTCAAGAGTGCGAAAGGCTCGCAAGGGCTGCCGGGGAAAGATGGTTGCGGATCACGGTGCTCGCGGCCAACCCGCAGGCGATCGAAGTGTACAAGCGTTTCGGGTTTACCGATCAGCTGATTGATATGGAAAAACCTCTGAGGTGAGCCGCACGGAGCCATGAACGATCATCACTAGGCAAGGGGGTAGTCCAATCTTTTCATGGTGACATTGTCCAGCTGCCGGCCAATCAGCTGCAGTTCCCTTGGCGACAGTTCCCGCAGCCATGTCTGCCTTCGACAATAGTCGCGATAGACTCCAAACGATTTGGGTTCGCCTTTGGTGGACTGTAGTGGAATCCTAAGGTTCGACGGCGGCGAGCAATCGAATTTCGTGCAAATGGTCGACACGGCATTTTCTGGCGAGATGACAAGGTCTTCGTAGCGCAGCAGGATGCCGTCAAGCTCCTGAGCGCTTCTGAGATAACATGAGACCTTGTAGTTCCACAGGCTGACCGGGCTGGCGAACGCTGCCGGCGCATTGTCACGGCGCACCGTGAGCCACGGACTGAGAATAAACGTTTCCAGATCGTGACGATTGAAACGAAGGAGGTTGTGGTAGGGCCGTTTGAAAAGCGAGAGAACCCAGGCATAGGGATTCTTGGTTATGAAAAGAAAATTGACGGTCGGCTTTTTCTTGATGACCTGCGCAATCCGTTCTGTCTGGGGAGCGGAATGTTTCCATCCGAGCGATGCTTCAAATTCAGCCTCGATTATGTCGTCGATCATCGCCTCCCGGATGAGCAACCCTTCCCTGCCCGGCAGCGACGATTGAGCCATCAGCAGAGAGTCCTTGCCCAATTCGGCCGCTGTCCCCGGAACAATGTTCACGTCGAAGTTCAACTTCAGGAACTGGGCCACAAACGTGGTGCCGGAATTGCGCTCCCCGAAAATCTTGATCGTGTGCATGGTCAGCTATTGGCGGTAAGGCACGCGGCGCGGGCACTTATACTATGCAGGTGCCCAATCCTTTGGCGCCAGATCGAAGCCTTGGAATTGGAATCCCGGCGCTACGGTGCAGCCCATAAGGCTCCACTCGCCAAGTGATTTCGCGCTCTGCCAGACCCTTGCCCGCACCACATATTGCGGCTGTTCTCCCGAGGAGAAATCGGAGCCGAGCCGGACAGTGTGCACCGCATCCTGCAGCTTCAGCGTAAGCGCCAGTGGAGCACCGGCGTACCAGTGCCAGACCTCCGCCGCGTCGACGCGATGCCAATGCGACCGATCACCCCTCGGCAGGAGATAGTAGATCGCTGTCGATGCGGCGCGCCCATCGATCAGCCGGGAATCGCGGAAAGTCTCGCGGAAATATCCGCCCTCGGGATGAGGCTCAAGAGATAAGGCAGAAATTATGGCTTTGGCGGTTTGCATTATTTCGGACTCTAAGAAAGCTGCAATTTCAGAGATTCACACAAACTATTGGAAAACTTGCAAGTCATTGTTTTCTCGGACTCTGTGCTTGCCCATTGTTAGACACGTCGGGACGGAAAGTCCCACGAAAACCCGCTAGTCGGTACTCAATTGGTACTCAATTATGCACGTCAAGAGATTCACTGACCGCTTCCTCAAAAGGCTGAAAGACAACCCGCCAACAAATCGCGACCCCATTTGGAGCAAGGCGGTTTCGGGTCATTGCATCATTCCCGGACGGCTCAAGGTAGTGTTCGGCGTCAAAGCCGGCGGCATCATCCACCGCATCGGTGAGTATCCACAATGGACACCGCTCGAAGCTGAAGAACGCGCGGCAGAAATTAAGCGGCTCGTTCGTAAAGGCATTGACCCTGCACCGCCGAAGCCCGATGCCCTACCCTCTTTGCACAAAGCATGGGGCATGTACGAAGCGGTAAGGCTCGAACAATGCCGGCCAAGCACGCGAAAAGAATACCGCGCACAGATGGAGCAGTTTGTTTTTCAGGAGTTTAGTCGCGCACCTGTCGACAGATTCACAAGGAGCGATATGGCGAAGCTTCACGTCAAAATCACGACGAGCGGCCGACGCTATCGAGCCAATCGCGTTCGCGCAACGGTTTGAGCCTTTTACAATTGGCTGAAAGCGGCCGAAGTTTGCAAATGTGAAAACCCGGCAGTCGGAATTGCCCCGAACCTTGAAACAAACCGGGAATTTTATCTTGAGCCACAACAATTCGCGGCAGTCTTCGCTGCTCTCGATGCTTATGCGGAAAAACCCGGGGGTGAGGTAGCCGCCGATTGCGTACGTTTTCTGGCGGCGACCGGTTGCCGTTCCGCAGAGGCACGCAATGCGACATGGGACCAGTTTGATTCCAAAATGACCATTTGGACTAAGCCCGCAAGCGCGACTAAGCAAAAAAAGCTGCATCGCGTCCCTCTTGCTCGAGCGGCGCATGAAATCTTTGTTCGCCGTTTCGCGGGGCGGCGTGAGGAGCAACAATTTGTGTTTCCTGATGGCGATGGTTCAAACCCGCTCAAAGAAATCCGGTCGACTTGCTAACACCAGGCACAGCTCTCTGCATGTGGGATGATGTTCAACTACTCTTGCAACGCGTTAAACTACAGCGGATTTAAGTGCATCGTCCTCTACTTCTTTGCGTCATGAAAGCTTCGGCGCCGACCGGATATGATCCGTGGTAAATACGAAGCTGATCAAGCCCATCTTCTATTTTTCTCATAAACGTAGGGCTTGAGGCAGATCAAAAAAAGCAGGCATTGCCCTATCGCCAGGCTATCTGGTCTGCTCGTAGATCGGAAAGCAGTCGCGCTCGCGGCCGCGAACGATACGTCGGCCTGCCAGAGGCCCTTGGGTTTCTGTGACTATAGTGCGCTGTGCTTCTCCGCCGCCCTCTTCATGGAAGTAGATGACCACCCAATCGTCGACCTTGCCGAGCTGATGCGCGCGAGCGGTGTTTGAGAACAACGCAGTGAAATGCCATCCATCGCGATCGGTGTGGAGAATTGGCAACCAAGCCTCGCCCCTGGGATTGAGACGGCGCGGAGCAATTTTCTTCAGCTGATTTGCCGCGGCCTTTTGCCGGTATTCGCGATCAACGTCGAGCAGCATCGCCACTGACGGCTCTTCGGTCGGCGCAAGGCGTCTGCTACGGATTCGTGACAGCATCTGGTTCAGGCCTGCACGCAGCATGGCCAGGCGGCGCGAACCAATTCCGGCGATGGCGCCTGCGCTCTTGTCGAGCAGGGCCGCCTCAAGCTGTTCGAGGGTTTCCGCATGAAGCTTCTCGTGTAATCGCTTGGCCAGAATGGGCCCCACTCCCGGCAAGGTGCAGAATATGTCATGGGGTTCGGCTGAACCGCGCAGCCGCTCTAGATATGTCCATCGCCCAGTGCGCGCCAGCTCAGCGAGGTTACCGGCTATTCGCTTTCCAATGCCTGGAATCCGCTCCAATGATTCCACCCCATCACGCTCGAGAAGCACCCGCAGATCCGTATTCGAGCTCTCAACGGCATCGGCAGCCTTCCGATAGGCGGCAACGCGAAAGGCGTTATCGTCCTGATGGGCGAGGAGATTGGCGGCCTCGCGCAAGCGTTCGGCTGCGAGCTGATTGAAAGGGCGCGACCAAGATTCTGCGGACGTTGCGAGCATAATCTCCGCCTCTGGCTGAATGCCGGCACACGATTAGGTTTTCAAAAAATGCACCTACACGGCCTTGCTGATTTTGACTTACCGCAACTGAGGGCCACTCGAAGCTCTGTCAGCCGTGACACCGGTCTGGCTGAAGTTGCGGCAGATCAATACAGGACTTCGTCAATCGCATAACATCGCGCCATCGAAGCAATTTGCGGAAAAAGTTCCCATGCAGATCGAAGAGCTAAGCAAACAAGCCAGCTTGGAATTGTTGGCGGAAGAACGGTTTGGGAGACTGGCTTGCGCTAAGGAATCTCAACCGTACATTACGCCCTTCTACTACACTTACTATGAAGATACCATCTGCAGCTTCACTACTGTCGGACAGAAAATTACATGGATGCGTGCAAATCCTCTTGTTTGCGTCGAGGTAGATCGGATTAAGAGTTCCCAGCAATGGAGCAGCGTCATTGTTTACGGACGTTACCTGGAGTTGCCTATATCAGAATGGCAACCAACGTGCGAAAAAATATGGAACCTCCTGAATCAGCATGAAGTCAGGTGGGAACCGGGCCTTGCCAAGACGATCATTGATGGGCGTGTGCGTCCGTTGGTGCCTGTCTACTTCCGCATACTTATCGATCAAATCACCGGGCACCGCGCCTCGCTGGAAGGGGGTTCCGCACAACTCTGAGTGCGACCCATTGAAACCCTATCCTGAGCAAACAAAACCGACCAAACTCTGCAGCTTACAATGACATCACGAATGATCGGAACCCGTGTATCGATTCAAGTGAGTCGACTTGCACGTGACGGTGATTGGTACACATTCGACTTGCGCCACCTGAACTTAGCCCCTGCGATCCTATCTGCTTGGCCATCTCGTTTAGTACTGAGACCCTCATTGAGCTGGCGTGTACGTGATACTGGGCTCATAAGGGAGCACACACTTGTGGCTACCCTGGGCGGTACTTGGCGCGCTTTGTTCGGGCATTAGGGTCAAAACAATACGAAGTCAGCCGCTCGGTTGGGCCTCCCTCGCAACGTATGCAACGATGCCATCTAGCGTAACGAGCTTCGGATAGTCCTTTTCCGGGAGCGCAATGCCTGTCCGCTTGGTCAGGGCAATGACGAAGTTGAGGAAATCCATGGAATCAATGTCAAGCCCTTCGCGGATGTCCTTGTCCCCTGACAGGGAAGCAGGGTCGGTATCCGGCGCGATATCGGAGAGGAGTTCGCAGGCGAGTTTGCGGATGTCAGCTTCGGTCATAGAGTTTCCGGCTCCTGCAAAATGCGGTCAATCGCGGCGAGGAAGAGGCCGCCAGCATGGCCGTCGCTGGCACGGTGATCGGCGGCGAGCGAGGCAGTGATAAGCGCACGAGCCACGACGTTTCCGCCGGTGACCCACGGCCGTGTCAGCACTCGGCCAAAGCCGAGTATGGCGACCTGCGGTGGATAGATGACGCCGAGCACTGATTGGGCGCCGCGGTCGCCCAAGCTGGTGACCGTGCAGGTGGGGTCCATCATTTCTGAGCCGCGGATGCCGCCGCCGCGGGCACGTGCCACTAGATCTCGCAGCGCCGCCATCAGGTGCTGCAGGGAAAGCTTGTCCACCTCGTGGATCGCCGGCGCAATCAGGCCGCCGCCGCGCAAGGCGATCGCCCATCCGACGTGGATATCGTCGGCAGGCTGAAATCGGCCGTCCTTCCAGAAACCGTTGAAACGGGGATGCTCGCGCAATGCGAGGGCCGTCGCCTTGAGCAGCAGGACCGCCGGTAGCAGCCGCTCCTCTGGCGTACGCTCGTTGAAAGCTTCCAGCCATGCCAAGGGTCGACTCATGTCAATCGTACTCGACATATAGAAGTGAGGAATCTCGCGTTTGGACTTCGACATCGCCGCGGCGATCGCCTGTCGCATCTCGGTGGGATCGAACCCCCTACGGCGCACCGCCGGCTCCGTGGGGAAGGGCGCCTTGGCGCGAATGCCTTTCGCGGCCGCAAGCTCTACGTCCGCAAGCGTGACGGAACCCTCGATGCCGGTTCCCTGGAGTGTGTCGGGGTCGATGCCGAGTGCACGGGCGCGGCGGCGGGCGGCGGGACTCACCTTCGCGCGCGGTGCGGGGACGGTGACCGAAAGCCGAGCCGCTGGAGCCAATCCTGCCGTGTCGGCAACCTTCTTCTCGGGGCATATGGTCTCTTTGGGCATTCCAGCTGCGGCTTCCCGGGGTGCTGCGCCGGGAGCCGGCAGCACTTCGGTAGCTTTCGCTAAGGGCTTAGCCTCCTCGCCCGGATTCGCCAGGTAGGCAAGGACGGCCCCCACTGGCAGTTCGTCGCCCTCGCTGGCGCAGAGTTCCGACACCACACCGTCTTCGAATATATCGATCTCGAACGCTCCCTTGTGGGTCTCGACGACGGCGATGACGTCGCCTTTCTTCACCGCGCTGCCCGGCTTGACTAGCCACTGGACGAGCTTGCCGCTCTCCATGTCGGCTCCCAGCGAAGGCATGAGGAAATCTGTCATCGCGGCTTCACCAGGTTGCGTGCGTCCTCCACGATCTCAGCGGTCCGCGGCAATGCCGCCTCTTCCATATGTGCAGCATAGGGTATCGGAACTTCGCGGCTGCAGATACGGCGGATCGGTGCGTCGAGCTCGAAGAAAAGGTCCTCCGACAGGCGAGCCGCGATCTCGGCCGAGATCGAGCCACTCTTCCACCCCTCATCGACGATGATGCAGCGGCGCGTGCGCGCGACGGAATCGAAGATCGTGGCGGTGTCGAGCGGACGAAGTACGCGCAGATCGACCACCTCGGCCTCGATGCCGGCTGGGGCCAGCGCCGCGGCTGCCGCGATCGACTTCTGCAGGCTGTTGCCATAGGTGAGAATGCTTACATCGCGGCCGAAGCGCCGGATCTTCGCCTTCGCGATGTCGACCCCGGTCACATCCGGATCGAGCTCGCCTTCGGCATTGTAGAGGACGATGTGTTCGAAGATCAGAACTGGATTGGGATCAGCTAACGCCGGCTTCAGCATGTAGCGCGCATCCTCGATTGTGCCGGGCGCCAGCACCTTAAGGCCAGGAATATGGGCGAACCAGCCTTCTAGGCTGTGCGAGTGCTGCGCCGCGAGCTGCCGCCCGCCACCCGTCGCCATGCGAATGACCAGCGGCACGGCAAACTGGCCGCCGGACATGTGGGGGATCGTGGCAGCGTTGTTCATGATCTGGTCGAGCGCGAGCAGGCTGAAATTGCATGTCATGATCTCGACAATTGGCCGCAGGCCGCCCATGGCGGCACCGATGCCTGCACCAACAAATGCCGCCTCGGCGAGTGGCGTGTCGCGGATGCGTTTCGGACCGAACTCCTCAAGTAGCCCCTTCGAGACGGCGTAGCAGCCGCCATAGAGCCCTACATCCTCGCCCATGAGGAAGGTCCGCGGGTCCGCGATGAGCGCTTCGCGGATGGCCTGTTTGCAGGCCTCGCGATAGGTCATCCGGTTCGTGACGCTCTGAGAGGATTTGTCGTTCATTCCGGCACCTCGTCCATCAGCACGAAGCACTCAAGGGCCTCAACTGCTTCCCACCCGCCTTCTTCGGCGAAGGCCACCGCCCTGGCGATCTCGGTCTCAACCGCGGCATCGATCTTGTGCAGCTCGTCCGCCGAGACCATGTGGTTCTCCACGAGCCATTTCTGCATACGCGGGATTGGGTCGCGCTCTTTCCACAGCTCGATTTCTTTGCGCGTGCGGTAGAGCTGCGGGTCGAACATGGAGTGCGCCCGGTAACGATAAGTGCGGCACTCGAGGAAGTACGGTCCGTTCCCGGCGCGGATCGATTCCACTGCTTTCCTCGCTGCTGCCTCAACGGCGATCGGGTTCATACCGTCGACCTTCTCGGCTGGGGTGCGGTAGGCCGCCGCCTTGCGGAAGATGTCGGTTTCGGCCTCGGCAATCTCCAGCGGCACACCCATGGCGTAGAGATTGTTCTCGCAGACGAAGAGGACGGGCAGGTCCCACAGCTCGGCGAGATTCATGCTTTCGTGGAAGGCGCCTTCGCCGACAGCGCCCTCGCCGAAGAAACAGGCCGTGACAGCGCCGGGACGTAGCTGCTTGTCCGCCATGGCTACGCCGATGGCGAGCGGTAGGCCGCCACCGACGATGGCGTTGCCGCCAAAGAAGCGCCGCGCGCGGTCGAAGAAATGCATCGACCCGCCGCGCCCCCGTGAGCATCCTTCGACCTTTCCGAACATCTCCGCCATCAGCGCGCCCATCGGCAGGCCCCGGGCGAGTGCCTGGCCGTGGTCGCGGTAGGTCGCGACCACCGCGTCGCGGCCTTCCAGTGCCTGCATGGTCCCGACGGCGACCGCCTCCTCGCCATCGTAGAGATGCAGGAAGCCGCGGATCTTCTGGGCCTGGTACAGTTCGGCGCACTTCGCTTCGAAGCGCCTGATGCGCAGCATCTCGCGATAGAGGTGCTGGCCGTGCTCGCGCCCGAGATGCGGTTTGTCACTCATGTCTCATCGCTTTCGAGCGTCGACAGATCGCCCTCCGGCAACCCCAACTCGCGAGCCTTCAAGAGGCGGCGCATGATTTTGCCGGAGCGGGTTTTCGGCAGGTTGGTGCGGAAATCGATCTCCTTGGGCGCAACGGCCGGACCGAGTCGCTTGCGCGCGTGGCCGAGGAGCTCCTTGCGCAGGCTCTCGGAGGGCTCGTAGCCGGGCTTGAGTGCAACAAATGCCTTGACGACCTCGCCTATGGTAGGATCCGGCTTGCCGATGACGCCCGCCTCCGCAACGGCTGAATGCTCCATCAGAGCGCTCTCGACCTCGAAGGGGCCGATGAGGTGCCCGGCGGACTTAATGACATCGTCGGCCCGGCCAACGAACCAAAAATAGCCGTCGGCATCTCGCTTTGCGAGGTCGCCGGTGAGATACCAGTCGCCGACAAAACATTTGCGGTAGCGTTCCTCTTCGTTGAGGTAGCCGCGCATCATCGAAGGCCACCCTTTCTTCAGCGCCAGCTCGCCCTCAATCATTGGCTCTTCTATCACATCTTTGCTCTTGCCCTGCTCGTGCCGCAGTATGGCCACTTCGATACCGGGCAGCGGCTTGCCCATCGAACCCGGTTTAATGTCAAGAGCATGGAAGTTGGCGATCATGATGCCACCGGTCTCTGTCTGCCACCAATTGTCGTGGAAGGGTAACCCGAACGCCTCCAGCCCCCACACGACCGCTTCGGGATTGAGCGGTTCGCCGACGCTGGCGGCGAAACGCAGCGCCGAAAGATCGTATCCTTTGGCGGCTTCCGCGCCGAGCCGCATCATCATGCGAATGGCCGTGGGAGCAGTGTACCAGACGGTGACGCGTTCACGCTCCAACGTCGAATACCAGGTCTGCGCATCGAATTCCCCTTCAACAACCACGCTGGTGACGCCATTCGACAGCGGCGCAAGGATTCCGTAGCTCGTCCCGGTCACCCAGCCGGGATCGGCCGTGCACCAGTAGATGTCGTCCTCGTGGAGGTCGAGCGCGTAGCGTCCAGTAGCGTGATGCGCCACGAGCGCACCATGCACGTGGATCGCGCCCTTGGGCCGACCCGTCGTGCCGCTGGTGAAATGCAGCAACGCCATGTCCTCGGGATCGGTCGCGGCGATAGAATAGTCCGACGAAGCTGTATCGACCAGTGACGGCCATCGGTGAAGCCTCGTGCCCTCAGCCTCACCCTCACCGACGAGGATGACCTGCGAAAGGCTCAGCATGCGCTCGCGCACCCCTTCGACCTTGCGGCGGTAGAGCTCCGGGGTCGTGACGAGCACGCGTCCCTCGCCGATTCCAATACGAGTCGCGAGGGGCTCGGGACCGAAAGCGGAAAAAAGTGGCGATACCACGCAACGCGCCTTCAGTGCGCCTAGCAGCGCAATGTAGAGCTCCGGCAGTCTACCTAGCAGCACAAAAACGCGTTCCGCCCGCTTGACGCCAAGGCTGGCAAGCGCATTCGCGAAGCGGTTAGTCTCGCGTTGCAGGTCGCGATAGGTGAAATCACGTCGTGCGCCCGTCTTGCCGATCCATCGCATGGCAACCTTGTCGGCACGCGCACCGGCGGCGTGGCGGTCGATGGTCTCGTGGGCGATGTTATAGCCCTTGCCGCCAGGAAGCCCGTCGAGCAGCTTCCACGCGTCGGACCAATCGAAGTGCGATCGCTCTTCCTCGTAGTCGAACAAATTGGGGCGCGGTGAAAGGGCGGCTCGATCTTTTCTGATCGGCCTTTCGGATGCTGTCGCGGGAGCTTCAACGACGGTCATCTACCTTCCTCCTCGAGCTTCGAGCCAATCTTTGGAATGATCGCCCGAAGTGGGCTTGAAATCTATGGCAATCGGCAGCCGGCCGTTCAACAGTCGTAGCGGCGCTGCTCAATCCTCATCACCGTGAGTGGCGGTGTCGTCGACCTGTGAGGGTCAGGCAGTCAGAAGCGGAACGTCGAGCCATTCGAGTGGCTGCCGAATCCATTCGAGGAGTGCGAGCTGTCAACGATAACATGATCACTCAGCCGATCGAATCATCGATTTAGCGGCGAAAGTACGCAAGTGAAATTGCGCATCAAGCTCATTTGCATCAAGGTGGTGTTCTCGAAGAGAACAGCGCATGTGTCCGTCTATGGGCCCTGAATGGACCCGAGGTATTTCACAATTAGAGCGATATTCTGTTGTGCTTTCGCCTCAGCAGATTGTTGGCTTGGATCCAATATCTTGCCCGCTTCGGCCACATACCCGAACAATGTTCCCCAAACGGGCATTTCTGAACTGCCATGGGCGCGGGGCATATTTCGACCGTCGATGTAGGAAGTAATCTCTTGCTCACTAAAAGCGCCACGGCGCTTGGCGATTTCCCGCAGAGAAGGCGGAGGCGTTTTCATTTCGCCAGCGACAGGTCCACCGCCGCGGGCATCGGCACCGTGACAGGACGCACAATAAAGGGCAAACAGAACCTCGCCTTCGCTAATTAGCTCACTACTGGTGAGGAAGGAAGACTGTGCCAGCGCGCCGTTTGCTCCAAATAGAGGCAGCAGACAGCAAGCAGCAGCGAGAGGTTTACGGTTCATCTAGGTCTCCTGACAATGACATCGGCCGAGATACCTGAGCCACATGGAGCATACCAGGCTAGCGCCTATTTGGGGTTAACCGCCGATCGCGGTATGCAATATTGTTTGGTTGAACTGGTAAGCTCTAGGTCAATACCAGTGAGATCACTCAAGGTAACAAGAATACGCCGCAGCAGATCACTATTTCTATCAGGCATTCCTTCCTCAGTGGCACGGAAAGTTCGCTTGCGTCATATTTCCAACGACGCAGTATCTTGATCTTTTGCTCGCGACTTAATGTTGGATGCCTGACGACATCCTCAGGCTGGACAAATACTGAACCATCCAGTA
>DATBLQ010000015.1:0-16795 GCA_036555325.1 Aestuariivirgaceae bacterium | reverse complement strand
AAATGCAGCGGCAAAGGAAGTCGAAGCGCGTGTGATGGCGTTGGTCAAGTTCCTCAAATCAGTTCAGAACAAGGATTAGGTCAATGTGATCGCGCTTGCCGCACAATTTCATGAGTACAACGCTGCGCCCTACCTGACCACTCCACGGGTGAAAAGGCGCGGCGCGGACCGCGGTCCAGGCGCGAGGCCGACGCCGCAAGAAAGCATGACTGCTTTGCGACGGCTCTTGAAACACTCGGTCGAAAACACTTGGGCAAGTTTACAAAGCCGCAAGTGTCGGTGGTCAACGACTGAGCTCGTAACGTAATGGGGGGCAACCCCGCCGCACTAAATTTTGGGTTTGGTGGAGAATCTCATGAGAATCTTGATCGCCTACGCAACGTCTGAAGGCCAGACGCGGAAGATAGCGGAGACCGTTGCGGCCAAGGTGCAGGAGCTTGGCCATGATGCGCATTTGTTCGACACGGCCACCACCTTCATGGACTTGCATATTGATTCGTATGACAAGATTGTTGTCGCGAGTTCCGTGCACCAGCAGCGACATCAAGATTCAATCGAAGTATTTATTACGGCAAGATTGGCCGATCTTCAAAGGAAGCCAACACTATTCTTATCTGTCAGTCTTTCAGCGGCATTTTCTGAGGGATTGGCCGAAGCACAAAACTACGTCCGCGCGCTTCTTGCTGCCACCGGCTGGAAACCTACTAAGTCTCTTCTTGTCGCCGGGGCATTGCGATATGCGGAATACGACTATTTTAAAGAACAGATCATTCAACATATCGTGTTGAAGGACCGCAAGGTCGAGAGATCTAGAGGCGACCATGAATTTACAGACTGGGCAGCCTTGATCGCTGACGTGAATGAATTCATTCGGTCATAGTGTAACATTCAGGGTATCAGGATCGACATCGACAGCGTGAAACTCCACAAGAGGGACAATGTCGGAACCCAGCGCGAAAACCTAGGCGATGGCGCTCTGAGCGACCGACCCCCTATTTCGGTGGCGATCGGATGGCACGATCACGCTCTGTACGGCCGGAATCGGCTGCCTTGTGCTGTTGGCATTTCGAGAGCACCGGAAATCACGCCTCTGAAGAGTGTCTACGTACCGGCCAGGGTTCCCAATCTCAAGAGACCTTTACTCTCCGCTGTTACTGGTGCCGAGCCCGAACCGCTCCCTGACCGCTGGCAATCTGTTGTGCAAACCAGCCGTCAGTCCCTCTTGCAAAGCGATTGCCGGAGGCACTCCCGAGTCGACCCGGATCAAGGTCCATGCCGCGGCTGCTTGATCTCGATCGACGCCATAAATCAGGATGGGCCGGTTCTCCGGGGTATCCAGAATGCTTCGCATCTGTGCGATCTGATCCTGGGTTGGCAGGGTCCCTGATACCGATACGCTGAAGTAGTCAAGCAGCACAAAGGCAGCCATCGATGGGTCATCCAATCCCACTGTGGATGTGGAAGGGCCGAGATTGAGGATGGACTTGAATCCCACAGCTTTGGCCTCAATGATTCCAAGACGCCCCAGCGGGCCGGAGGTGCCGATCGCTGGGGCAGCGCGATGATAAAAGGGTATGCGTTCGCTTACCTTGTCTCCAAACGGGGCCTCAGGCTCTTCCGGCTGGGAAAGCGACGACCCAGCCATCAACAGAGATAGCCCAAATGTTGAAATCGCTTGGCAAACAAGTGACAGGAGATCGGTGCGGCGTCTGATCATGGCATTTGCTTACTGCACCAGGGGTGATGTGACGCCTTTCACCTCAATTCCACAAATCTCGGAACTGCCTACGAGGAGCTGGATGTACTGACGCACAGCGTGGCGCCACACATGTTCCTCAAGATAGGCAGCAATCCGGTCCTTTACCAATTCAAACGGCAGCGTTTTGCCGTTAGTCCGCCTTTCAAGCAGTAATACATGGAAGCCGTAGCGGCTACGGACCGGTACAGGACAGAGCTGCCCAGGTTCGAGCTCGAACAGAAAGGTCTCAATTTCAGGGATGGTGCTGCCACGTGTCAGCTGGCCGAGATTGCCACCTTGCTTCGAGGACGGACAGGCCGATAACTCCTCTGCCAGTTTACGGAATTGATCGGGGCACTGCTTCAGCAGTTCAATTGCGTTTTGTGCCTTGACGCGCGCGGCGGCTATCGCCTGCGCATCATCTGGCTTGGCGACAAACAGAATGTGGCGCGCTTCGACTAGATCCGCGCTGCGAAACCGGCCGAGGTGGGATTGATAGTAACGCCGGCAGGCGTCCTCGTCGGCTTGCGGTACTGCTATTTCCTGCTCAATAAGAGCCTCGATGCGCGCCTCCTCCTCGACATGCTTGATTGCAAGGCGGTCAGCCCGCTGCACGAGAACCTCGCGCACGACTAGGGCTTCAGCAGCCTTCCGACGCGCCTCTTCGAGGGAATCTGCGGGATGATATTGCATCTCGCGCGCGATCTGGCGTTCGCCAATCACAGCCCCGTTGACCGTGATCTGCATCATACAGCTCCACGCCCGAGGTTACGATTGCGGCGAACGATTTGGTAGCCAGGTCTTGCCAGGTACCAAATTGGTGCGCTGAAGATGTGAACCAGTCGCGTGAATGGCGTGAGCAGGAACAGCGTCATGCCAAAAACGATATGGATCTTATAGATCCACGGCACATCATCGAGCAGATGCGCCGCACCGGGCTGGAACAGAAGAATGCTGCGAGCCCACTCCGCCATCACTAGCATATGCCCACCCGAAGGATCGGCTAGGGAATAAGGAATGCCCGCCATGCCGACAACGAGCTGCACGTAGATGAAAAGCAGGATGAATATGTCGGTTTTCTTGCTGGTGCGGCGAATGCGAGAATCAAACAGTCGGCGATGAATGAGAAGCGTCATGCCGATGAAGCAGATAAAGGCAAATATCCCACCGGCCACAACGGCGAGCAGTTGCTTGCCTTTCACCGTCAGACCGAGCGCTTTGTAAACCTCGGGGGGCGTGAGTAGGCCAAAAAAATGACCGAAGAAGAGAAGCAAGATTCCGACGTGAAAGAGGACGCTCCCCCAGATCAGTTGGTGACGGCGCAAGAGTTGACTCGATTGCGAGCGCCAAGTGTACTGGCTACGGTCGAACCTCACCCAGCTTCCGAGGAAGTATACGACCATGCAGAGATAGGGATAGAAGCCGAACAGGAAATCGTTGATGAAGTTGGCCATGGTCGTACCGTCCGTTAGCTCTTGGGTTCTGCAAGTGCCCGCGCCACTTGCAGGTTGTCCATTGGCGCTGCCGACCCATTGAACGTGACAGCGGCTTCTTCCCAGGCGGCGTCGAGCGCAGCCGGCGTGTCATCGCGGTCTTGATCGCCCTCTGTGACCAGCGATTGATCACGCGTCCCGGCCACAGCGAGAGACGCGATTGCTTCCAACAACGGCGCATACAGTGCCCCGCGGTTGCGCAGCCGCCGGCCGATGAGCCCTATGATATCAGCCACCTCAGAGAGGTGCTTGCGCGCTTCTGTTGGCGCCCGCGTCGAGAGGAATTCGAGAAATGCCGGTAGAAAATCCGGAAGCTCCCCTGAACTCATCTCGAGGCCGTGCGCACGATAGCGCATGAGCAGTTTGAGCATCGCTTTGCCACGATCGCGACTGTCGCCATGGATATGCTCGAACAGATAGAGTGAAGTGGAGCGGCCACGATCGAAGGCATCAACATAGGAAGATTCCGCTTCGAGCTGTGGAGTAGCCTGCAGTTGTTCCACAAGGGCGCAAACGCTTTCCAGATACGACGCCGTCAGTATGCCCTCGCTGCGCAGGATGCGCTTCGCTAGCTGTAGCTCCACTTTCAGTTCCGGCGTAGGGTAACGAAGCAATGCGGAAAGAACTCTAAAAGTCAGCATCGGACTACCATTTTGCTCGCTCACCGCTTGTACGACGCGTGTCTCTGCCAAACAGGCTGAACTCAGTGTTGCCCTCGCTGCAGCCGAGCCCGAAGCTGAAACCGCAGGTGCCTCGCTCATCATAGGGGTTGGCGCCGAACTCCCGGTGGCTGGTCGGAATCACGAACCGATCCTCGTAGTTGGCGATCGCCATGATCCGATACATTTCCTCGACCTGTTGCAAGGTCAACCCGACTCGATCGAGAATGGACGCGTCAAGCTTACCGTCAACATGTTTACGCCGCATATAGGCACGCATGGCAAGCATACGTTCGAGAGCCAGTGCGACTGGCTCCTCATCGCCGGCGGTGAGCATATTGGCGAGATAGCGCAGCGGAATGCGCAGGTTGCGCACGTCTGGCATTTCGTTTTCTTCGCCGAGAGCACCAGCTTCGGCCGCCGACTTGATCGGCGAAAGCGGCGGTACGTACCAGACCATTGGCAGCGTACGGTACTCGGGGTGAAGCGGGAAAGCGACCTTCCAGTCCATGGCCATTTTCCACACTGGAGAGTGCTGGGCGCCTTCGATCCAAGATTCGGGAACCCCTTGACGGCGCGCCTCGGCTACGATGTTAGGATCATGCGGATCCAGGAACACGCCAAGCTGGGCGGGGTAGAGGTGGCGTTCATCTGCGACGCTCGCGGCTGCTTCAATCTTGTCTGCGTCGTAAAGAAGAACACCCAGATAACGGATGCGCCCTACACAGGTCTCGGAACATACAGTGGGTTGACCTGCCTCAATGCGCGGATAGCAGAAGATGCATTTTTCAGATTTGCCTGACTGCCAGTTGTAGTAAATCTTCTTGTAGGGACAGCCTGTCACGCACATGCGCCAGCCACGGCACTTCTCCTGATCGATGAGGACGATACCGTCC
This sequence comes from Aestuariivirgaceae bacterium, assembly GCA_036555325.1. Taxonomy (GTDB): domain Bacteria; phylum Pseudomonadota; class Alphaproteobacteria; order Rhizobiales; family Aestuariivirgaceae; genus DATBLQ01. The sequence goes on along the minus strand of DATBLQ010000015.1, from coordinate 12,009 downwards.
TCCTCGCGCTTGTAGATGGCGCCGGAGGGGCAGGAGGATACACAGGACGGATTAAGGCAGTGCTCGCACAGACGCGGCAAGTACATCATAAATGTTTGCTCGAACTGGCCGTAGATCTCCTTCTCAATGTCGCGGAAATTGTAGTCCATCGAACGCTTGGAGAACTCACCCCCGAGGATTTCCTCCCAGTTGGGACCCCATTCAATTTTGCGCATGCGCTCGCCGGTTATCTGAGAGATTGCGCGAGCCGTGGGGGCTGCCTCAGACTCTGGCGCGTGGTGCAAGTATTCGTATTCGAAATCAAACGGCTCGTAGTAGTCGTCGATTTCCGGCATATCGGGATTGGCAAAAATTTTTGCCAGTACGCGCCACTTGCTGCCGAGCCTCGGCTCGATCTTGCCGTTAGATTTGCGCCGCCAACCACCCTTCCAGCGCTTCTGGTTTTCCCAGTCCTTGGGATATCCTATGCCGGGCTTCGTCTCGACGTTGTTAAACCACACATACTCAACACCTTCACGCGTCGTCCAGACGTTCTTACAGGTGACGGAACAGGTATGACACCCAATGCACTTGTCCAGGTTGAGAACCTTGCCGATCTGAGCGCGAATTTTCATTCTGCCGCCTCCTTGTACTGACTTTTCTCAGCCAATGGCCGGTCCTTCCAGTCGACGTCACGCATTTTGCGCATGATTACGAACTCATCCCGATTCGAGCCTACGGTGCCGTAGTAGTTGAAGCCATAACTTAGATGGGCATAGCCGCCGATCATATGAGTGGGCTTGAGCGTTGCTCGCGTAACCGAGTTGTGAATACCGCCGCGCTTGCCTGTGATCTCACTGCCTGGAACATTCGTCATCTTTTCCTGAGCGTGGTACATGAAGGTCGTTCCTTCAGGGATGCGCTGGGATACAACGGCACGCGCGACGAGCGATCCATTTACGTTGTAGGCCTCGATCCAGTCATTGTCCGAGATGCCAGCTTTCTTTGCGTCGAGTTCGCTTATCCAGATGATCGGGCCGCCGCGTGAGAGAGTAAGCATGAGCAGGTTATCAGTGTAGGTGGAGTGGATACCCCACTTCTGGTGCGGGGTGATGAAATTGAGCACGATTTCGGGATTGCCATTGTCCTTCTTGCCGATGATCGCGCGGACCGTCTTGGTATCGATAGGAGGGCGATAGACGCACAGGCTTTCGCCGAAACCGCGCATCCAGGAATGGTCCTGATAAAACTGCTGGCGGCCTGTGAGCGTGCGCCAGGGGATCAACTCGTGGACGTTGGTCCAGCCGGCATTGTAAGTGATCTTTTCGGATTCGATACCCGACCAGGTTGGGGACGATATTATCTTGCGAGGTTGTGCAACGATGTCGCGGAACCGTATGCGTTCGTCCTCGCGGTGCAGCGCGAGATGCTTGTGGTCGCGCCCGGTGATCCTGCCCAAGGCCTCCCAGGCCTTGACCGCGACTCTACCGTTCGTTTCAGGGGCCAGCATCAAGATAGTTTCAGCGGCATGGATATCACTTTCGATCGCGGGCAGATCCTTGGTCGGGCCCTCGCTGGTGACCGCCCGGTTAAGCTCGCGGAGATCATCCACTTCGGCCTGTGTATTCCAGCTGATGCCCTTGCCTCCATTGCCAAGCCTGGCCATCAATGGCCCAAGTGCGGTGAACCGCTTGTAGGTGTTGGGATAGTCGCGCTCAACAACAGTGACGTTGGCCATCGACTTGTTGGGCACGGGCTCGCAGGCGCCCGTTTTCCAGTCCTTTACGTCGAAAGCCTGCCCCAATTCGCTCGGCATATCGTGCAGGAGAGGTGTCAAGACAACATCTTGCTCAAGCCCGAGTACACCCTCGGCAACCTCGGAGAACTTGCGTGCAATCGACTTGAATATCTCCCAGTCGCTGCGCGCTTCCCATACCGGATCGACGGCCGCCGTAAGGGGATGGATGAACGGGTGCATGTCTGTCGTGTTCATGTCGTTCTTTTCGTACCAAGTGGCAGTGGGAAGAACGATATCGGAGAAAAGCCCGGTGGTATTCATGCGGAAGTCGATCGTAACCATGAGATCGAGCTTGCCCTCTGCCACCTCGTCGCGCCAAGTCACCTCCACGGGTTTCTCTTCTGTTTCGGCAGCCAGATCTGTATTGAGAACGCCATTGTCGGCGCCGAGAAGATGCTTGAGGAAATACTCGTGGCCCTTGCCACTGGCGCCGAGGAGGTTGGAGCGCCAAACAAACAGGTTCCGCGGCCAGTTGGATGGATGGTCCGGATCTTCGCACGCAAGTGCAAGCTTTCGCTCTTTTAACTGCTGGCTGACGTAAGAGGCGGTGTCTTCGCCGAGCGCGCTCGCAGTACGTGCGACTTCGAGAGGATTACGATCGAGCTGAGGTGAGGATGGCAACCATCCCATGCGCTCGGCACGCACGTTGAAGTCGATCATGCTGCCCTTCCACTCCTCCGGATTGGCCAGAGGCGAGAGGATTTCGCTCACCTTCAAACGCTCGTACTTCCATTGACAGGTGTGGGCATACCAATACGACGTTGCATTCATCTGGCGTGGCGGCCGTACCCAGTCGAGAGCGAATGCCAGTGGCGCCCAGCCGGTCTGCGGCCGCAGCTTTTCCTGTCCGACGTAATGCGCCCAGCCGCCGCCCGGCTTACCTACGCAACCGCACATCACGACAAGATTGATGATGCCACGGTAGTTCATGTCCATGTGGTACCAATGGTTGAGGCCGGCACCGAGAATGATCATCGACCGGCCTTGGGTTTTTTCGGCATTGCGAGCGAACTGTTGAGCCACGGCGATGACCCGGTCTTTGGGTACGCCGGTAATGGTCTCCTGCCAGGCTGGCGTATAGGGCACGTCGTCATCGTATGACTTCGCTACATTCCCGCCGCCAAGTCCCCGGTCGATGCCATAGTTGGCAACCAGCAGGTCAAACACTGTGGCAACGAGGACCTTGCCATCAGCCAGCTCCAGTTCATGGGTGGGCACATTGCGGATCAGAACATCGGAATTCGGGCTAGACGGGAAATGCTCATGCTTGCGTCCTCCAAAATAGGGGAACGCTACGCCGACCGACCGCATAGGCTTGGTGCCCGCAAGCGACAGGGCAAGCCTCATCTCGCTCCCGTCGATGCCATTCTTCTGTTCAAGGTTCCATTTGCCCTGCTCGCCCCACCGGAATCCGATGGTCCCCTGCGGAACTACAGGTGTCAGATCTGCGGAGAACGCAACACTCTTCCATTCCGGATTGTTAGTTTGGCTGAGGGCGCCTTGAAAATCAGAAGCGCGCACGAGTCGTCCAGGCACGTAGGTGTCACCTTGGCGTTCGAGCCGAACCAGGAACGGCATGTCAGTGTATCTGCGGCAATAATCCTGGAAGTAGGGCGTTGCACGATCGACGTGAAACTCTTTGAGGATAACGTGGCCCATTGCCATTGAGAGCGCCGCATCAGTGCCCGCCCGCGGCGACAGCCACATGTCGCCAAATTTCGCAGCCTCACTGTAGTCGGGACTGATGACTACGCTCTTTGCGCCTTTGTAGCGGACCTCGGTGTAGAAATGTGCATCGGGCGTGCGCGTCTGCGGGACGTTTGAACCCCATAGGATCAGGAAGCTGGAGTTATACCAGTCAGCAGACTCCGGGACGTCGGTCTGCTCACCCCAGGTTTGCGGCGAAGATGGTGGCAGGTCGCAATACCAGTCGTAGAAGCTGAGGCACGTGCCGCCAATTAGCGACAAGTAGCGTGTCCCGGCAGCATAGGAGACCATAGACATGGCCGGAATTGGTGAAAAGCCGGCAATACGATCCGGACCAAAGTTTTTAATCGTGTAGGCGTTTGCCGCAGCAATGATCTCCGTAGCCTCGTCCCAAGACGTGCGCACGAAGCCGCCCCGACCCCTGATGGATGTATAGTGCCGGCGCTTGACGGGGTCGCCGGCGATTGAGGACCACGCATCGACCGGATTCATGGTTCGGCGCGCAATCCGCCACATTTCTACGAGACGGCCACGGATCAATGGATACTTCAGGCGATTGCCGCTGTAGAGGTACCAGGAAAAGCTAGCCCCACGCGAACAGCCGCGCGGCTCATGATTGGGCATGTCTGGGCGTGTGCGAGGGTAATCTGTTTGTTGAGTTTCCCAAGCGACTAGCCCGTTCTTGACGTAAATCTTCCATGAACAAGAGCCGGTGCAGTTGGTTCCATGGGTGGAACGCACGATCTTGTCGTGTTGCCAGCGTTGACGGTAGGAATCTTCCCAAGCTCTGTTCTCATCGGTGACGACGCCGAATCCATCCGAAAAGCGATCGACGTACTTCGCAAAAAACGTGAGGCGATCAAAAAATTGGCTCATAACGCTTCTCTGCAGGTCAGGAATGGATGGGATTGCTCCGGGAGACGATGTGCAGAAACCCCCGCTGGGAGCGTCCGCCGACGTCGATTACCGATGTCACGACCGGACGCCTGAGCCGATGCGCTGATGGTGTTATCAATCAGCACGGTTTCTCGGCGCCTTTCCGCGCGTAGTACCACCAGTTGATGATAATGCAGACCAGATAAAAGAATGCCGCCCAGTAGAAGAACGGATTCGGAGAGTCGAACCACGCGAAGGCGTAACCAATCATCAGCCCGCAAGCGAAAGGGCCGTACGCTGCCATTGCTCCGGTCCAGCCGATAACGCCCCCTGCCTGACGTGGCGGAAAGATCATCGGCATCTGCTTGAAAGTTGATGCGTTTCCAATTCCGGCGAAGAAAAACAAACCGAGCATCGCGGTTATGAAGTAAGGGAATTCTGTCATTGACGCAGGGGACGTGTAAAAGGTCACCGCGAGCGCACAGACCAACATGCCAATTCCCGACCAGTGAGTAACCCTGGCGCCGCCCACTTTGTCGGAAAGGGGGCCGGCAGCGATGCGGGAAATTGACCCAATGAGTGGGCCAATAAAGGCATAGGCCAATGGATCAGGCGCCCCTGATAGATCGCCGTAAATCTGTTTTATCAATAGAGGAAAGGTGGCAGCCAGACCGGAAAATGATCCAAAGGTCATAATGTAAAGCAACGTCATGAAGAAGCCGTGCTTTTCTTTGAAAATATCGAGCTGTTCGCGAAACATCGCGCGCACGGGTACGCTTTTGAGAAACCACCACGCCGCTGCTGCAAAGACGATAATGAGAGGGACGTAGATGGCTGTAGCGTTTTGCAGCCAGATGGGGCTCTGCGTGCCCTTTGGCCCATTGAAAATCTGTTCGCCGCCAAGCAGCGACCCCGCCAGTGCGAACCCAATTATCCATGGTGTAACGAACTGAACGACACTCACTCCGAAGTTGCCAATGCCGGCCTGGATCGCAAGTGCGGTGCCCTGCAATCGCTTGGGGAAAAAGAGGCTGGTTGACGGCATGAATGAAGAGAAATTCCCCCCACCGAGCCCGGCGAGAAAGGCTAGAAGCAACAGGATCCAATAGGGGGTTGTCGGGTCCTGCACCGCGTAGAACCAGCCAATCGCAGGTATCAATAGAGAAAGCGTGGAGAAAGCAACGACATGACGAGTACCGTAGAGCGGCACCAGGAATGTGTGAATGATCCGCAATGTGCCGCCAGCGAGGCCGGGTATTGCTGCGAGCCAAAACAGCTGATTCGTCGTCAGTGAATATCCGATTGCAGGAAGGCGAACGACGAGGGCCGATACCACAAACCAGATAATAAAAGCCATGATGAGGTTGGCGGTTGTAATGGCTAGTGTGCGCCATGCGAGGCGACTACCGCCAGCTTCCCAAAACGCCTTATTCTCGGGAGCCCAATTCTCAACCCACGTTTTGTTCGGTGACAATGTGTAGCTGGTATCGGCTCTAGTTGTCATTGTCGTCCCTTTATTATTTGCTCAGCGTGTTCCGACTTCAGCCGGAATGACTTCGGGGGCTGAACGCTTCGTCAATGTCGTTGCAGCTGGCGCTGGTGCAGCGCCGCGCGCCGGAAGAACCGACCCCAGAATATCGACCTCGGGTATATATTGAGGGATTGCAAGCTCGGGCATGCGCTGCTTCTGCATGTGCAATACTGCCGCATGCATCCACAGCAACGATACACTGGCGATACCAAAGAGCAGCATGAAACAGCTCGTCCACACGCCAACGAAATCGTTCATCATGCCAAATGCGATCGGAAGAATGAATCCGCCAAGCCCGCCAATCAGTCCCACAACACCGCCAACTGGCCCCACGCGACCGGGGTAATAGACAGGGATGTGCTTGTAGACGGCGGCCTTGCCAAAGCTCATGAAGAAGCCGAGCGTGAAGGTGAGGATAGTAAAGGGGATGAATCCGATAGCGACCCTGAACTCAATGGGGCCTTCAATGCCGCTGACTATGTATTGCGTCGCTGGGTACGACAGCAGGAAAGTACAGGCAACTGAACCAAGAAAAGTCCAGTACATGACACGGCGTGCGCCGTACTTATCGGACAGTGTCCCACCGAGTATGCGAAATAGTGATCCTGGAATTGAGTATGCAGCGCCAAGCCAGCCGGCGCTGACAATGTCCAGCCCATAGACGCCGACATAGTAACGCGGCAGCCAGAGTGCTAGCGCCACAAAGCCGCCGAAGACAAAGAAGTAATAAAGCGAGAACCGCCACACCTGGAGCCTCATGAGCGGCTTGAGTATTGCGGAAAGGGGTTCTGGCCGTTGTCTCGCCTCGCGCCGCTTCTGCAGCTCGGGATCGTCCTTGGTACCGAACCAGAAAACGAGAGCCATAACAACGAGGCCGACGGCCCAGAGCTGTGCGACCATTTTCCATCCGAATGCCACCATAACAAGCGGAGCGAGAAATTTGGTAACCGCAGCGCCAACATTACCTGCACCGAAAATTCCAAGTGCAGTTCCCTGTTTCTCTCTAGGATACCAACGCGAAACGTAAGCGATGCCTACGGCAAACGACCCGCCGGCGATGCCGACGCCAAGCGCGGCAAGAAGAAAGGTCGGATAGTCGTAAGCGAAGGTAAGCAGCCAAGTAGCGATCGATGCTGCCAGCATTACGCCCATATAGACGATCCGACCTCCGTATTGATCGGCCCAGATTCCAAGCACCAGGCGAATGAGACTTCCGGTCAGGATAGGAGTGCCGACCAACAGCCCGAATTGCGTATCGCTGAGGCCAAGATCCTTCTTAATCTGAAGGCCGATAATTGAAAAAATCGTCCACACTGCGAAGCAGACTGTGAAGGCGAGCGTTGACAGCCAAAGTGCTTGCCTCTGTGCTTGAATGGCAGGGTCATTCACCATTCTGGCCCCTTTCGCTCCATACTTCACAGAAGACTACCGATTCATCGATATTGGGATTTGATCCAGATCAACCCTAAAGGTAATGACTGTGGAAGGCCGTCAGTGAACGGCAATCTGTATTGCAACGTCTTCGAGATTGAACATCGGATCCGCAACATGGGCCCGCGGACTCTCAGCAACCGTGATTTGAAGACTAATTGCGCGGGCGGTCCGGGTCATGCGCTGCCGTGCTACACGAAGAAACAGCGTCAAACATCATTCTCCCTGCCACAAGGGGGAGGATGCATCCTTTGTCGGTCCAACCGTCATGGCCGGACTTGATCCTCACATCTCTTTGTCAGGTGGTGCGAGAGACGCCCGGATCACGCCGCTTCTCGCGGCGGTCAGGGCATGACGAGGTGTAGAGCGAAGCTTGCCCCCGGAACGGTCCGTCAAAAAATCCTCCTATCCTGCATATTTTCCTTGACAGGTATTTTCTCTTTGGGTAGGAGTGTTCACCTTCCCCCGTGAAGGAGCGCCAGCCGGATGGCGCCATCAGCGGGGGGAAGGCCGGCGCCTTGAGCCCTCGATGCTGACAGTCGAGGGGTTGGGGAAGCCTCTAGAGATACGCCCGACGGAGCGAACTACGTGCTCTGCCGCCCACCGGGTGATTACCGAAACTCCTTGGAGGTTTCCTCCATAAGGAACGTTAGGGAATGTCGCGTATCCAGGGGTAAAAACGTCGGGTGGAGCGTTGCCGCTCTGCATGTTTTAAAAAACAGCTGTTTTGCCCTCATCCGCAGGGCGGCAGCGCTCCTCCTCCTTCTTAAACCGGAGGCTCCAGTGAGCCGGCCGGGGTTCGGTCCTGCCGATAACATCTCCCAAGCACCTTACGCTTTGCTCGCGCATGTTCTAAGACAGTGGACGACCGGAGACTCGATAATGCTCAACCGCATGCTGACGATCGAAATCGCGCGCGTGACCGAGGCGGCGGCGATTGCCGCGGCGCGCTGGCGAGGACGCGGAGATGAGAAGGCAGCCGATCAGGCCGCCGTCGACGCCATGCGGCAGGCGCTCAATCAGATCATGGTGGTCGATGGACTGGTGGTGATCGGCGAAGGGGAGCGCGACAAGGCGCCGATGCTCTATATCGGTGAAAAGGTGGGCGGCGGCGGCAGCTGGCATACCGATGTTGCGCTCGATCCCCTGGAAGGAACGACGCTTTGTGCCAAGGCCATGCCCAACGCGATCGCGGTGATCGCCATGGCGGATTCGGGCAGTTTGCTGCATGCGCCCGATACCTACATGGACAAGATCGCGATTGGCGGCAACTATCCGCAGGGCGTGGTCGATCTGGACCGCTCTCCGCAGGAGAACATCAAAGCGCTCGCCAAGGCGAAGGGGGTGCGCCCGAACGAGATCACTGCCTGCATCCTCGACCGGCCGCGCCATGCGGAGTTGATCGCCCGCGTGCGCGAAACCGGCGCAGCGGTTCATCTCATCACGGATGGCGACGTGGCGGGCGTCATTCACACCACGAACCCGGAGGAAACCGGCATCGACATCTATCTCGGCATCGGCGGCGCGCCGGAGGGTGTTCTGGCGGCAGCGGCCCTGCGCTGCACCGGCGGACAGATGCAGGGACGGCTGCAGACGAAGAACCCCGAACAGAAGGCGCGGGCGGAGAAAATGGGTATCGCCGATTTCAACAAGAAGCTCGAGCTGCACGAGATGGCGTCCGGCGATGTCATCTTTGCGGCGACGGGGGTGACGGACGGCTCGCTGCTCAAGGGTGTGCGATTCGAAAAGCAGTGGACGGAAACCGAGACGGTGGTCATGCGCTCGGCCACCGGCACGATCCGATGGATCAAGAACCGGAAGAGAGAGGATTCTGATCACGCCTGACCATCAGAGTTTTCTGAATGTCGAACGTTCGGTGACGGGCCGGCGCTGGATGGCGCGGCTTGCGGACGGGCGTGCGGCCCTCACCATTTCGCAACGCCACGATTTGCCGGAGATTCTGGGCCGGGTGCTGGCGGGCAGGGGAGTTTCCGCCGACGAAGCGCTGCGCCACCTCAATCCCACCTTGCGCGAGATGATGCCGCAGGCCTCGCAGCTCAACGATCTCGACAAGGGCGGAGAGCGTCTGGCGGCTGCCATCATGGGATCGGAGCGCATCGGGATCATCGGGGACTATGACGTCGACGGCGTGACGTCGAGCGCGATGCTCGTTCGATTCCTGCGCAGCGTCGGCAGCGATGCCTTTGTACACATCCCCGACCGGCTGATTGAAGGATATGGCCCAAGCAGCGCGGCGATTGAAAGCATGAAGGAGAAGGGCGTGGCGCTGCTCATCACGCTGGACTGCGGAGTGATGGCGCACGAGCCGATGCTGCTGGCGGGGAAGCTCGGCATGGACACGCTCATCGTCGATCACCACCAGGCGGGCGAAACGCTGCCTCACTGCGAGGCGCTGATCAATCCCAACCGGCAGGATGATCTTTCGGGGCTCGGGTTCATGTCGGCGGCGGGGGTTACCCTTTGCCTCATCGCCTCCACCAACCGGATCCTGCGCGAGCGCGGCTACTATGCGCGGCGACCGGAACCCGATCTTTTGGCCCTTCTCGATCTCGTGGCGCTCGGAACCATCTGCGATGTGGTGCCGCTCGTCGGTCTCAATCGCGCTTTTGTCACACAAGGCTTGAAAGTGCTGGGCACCCGCAGCCATGTCGGCCTGGCCGCGCTTGCCGATGTGGCACGGCTGAAGCGGCGGCCGGACAGCTATGCGGCGAGTTATCTTTTGGGCCCGCGGCTCAATGCGGCGGGCAGGGTGGGCCACGCGCTCAAGGCGCTCGACCTCTTGCTGACCGAGGAGCGCGGCGAGGCGATGGCGATTTCAATCGAGCTCGAGCGGCTCAATCGCGAGCGGCAGGAGATCGAGTGGAGGGTTCTCGAGGAGGCATCGAACGAGGCGGAGGCGTCGCTCGGCCAAGAGGGAAAGGTTGCGGCGATTATTGTTGCGGGCGAAGGCTGGCATCCCGGCGTCCTCGGGCTCGTGGCCGCGCGTCTCAAGGAGCGCTTCAACCTGCCCAGCATTGCGCTGGGCTATGGGCCCGGCGAGCCCGTGGCATCGGGCTCGGGGCGTTCGATCAACGGACTCGATATGGGTTCGGCAGTGAGAGCGGCGGCGGAGGCCGGCATCGTGGTGAAGGGGGGCGGCCATGCCATGGCCGCGGGCCTGACGGTCGAGCGCGCCAAGCTTGGCGAGCTGCGGGCGTTTCTGGAGGAGAGATTCGCGCAGGCGCTTTCGGAGGCACGCATGCGCAACGTGATGCCGATCGACGGCGCGCTCACGGCGCGCGGGGCTTCCTACGATCTCGTCGAGCTTCTGGAGAAGGCGGGACCCTATGGGACGGGCAATCCATCGCCGGTCTTCGCCTTTCCGGCGCATCGGGTGCTCTTCGCCGACGGTGCCGGAACCGACCATGTGCGCTGCACGATCGAAGGCCCGGACGGCGCTCGGCTCAAGGCGATCGCGTTCCGCTCGCTTTTCACTCCCATGGGCGAGCTGCTGCTGTCGGAGCGCCAGCTTCCGCTGCATGTCGCCGGCAAGCTGGTGGCGGACGACTGGAACGGATCGCGCCGGGTGCAGCTGATGATCGACGATGTCGCGGAGGTAAGAGCGTGAGGGGCGCCCGACGAAGATGGAGCTCGTGGCTTCTGCCCAAGCTTGCCACTTAAGGCGAACCTCCCTATAGAGAGGCCCTTAGCCCAGATGCGCGCCCTTCGTCTATCGGTTAGGACGGCAGCCTTTCACGTTGCAAAGACGGGTTCGATTCCCGTAGGGCGCGCCACAATCGGATACCGCCGATGAGTTGGATGACCACTTCGGATGGCCTGTTCGTGAAGCAAGTAGAAAAAGTGAACAACTATTACTATTCGAGGCTCTTTGAAATAACATTGGGACGATAACGCACAGTGGCTCCGACGCATCTAACGTATCTTGCGATACTGCAAGAGATAGCTGCTTTGGGACGCAAGCAGATTAATCTTATTCCTCATTCGGCCGAAAAAGGCCGAGCCTTGGAAAATCTTGTATCTAACGTGCTTACCCAATTGTTACCTAAGCGCTTCTCTCTTGGTACCGGCTTTCTAGTAAATGCGGATGGAGCTATTAGCAATCAACAAGACATCATCATATATGATCATGTATTCAATGCCCCGCTTCTAACTCACGCAGTCGGAATTTTCCCATGTGAATGTGTGTACGCGACTATTGAAGTAAAAACTACTCTTACCAATCGTGGTCTCTCTGACACGTTGAAATCTATTGCCCGACTGAGGCATATCGCCCGCAGGAAGAGTTATATAGCTCCTAATCATTCTGATATGGGAAGTTTTCTCTCAATCGAACTCGATTTGGCTCCGAGAACCTATGTGATTGCTGCAAGGAAAACAGGTTTAGGTTCGACTATGCAGAAAACACAGGCAAAGATCGAAGGGCTCTCCGGCCAGCAAAGAAGTCACCTCCACGGACTGTGCATATTGGAGCAAGACTGGTTTTTTGCTCAAAAGCCCCACACGCACCCCGCGTCGGTGACTGCAATAAAGGGTAACTCTCTCGCAAACTTATATCGCGCCATAATTGAGCAAACAGCGTCTTATCCGATTTACCCCGGCGAACTTGGTCGCTACTTCACAGGTTAAGGCAAGGAAGATGCAGTGCGCTATTGTATGGTCCTCAGGC
>DATBLQ010000082.1:0-145142 GCA_036555325.1 Aestuariivirgaceae bacterium | reverse complement strand
CGAGAGCGGCGAGAAGGTGAAGGGTGTTGTCACTGCGTCTCACCGCGAGCGCCGCAGGATTACCTGGCATTTTGATGGATCGGATTGCAGGTTCATCAATGTTTCCGTCGATGGACTGGGCTCCCTGATCAGCCTGGTAGGCAAGGAACCGGTGCAGAAATGAGATCGGTTCCGTCCTGAGCCGTCGACGCGACCAGCTTTTTGTAATGCCAACTAAGCCGGGCCGGATCCTGTAGGACATTGAGGGGTGCGGCCCTGCGCTTCTTGCTAAGAAATCATCTTAGGTGCTGACTGCACTGATCGGCGAGCGAAGGTAGCTCGCCTCCACTCGCATCCTGACTCGACGAAGCGATCGAAGAGCAGCAAACTAGCAGTGGGTTAGCTAGTAGGAGGGTGGAGTGGTAGGAGCTATCAGCCGGCAAGCCAACTCTCACAATCAAAAGGCGCCCTCCGGAATTCAACAACCATCAGAGATTTGTCAACTTAGCGCAACGACTCTGACCGAACATTTGCGGTCTAGGAAGCTATCGTCAGTGGAGGTCGTGACAGCGTTCCTTGATAGGATTGAGACCATCAATCCTGTTGTGAATGCGATCATAAACCTCCGCGAACGAAACGATATCCTGCATGACGCCAAGATGGCGGATGCGTTAGCGTCGAGGGGACAGGTCAAAGGGCCACTTCACGGGCTACCCATTGCAATTAAGGACCTGGCTCTGACCCAGGGTCTGGCGACAACGTTCGGCTCGCCGATTTTCCGGAGTTTCGTACCCGATGCCGACGAATATCATGTCGCGCGCATAAAGGCTGCAGGTGCTATTGTAGTCGGAAAAACGAACGTCTCCGAGTTTGGGCTTGGTTCGAATACATATAATCAGATATTTGGATCGACGAAAAACGCGTTCAATCAGTCGCTGATTGCCGGTGGATCCAGCGGCGGAGCCGCTGTCGCGCTAGCGACCAGCATGGTTCCAATCGCGGACGGTAGCGACATGGGCGGCTCGCTTCGAAACCCGGCTGCCTATAATAACATCTATGGGTTCAGACCCTCTCAGGGAAGGGTGCCAAGTGGACCTCAGCCGGAATCGTTCTTGTCGCAGATGGCAACAGACGGCCCACTGGGAAGGACTGTTGCCGACCTTGCGCTCCTGCTGAGTGTTCAAGCGGGATATCATAGGCACTCGCCACTTTCACTTGATGGGTCCCTATCAAGCCAGATCGAACGATCTGAACTGCAGCAACGAGAGACTCGCGTGGCGTGGCTGGGCAGTCTCGGAGGGCACTTACCACTGGAAGACGGCATTTTGACACTTTGCGAGGCCGCGTTAAGGCGAGCAGCAGAAATCGGCTGGAGAGTTGACGAAGTTGTGCCCGGCTTTGACTATGAGAGCCTCTGGCAAGCGTTTGTTGTTCTGCGCCAGTCAACCAGCGGAGCGGCCCTCGCAACTCATAGATTCAATAGAGAGCACTGGGCGATGCTCAAGCCCGAAGCTCAGTGGGAGGTTGAGGGTGCGCTAAAATTGACCGCGCTCGATGTGTTCGCTGCTTCAACCGTGCGTACCGGTTGGTATCGGACGGTGACATCGCTGACGGAGAAATACGACCTGCTTGTGCTACCGACGGCTCAAGTCTTTCCATTTGATGTGCAAACGCATTGGCCAGCAGAGATTGCAGGCCGCAAAATGGATTCCTATCATCGTTGGATGGAGGTCACAGTTCACGCGACCATGGCGGGATGTCCAGCCATTTCCGTTCCGGTTGGATTCGATGCTCGAGGAGTCCCGATGGGGATGCAGTTGATCGGGGCTCCCCGCACCGATTCTGCCGTGTTAAGAGCAGCAGCTCGGCACGAATCGATCACCCCATTCGGGGGCGGTCTGCAGTACGGGAATAGTCGACAGTCAAGTAATACCGAAACTGCAGTTTGACACTGATTGGGGAGTAGTACTGCTTAATCGAGCCAGACCGCGATATGGGAATCAAGCGTCGGATACTTCTCTCGGAAGGATCGAGCACTTCGGCGCGCGAAGTGATAACCGCCCTTGGCCTCTTAGACTGTGAGATCGAAATCTGCGATCCCAATCCCTATTGCATCGGCCGTTGGTCTCGATTCGTCAGCAGATTTCACCGATGCCCTGGGTTGGCTTCCGATCCGCTCGGGTATCTGAACTTTATCATGAGCCTGCTGGCCCGAAGGCACTTTGACGTGCTCATTCCGATCCATGAGCAGGGTCTCCTGTTCGCCAAGGTGCGCGAGCAGCTTGGACAACGTGTAGCGCTTGCCGTGCCAAGCTTCCAAAGCTATCTCAAGGCGCTGAACAAAGCTGAATTTAGCCGTATTTTGTCTGAACTTGATCTACCGCAGCCGAGTACCGCTTTTGTTTCGACCATTGAAGACCTACGCGTCCTCGATCGTTTTCCTTTGGTTGTAAAGACGCCGATCGGGACTGCCAGCAGAGGCGTCTGGATGATCTCCAATTCCGCCGAGCTCAAGCGACTAGTCACTGAACTAACGAGTACTGCATTCGACGAGCTCGTGGTTCAACAATTCGAGGTAGGGCCCATTGAACATGCACAGGCGGTCTTCAATAGCGGTCGCTTGGTCGCAATGCACGCCTATCGTCAAATTCGGCGCGGCGCCGGTGGCGGGCCGGCTGTGAAAGTCAGTGTGCGACGGCCGACAGTGCGCTCGCATATGCAACGTATCGGGCAGCATCTCGATTGGCATGGAGCATTGTCTCTGGACTACATCCTGAATGAAACAAGTGGCATTCCTCGCTACATCGATTGCAATCCAAGACTCGTTGAGCCGATCAACGCACTGTTGTCCGGGCTTGACCTGACGGACTTGCTTCTGCGCGTTTCCTTGGGGGAAGATCCGCCGGAAGCTCCCGAGGATCGGGAAGGTGTTCATACTCATTTGGGCATCCAGGCGCTAATGGGGTGCTCAGTGCGTGAAAGCTCACGAGCCGCCCTTATGGCCGAGTCTCTGAGATTGGTCACACACAGCGGCATCTACGCCGGCAGTCGGGAAGAACTGACACCGGTGAGGTGGGATTGGCTCAGTGCTGTACCCACGATCTTTGCTGCGGTCCTGCTTCTGGCAAATCCTAAGGCGGCTCTCAACCTGCCGAAAGCCTACTGGGGCGCGCATTTGTTGACCAGGGAAAGCATCGAAGCGATTCAGAACATCGAGTAGAGGAGGGGCCACCAAAGCATCGTGCTTGACCGTTCATGGGCCGAAGCCGTGCGAAGTGACTCGATCTGCTGTGCCCGCAGCACTAGAATTGCTGTAGCCTTGTCGGATCGGGCAGACACCATGGATGCAAAGCACATTCGATCATCAATCGCGGGAGTCGTCGATTATTTGAGAAAAAATCCATCGGCCGCCCTTAGCAAGGACTCCACGGCGGTGGCCGTGCTTGAGGACGGGCTTCGCTGTCGGGTCACCGGCCCTGGCGGAGCGTTTATCACGACCGATATGCCTCCAACGATTGGAGGCAACGGGGAGGCGCCGGGGCCAGGGTGGCTCTTGCGGGCAGCGCTGGCGACCTGCGACGCTACAATGATTGCCATGCGTGCAGCGGTAGAAGATGTTCCCCTGACCAAGCTGGAAGTTAGTGTCGACAGTGACTCAGATGATCGGGGGCTTGTTGGCGCTGACGATTCAGTGCCGGCCGGCCCGCTCAGGGTACGTGTTCACGTTCGCGTAGTCTCGCCGGCGCCTGCAGAACGAGTTAAAGAGATCGTCGAATGGGCTGCGAAACACTCTCCCGTCGCCGACGCAATCCACAGAGCAATTCCTCTTAGTTTGGAGATTGAAGCTGGCTGAATTTCGTTGGCCGGCACAAACGCCATCGGACGAAGCACAGCCACTTTGTGGGCCCGCAATCGGCCTATATTGCAACAAACTGGAGTGAAACATGTTGATACTGATTACCGGCGCGACGGGAAAAGTAGGGCGTCGATTCATTGACCAAGTACTTGCGGACCCCCAGTTTTCGAAAGTTCAGCTACGGGCTCTCTGTCACCAGCGAATGCTGCCGCCAAGCGACCGGCTTGAAGTTGTCAGTGGGACAATTTCCGATCGCAACTTCGTAGAGTCCGCGATTGCCGGCGTCACGCATGTACTCCACCTCGCCACCTGCAAGGAGATGCCCGAGATCGTCATGGACGTAACTGTCAAAGGTATGTTCTGGTTACTGGAGTCGTTCCGAAAAAGCCCCGCTGCCCAGCAATTCATTTTGATCGGGGGCGATGCCGCCGTCGGTCATTTCTTCTACGAACATGATGGCCCAGTCACGGAGCGCACTCCACATATGGCTTACCCCGGCTGCTATGCTCTTTCCAAAGTCCTGGAAGAGGTGATGCTAACGCAATTTGGCATTCAGTACGGTGTCAACTGGTGTATTTTGCGGGCACCATGGATCATGGAGAAGGATGACTTTCGCTACACGCTTTCCTTCGGCGATGATGTGTTTGGCGGACCAGACTGGAAAACGCTTGTGCCACCCGAGGTGGCGGAACAATGCCGTAGGGATGGAACTGTGCCATTGCTTCGAGACCTCAATGGACATCCCCTGAAGCGTAATTTCGTGCATGTCGATGATCTTGTCGCTGCAATGCTTGCTGCCCTCGACCAATCAGCCGCACGCCAGAAATTGTTCAACATCAGTATGGACGAGCCAGTGGACTACGGAGAGGTAGCGGCATATCTGCTCAAGAGCAAGGGGCTGACTTCAATTGACATACATAGCGATTATCATTCAACCTGGTTGGATAACAGCAAAGCCAAACTGCAACTTCGATGGCGTCCTCAATACGATCTGAGAAAACTGATCGATTCGGCGTGGAACTATCGAAGATCAGCCGATGACCCCCGCAAGGTTTGGTATCCCGGCTGAATCAAGCAGAGCTATCACAAAAACGGAATTGCGTGGTAGGCACTACAAGGCACATACTTCAGGATTGGCAAAGAAAAGACGGAGCACAGGAATGGCAAAGGGCCGGGCAAAGAGGGCTGCTACCAAAAAACAGCACCCGACAAAGAGGAAACGCAACGCGGCAGGCAAGAAGACGGCTATTGCCAAGGCGCTGGAGTCAGCGAAGCGCAAGGCCAGGCGGAAGAAGGCCGGAATTACACAGGCACTCACCGACGCAAAACGCACTGCAGCTGCAAAATGGGCTTGGGTTACCCGCCAACTGAATTCTAAACGAGCATAGGCCGACAAGCACGTGGCTGATAGAGTGTGCCGCGGCCAACCTACGCACACGACAGCTGGAGAATGCTCTAGCGGCGGCGGTTAGATTTGGCCAATATGTTGCTGATCGGCTCCGCTCTTATGGTTTCAGGAGCACGAGCTTGTTTTGCGGCGGTATCACCCTTGACACGCCAGCACTTGATTCGCTGGAAACGTAATTGTGCAGAGTGACCTTCCATGCGATCACGCTGGAAAGTCAACGCTCCTACGAAATCGTTCTCGCGACAAAATTCATCGGCTGCATGCTTGCCGCACTGACCGTCGACTGTACAGAACGCAAGCCGGTTGCCATTTCGACGTGGCCTCTCGTAATTGCGAATCTCTCTTTTCTCCAGCACGATCTTGTTGCCCTTGGCGAGCTGTGCCCCATGGGCCCCGTCTGCAGATATGGCGGAGAGGATACTGCTTATGCTGAAACAGGCTACGCCAGCGAGAACCATCCTGAACATGCTCGGTCGTCCTGACAAATCAACAGAGCAGCAAGTCTAGCGTATGAGGATATTCCGAACTAGCGCGGACCTTATCGGGCTTTGCTGGCAATAACCTGCATGCCGCCTAGCAGGTCAAGATTGCCACGACGTGGCCTATGGCTCGGCATCGGTCGGAGCGGTGGGTGCTATCAACGTTACCCCGGTAGAAAGGTCTTTCACTACAACGGGCGGTGTACTGCCCCCAGGCTCAGAATCAACACTGGGCGCCATCGTCGTCCGGTCGTTGGTGCATGTCCCGGTGTCAAAGCTGTCCCAAGTCGTTTTCGTATACCCCAGAAGTTCCAGGGCCTTCTGTTCCTCCGAATTAAGCTCGTTCCAATCCTTGGATTCGGACGCGGGAGCCGACGATTCCTCAGAGTCCCAGTTTGCGCGCTTCCAGCCCAATGCCGTCCAGGCCTTTTGCTCGTCGGACTGCATCTCGTCCCAGTCGAGATATTCCCAGAAGCACAAAGGAGATCGGATCCCCTCTGCAGCAATTGCGGACGGAAAGACGAATTGAAGCGTAACGAGCGCAGTCGCCGCAACGGTTCGTAAAGTGGAGGCTAATGTCATTTGCATGGGTCCTCTTGGGTTTCCAATCTTACAATGGTGCGAAGCCAAGGTTCACTTGGCCTGAAATAAGGATTAACGAACGGATGTCAGTCCAAGGTAAATTCTCTCCGTGGACTCAGGCTTCAATCAACTTGGCCGCTGAGCCCGTAGTATGGAGATGTCTTGACGAAAAACCTGATCGATCTGACGAGGTGATCGCTCAATGATAGGAAGGAGCTGCAGTTCTGATCGGGTTTAGCAGCGAATGCGTATCGGCCCATTGAGCACTAATACCGGAGTCACGTGGCGGGGGGCATACGGCACTATGCGGTAATTTTGCAACGGTTGCCCATAAAAGGCCGGAAATCTGCCAAAAACCGTGGACTCGTGGGGGTCAACCAGTAGGATTGACTCACTCGTTAGTATGCGTTGGGGAGCGTATCATGTCACGGGCGTATTTGCTCTCGGGGGTAGCCGCCGTTGCTGCCGCCGTTTTTTTCACATCACCCGCAGTAGCTGCTGATATCGAGGAGCCGGTCGTCGAGAGGAACTGGTACGTTAGTATCCACGGCGGTTGGAAGTTCGGAGAAGACTGGGACGACCACGCGTCGGGGGAAAAGAAGAAAACCTTCTGCGTGCCGCCTCCCCCCAAAGAGGTCTTAGAGATAGCAGAGCTGATTGTGCCCATACTGTATCCGCACAAGGGAGAGTGCACCGAAAACGAAGAAAGGTACTATTGGAAAGAGGTTGAGGTCACCTACCAGGTCGATAAAGAATCGACAATTAGCACCGATGGTGGCCCGCGTGCCGGAGGCGCGATTGGCTATATGTTGAATGATATGTTCGCCCTCGAAGGCGAATTCGGCTGGATGAGCCAGGACTTCGATCATGAATCTGGTGAAATAACGAAAACCGTCATTGACGTTGAGCCGTACGTCCACGGTTTTTACCCCCCGGATAAAGTGAAGGAAATCGATCGTGACCTGGATGGTGACGTGGATATTTTCACTCTCATGGTGAATGCAATTCTTGGTGTGCCCATTGGCGCTTCCAGCGTTCGTCCCTACGTGGGTGCTGGCATTGGCGTTGCTTTCGTGTCATTCGATGACCTTGGAACCGCCGGTGGTGGTCATTGCTGCCTCGATGATGATGACACTGTGCTCGCATTTCAGGCGTTCGCCGGGGTGGACTTTGGCCTTACAGAGCATATATCCCTCGGTATTCGCGGTCGCGTTCTGCATATCGATGATGTCGATCTTGAGGATGATTTTGGTTTCGAACACGATCTCGGAGCTGACCTCATCCCATCGGTAGAGGGGGTGCTGACCTTCGTTTTCTAGTAGACGGGCACTACGGAATCTATTCTGAGAAAACACCGATCTCGCAAGATCGGTGTTTTTCTCTTGTTCGCGAGGCCTTTGATGCGGTCGGAAGGACGTAGGTCGATGGATGGACTGTCGCATCAAGAACTCTTTGAGGTAATAATCCACATCAATCGCTGCTGGCTATATCGCCTCCTCGAGCTGCTTGAAAATTGCGATGGCACGCTGGTATCTGAATGTCGCAAGGCAGCTCGTATGCAGCTGGAGACCTTATCCTTTTCCATCGCAACTTCTAATAAGCCGAGAGGACTGCTTGTGTCGGAACATCATCGCAAGAACGGCAGGGTGGAAGAGTCGAAGTTCCGCCCCGCACTTTGAATCCATGCGTCTCTGCAAGCACGATTATGAGAGAATCTAGACTAGATACCAATTGGCACCGGGCAGTCAGACTGGTCGCTGACGGCGAAACGCGCGTGAAAGAACAGAAGCAGCGTATAAGGAAGCTGAAACGCGACGGGCACTCGACTGAGCAGGCTGAGGCTCTCCTTGCGAATTTCGAGCGATCCCTGTTCCAGATGCGAAACTACGTGCAGTTGCTGGAGTTGCTCAGCCAGAAAGACCGGTATTCGGATTGAAGCGGTCGAACCACTCGGGCTTGCATTCTGCACGGGCGCTTATACTGGTCACCAGCGATGCCCGCGTCCTAGCAATGCGGGCAAAGCATTTACTCATTCCCCGGTAATTCGAAGAATCAACCCTACCCAAACGAATTCTGCTAAAAAGACTAAAAAGACGCTGGCATCAATCGGAGGATACACATGGCGAAAAGAACCACACACCGTAGTTCCAAGAACACCAAACTATACGCAGTGCGAGATAAGAAGGGTCAGTTCAAAGATATCCAAACGTACAAACGGGCTCATGGTCAGGATGTTAAGCGGAAGAGCAAGGAAGAAAAGTAGATCACTGCCGCCCCCGGCGACATCAGCTGAATTGCGTTAAGAAACGAATTCGAGCTGCTGATCATGGCAATCAGCGGGTGCGGATTGAACGTGCTCTCCGTTCCTTCAAGAAGGCTCAGACCTGAGTATTTTTGGACACGCCGTGCGTCCGAGCCAGCGCAGCCGCAATGAGAAGGCCCATGGCTGCGAGCTGGAACAACGCGCCCGCAAAGTGTGAGTACTCCCATCTGGCGGCGCAATTCCTCCCAGTTGTCAGGCATTAACGTCCAGTTTTTGTCGCCACGTCGGCCGGATAAGTGAACATCCAAAACAACCCCTGGGCACCCATGATCACGTGACAATCCTGACCAGCTCCAACATGGGGTCGATCTTCGTGAATCGGACAACAGATATGAAGCCCACAGGGAATTAAAAGGGATAAAAATGCCCTAAATTCCGCCGAAATGTGAGCCCTCACTCGTCCGAAATGGGCAGACCTCACGTGGTATTGCGCACCGACAGAGGAAGTGCTGCATTCCCTTAGTTCGTTTCTTGGAGCGAGGTAGTGCGTATAGGCGTTTGGCCCGCGACAGCTGTCGCCCTGCATGTGATCTGCATTGTCATTCTTTCCACTACTGCCCTGGCCCAGGTTCGCGAGCTACAGCATCTCGCCCTTACCTCTTTGGGAGCCGACCAGGGTGTTTTTGTTCAAACCGAAGACGGAGCCGTCCTGGTCGCCCAGCAAGAATCGAAACCCGTGCATCCCGCTTCTGTAACCAAGGTGGCAACTTCTCTGGCTCTCCTGGAACGTCTTGGACCCAACTACCGTTTTGAAACCCGGTTTCTGGGTGGCGGACCGGTCACAAATGGCAGCCTTGCAGGGGATCTACTTGTGAGTGCAACCGGTGATCCCTCGTTCGTTTTCGAAAACGCATTCTTGATGCTGCGCGAACTGCGTGCTCGCGGGCTGCGGGAGGTAAGGGGCGACTTAAGAGTCGAAGGACCATTGATATTCAATTGGAAGGCCGACCCCTTGGGTCAGCGTCTCAAACGCGCATTGCAAGGGCTCGACGGTAGCGAAGCGTGGGCAACATTTGGCGAGCAACCCTTGCGACTCAAGGAAGTTGGCCTGAAATTCATGGGCGAGGGATTACAGCCATCGTCCGATAAAGTTCTCATTGCCAATCGTTCGCCGCCCCTAATCACAATCATGAAGGCGCTCAACGGCTATTCCAACAATGTGTTCCACTTGTTTTCCGACCGCATCGGCGGCCCTCGAGCGGTTGAGGCAATCACGCGCAAGCATGTATCGTCGGCTCTCCACTCGGAAATTACCATTACAAATGCTGCTGGTGCGGGTGAATTGAATCGCCTAAGCCCCCGTGCGGCAGTCGCGATCCTGTGGGAGTTGCGTAAACGGTTGCGCGCGCAGGGCAGGGACCTACCCAGTGTGCTTCCCGTCAACGGTATCGATCCCGGCACGCTCAAAAATCGTCTCAGTGATAATCCTTATCGCGCCTGCATTGCGGGAAAGACTGGCACGTTCGGGTCCGTGGGGGCCACTGCTTTGATAGGCGTTTTGCGCACAAGCAAGTACGGTGACGTCGCATTTGCCATACTCAACAGTTGGTTGCCCGTTACCGAGGCAAGACGCCGACAGGATGTGTTCTTGCGCGCTTTGCTTGACGCAACTGAAGCAAGACCGTGGGATTATGTATCCAACGGAAAGCCGATTTACTCGGAGGCTATTGTGGGTTCAGAATTAGGAGCGGCACCCGTTCATTGACCCTCAGCGGGCTTCCTTACCAAATTGTGATATTGGGGTCGTGAAGCGCTCGGAAGGGCGGCCAAGATGGTCTGTCACAGAGTTTGAGCTCTCTCTCCGTTGTTCCGCGATCCGTTGGAATAAATTTTCGATCCAAGGTGTATGTTACGATGCGATCCGCCCTTGCTATCCGATAGGAAGACTCGTGTGACGACTGCTTATATCAACCGCATTGCAACTGCCGTCCCCCCTAATGACGTGCACGCGCCATTTCTGCAGTTTGCGAAGTCGCTTCTGTCGAAACCCTCGCATATGGATCTGTTTGATCGCATGGCGAAGAAATCTGAGATCGATCATCGCTACTCGTTCCTCTCTCCGGCGCCGGACCTCAATGGTTCGACGATTGATTGCGAAAACTTCTACGTGCGCGGCAATTTCCCCTCGACCGGGGAGCGTATGCGGTTTTTCGAGAAGCATGCTCCAGTGCTCGCCGAAGCGGCAGTTGACCGTCTTCAGCTGGGGGAGGAGCGAGGACAGCTCAGTCACCTGCTGATCACCTGCTGCACGGGCCTGTCGGCACCGGGGCTCGACCTTGAGCTCATTGAACGCTGCCATCTGCCCAAGTCCATTGAACGACTTCTGATTGGTTTTATGGGCTGCTACGCGGCAATCAACGCGCTAAAGACGGCTCACCACATCGTACGCTCCCAGCCGCGTGCTCGCGTTCTCATCCTCAACCTCGAACTCTGTACCCTGCATTTGCAGGAGACCCAGGAGTTCGAGAAACTCCTTTCGTTTCTGCTGTGGGGGGATGGGTGCTCCGCCTGCGTGGTGTCGGCCGAGGCGCGCGGCTTCAAGCTTGAGGATTTCTGTGCGCTTATCGTGCCCGACAGCAGCGAACTTATGGCCTGGACGGTCGGAGACTCTGGTTTTGACATGATGCTTTCGGGCAAAGTGCCAGCGACCATACAAGAAGCGATGCGCAACACTGCGGGTCAGTTCCTGCATGGGCTGCCGAGCGAGGCGATCGACCTCTGGGCGGTGCATCCCGGCGGACGCACAGTGCTCGATGCAGTCGAGCGAGGACTTGGACTGACGACTGCGTCCTTATCGACGTCTCGGGATATTCTAAGACGGTTCGGCAATATGTCCTCAGCGACAGTGATGTTCGTCCTGGAGCAGCTTCTCCGTTCGGCGCCACGCGACAGCTCCGGCTGCGCCATATCTTTTGGCCCGGGCCTTGTCGCGGAAACCATGCGCTTCCGCGCCGTCGGCATTTAGCTGCTACGGTCCAAAAAAGGTCACCTGATGATGTGGGCGCGTCACCTGGAGCGGGAATGGTTGGACGATTTGCCGAGCGATGACTCGGCTGCCCAGAAATCACGCCGCGATCTGCGGCGGCTGAATTACTTGATGTTACACGCCGGCATCCTGCTGCGCATTCTCAGGACCGCGCTGGCACTTACAACAATTCACTCGATTATCGACATTGGTGGAGGCGACGGCACGTTCATGCTGACTCTTGCACGCCGGATTGCTCGTCGCACACCTGGCGTAGCCGTTACCGTTGTCGACAGGCGCAGCAGCCTCAGTCAGGAAACCTACCGCGGCTTCAAGGCGCTTGGTTGGACGATCGACTTGGTCGAAGCAGATGTGCTGGAGTTTTTGGCACAGTCCACTCCCGGACGAGCGAATGTCATAATCGCCAACCTGTTCCTGCATCATCTTCGCGAGGACGAACTAAGGAAGCTCTTCGGCCTCGCTATGCACGTTGCTCCGCTGTTTGTTGCGTGCGAGCCGCATCGCGGATGGTTTCCCCTCGCAGCCTCCCGCCTTCTGTGGGCTATTGGATGCAACAAGGTCACACAGCACGATGCGCCTGCCAGTGTCCAAGCCGGGTTCCGGGATCGCGAGCTATCGATGATCTGGCCGCAACATCACCAATGGCTACTCCAGGAAGGCCGAGCAGGACCATTCAGCCACTTTTTTGTTGCTCGACATGCCGATTAGTCGAAAAAAGCAAGCCTATGACGCCATTATTATCGGCGGAGGTCCGGCCGGCGCAGCTGCAGCGCTCTTGCTCGGTCGAGCCGGATGGTCGGTGGCAGTCGTCGAGAAGGCCGCCTTTCCACGACGAAAGGTGTGTGGAGAATTTATTTCCGCCACTTCGCTTCCGCTCTTGTCCGAACTTGGTGCCGAAAAATCGTTCTCGGAGTTGGCCGGACCGCCGGTAAAGCGCATTGGCCTCTATGCCGGCGATACGATACTCGATGCACCAATGCCCAAAAGTTCTGCCGTAGGCTGGGGCAGGGCACTGGGTCGCGAACATCTCGATTTCATGTTGCTCGATCTGGCCAATCGTGCTGGCGCGCATGTCTGGCAACCCTGGCGGGCGACTTCGGTGATTAGGTCAGGGAATCGGTGGGCGTGCACGATTGAGAGCGAGGATGGAGTGCAGAAACTATCGGCTCAGGTCTTGATCGCCGCTGCGGGGTCGTGGGAAAGGGGGCCGTTTTCTTTGTTGGGCCACGGCAATAACCATGACGGCGATCTGCTATCCTTCAAAGCGCATTTCCGGGATTTCGAACTTGCTGATGACCTCATGCCGCTCCTCGTCTTTCCGGGCGGCTATGGAGGTCTGGTGCACACGAACGGCGGGAGAGTATCGTTGTCCTGCTGCATAAGGCGAGACGTGCTGCGCAAGTGCCGTCAAGGCACGCAACGACGGGCCAGCGACGCAGTCATCCAACACATCGCACGCTCGTGCGGCGAGATTCAACGAGTTATCGGCAAGGCGCAACTTGATGGAGCTTGGCTGGCGGCGGGGCCTATCCGGCCGGGAATCAGAAAAGCGCATGTTGGCGAAATCTTTGTAACCGGTAACCTCGCAGGTGAAGCTCATCCAATTATCGCTGAAGGCATCAGCATGGCGATGCAATCATCGTGGCTCTTGACGCAACGCCTCATCGCCGGTGCGGACGATCTGCTGATCGGACGAAGTTCAGGGCCGATAGGCAAAGCGTATGCCGCCGATTGGAAGGCGACATTTGTATTGCGCATTCGAGCCGCAGCGCTCTTTGCTTTTCTGGCAGCGAGCCCTCGGGCTACGGCCGTCTGTCGGCCCCTGTTGCGATGCATGCCGCAGCTCATGACGTTAGGAGCGAGATTCAGCGGCAAGACAAGGTTGCTTGAAGAGTTTCAATCGGAGCATTTTGCACGAAAAGGGGCTGCGTCAGTAGGTGTTGACCAGCGGTAGGGTGCGATCGCTCAGTTGTTGGGCAAACTTATGCATATGCCAGTGAATGGCACATTTTAGCGCATATACGCGCGCAACTTGCGGCTCGGGCCGGTCACGCAGGAAGGCCCAGAACCTCCGTCGATATATACGCCACATTTGTCGCTCTGGTATGAGCATGGCTAGACGGGCAAGCAGGACGAACGTCAAAAGCCAACAGTACGCATCGCGTTTCCAACGTAACCAGGGGCGTGTGCGCACATGCTCTTGCCAGGCGCGATCGATGCAGATGCGGGCATGACGATAGAGATCATCTAACCGGTCGAAGTAGGCAACAGGGTCATAAAGCTCCGCCATGAGTTGAACAAATCCGTTGCTCAGTTCATCACGGCTCATGTTGGCGGGCAGCACGTTGGTGCCGTAGGCAGGGCTATCCGAATCATCGAGCCGCCCTGCGTTTTTCATCCTGTCATAAAGCGGTGTTCGCGGGATGGCGGAAAGCATCCCGATCATTGCGGTTGGGACGCGTGCATCGGTGACAAAGCGACGCTGAGCTGCAAATACCCTGGTATCGTCATTGTCAAATCCAACAATCATTCCCGCCCATACTTCCATCCCTCGTTCCTGGATACGGCGAAGCTTTTCAATCATCGTGCCGCCGCGCCTTAGGTTCTGAAGCTTTTTTGCTTCCTTCAAGGATTCCTCGTTGGGGCTTTCGATCCCGACAAAGAGCGCGCAAATATTGGCTTCCACCATCAGCTGCATGACTTCATCGTCATCTGCCACGTCAATCGAAGCCTCGGTAGCGAACATGATTGGATAGTTGTGAGCCTTCTGCCATTCGATGACGTGCCGCAACACCTCCTTGATAGCCTTCCTGTTCCCGATCAAATTGTCATCCACTATGAACACCTCGGTCATGCCATGCGCTAGTAGCCCTTCCAGCTCGGCGACGATTTGGCGGCCCGTCTTGAGACGTGGCCTCCGTCCAAATATTACGATGATGTCGCAGAACTCGCAGGTGAATGGGCAGCCGCGTGAAAATTGCACTGAGCCGAAGGCATATCGGTTGGTTTTGATGAGATCGAGACGCGGCGGTGGCACCGACGTCATATCCGTCTTTTCACTCTGTTCGTACCGGCGGGCATGCTTGCCCCGCTCCCAGTCGCTCAGGAATTGCGGCCAGGTTTGCTCCGCCTCGCCGATGAAGACAACGTCAGCCAGGGTTTCGAACCAGGACTCATTCACCGATACCCAAGGCCCCCCAACGACGGTAAACAACCCGCGGCGTTTCAGTTCAGTCAGGAGCTCGCGGAGTCGCCGACGCTGAACAATCATCCCAGTGACCCCAACGATGTCGGCGTGTGCGAGACGATCGAAGTCAATCGGTTCGACATTCTCATCCACAATTGTAACCCGGTGGCGGGCGGGTGTGAGAGCGGCCAACAGCGGCAAAGCCGCCACCGGCATATTCGCACGCTTGCCGATCAGCGGCATGGCGTGTTCCAGTCCCCAGAAGGAAACCTCGAATTTTGGATTTATGAGGACGATGCTGGCCACGTCACCTCCGTGGCATTGACGCC
Organism: Aestuariivirgaceae bacterium; assembly: GCA_036555325.1. Classification (GTDB taxonomy): domain Bacteria; phylum Pseudomonadota; class Alphaproteobacteria; order Rhizobiales; family Aestuariivirgaceae; genus DATBLQ01. The sequence continues at coordinate 130,013 of DATBLQ010000082.1, read as the reverse complement.
ATCTCAATAGCACAATCCCGGGGTAGTGTGCAGCAGCGCCATTTTACGGCCCGTGCTTTGCCGGGCAAAAACAAAAGCAAAGTCTAATCCGCGATGGATTGGTCTTACTTGTTTTAAACGATATTCCGATTGCTACTTCGCACGTCCAGTGTGATGAGACGGCAGCAAGAAAATCAAGCGGCTCATAATTATTAACCACTATGGCGAGGTAGTCTCGAAGATTTCACAATTACAGCCCAGTTGCTCGGTAGAGTGTTGATTCGGTGAGCACCCCGTCTTTGGTTCATCGCTATATTGCATTTGTCCCGCGTGGTTTGTTGCGTCTAACAGGGTCAGGCCAATAAAATTGGCCGAGGCGTCAAAGTAGGTTCCCGCTTGCTATAAAGGCCCGGTGTTCCTCAACGGCAGAGGGGCACCGGCCACACTGATGTTGCCGCCGCTATTCCCGTTCTACCGCGCATCCCGAGCCGCTAGAGGCTGCTCGAAGCATGATTGGGTAGCAAATAACTGCTTAGGGCCACGAGCAGACATTCTGCTTCAGGGTGCCTCAATCCTCCCCGTTCCAAGCGGCTGGCTGAAATTCTGGTAGTTGACGGTAGTTGCGTGCCATCCGGCTGCATGTTGCGCCCAATAGAATTCCTTCAGCATTCGACTGATTGGCCCTGGACGATCATTGCTCATGAAATGGTCATCGACGCGCGACACCGGCATTACGCCGCCCGCAGTCGTGGCGCAAAACATCTCATCTGCCTCCAACAAGTGGGACCGTCTCAAGGGCACTATGGACGCCCGTATGCCGCGCATTTCACAGAGTTCCAGTATCGATTGCCGAGTAACCCCCTCCAGCACTCCGCGATCAGGTGTCAGGACCTGGCCATCACGAACTACGAAAACGTTGAAACCCGGTCCTTCCGTGACGAATCCGTCAGCGTCGAGCAGCACCGCCGTATCGAAACCCGCGTCGTGGGCTTCGAAGAGCCCCTGGGTCAAATCGCCCCAATGATAGTTTTTTACCGTGGGGTCTATGGACCTACTCGAAATCCGAGGCACAGACGCAATATACAAATGCGCGCCTCGCTCTTGGACCTCCTTGGGTATGACGTCAATCCAAGGGAGCGCATAGGCTAAGAATGTATTTTCGCAATCCTGCGGGCGGCGCGAACCAGCAATACGGGGCCGCCCTCGGGTAGAGACGAGGGCCACATATGCATCCTTAAGCTCGCTCAGAACGACACACTGAGCGGCAATGCGTGCCATCTCGTTCATCGTGCAGGGTGGTTTCAGCCGCAGGCACTCGAGTGATCGCTGGAAGCGCCTCAGATGATCATCAAGGCGAAAAAATGCCCCATTCCAGACATGCACGACATCATATGTCACGTCCGATCGAGTAAATCCCCAATCCAGGACAGAGATAACTGCTTCGGATATCGGTACGAATTTCCCGGAAACGTAGGCAGCGCCTGATGCAAAGTCCTTACTCAGATCCATGACCCTCCCTAGCTGCATGCCACGCAACATTGCTCTTGGCGAACTTTAACTATCCGCGGCCACACTGTGCAAGATGATTAACATCAACATATCCAAGGATATGACCCTGTGTTTCGTCTAAGCTAAGAGCGATGACACCGAGTGATCTCGATCTGGCCCGGCGGGGGCGGGGAGGGGTGAGCGGGACGCGTTTCGAGAACTCTTGGAACGGCACTAGACCTGCTCTACCGCCTTGCCTTTCGTTTTTTTGGCAATGCAGCTGATGCTGAAGATTTGGCGCACAAACGATGAGCATGCTTTTCTGAAGATGCGTTACAAGCTTCCAGAAACCAGCAAGAGTCAACTGACCACATCTGCAGTAACTGAGGCTCTTGAAAAGCCCAGCGCTTGCATCGGCGTCGCAGGAAGCTCGGTTTGCAGCTGCGGTGGCGGCTTTCGGTCAGATATTGCGAGGCGGACAATATACCGGCAATTACAGCTACGAGGACGTAATTGATTTGGCGCAGTCTGCAAAGGGAGTTGATGAATTTGGCTATCGAACGGAATTCATCAATCTCGCTCGGTTGGCGAAGACGGCACAAGCGCTTGAGCCACTTCCGAAGTAACCAAGCGCATCGAGACTGTCTGATCGTTGCGCCGCCGCGGGAGTTGAGGGCTCCCACGGCACGCGCTAGCAGATTTCTCTAACTTTGGTTTCGGGCAAGATACTCACGCAATATGAACTTGATTGTTTCCGGCATGTCCGGCTTTTCAAGGAATATTCGTATCTGATCATCTGTAAGTTGCTCGCCGGTGGCAGAAGCGCTTTCCAAAAGGTCCATGAGCACAGCCAGAGATGCCTTGTTTTGCGCAACGTCAATCATCTGCATGTGAGTTCCTTTTCCTTGATCCACAGAGGTCATTCAGCATAGCCGCTCCCCGTTTTGTTCAGCAGTCCACGGCATGGGCGGCCGGAAGCGTATCCGCACTGCTTTGGCAGCCCGTCCAAGTCTGGATAACATTCCTCCACGCCTGAATGACGCCCTTTGGCAGCATTGAAGTTTGCGTAGGCTGCACCATACTTTTTGTGAACCTGTTTTTCCCACGAACGAATAGCTTGTTCTGCGGGAGCACTGGTCATTCCGCTAGAGTCTTGCAGATTGGCGGCGTACAACACAGCGAAATGTGTTTGGCATTCCTTCCAGCTGTCGCTAAGTGCCCAAGCTCTGTAGGTGTCCACGGCAAGTCCGCCACCTAATACAAAAAGAGCGAATGCTGCTGGCAGACGCCAGGTCTTGGATCGAGATTGCCAAAACGCACATTGCATGGGCTGCCTCGCAAACGGAGTTGGCGCGGATAAGCGTCCGACCCACTAACCAGAAATCAGGAAAACCCCTGCTATTTTATTTTTGAGTTTTCTTCCCATGGCAGCGTGGTTAGTGCAGGCACCTTTGGCCAGCGCGAGCCTTGTCATTTGAGAGCTAGGTCCTTTTTTGTGGTGGCCGCACACCGGTCCGAATTTCCCCCTCGGCATCGAGCTTCGGTGCCTACATGAGCCTTGAGAAAACTCCATAGAGTTTCGCGCTTTTTAGGCTCTAAAGGTGCCACACTAGTTCTTTTTTTGGTCGCGGAACTTGCCTTGGCAGCAACCTGCATGGCGCTAATCTTGGCGTTTGCAATGCTTGCGAAAGTCCCCGATGGATAGTAGCGCAGATAGGATGCGTACAGACTAAGATCATTCTTGCGGGCCACTGAACGCCAGAAATCTAGTTCAATTTGTGCCTCCGGCGACAATGCAGCTCGAGTTGATGGGATTGAATGAGACGGTAGACAAGCCGAGGAATCGGTGTTGACCTTTGGATTGGCACCGTTCGGAACTTCTGATGGCACAGAAGGAGGATCCAACAAGTATGCCACGCTGATTGGAGAAGCGTTTCGCCAGTCTGCGGCCAAACCTTTTGTCCGGCCAAAATTGGACATGGCCAACTCTGCCACTTGGATATGTTTGAAGTCTTCAATTCTGTCAGCGAGCTCTTCTTCATAGGCCTTCGACAAAATGGTGAAAAGCTCCGTCAAGTCGCCTTCAGTCGGCACCTTCGCGACGGCTGTCGCGACAACAACAGAAGTGACCATGCCAAGCGCGATAGGAATCAACTTCCGACGAATTCTGTTTGGCTTTCTGATTCCTAATCCCTTTAGGAGCAAGGCCTGAAGTTCGTCGTCGGAGTGTTGACTTGCGTTCCGAAATTTCTGCAGACAGTGCCACCTCTGTCGAACTTTCATGGTCCCTCTCTAAGAATTGTTCATCGCGGTTGCCTTAGGAACGGGAGAGCGTGGCCCCAAACGCCAACGGCGTCGGGTACGGCCAAACTTCACCGAAAAAAACACTGGACTTACAGGAAGAGAGATTGCGGTTGCCCGTGTTCGCCGATATCAACCTTGTGAGGTCGACTGTGCTCCCCGACACGCCGCGATCTGACGGCTCCAACGTGAGCGAGCGGTTTGGTTTAATTGTGGAGAACGCGTGATAAATGATGCCTTATTGGTTAAAGTTGGTTCGTCCTGAGGTATTCCTTGCCTAAATCGTAACCATTGGTGCGAGTCTCGCTTTCTATTGCGGCATCCCATCGACGGCGAAGCTGCGGAATTTGGCATATTTAACGCCGATCTTGCGGTTCTCCTGGAATTCGGGCGAACTGCGCCAAGCCTGAATTTTGTCCAGACTGTCCCACTTTACGATGACCACCCGGCTCTTGGGCGCCTCACCATCGAATCCTGTCACCTTCCCGGATGATCCTGGTCCGCCGCTGGCCACATACTGCCCGCCGGCGCTTTTGATGAGTTCTTGCGCTTTTGGAAGGTACTCATTGGCGTAAGCTTCAGGGTCTGAAAGGTCAATTTCGGAAACATAATAGACAGGCGGCGTGGCCTGAGCATGCAGCCCTTGCACCATGGCCGCGCCGATTGCAATTCCCGCCAGAACGCCCAACGCCATTCCAGTAGCGACCTTCATGACTATTCCTCCTTAGGCTGTGTAGCCAATGTTCACTAAACCCCTCGCGCTCGCATGTCTAAGGTTATTACCGTCCCGATCTGCAGTTCAGTGACGGGCTAAACCAATGTAGGGTGGACGGCACTAGGTTCTCTGGCGCTTCCTTTAGAGGGACCGATAGTCGGTCGAATGGCTTCGGTTTGCCGGCACTATGACAACACAAGACTACTCACAGAAATCCTATGACATCTGGCAAGAGATGGCTGACGGCTGGGATCGTGAAAGAACGTGGTTGTGGAACAGCTCACGGCACATCGGGGAATGGTTGGTAGATGCGCTTGACCCCCAACCAGGACAAACGATCCTGGAACTGGCAGCCGGGACGGGAGAGACCGGCTTCGGGGTGGCAGCAAGGATCGAGCCGAAAGGCCACCTAATCTCAACAGACTTCTCGCCCAACATGGTCGAGACGGCGCGCAAGGAGTCAAACCGGCTCCGGCTTAAGAATGTCGAGCATCGGGTCCTGGATGCTCAGAAGATGAATCTGACCGACGATTCAATTGACGGAGTCTTGTGCAGATGGGGCTATATGTTGATGGCTGACCCCGGTGTCGCTTTTTCCGAAACTCGCCGGGTCCTGCGTCCGCAAGGGAAGCTCGCATTCTCAGTTTGGGGCGACCCGGTGAAAAATCCATGGGTTACCGTTCCGGCTCGCGCGATAAGCGAGCACACCGGTGTGCCGCCACCACCCCCAGGGACGCCTGGTGTATTCGCCATGGCCGATCCAGAGCGAACCCGCTCGCTTCTTGCGGATGCAGAGCTGAAACTCGTTCAAATGGATGACATCGAAATGACCTGGCATTTTGCCGATTTCGACGCATTTTGGCGTTTTTTGATTACCATGGCGGGGGCCATCGCCCTCACCATTGTCGGACTGCCGGAAAGCGAACAAGCACAGATTCGCCGAAAGATCGAGGAGGCAAGTAAACCCTTCAAAACGAGCCGAGGGTACGAGTTTCTTGGCACTTCGCAAAACACCTTAGCGGTAGCTTGATCCGTTGACAGCACTCAGACCAACGCTTTCTACTGATTGTCCGCGGACTCGCGCGCCTGCTCCCTGTCCTGATTGCGAGACGCTGGCGGAGTGATTATTCAATGAGTCCAACAACGCTCATCACTGGTGCCTCGCGAGGAATCGGTCGCAACATTGCTGAACGCTTGGCAAGCGCCGGCCATGAGATCATCAATCTCTCGCGCAATAGGCCAAAAGACAACTTTCCCGGTGTAACTTATACGGTTGATCTCGCCGATGCTGATGCTGCCAAGCAGACACTCACCGATGTAACAGCGAACTACTCCATCGACAATCTCGTCAACAATGCCGCCATGATCGAAGTGGGAACGCTGGAGCAGATCGACTTGGCGGATGTTGACCGCATGCTTGATCTCAATATTCGGGCAGCCATCCTTACCATGCAAGCGGTGCTTCCAGCGATGAAAGCAAAGCGGCGCGGACGGGTTGTTAACATTGGCAGCCGTGCAGCATTGGGCAAAACAGGGCGGACAGTCTATGCCGCGACAAAGGCGGCACTCGCCGCAATGACGCGCACTTGGGCACTGGAACTCGCAAAGGATGGTATAACAGTCAACACTGTTGCTCCCGGCCCGATTGCGACGCAAATGCTCCACGACAGCAGCCCAGCGGATGATCCGGCGACCAAAGCCTTTCTTGCGGCGATTCCAATTGGCCGTGTTGGTAAACCGGCAGATGTTGCAGCCGCGGTGGCGTTTTTCGTTTCAGAGGATGCGTCCTACATAACGGGGCAGACGCTCTATGTCTGCGGAGGACTTAGCATTCTATCTTCACCCCTCTAAGGGCTGAGCCCTCTTGAGGGTTCAGATCTTGCTAAATAAGCGCTTGGACGCCAACTGTGCGCCCTCGGCTAATGAGGTCAACTTAGCCCAAGCAACACTCGGTGCAATCCGACTTGCTCCGGTTACGGTCTCAAACCCGCAATCAGTCCCTGCAATCACGCGAGTCGGATCGCCGATCGTTTCTGCAACTTTGCATATTCGGTCCGCCACAACAGCAGGGTGCTCTATATAGTTTGTGGTGGTATCGATAACACCTGCAACGATGGTGCGGTCGTCGCCAAGCAGTCTTGGCAGAAGTCGATACTCATGAGCATGACGCGGATTCGCCAATGGAAGAACGAACGTGCCGACATTAGCGGAGCAGAGGATATCTAAGATCGCTTCCAGGGGAATGTCTTCATCATGGGGACCTTCATAGTTCCCCCAGCAGACGTGCAATCTTGTTTGATCGCGTGGTATGGTCCTGATGGAGTCGTTTAGCGCTGCCATCACCTTTTCCCCAAAACGCAGAAAATCGGGCAAACCTTTCTTTTGAAACCCCACATGCCGTTCGAGCGCTAGCTCGGGGCAGTCTATCTGGAGCATGAATCCGTGGTCGACAATCGCCACATACTCCTGGGTGAGAGCTGAACCCAGGGCGCTGATGTATTCGTCATCACTGGAGTAGAATTCGTTTTTCATGCAGGCAGCGATTGTTCCAGGCGAAGGAGAAGTGACAAAACACCCCTTAAGTCCGGGATTTTGAATGACTGCATCGGCCAGAACCGTGCATTCACGACTGATGAACTGGCTGCCCAGATACTGAATTGCTGAGATAGCTTTTGGTAAATTCTGTCGAACGCTGATTGAGGCGGATGAGGCGAGGCGTTTTTTTTCCGCCTCCATGTAATCGGGGTATTTCGTTAGGTCGGCGAAAGGTTCTCGATTCCATTGGCCACCAAACCCGCTCAGCCTTTGCAGAACATGAAGGAGAAAGCTATCGCGCTGCTGCTCTCCGTCGTTTCCGATATCTATGTGGGCCGCAATTTGCTGAGTTACAACCTCCTGGACTGCTCTCTTGCCAACCTCTCTCAGTGCCTCGGAATCCGCGCTCTGATTTTTGGATCGAGCGATATGGAGGAGGGAGAGCTCCGGGGGCCTTGGCAGGCTGCCCGTATGAGTAGTTAGTATTCTTTCGCTGCTACGCAAGACGGCTCCCATCAGTGATTTTATCATAGACAGACTTTGTGCCCAAAACTTTTCAATATTCAATAAGCACGGTTATTAGTCTTCAGATAATCCTTTGCGGCATTGAAACTGGGTGTGTGGCAGAAGTCATCTGTCGCCTAATGGCAATTTTTCAGACGTCACCGAACTGTCACATAAAATCGCCAGAGAGAAGATCGGTGAGATTAGCTCCATGCATACTGTTCTGTTTCTCTGCACAGGAAATTCTGCCCGTTCCATACTTGCGGAGTCCATTCTCAACCGTGAAGGTCCTGGTCGATTCACAGCCTACAGCGCTGGAAGTCACCCACAGGGCTCAGTGCACCCATTTGCGCTCGACCTGCTTCGCAAACTGAACTACCGCACAGAGCATCTTCGATCCAAAAGCTGGGATGAATTTGCTTCGCCACAGGCACCTAAACTCGATTTTGTGTTTACGGTCTGTGACAATGCAGCAGGGGAAGTCTGCCCAATTTGGCCCGGCCAGCCGATGACAGCTCATTGGGGTATCCCTGACCCAGCTTCTACGGAAGGAACCGAAGCTCAGCGGCGCCTGGCTTTTGCCGATGCCTATCGCATGTTGAGCAACCGGATAAGCGTCTTCACAAGTCTCCCGATTGCCTCGTTAGACCGGTTGACATTACAGAAGCGCCTTGCCGAGATCGGTCAACGAAAGGATTAACGTGCAGGTGACGTTACCCCGCGCCGGTTGGCGTAAACGCGGTGCTGGAGGCAGCCGATGAAGCCTTCCTAGTCAAATGGTTTTGAGAAGAAACCCCGATCCCAAGGCACATCCAGGCATGGCGAAGGAAGTGCTTGTACCTGGCATCCAGCACGCTGGGCGGATCACACGGTGGTGGCAATACGTCGCCGGCGTTGAAGCATCTGACCGGGGCAGTGTCGGCCGTGTTTGCAATCGGCCATAGCCGTCGTCTTTAGTGGTGAGCACTGGGAAGATGCCCTGCCATAGGCAAGCGCATCTTCATACGCGATGTGCACAACCGGGTGATTGTCTTTTCCAACGATTGAGCTGCCGGGACCGGTTGGCTGACGCCAGTTGGCGATTCCATCGGCATCGAAGGCGCTCGACCAGTCGCGCAGCAAGAGGAAATGGCAATGAAAGAGATGACCATGGCTATTGCCGTGGTCAAGGTTGAGCCTAAACTCCACTCAATTAACCACGGGGCGCCTACGTTTCTGCGCTGGCGAAATAGGCTCTAAGGCCTCTCCAGATGTCATTTGACAGTTTCGGCAGCGCCCAGTTGATGCCTGGTGATCGTGACACACGAAAACATCTGCATTTCGCCTCGTCATGGGCAAAAGTTCTGGTGCATATGTGGTTTTACCTTTGCGGATTCGACTCCCCACAAGCAGCTCCCTATCTTTTTGGCAAGTTGATTCGGATCATCTAATCGGAAGCGACAACAAGTGACTAGATTGTAGTACTTTGTGGTACTCCACGAAGGTGAATGGAAAATTAACTTCGATGGCAAACCACGCTCAATAATAGCCGGGATCGAGGCCGAGTTGGGAGCATCCGACCTACCTCTCAGCCATACCGGGCTTCGCATCCATTTTTAAAGCCAGCCCCATATTGGAACCTCTGCGGATGACAGCGGTTGGACTGGGACTGTCTCTAAGAGAGCTAATCCCATGTCCACACCGCAGGAACTTGAGGAAAAATTCTGGAAGGCTCTTAAAACAGATATGACTATGATGTTGGGCCTCGACGGTGTGGATGATGGCCACACGAGGCCGATGACTGCGCAGCTTGATGGTGAAAGTGCAAAAGTATCATTGCGGTAATCAAGCATGGCCCGAGTGGAAGGGGCGGATATCACGCGCCACTCGGGCGCCTCATCAGGATTGGCAGAATTAGCCAGGAGGATGCGGGCATCGCCTCACTCACCCAGGACGCGTTCGATGCCGCCCTCGGTTTACAACGAATTTCAGCGAACCGTCGATCTGCTTAGGCAATTCGATGAGGTGGCGGCGTGCTATTCGGCGTCGTGCGTTTTTGCCGATGTGATGTACCGCACCGGAGTGATGAGCAGCGCCATCAAACCGGCATTCAATGCAAAAGCAGTGGGGCAGGCGTTGACGGTGCAATTGTCAAAGGGCGATCTCGTTGATCCCCTCAAATCACTTGAGATGGGTCAACCAGGAGACATTATCGTTGTCGATGCTGGGGGCGATACGGAGACATCGGTATGCGGCGGTCTCATGGGGGGATTGGCCAAAAATCGAGGGATACGTGGCATGATTGTCGATGGAGCCGGCCGAGACATCGACGAATTGGAGGATATCGGCTGGCCAATCTGGACGCGGGCCATCGTTCCGCGTGGCACTCATACGATGTTTTCCAATCGCAAGGAGGAACTATCGATTAATGTCCCGATTGCATGTGGAGGGATTATTGTAAATCCCGGGGATTTCATAGTGGCAGATTCCATAGGCGTTACGGTAGTTCCTCGTCAGAATGCGAAAGAAATCCTCAAACTTGCAAGAGAACAGGCGGAGCGAGAGCAACGGACGCGCGAGTGGGTGACGAAAGGGAAAACAGTGGAAGATTTGTTAGCCGAGTTCGGGAGGATTTAGAGTTGAATTTCCGGGGCTTTTTGTGAGTTGAAGCAACCGAGGGCGCATTCACGGGCAACACGGGTATATTGAACAAGAAAGGGATGAGCCGAGCCTCGGAAAAAAGATGTTCGAAGTCAATTTGATGGAGCTGTTCTACCCCGCGCGACCGTTTGAAATCTTTATTCGCGGCACCATCACTTACCTTGCTCTTGTGGTAATTTTGCGCCTCTTGCCGAGACGGGGCATGGGCTCTCTCAGCATTGCCGACCTGCTCGTGATCGTGGTTATCGCCGATGCTGCTCAGAACGCGCTTTCGGGTGGATATAAGTCGATCACCGAGGGCATCATTCTTGTGGTGACCATCATCGGCTGGGACTACACCCTCGACCTTATGAGCTACCGGTTCCCCGCAGTGCGCCGGCTGCTCCATTCTAGACCGTTGCTTCTAGTTCGCGATGGAAAGGCGATCAACCGCAACCTGAAACTGGAAGCGCTCACGACGGATGAACTTTTGAGTCATCTCCGGCAGCAGGGGGTGGAGAATCTGGGCGAGGTTAAAAGGGCGTATCTCGAGGACGATGGACAAATCAGCATCATAAAGAGACACATCCAGGATAATAGCAGGCGTTCACAGAAGCGGAAAACCGAACCCAGGAAATGAGGGTGGCGGCTTGGAGGAGCGACGTGAAGGCCCACGCGCATCCATCGTATCACACATTCCTCCATCAATCAGGGTGCGCCGGGAGGGCCTTAGTCTGGCGAGCGTTCCCTTTTCATGGAGCCCGATAAGGCGACTGTAGCCTGCAATATCTGCGGTGAGAATTGCTGAAAGCTGGCGTTGCACGCGTTCGACCCGCCAATGCTCCCGTTTAATTACGACTTAGACTACCACAACCTTCAGCGGCATTTCGGTCCAGTAGCGAGATCAAGACACATGCAAGTTCTGGAACGGTGCACAGCGACATCGCAGCGTAACGCGCCCAGCCTTGCCCGCTGATCCTTCACCATGCGTCCGAACGTGTAAGTCAACGCCGCAGGGATTAGAAGGATGAACAGCAGTTCGAGGAAATTGCTCAGCGCCGTGGGATTTTCGTAAGGAACGGCGGAGTTGGCATTCCAGAAGCCGCCGCCATTAGTGCCTAACTGTTTGATCGCAATCTGCGAGGCGGCTGGCCCTTGGCTGATCACCTGTTTCGCTCCTTCGAGCGTCGTTGCGTCAGCATACTGGCCGACGTTCTGTGGCACGCCTTGCCACACGAGAAAGAGCGCTCCAAGGAGCGATAGAGGCAGCAGGATGTAAAGGATGGTGCGGGTGAGATCGACCCAAAAATTCCCGACCGTCCTAGCCGAAGCGCGGGCGAATGCGCGTATAAGTGCAATGGCGAGTGCAATACCAGTGGCAGCCGATACGAAGTTCTGGGTGGTAAGCCCGAGCATTTGGCTCAAATAGCTGAGCGTGCTCTCGCCCCCATAGTTTTGCCAGTTCGTGTTGCTGGTGAAACTCACCGCCGTGTTGAAGGCGAGGTCGGGAGCAACCGCCACCATGCCAGCCGGATTGAGCGGCAGAAGAGCCTGTAGCCGCAGGAGGGCGTAGAGTAGAAAGAATCCTGCGGCATTGAACAGCAACATGGCGAGCGTGTAGCCGAGCCAGTGCTGCTCGCGAGCTTCGTCTACCCCCGCAATACGATAAATCGCGATTTCAAAGGGGCGCAGGATAGGGGACAGAAAGGTCCGCTCGCCTTCGAAAATCCGCGCCATGTAGCTCCCGAGAGGAACCACCAACGCGGTGAGAATTGCAAAATAAATGGCAATCTGGGCCCAGCCGCTGATTGTCATCTGGGCATCTCAGAACCGCTCCGGCCGCAGCAGGGCATACGTGAGATAAGCAAGCAGTCCGGCGGTTACGAGACCGGCGAAGGAATAGTCATAGATCATACGAACACCCTCATAGCCAATTGCAGGCATGGGCATAGGCGATTGAGGCCGCGAAAAGCCCAAACCGAGAACGAACATTGCGCTATCGAGCATCGGATCTCCAGAAGTGTACCTGTTGCGCGCTGTTAGCTACGCCTCGATACATATATTTTCGAGATCGAAGCCGAAGCTCTCTCATAAAGATCTCATATAGTCGGACGCCACTTGCAGGTTCATGCGAGGCCGAAAAAGCGCGGCTTTGTTCCTTTTGAGTGATGCTGCCTCCTTCATCACCGACATTGATTTAATCGTCGATCATAGAGAGCTGCGATCTAGTCCGCTTGTAGGCTAAAGCGGACATCGCAACTGGAACGCCTCACGTCGCCTTTGACCCTAAGCAGACAGGGGGTCTCGAGGTATCGGAGATTCCAAAGGCGTTGTTAGCTTTCAAGGCAAGCGTGAGCTTTTGGCAAATGGCACTTTCCACGCTGTCGCCGTATTCGGGGACTATGGGCTCTCTAGAACGGGGTAATACTCCGGGGAAAACCATGCAAACTCACGGCATTTTGGCCTTGATGGCCCTTGGCTTACTTTTCCAGCAACCTGCAGTGGCCCATCCCCATGTCTGGATAGAAGCGCGATCCGATGTTGTCTTCGACGACCAGGGCATGATCGTTGCGCTCAATCACGAATGGACGATGGATGAGGCCTACACCGAGGCTGCCGTCGAAGGACTCGATGTGAACCACGATGGCGTATACGCCCCTGAGGAACTCCAACCCCTCACCAAGGAGAACATCGACAGCCTCAAGGAATATTCCTATTTCACCGTGATGAAGGCCGGCACCCAGCCGGTTGCCTTCGACGCTGTCACCGACGCCGGGCAGCTTTGGAGTAACAAGCGTCTCAAGCTGCATTTCCGTCTGCCGCTCAAAACGCCCGTCGATCCGCGCAAGCAGCATGTCTTCTACCGCGTTTATGATGCAGATTTTTTCATTGCTATCGAGTTTCCCGGCAAGGATGCCGTCACGGGCCTTGGCGCCATGCCGAAATCCTGCCGTGTCGAATTGCAGGAGCCAGTCTCCGATCAGCAGACGGCCGATACAAGAGCGATGCTGGCGACCAAGGGCGTCGATTGGCAGCCCCCGCCAGAGGAGGATTTCGGCGCCATGTTCGCCCAGCCGATCGCGGTTATCTGCGCCGTTCCCGCCGCTGTTTCAGTCGCTGGCACAACCCCTCAGGTTCAAACCAACACGCTTACGCTCAGTGACAGGGCTTTGGTGAAGCCCAGGACTTCAGCTGCCAAGGGCGGGATCGCCATTCCGTCGGTCTGGAGCCATCCGGCAGGCTTCATCCTCGCGACGCAGCAATCATTTTATGAGCGAATTTCCGCTGCGATGTCCGGCATGCGTGCCGGCTCCTCTTGGGCAGCGGCCTGGACCCTCATGCTCTTGAGCCTTGGCTACGGCGTGTTTCATGCGGCCGGGCCGGGGCATGGCAAAACCGTCATTACCGGCTGGCTGCTGGCAACGGAGCAAGAACTGAGGCGCGGGATCATTATCTCCTTCACCAGCGCCATGATCCAGGCCCTCACCGCCATTGTTATCGTCAGCACTCTTCTGCTGCTGGTGCATGCAGTCGGATCGAGCGCTCGCTCGGTGGCCTCGGTGTTGGAAGCGGCAAGTTACGGCATGATCACTCTTTTGGGGCTGTACTTGGTGTGGCAGGGCATGCGGTATTTTTGGCCAGGTCAGAAAGCTTCGCCGCATGCGCGATTACACACAGCTCATAATCATTCCCATGACAATGCGCACGGCTACCATGCGCATGATCACGCGGTTCACCATGTACACAATGAGAGTTGTGGCCACCATCACATGCCTTCCGCGGGTGATCTCCGCAGGGACTGGTCGCTTACAAAGGCTCTCTCCATTTCCTTCGCTGTGGGTATTAGGCCCTGCACTGGCGCCATTCTCGCTTTGTTGTTTGCCAATGCCATTCACCTCTATTGGGCGGGCGTGGCGGCGACCTTCGTCATGGCGCTGGGAACCGCGCTTACGGTCTCAGCGATTGCGATTCTTGCTGTCTTTTCCAAGAGGACAGCACTGCGAATGGTGGGCCGCAAACAAGCATGGCTTGATTGGTCGGCCTTCCTCCTGCGCATTGCAGGCGGGGCTGTAATCGCAGCACTCGGTGCTACATTGTTCGTCGCATCAATTCAGGGCTACGCCACCGCAGGCTAGAAGTGTCGCCCTGCAGATCCAGGCTACTCGCAAATGCGGTAGTTGGGGCTCTTGCCGTGGACGCCCAGATCGAAGTGATAGTACGTGGCGTCGGCTCGCTGGCCCAGCACAGTCCCAAAATATCCACATGCGGGGGTGCGCAAGGCCCATCAATAGGCGATAGTCCGGGTCAAGCGGATCAGAAACGGCGGTAACTCAGAGTCGCGAAGAATTGGTCTCAGCTACCTTGGTGAATGGCCGAAATGATGGTTCTCACATTGTGCCGCATCATGTCGATATAGGTCGCGGCAGGGCCATCCTTCGCCGACAATGCGTCCGAATAGAGTTCACCGCTAACTTTGAGGCCTGCCTCACATCACGCTCCTGTTAGGGCTGCGGCAGTTGTTGAATCTCTGCCGGCGGGTGAACTGCCATGCCGGGTGTGGGTGGCGGCTTGGGCATAGCGAACGTGGCCCCCAACAACAAGCCGGCTGCGGTCAGCCAGCTTCCCAGGATGGGACTGGCAATTTTTAGCCACGTCTGCCGAACCGCCCTTCCGATGAGGAATGCCAATAGGATCAGCCAGCAACTCGTCAACAAGGAACCAATGACGAAACTCTGCCAGCCAGCTCCCTCGGGCGAACCATAGGCTGTGAGGACAGACACGATGAATCCCACGACGGCGCTGCAGACGGGAACCAGCCAATTGTTGACGGGTGGGGGGAGGACAAGGGCAATGCCGCCGATGACGAGATCGATAGGGAAAAGCAGCGGAACGAGTGACGTCACCAGAAATTGTCCAGCGACGAATGTAAACGCGAAGAGGCCGATAGAGATGACACTCGCCCAGAATGAAAGTCGTGAAAGAGCGATACCCAAAGCGAGCAAGGGCAGTGCTTCCTCGTAGGTATAGACAATCTGCAGCAGCCCGAATTGAAAGTTGGAAAGATTCTCATCCAGCTGCAGCGCGGTCCAGAACAGAAACACCGCGCCGGCAAGAAGGACCACAATCGTGGTTAGGAACGCTGGGTCACGCCGCACCTGCATGTCACGAGACTAGGAAATAAACGCCGGCAGCGGCAATGAGGCCTCCAATGCCCTGTGATACGCGGCCTTCGAGCAAACGGCCAAGGGTCAGGCCAATGCCGATACCGACAACATGAATCATTCCAGTCGCAACAACAAAACCAATGGCATAGGATGCAGGATCGGCGGCTTGCGGCAATTCGACGCCATGAGCATAACCATGGCAAATGGCGAAAACAGCGATCAATAACAAAGCCACTGGCTCGGGGGGACGTAGAGCGAGCGCAATTACGAGACCAAGCGCCAAGACAGAAAAGCCGATACCAACCTCAACATGAGAGAGATGGAAGCCAGCGATCCCAAGCACGCCGCCGACAGCCATTACCAGCGGAAAGGCAACGGGAAGTACCCAAACCTGTCGGCCTCCCATCTGTGCTCCCCAGATGCCGACGGCAAGCATTGCAAGCAGGTGATCGAGTCCAAACAGAGGATGCTGAAATCCGCTGGTAAACCCTCCCGTTACACCGGCTCCCGTGTGAGCAGAAGCGGGATCAACTATCAGTAATAGTGCAGACAACAGTGCAACGATCGAGCGAAGTACCATGATTAACTCCTGTACGCGTCTTAGTAATGTACCCTCCCGCTTAAGGTCAGGGAACATTGATTAGGCTTTCCAAACTGATACTCCGAAAATCGTCAATGAGAATATCGAGTTTCAAAGTCCAACGGCCTGATTTCGGGATGGTGAGGTCGGAAACACTCCATAGTCCGTTGCCAATTGGTTTTGCGTGCCGACGAATGGGTTCAATGCCGGCCTCGGGATTACTCAACTCGACCTCGACTTCCTTTGCCACCAGGGGTTTTTGATCAAGGCCCATCAATCCGAAACTCAGCTCATTGATGCCAATCCCGCCAGGCGTGATTTCGACTTGCGCCATCGCCTCCTGACCGTGGATGTGAAGTGAAACAGGTGGGAGTTGTGGGGCGAGCGACCGCGGAGGCGGCGTGAATCGCCACAGCGCTACAGTCCCCAGAATGGCTGCGACCAGAACAAGCTCGATCCCGATGGACAGCACCAGAGTTCGGATCGACCGCTGATCCCCTGAGATGGCGCGCGAGGTGAGCCGGTACCGATTGTAACCCGCGAGGACCATGAGACAGGCAACCAGAGTCAACTTAGCAAGCAGAACTTTGCCATAGGGCGTGGTGAAGAGGCTCCCGAATGGCTTGAGCTGGAGGAGAGAAATGATCACGCCCGTCCCAATGAGTATTCCCACTGGCCACGGAATCCAGTTTGAGAAACGCTGAAGCGCCGTACCGCTGGCGGGATGAGAAGAAAGAAAAAGCCGTGCCAAGGGCAGCAATGATCCGATCCAGATGGTGAGCGAGACAACGTGAATGAAAACAGCCGGCCTGCTAATGAACTGTGGCGGTGCCGTTGCTGCATGCCCGCTGGCTGCAATAGCCACTCCGGTGAGAGCAATAGCTGCCGCTGAAACAATCTTTGCCACAGCTTTTTTGAAGTGCTGGGCGCTGAGAGCGAACAACGAAGCAGCGCAGGCAGTAATGGCTGTACCTGCATAGGTGGAGGAAAGGCCAGCATGCCAAGTCTCGAGGCTCCAAAACCCTTTCCATCCCGCATCCAGTGCATCGATGCCAAGCAATCCAATGGACAGAACTGAAACAGGAAACACCGCAAGCAGTGGAAGGGTAACAGTGCGTTCGATGCGAAGTTGGTCGTTGGGAACCAGCCAGCTTAGGAACACCGCACCGCCCACCCCTAAAAAGAGGCTTAGATAGAAGGCGACTCGTAGGAACCAGATTGAGGTTGCAAGACTCCATGTCCGGCCAGAAGGTACTGAAGCAACGTTACCGCCTTTTGCTCCAATTGAGAAAATAAGCGACCCTCCGATGGGGTGACCATCCTGTGAAATCACTCGCCAGCTCACCACATACGTACCTTCCCATAGGCCTTTGGGGGCCGGGATGACCAAAGCGTCATCCCTCCATCTGGCCCCGATGAGATTGACGGTCGCACCCTCCGGTGTTGTCAGTCGGAGGACAACAGGTGAGACCGGTTCGCTGTATCTCAGAACGACCTGCGTGGGTGGTTCAGCTATAACTGCCCCGTCGGCTGGCTCACTGCTGAGCAGGGCAGCATGGGCAAGAACTGAGGGAACATTGCTGCCAATGAGCAACAACAGAAGCAGCAGCCTTAGTGTGCCTAGCAACCTCATCAGTGATGAGTCATTTGGCGGGGAGAAGTTCTAGCCCTGGCGCTGGATGTTCGTAGGATTCGGGGTCAGTTCCTTCTGCCGGAATTTCGATCCAGCGCTCGACGCCTTTTTCGCATTCCTGCACAGCAGGGAAATACAGCATTGATCCGGCCTTGAGCGCATCGGTGAGCTTTGCCTGAAAGACAAACTCGTCATAGTACTCGTCCGGTAGTTTACCGGTCCAGCTCAGCTCCTTGACGCCTTCGGTCAATTGAGAGCCATAGAACTCGTAGCTCTTGGCATACTTGCCCTTGGTGATCTCGATTTGCCATCCTGGCTTAGGCATCGGCTTGACAGAAATGACACCCTCTGGGACTTGAACGCGAAGTCTGATGGTGGCCGAACCTTCACATCCATGGGGGACAGTCAGAACTGCCTTGTAAAATGAATCAACGGGAGCCGTTTCTGTTTCCAGCTCGACATGAGCCGAGGCAGAGGTCGTGGAAAAAGCACAAACCGCCGCCGCAATGACGAACGAACGGAGCATGGTTGCTCTCCTCAATATCTGGACATGATTAGGGGCCCGCAGGCATCAAGAGCTGCTGGCACCAACAGTGGAATCAGTTCATGAGTTGGACAGGAGGTGCCCGCGGCTCCGCCCAAAACAACCATTTGGCGCGACCCCGCACCGCAAGGTGGGGCAGAAACGCGAGTGCTGGGAGGAGAACCTCGATATATGGGCCAGACGCCAACGGAGAGGGAATTGCCCCCGTACAGATACCGCAGAGCTTATGGTCCTGATCGACGCCAGAATCGTGATGGTGATGGTGTCCGCTGACAGGCGATACCTGAGCCGGAACGACACAATGAACGGAACACAGCAGAATTGAAATAGCGAATGCATAAACCAGAGACATCACCATCCAGTGATGCTCTTGTTTGGCTGCCGGTGTTATGCTCAGGAGCCGCACGCAGACCTCCAGAGTACAAAGTCTGGCACATTCATGCTTAGTAGGCTAGCAAGTCTGTTACCAAGACAGGGGCATGTTATCCTTCGACCAATCGTGCGAATATGAAGTATGGCCGTAGGCACGAGTGGGAGGTTCTTAATGCACATCATCCAAAACCGGCGAGATTTTCTGACCTGTCTGTCAGCGGCTGGAGCGATTGGATTTTTCAATGTTCGCCACTCCAATGCCGCAGGAGAGCAGCCACCGGAAACAACCACCGTCCGCTTGTCCGCGATCCCCAGCGCCTGCGCCGCCCCGTTGTATCTAGCCGAGGACTTGCTTCGCGAGGAGGGCTTTACTGACATTCAGTATGTCCCTTCAACCGGAACTTCCATGGTGGCGGACGGGGAAGTTGATTTCGATATGTTGGCTGCCGTCGACTACTTACCCCTGCTGGATGCCGGCAAATCCCTGATAGTTCTCTCAGGCATCCATGGAGGATGTTTCGAACTGCGCGGCAACGACAGCATTAAAGCCATCACGGATTTGCGCGGTAAGAGAGTGGGCGTAACGACGCCGCTCGGCTTCTCCGCCGACCATATGCTTGTTAGCGTCATGGCCGCCTATGTCGGCCTTAATCCCCGCACTGACATCATCTGGGTCACTGACCCAAAGATTAGCCAGGCCGAGCTCTTTAACATGGGCAAGGTGGATGCCTTCGTTGGATTTCCCCCCGATCCCAGCCAACCATGCATGCAGAGCGCAGGGCAGTTAGTTGTGAGCACCGGCCGTGATCGTCCCTGGTCGGATTACTTCTGCTGCATGGTGGCCGCTAACCCGAATTTCATGCGCAACAATCCGGTGTCAACAAAGCGTGCGTTGCGCGCCATTCTGAAGGCGACCGACATATGCCACAAGGAGCCCGAGAAAGCCGTGCAGCGGATGGTCGAGCAGGGTTTCTCGGCTATGTGCGCACGCATGATGTTAAATGATGTTAGCTACGGTATATGGCGAGACCACGATCCGGAGGACACCGTGCGCTTCTTTGCCCTGAGGCTGCACGAAACGGGCATGATTAAGAGCCCCCCGAATGAAATCATTTCCAAATTCACCTACTGGCAGTTCCTCAATGACATAAAAAACGAGCTGTCGTGAGCCTAAAGGGGATTGGGCCTCCTATCTCGTCGGCCTAGCTTTGATGCAGTCCGACTGTCATGCCCTCGAGAGGGTCGGGCCACTTCCAACTCGTAACGACGCCGTAACCCATGCAAGGCTTAAAGGGGCAAAGTTTGTCTTTATTTTCTAGGCCCGGCCCCTCCCAAAAAAGCATGCGTTAACTGTCCGTCAACGGTACAAATTGCGCAGCACACTGACTATATATGCGGTAGTCTCAAGCGTGAAATAACCTTGTGAGACAAGAGGGAAATCAAGATTGAGGCTAGTCTAGTGAGACGACATTGACCCGTTTCCCATCGGCGGGACCATGTGAGGCAGCGTCCGCAAGCCGTGGCCAGGACTTCTAACAAGCAAGCTTATTTCGGCAAAACCGATAAACCTGAGAATTTGCATCAACGCTAAAATTTGTTTCCATTCTGGGGACTGTGGCACTGTGGCAGTTCACTCCGCCTCCTCGCTCGCTCGTCCCTCAACTCCCACCGATTTCACTTCATATCCATGGCAAGGACGCGATGGCACAAGTCGAAATCACCCCTGGACGACTGGCACCAATGAGCTGAGCTTTAGATTGATGAGCCTTGACCAGAAGCCGCTCGTGGCGAAGTCAACGGAAAATGACAGGTGAAGAATATCCCGGGTCCAGCGACCGTGAGCGTCGGCGGTTCGAATCGGCATTTCTCCCGCACGAAGGGGCAGCGCGTATGAAATTCACAACCACTTGGCCGCCGGAAAAGACTTGGTATTTCGCCAGATATCTCCAATCGCTGTGGCTTAACGTCGGGATCGGGTCGCGGGCTTGCTGAAAGCAGCGCCGCAGTATAGGGATGGCACGGTGCAGCAAACAGCCTAGCGGTCGGCCCGCTTTCGACGATACGCCCCAGATACATGATCGCCATGCGGCCAGCGATGTGGCGGACGACGTGCAGATTATGAGTGATGATCAGCATCGATATGCCAAGCCGCTCGCGCAGCTCATTCAGCAGGTTGAGTATTTCTCCCTGAACTGACACGTCGAGCCCAGCCGTCGGCTCATCCGCGATGAGCAGTTTGGGCTCAAGCGCGATGGCCCGCGCAACGTTTATGCGGCGCGCCTGCCCGCCGGAGAGCTGATGTGGATAGCGCCCAGCGATTTCCTTCGGCAGCCCGACGAGATCGAGTAGTCTATCGATCTGCCGCGGCATGGCGCTGCTGGCAAGGCCATGCACGCGAAAAGGTTCGGCAAGAATCGAACTGACACGCAGCCTCGGACTGAGCGAACCAACGGGGTCCTGAAAAATGATCGCCATCTGTCGACGTATTTCCTTGAGCTTTGTCGGCGGGCATCCGATCAGTTCCCGCCCCTCGAAATGGACTGAACCGGAATACGGCTTGATGAGCCCAGCAATGGTGCGTGCCACTGAAGTCTTTCCCGATCCTGATTCCCCTACAAGGGCAAGAGTTTCGCCGGGGACGAGGTCGAAGGACACGCCGGAGACCGCTTCAATGTGGGCAGATTCACCGGTCAGCGCTGCCGCAAGTGCGCCACGCACCGAATAACGTATCTTGAGATCACGGACGGAAAGCAGCAGTGTCATGAGCAGGCGTTGCGGTGAGAAGATGGCAAGCCGCGGTATGACCGTTCGCCACGAGCGTCGTCACGGGTCTGTTACCGGGACATGGCGCAAAGGCACGCGGACAGCGGTCAGTGAAAATACAGCCAGGTGGAATTACGGTCAGGTTCGGTACATCCCCAGGGATGGTTGGCAGGCGGCTGGTCGGCTCATCGATCCGGGCTGGATCGCATTCCAAGAGCCGTTGCGTATAGGGATGCGCCGGGCCGTGGAAAATGTCGCGCACACTCCCGTGCTCGACGACTTCGCCCGCATACATCACGGCCACGCTGTCGCATAGCTCAGCGATCAGACCAAGATGGTGGGATATGAACAGGATCGAGCATCCGGTGTTCCGCTGAAGATCTTTCAGCAGCCCAATGATCTGAATCTCGAGGGTGGCATCGAGAGCGGTCGTCGGCTCATCGGCGATCAGCAGTTCCGGCTCGACCAACATTGACATAGCGATAGCAACTCGCTGCCGCATGCCACCGGAAAGTTCATGCGGATACTGCCCGATCCGCTGCAGAGGATCAGGAATGCCGACGCGCTTCAGCATTTGTGATATGCGCACCTGCTTGTCCTCCGCCGTAAGGGGAAGACGGTAGAGAATATCACTCATCTGCCGACCAATACTCAAAACGGGGTTAAGCGTCGTCATCGGATCCTGGAAGACAACGGACATGCGGTCGCCGCGAATACCATCGAGCGCCCAATCCGGCAGACCGAGAAGGTCAGTACCGGAAAGAACAATCCGGCCCTGCGCGATCCGACCATTGGCAGGTAGAAGCCCCAAGATCGCGTTCAGCAAGGTCGATTTGCCGCATCCGGATTCACCAACGATGCCAACAATCTCTCCTCTGTCCACCTCAAGGCTCACATTGCGCAAAGCCCGCAGCTGCCCATACGGTGTTGAGAATTCGACTGCCAAGTTGCTGACGCTGAGCACGGGAGCCATTAGCTGACCTTCCCCAATTTGGGGTCATAGGCATCGCGCAGCGACTCGCCAAGAAAGGTGAAGCCGATGGTAGCGATGATAATTGGCAATCCGCCTGCGACGGCGAGCCACGGCGATTCGCGAATAAAGGCGTAGCCATCATTAAGGATGGAGCCCCAAGAGGGCGTAGGCGGACGCACGCCGAGGCCGAGGAAGCTCATTCCAGCCTCGGTGGTGATGACTACTGGCAAGTCCATGCTGACTAAGATCAAAATAGGACCGATGATATTAGGAAGCACATGCACGCCCAGAACCCGGCATATCGATGCGCCGGTGGCTACTGAAGCGAGTACGAACTCGGCACTCCGCAAAGCAAGCGTCTGTGTGCGGATGATGCGAGCATAAGCGGGCGCAGAGAAGAGGATCACCACCAGAATAACCGTTTG
This sequence comes from Aestuariivirgaceae bacterium, assembly GCA_036555325.1. GTDB lineage: Bacteria > Pseudomonadota > Alphaproteobacteria > Rhizobiales > Aestuariivirgaceae > DATBLQ01. Next base: position 107,417 of record DATBLQ010000082.1, on the reverse strand, counting down.
GAGACTCGGACCAATGATGGTGGCGAGGGCAAGTGCCAGCATCACTGTAGGAAACGATCTGATGGCATCGAAGAGCAACAGTAGGGTGTTGTCGAGCCATTTGGGGGCATAGCCCGACGCCAAACCGAAGAAAATACCAAGAGCAAGTGATATGCCGATCGCGGGGAACGCCACCATCAGCGCTACGCGGCCGCCATGGATCATGCGCGAAAAGAGGTCTCGCCCAAGCTGGTCTGTTCCCAGCAGATGTTCATAGGAAGGGCTCTGGAACCTGTCGCGCGGGAGCATTTTAGTAGGTTCATAGACCGTAATCACATCGGCGAAGATCGCAGCTACAAGTAGCAATAGCACTAGGCCGAAGCCGATACGCCCGAGTGGATCAGCAAAACCGCGCTTGACCGAGGTCCAGCCATGGGAAGACGATACAGCGCTATCGGAGATTTGCACGGACACGAGGATCCAATCCGGCAACAAAAAGATCAGCGATCAGGGTAGCAAGCACGTAGAAAGCAGTGGTGATCAGCACGGTGCCGCTGACTAGCGGATAGTTGCGGGCGTTGATTGCATCATAGACGAGCTTGCCGACACCCGGCCTAGCAAAGACGATCTCCGCGAATACGGCGCCCGACAGCATGTGGCCAATTCCGACCCCTAGGAGCGTTATCGTCGGCAGCACGGCAATGGGCAGCGCATAGCGATAAACAATCGTTCGGCGAGGCAGACCGAAAGCCCGCGCGGTCCGAATGTAATTCTCGCCCATCACCTCAAGCATCGATGCGCGGACGACTCTAGCAAGATAACCTACCCAGCCGAGCCCAACAGCAAGTGAAGGTAGGACGAGATGGTGGAGCTGGTTGAAGGGCGCGCCCGGCCGGCCAGCACCGATGGCCGGAAACCATCCCAGGTGCACCGCGAAAATGAGTAGCGCGTAGACGGCTATGACGAAGGAGGGAATCGCAATAACCGCAACGGAGAGTACGCCAATGATGCGGTCGAAGAGCGAGCCACGGTGGATCGCGGCATAGCACCCGAGGGGGATGCCAATTGCTACCGCCCACAGCATCGAACTGACGATGAGGGTGAGGGTGTAAGGCATTTGCTCGAATACGCTCGTGGCCACACCTCGATTGCTGAGAATATCAGTGCCAAGATCACCCTTAAGGACGCTTGCGAAAAATCGGGTGAACTGCACCAATAGCGGCTGGTCGAGCCCCATTTTCGCGCGAAACGAAGCCACCATTTCCGGCGTCGCCAGTGGCCCCAGCGCAATTCTGACGGGATCGCCGGGAATGACGTACACCATGCAGAAAAGCACGGCAATCACAACAACGACAATAGCGATTGCCAGTGCCAGCCGATTGACAGCGTAAAACAGCATCCTCGCGTTTTGACCGGCTCAGGCTTTCTTGAAATCAACGAAATTGGGTGTCCCGTTTGGCTGCAGTCCGGGAGTGACGTTATCGCGATAAGCCACACCCACCGCCTCATGCGTTAGGAACACGTAAGCGCCGGATTCCTCCATCAAATCTTGCATCCGCTTATAGATCTCATCACGCTTGTCGGGTTCGAGTTCGACGAGACCCTGCTTGTGCAATTCGCCGAATTCCGCACTGTTCCACCGTTCCCAGTTCCACACGCCGATCTGGTCAGGCGTGAACCAGGCGGTTGCCCAGCTTGGATCGGGTTGCATCGAAAAACGATTGAGCAGAAGCTGAATCGTCTTCCACTTTTCGCCGGCTTTCTCATCGCCAATTGACCAGAAGGTGCCGGAATCATGCTGTTGGATTGTTACAGTAATGCCGACCTCGGCAAGCTGCGCCTGTATTGCCTGCGCGGCACTTGCCCGCTCGGCCTTATTGAGAATGTCGAGCGTGCAGGAGAAGCCGCTTTCCACGCCAGCTTCTTTCAAGAGTGCCTTGGCCTTGTCGGGATCATACGGGTAGAGCACTTTGTCGCGATGGCCCACAAGACCGGGCGCGACGATGCCGGTCGACGGCTCGGCAGCTCCAAAATACGCTGCATCGACCACTGCTGCAGCGTCGATGGCATGCTGGACCGCGCGCCGCACGCTTGGGTTTTTAAACGGCTCGGATTCGACATTCATGCCGAGCCATACATACGCGAGCGAGGGTTTCCGCACGAATTTTCCCCCTTTCGGCGGTTCCTTTAAATAGCGAGGAATGGAACTGACACTCACCCAGGTAAAGTCGATGTCGCCGGCTTCGAAACCAAGCTCAGCGGTTTTCTCATCCTCGATTGGAAGAATATGGATCTCGTCGAAGTCGGACTTGTCGCCCTGCCAATCGGGGTTGCGCACGAGAACTGTCCGCTGTTTCGGAGACCATTCCTTAATCATATAACGCCCGGACCACGCAGGGACGGAGGTCTCGAATTTCCCTCCGGCGGCTTCTACTGCCTTCTTCGACACAATGAGGCCGCTACCAGTCGGAAGGGTACTTGTCCAGAGAGGCGCGAAGGGCTCCTTGAGGTGAATAACGCCCGAAAGCGTGTCTTTGACCTCCACTCGGTCGAGAACCGCCCAATCGTCTTTATAGGGAGACTCCTTGGCTGGATCAGCTATACGCTCATAGGAGAACTTAACGTCCTCAGCAGTCATTTCACCAAAATCGCCGGAAAATTTTATGCCGGGCTTCAGCTTGAACGCAATCGTCTTGCCGTCAATCTGCTCAATCGATTCTGCCGCGTCGAGTTCCCATTCCCATGAGTCGGCGGATTTTCTGCGCACCAGCCCATTGAAGATGCTGCGCATAATATCGTCTTCCGGCGCGGCCTTGCGATATGCCGGATCGAGAACTTGAATGTCACCATATGATCGCGCGCGCAAAATCGTAGCATTCTGGGCAAATACGATTCTCGGCGAAACCAGTGCCGCAAATCCCGCAGCGCCGATTGCTAGCGTTTGACGGCGAGTTAATCCAGATTGTTTGCTCATTCTATCCTCCCTGATAGACAGTCGGTTGCCGGGTTATGATTATTGTCTCCGGTCAGGTGGGAAACTCAAGGACCGCGGATCAGACATGATCCCGCAGAAGTTCCATGAGAATACTGTCTTTTCGATGCAATGTCAGCCTGCGTGCTTAAGGGATAAACCTGCCTTGATGCTGTAGTAGCTCTCCTGCCACGCGCCGGTTTCAAAGCTGTGTGTCCTTCACAGCGGCGCACGACTTCATTTTTTGATCCGTAGCACGCCGGTATGGATGTCAGACAGGTCGTCTACGTTGTGTTTAGGCTCCAGCATGTCAGGCTTGAGCGGTGGAGCCTGTCCGGGCGGTGGTGGAAATTCCTTGAGAAGAGCATCCGCAGCCAACCGTTGCCCCACCGGCAGGAAAAGGCTGTCATGCCGCGCTGCTAGATTCTTGAATCGAGCCATTCATCGGGTAACCACTTGCGGCACTTACTGACTTTGCCCTTCGCCGCGATCGTTGCGGCAAATTTGTCCGTTCTTCATCACGAAAAATACACGTCGCAACACGGAGATATCTTCGAGCGGATCATTCGTCACCGCGATGACATCGGCTATCTTGCCGACCTCCAGAGAGCCGAGATCGCTTGATAGTTTCATCATCCGAGCAGCTTCCATGGTTGCCGACCAGACAGCCTCCTGCGGGCTGAAACCGCACTCGTTCACCATGACTTCGAGTTCCTGCATGTTGTCGCCAGCGTGATTGCCGGGGGTGCCGACGTCGGTACCCATGGCGATCTTGGCCCCACAGCGCTTTGCTGTCTTGAGCATTTCTACCCGCACCTTGTGGATCTCGCGGTACCTCGCGCTAATATGCTGCGGTACGCGAGCGGAGAATTGGGAATCGGCAAACATCGCGGTGGTGATGCACATGGTCGGGACCAGCCAGCAATCGTGTCCGGCCATGAGCCTGAACACGGCCTCATCGCCATAGCTTCCATGTTCTACGGTGCGGCAACCGCATTCTATGGCATTGCGTATGCCCTCCAGGGCATGGGCGTGGGCCGCAACATGAGTGAAATTGTCCTTCGCAATCTCTACTGCCGCGCCGATTTCGTCGGGGCGCAATTGGATCGCCTCGGCGCGTTCGTATTTGGTGGAGGTGATGGCACCGGTGACCAATAGCTTAATGAAGTCGGCACCCATCGACAGCTGGCGTCGGGCTGCTTTTCTAACCTCGGAGGGTCCGTCACACTCATCATACATGCCCCTGTAGTAGGGCGTGGTGCTTGAGGTAATCGTTAGTATCTTACCGGCGCAGTACAAGCGCGGACCGGGAATGCGGCCGGAGTTGATTGCCTCCCGCACAGCGATCTCATGGTAATCCCAGCCGCCGACCTCACGGGCCGTGGTGATGCCGCTCATCAGCAGTTTCCGCGCTGCGTCAGCAGCGAACAGAGCAATGGTGCCGGGCAAGGATGTTGCCCATGGGTTGTTGGGGTCTGGGCTGTACGTATCGACGCAAATATGAACATGGCAATCGAAGAAACCAGGCAGCAAATAGGCACCGTGGAAATCAACCTTGTCAGCGCCGGTGCGGGGAGCCTGGCCAATCTCGACGATGCGGTCGTGCTCTACGCGAAGATCGCCGGAGCGAAACGCCCCCGTCGCCACGTCGTAGACTTGTCCACCAGCCAGCCACATTTTTCACCCCTTCCTGGCCACCCCTATCCACATAGGCTGACTAACGGCCGCCGCAGCCGGTGTGTGGGCGAAGTGATTCGATCGATGACGTCATCCACTACGGTAGCAAAAGCTATAGGCACCCCCGAACCTTTCGCAAAGAGTGGGCGGCCCGGGTAGTTATTGGCGTTTTCCTATCACCGATGGCATGGACAGTATAGCGCTGTCGTTTCTTCTCTGCTGGGCAGCGAAGCAACTGCGAGCAAGTGCCTCTCGTTTACGTGTTCTGTGCCATAAGGAATCGCCGCACGTGGGGCACTACGCGATCCGTTCCCTCGATGAAGATAGCGTGCTTGAGACCTTCTAGAAGTACGAGTTCTGCGTTCGGCATGGCCCTTGCGATTTGCGAGTTGAGGCGCGGACTGCAAGCCGCGTCAAGTTGGCCGGTGAGGACCATGGTTGGAATTTTGATCTCATGTAGCCAGGGCCCCATTTCGGTCTCGGCGTAGATGTCAAAGACATTCAAGAAAACATCGGTCGGAGTATCCAGCACTTGCTTCTTGCGCCATTCGATCACATCCGGTCTTGCTGCCGCAAAGGCATCTGTAAACCAGCGCGCCGTCAGCGTGTCGAGTACCGCCTTAATGCCTTTTTCGCGCATGGCGGCAACAACAGCCTTTACCTTTGCCGAATCCTCGTCGGTTCGGAAGGCAGCTGTTGACCAAAGGCTCAACGAGAGCACGCGGCAAGGAAAACGGCGTGCGTATGCTGGTCCGATCATTCCACCGAGGGAATGACCCCCGAAGTGAGCTTTCTCGATACTTAGCTTTGAACGCAACGCCTCGAGGTCGTCCACTAGATCATCCATGCCGAAGCGCTCCTTCGGCACCGGACTCTCACCATGACCCCTCAGATCATAAGAGATGCAGGTGAAGGAGTCCTTGAGACAATCCACGAGCCTTGCGAAAGTGGCTCTGCGGGCCCCGATGCCATGGATCAGAAACAGGGCAGGGCCCGAACCCTCAACTGTATAGGCGCAATCGATCATCATTTGCATCGCTCAGAATTTTCAGGACGGGTGATCTTCATCTTTCTAAGCAACCTTGATCTTGTAGTTTGTGAGGTGCGGCAGCACCTCCTCCGCGAAGCGGCTCATCATGTCCAGTGTCCTGGATTGCTCCTGGCCGAAATTGGAAGTCGTGAGCACTTCATCAATGCCGAGTTCCGCATATACCGAGAGTCGATCGATCATCTCGTCGCGGCCGCAGAGCAAGATGTTGGACGCAAGTTCTTCCAGTGTTTGAGCGCGGGGCAGGGGACGGATGACACCCTTATCCACAATTCCCGGGCCGCCAAAAACATTGTCGAAGCTCTTATAGTAAGTGTAAGCGTGCTCGGCGATGTGCTGCCGTTCTATTTCAGTTTGCGCAAGGAACATGCCGCGCTGGAGACTGAGGCGTATATCGAGTGCATGACTCGCCGCCGCCTTGCCGCGCTTGAAGGCGGCAACCTGCTCTAAAAGCTGTTCATGGCTGCCGCCCAGCGGCGTGGTCTGCACGTGGTAGCCTGCCTTGGCGGCAGCTTCGATGCCGAGTGGCGCCATGACTGCAACCATTATCGGGATGGGATCTTCTGGCCGGGGCATGATGGTGAGCGGCTCGAAGGTATAACGCGGACTGTTCCATGCCACGTCATGTCGTGTGAGCAACGCCTCTAGCAGTTTCAGGTCTTCCTGGAAGTGATTGTTCGTTTCCTCAAAGGGAACTCCCATCCGCCTTGTCTCAAAACCGAAGGCACCTTTGCCGACGCCCAACATGAGCCGCCCCTCGCACAGCGCCTGAGCTTGGATGACCTCACCCGCAAAGACACGCATGTTGTGCAGCGGCAATTGACACACAGCCGTCATCAATGTGATGCGACTGGTGTGCGCGGCAATTTTCACCGCCATTTGCAATGGGGAGGGGATGAGTAAGATGTTGACCAGATGATGTTCGGGAATGGCTACCCCTCGATAGCCAAGCTTCTCTGCATGCAAGGCCTGCTCGACCACGCTCTTATAAAGGCGCTTCCCTCCTACAGACGGCCCTAACAGGTGGCTGGAAAGAAAGTGGATGAAGTCCATGCTGCCCCATGCGTGAGAAAGCGATGTAAAAGCAGGCTCGCATCAAGCGTTAAAGAAAGCCGCCAACATCGCTCCTGCGTCCCGTTAGCTCTTGGGAAATGCGCCAACAATGTCAGCCCAGACCCGCGCTGCATCAGTCCCGGTGATTTCTTTGATCTTGTTGGGAGAGTCCTCTTTTCCAATCCACACTGTTGTGACTTGTCCCCGAGTGAACCCAACGAACCAAGCGTCTCGACCATCGTTACTTGTACCGGTCTTACCAGCCGCGCCATTGATCCGAAGTGCAGGTCTACCAGTGCCTTCAGTGACCACGGCGCGTAGCATTTCTTTCATCAATCGCGCATGCTTTGCTTGAATAACGCGCTTGCGATTATCCGTCCTCCAATACAGGGCCTTGCCAGTGGGACTCGTGGCGCCCCAGAAACCGAATGGTTCCACCCGGGTTCCGCCATTTGCAAGTGCAGCGTATGCGCCAGTAAGTTCGAGCGGAATGACTTCGCTCTCACCAATGGCGATGCGACATGAGTCATTCGGAACTTGAGACTTAATACCAAGACGCTTTGCCGCCATGGCTACTTTCTTCGCTCCGATCCTCCTGCATAGTCTGATAGTTGCTATGTTAGCTGACTTAGCAAGTGCGTCGCGCATTGATATCTTGCCATTATGATGGCTTACAATTGACTCGGTCCATTTCTCGCCCACATAGGGAAAATCGTCCAAACGCGAGGACGGCCCTAATCCCCTTTCCACAGCGGCGAGGAAGACGAAGGGCTTGAAGGCTGATGCAGGCTGGCGCCTCGCTTGAGTAGCGTTGTTGAACTGTCGTTTTCCATAGTGTTGACCGCCACTCAACGCTGCTACACGGCCATCCAATTTCATAGTGATGAAAGCGGCTTCGCGCGGAGATCCGTCAGACAATTCGTTAAGTTTCTTGCGGAAAGCTCTCTCAGCATTAGCCTGTGTTGTAACCTCAAGAGTCAATGGAATCCGGGTCCCTGATTTCAACGTAACTCCTGCGTTAGACAAATCGCTTAGGACCCAGTCTCGAAAATACCTGAAATCAAATGTGATGGGTGTTAGACGTCCCGGCTTTATTCCGATCTTAAGGCTTGCAACAGCCGCTTTCTTGGAAATAAATCCTTCGCGAACCATCGCATCTAACACAGTTTCTGCACGACTTAGGGACTCTTGCGGATGTCGATCAGGGCGATAGGTATTCGGCGCCTTTTGCATTCCTGCTAGGTGGACAGCCTCAAGCAGATTCAAGTTTGTTGCTGATTTGCGAAAATAGAAACGGGATGCTTGTTCTATACCTATGATGGGTTTCCCGTCGCTCGTGTGTCCAAAGTACGTTCCGTTTAGATAAGCCAACAAAATTTGCTGTTTGGACATCACCCCTTCCAATTGAAGTGCGCATCTTGCTTCATCGAGCTTCCGGGCGAATGATTTGCTGGTCTGCAAGACCTTGTTCTTACACAATTGCTGAGTGATCGTAGAGCCGCCCTCGACAAAATGCCCAGCAAGCAGATTTCGCTTCATGGCGCGCACAATCCCAAGAGCGTCCAAGCCGCGATGCGTGAAAAAGCGCCGATCCTCGATTGCCACCAGGGCCTGCCACAGGTGCTTTGGCACCTGCTGCCACGTAAGAGTCGGCCCGCAGTAACACGATGCGACTGAAGTTTGATTGTCACCGGTCCGCTCCAACACAAGCTGGTTGGACGTCACAAGTGTGACGACTTGGCCAGTTGTAAGAGTATGTTTGCTATTGCTAGCGGTTTGCTTCTCTAGGGGACTGCCCCAACTCGCAATGGGGGCCGTCACAGCCAAAGTCATACAGATCAGGCCTACTTTACCTGTTTGGCGGACGGCATCTTTCATTGGCACCTACTAACCAACGCCAAAGCACTTCACCCCAGTGTTACAGTCGCTGCTGGATTGATACCGAGGGGTGTCCATCTAACTACGAACGCTCGATCAGAGATAGATGATTGCGACTCGGCTGGATTCCAGACAGCAATGCTGACTTATCAGCGAATTTCTAGGGAAACATGTCATCAGGAGAACTAGCGACATTCGATCTTTGCAGCGTCGCACCCCGACAAGGTCCGGCAGTATCGACACTACGAGACTATCAAGTTAGCTTCATGCAGTTTTTTGCAGCCCACGCTATTCTGCAAATGGTGGGAACGTGAATGGAACGCCGTTTAGCCGCGATCCTTGCTGCCGATGTGGTTGGCTACTCCGCGCACATAGAGCGCGACGAGAAGGGAACTTTCGCCCGTCTGAAAGTATATCGCACCGACGTTTTTGAACCATTAATCCGAAAACTTCGGGGGCGGGTTTTTAAACGCATGGGCGACGGTCTCTTGGCTGAATTTGCGAGCGTGGTCGATGCAGTAGAGTGTGCGGCGGCGATTCAGGGAGAAATCGTTCGGCGAAACTACGGGCTGCCTAAGGCAGACCGCATCGATATACGCATCGGCGTCAATCTTGGTGATGTGATAGTTGAGGGGAAAGACCTCCACGGCGAAGGAGTGAACATCGCATCGAGACTTGAGCAGCTCGCTGATCCCGGGAATGTCTATATCTCACAGTCAGCCTACGAGCAGGCGAAGAACAAATTCGCTTTTGAGCCATTGGGCAAGCGCAAGCTAAAAAATATTCGCGATCCAATTCGAGTTTTCCGCGTGAATTTTGATGCAATACCACCAAGTACCAGAGTACCAGTTGAAAATCGGTTGAGAACCAAGCATGCCCTCACAGCTTTCGTATTGTTGCTTCTCGTCGCAAGTACCACTTTGGTGTGGTTCAGATTCTGGGGAGCACCCTCGAGTTCTGTCGTGGGCGTGCGACCTGCAGAACCATCTAGCACGGCAGCATTGCCAGTTGTAAAATCCTCGCTCGCCGTATTGCCTTTTGACAATATCAGCGGCAACGCCGACCACAATTATCTGGCAGATGGGATTACCGAGGACCTGACTACTGACTTAGCTCGCGTGCCAGGACTATTTGTCGTCTCTCGGAATGCTGCATCAGCATACAAGGGCAAGAAAATTGACTCAAAGCAGATTGCCATGGAGCTGCGTGTGCAATATGTCCTGGAGGGGAGCGTCCGACGACTCGGCGATCAGCTACGGATAAATGCGCAACTTATCGATACTGACACAGGATTACACAAGTGGGCGGAACGTTTTGATGGAGAGTGGGGCGACGTATTCCTTCTACAGGACAAGGTTATTCAGAGCATTGTCAAGGCGCTGGAAGTTCGCTTGCTACCGGGCCAAACCGCACAAGCGCCCGGGGGTACCAAGAATCCTGCTGCGTATGATGCTTACCTACAAGGACTAGAGCTATACCTTCGTGACACGCCCAACGATCTGGCCAAGGCAGTTCCCTATTTGGAAAAGGCTGTAACCTTAGATCCGGAATATTCGCTGGCCTACGCCATTCTCGCATCCCTTTATTGGCGCACTATTGGCCAGTGGACGGATGCCCTGAACGTGACGGGCTGGGAGGCAATGAACAAGATCCATACATACTTGACCAAGGCCATGAAGCATCCTTCTCCCCAGGCCTATCGTGTGGCAGCAGATATCTTGCAGGCCAAGCAGCAGTACGCGGAAGCAATTGACCTTCTCCAGCGTGCCATTCCGCTGGATCCTGGCAATGCATCCATATTCGGCAAAATGGCCGAAGTTCTTATCCGGGCCGGACGCATAGTCGATGGGCAGAGCTATCTCGAAGCGGCTATTCGAATGGATCCTACCTGGGCTTATGGCCTGCTAGGAGAAGCGCAGTTTTGCCGGGGTGAATTCGAAACGGCGGCTGCGAATTTGGAAAAGGACATCGTAACCAATCCGGATGATCCATATCCCCTGATTGTGCTCATAGCGGCTTACGGGCATCTGGGCCGTAACTCCGCATCGCTCGTGAGCAAGCTCAATACAATGGCGACCAGAGCGGGTGCAGATGAAGCATCACAATTGTGGGCCAAAGCTTACTTTCCCTACAGGCGACGAGTCGATGCCCAACGTCTGTCCGATGGTCTCCGGAAAGCAGGCGTTCCCGAACTACCACTCCGTTATCAATCGTCCCCAAGCATTCGACTCACAGATGAGGAGATTAGGTCAAGACTTTTCGGTCACACGGCCCAAGGAAGGGAGATAGCTTCCGAAAGCCTGTGCTATGTGAATTGGACGCCCGAAGGAGATGAAACCCAGTCATGCGGTACGGAGACTATAACAGCAAAGTTTCTTCATTTGGAAGACGGTGGCATTTGTTACTGGTGGCCGGGCAAGGGTCGAGAATGCCAAGTTTTCTTGCGAAATCCGAACGGGACGTTCGAACAGCAAAATGAGTTCTTCATCGTCAGCCCGTGGTGGCGATTTCAATTCTCAATTGTTAGATAAGGCTTGCCACGGTGCCCAGACGTCATTTGACCGCTGCATCTCCGGGTAACCCCGTCGCCTTACTCCTCGGTTCAGCAATCAATATTCCTGAGGATGGAGTGTATCAAACGACCTCGCTTCGCTGAGCCATTCGCTAGCTCTCACGCTGACTGATCAGCGTGTCTGGCTATCGCGATCAATGCGAATCTTGTATGGCGTTCGCATGTGACAGTGGAGGCAAGGGCCAGTCTTCAATGACCAATGCAAGCGCTAGAGAACGATATTGGGCGGCACGTAAATTCTATGAAAGCCTATTGATTTCCGAGCGCATCTCGCCCGAACGTTTAGAGAAATATCAAGAGACCCAGTTGCAACAGCTGCTTGCTCACGCAGCAGAGCATGTACCGTTTTATCGGGAGCCTCTTTCGTCAATTCGCAATTCCGATGGTCGATTTGACTTGGATCGGTGGACTGAGCTTCCCATAGTTTCAAGAGATATTGTCACGGCTCAGTGGGATGAGTTTCAGCCCTCACATTTGCCGGAAGGACATCGCGCAGTTCTCGAATCGACGACTTCGGGATCAGAGGGTGGTTCCCCTCTCAGAATGCGTAAGACCAGATTTGAGCATACCGGTGTGGCTTGCGCTTCGTACAGATATGCAGACTGGTTCAAGTATGACTATGGAACTGCGCTGGCCATGATACGAGCGGGATTTATCCGACCTGCAAACAAGGATGATCCCGAGGACAAACTTTGGGGACCTCCGTGGATTCCACAAAATCGTCGGGGCGCGCGATACCGATTGGATATCAATGTACCAGTGGATGAGCAGATGCAATGGCTTCGACAGCTTGGAACGGTCTACCTCAATACGCTGCCGTCCAATGCAATGGCACTGGCGCAATTTGCACTCGCAGCGAACGAAAAGCCGTGCCTGGCTGGGATTTTGACAGTAGGTGAGCGACTCAGTGCCGACGTCAGGCATGAGGTCCAGAGCATTTTTGGCTGTCAAATTAGTGATGTCTATGCCACTGCCGAATGTGGTCTGATTGCGATTGAATGCCCAGATACAGGGAACTATCACATTCAGTCAGAAATCAGCAAAGTTGAAGTGCTTAAAGCCGATGGGACGCAATGCACGTCAGGCGAAACGGGGCAGGTCGTGGCAACCTCGCTCTATAACTATGCAATGCCGATCATTCGCTATCGCTTCAATGATCTGGTTACCTTGGGTGATGGCTGTTCCTGCAGACGAACGTTGCCAGTGCTTTCTCAAATTGTCGGAAGAGAAAAAGGGCTATTCAAGTTTGATAGTGGTAAAGTAGCTCTACCAGATTACCGAACGGAGAAATTCCGCGAATTGGCGGGCACTCCATACTGGCAAGTTGCTCAAACCAGCCCCACAAAAGTCGAGTTGCGTCTCAAAGGCTGTATCAGTATGACCGATAGGTTAGAAAAGGCCCTTACCGAATATATCTGCAGCATCCTCCCGGCTAAGGTGGAAGTTGAAATCAAGCGCGTAACAGATTTCACTCGCTCAAGGGGAGGAAAGTTCTATCCAGTTATTCGAGAGTTTCGGTGAGCGGAACCAATACTTCGTCTTCGCAAACTCCATCCGCACAACACGCATCGGTACAGCATCCGTCTTCGACAGTGCTGTCTGCACAACACTCATCGGTGACAGATCCGTCCTCGCATTCACCCGCTTGAGGTGCGGCGCCGAACGACGAAGCAGATCCGGCAAAATTAAACAACCCATCATCGGGATCGTCGTAACGGTGCCGATCAATTAGCGAGTCGGTAGATCCACCAAAGTAGATTTTGACACCGCCCAGTATGGAGGTGAAATCGTCTTCGCCAAATTCAGCTTCAGCAGTCAGAGAAAGAGGGAGGCTCGAAAGTTGCCATTCACCCGTGATAGCACCGGACGTGAAGTCATCCGATTGACGAAAACTGCCAGCCAGACGCAGGTTTTCTGTTGCATAGAATGCCACCGTAAGTCGGGCGAAAAATGACGAGTCCACATTGTCGTCGCCATCTTGAAAGCCTGCCCAGGCTTCGAGACTGATATTGGCGAAGTATAGTTCAACTTCCGGACCGACTCGCCAGACGCTGACATCGTCGCCGAGCACATCGAGATCCCAGTTCTCGTAAGTGGCGTGAATGCCGACTAGGTAACTGGTGGGGTCACGCATGAACAAGTGTGCCCCGATTCCGAATGCATCGAAATCGCCAAATTTTCCGGCACCTGCATCAATCTGAGCACCGAACATGCAGCCTAGGGGAAAGCTTAGTGATCCGACGCCTTGAAATTGGCTGCCATCGCTTTCATCTGATTCGTAACTGCCACCTTGCCCATGAATTTTGCCGTTTACGTCCGATACTGCGCAAACATCGACAGGCGCGACATAGTCCGCAGCCCACGCGGGTACTGACCCCAGCAACAGAATGTTAACGCCACCGAGGATACCGATGCGTGGGATTTTCATGATTGCCTCGTGATTGCCGCCTAGATCGAAAGGTTCTAATGGGCGCGTCTATAACCAAGCAACATCAAAGGCTTGCTGCTGTCGGTGGTGACACTGAAATGTTGCAAGGGCGCCACAAAGTCCGAATCGAACGAACCGGTCTTTTTGATCTTTAGGTTCCGTGTCCGCTGAAAAAAGCCCGGCCATTTGCTGGCCGGGCTCACTCTCTCTCGGGCGGAGATAGGTCAAACATGTTGCTGCTACCATAAGGTGAGCAAGCAGCAAGTCGAAGACAGCCGGATGGCAAATCTTGGTCGTTGTCCATGTGTGTGCCGGGAGACTCTTGATGGACGATAGTTGTTCTCTGATGTACTTCCCGTCGCCAACATGGCGCAGCACCTTTACTGACATTTCGATGATCGCGAGCCAATCGCCGCCGTCCCGATGTAAACGACTGTGGAACGGTGTAGTGACCACAAGCTTGCTGCACGGTAATAACGTGATTGCTGCGCTCTTCCCGTTCTTCGATCGAAACGCGGCTCACACCCTCATCGGCAGATTGCTCCTCTGCTTTGCTTGCGCATACCACCCGTTTCATCCTATTCGGATGTCTTCATGCCCATCACGCCCAACAGCTTTCTTTCGGCAAGGACTACAAGTTGATAGAGGAGGATGGAGAGCAGCACAGACGCCGCCGCAACTGTCCAAATCATGCCGTAGTCCAAATAACCGCGGCTCTGGTTGAGCAAATTTCCAAGTCCTGTTCCGGTTGCGAGCCATTCTGCAATCATCACGCCTAAGAGTGCTCTTGGGACAGCGAGACGCAGGGCAGCGAACAAATAAGGAAGCGAGGCCGGCACAGCCACGAGCTGCAGTTCTTTTGCCTTCGTTGCTCCATAGGCTCTCGGCACATCGAGTGCAGATTTGGGCACCAGAATTAAACCCTGGGCGATCGTCACGAAGGAAGGAAAAAAAGTTACTGAAATTGTGATCCATAGGGTCACGGCGGTACCACGGCCGAGAAGCAGTACTAGCAGAGGTGTGAGCGCCACAAGAGGCATCGTCTGCGTCACAAGGGCAAAGGGCAACAATGTCCGAGCGATTGCGGGAAATGTTTCGCTTAGGATGGCAAGCAAAAAAGCAACTGCCAAACCTGCAAATAGCCCCAGAATAGTAATTGGCAGGGTCTGTGAGAAAGCCTGCAAAAGTTTCAACTGAGCAGTAGTCGCTGAGTTTGCTATGAAGAGGTAATCGATCACGCCCATAGGAGTTTTGGCAATAAGTGCCGGAACATTGATAGCCTCAAGCAAAAGCCACCAAAACAGCAGGGGCAGGATAACTGAAGCCATCAGTAGCGATGCTCTGATCAATGGAGTGCGATTTTTCTCGTCGGTCGACGCTGGAGCAGCTGATGCCGGTATCGTTACTGCCCTAGATGCGCCGGTAATGCGGTAGCCGATCAGCGCAAAGATGGCGTAGGCAAGACCTGCAATGGCTGTGGCGACAAGCCCGATCCCCCAGAGTCGCGGCGGGTCAGCCCTGCCGAGAGATCCAAGAAGATATGTTCCCAGGCCCCATCGGCCGCCACCGCCAAACTCAGCAAGTATCGCGCCCAAAACTGCATTGGGAGCTGCAATTCGCAGACCTCCAAGAATCGAAGGTAGTGCGCTTCGCAGTCGAACAAGACGCATGATTGTCCAAGAGTTTCCACCGTAGGCGCGCACGACATCCATGGTTCGCGGGTCCGTTTGGCTGAGACCCAGGACAGTCGCTGTCATAGTTGCGAAGTAGCAGCCGAGGGCCGCGAGAACAACGCGCGCTGTCATACCTGAAAGTGTAAGGACAAGAACCGGAACTATTGCAATCGGTGGAAGCGAAAAGATTGCAATGTTGATGCCACGCGCCAGGCGCAGCGCCAGAGGTGAAATAACGAACAGTACTCCTGCCACCACTGCGGCACTATTGCCAATGATGAATCCTAGTACGGCTGCCTGAAGTGTCGCCCAGACATGAGGCGGATAATCCGCACGATCAAGGTAGAGACCTACCAGAATAGCGCTCGGCGCAGGCAATGCTCCTGAAGCTACAAGCTTTAGCTGACCTACCACTTCCCATACTGCGATGAGTACCAAGAGATTACGCAGCCAGGCGAGACGTCCGAGTCGATTGTGCCGATATTCATTCGCCATGAAGGGTTGCGGCGATCGAATCACCGAGTTTGTGAAAGGCGGTTTCGGAGAAAAGTTCTTTGCTTCGAGGACGGTGAAAGGGAATGTCGATGATCGTTACGATACGGCCAGGCCGATTATGCATCACGGCTACCCGATCAGCCAAAAACACGGCCTCATCGATCCCGTGAGTAACCAGCAGTGTTGTGGCACGAGATTCCGACCAGATGCGCTGCAACTCGATATTCATTTGTCGCCGGAGAATTTGATCGAGCGCGCCAAAGGGTTCGTCGAGAAATAGAATCCCGGGACTCGTGACAAGTGCCCGAGCAATGGATACCCGCTGGCGCATACCACCCGACAATTCGCCCGGAAGTGACTTCTCAAACCCCTCTAGGCCAACAAGTCGGATGAGGTCGCCAATGTAGCCGCTAAACTCCGACCGTTTTTTTCCGAGCACATCGAGCGGCAAGGCGATGTTGCTCTCCACGGTCCGCCACGGAAGCAGCGCAGAATCCTGAAATGCCACCCCGGTAGCCCCACTGGCAGTGGCTATCTCGGGGTCCGTTCCTCCAATTCGGACGATGCCGGAATCAGCCGTCTCAAGACCAAGTGCGAGTCGCAATATCGTTGATTTGCCACATCCAGAAGGGCCAATGAGTGCGGTAAAAGAGCCCGGCTCGCACGACAAGGATACGTTCTCGAGAGCCTTTACCTCCTTGCTTCGGGTGTAGAAGGTCTTTGAGACATTTGCGAGCCGGATACTCCGGTCGTTCATCATTAGATTTCGGCAAGAAGACTCGTATCGAAGACTTCTTTCGGAGCCTTGATACCCACTTGGCCAAGCGCCTCGATATTTTTGCCGATAGCTTCATCGCTTAGGGAGAAGATCCCAGAGGGGGATTCAATCAGTGGCTTCTGTGCCGTGTTGAAAAATACTTCGTTATCGATCGTGCGCCCTGTTCCCTTGAACCATGTCTCGGCAAATTTAGGTGGATAGGCGGCAGGGTCCTTCAAGTTCTCTTCCCAGCCTTTGCGACTAGCACGGAGCCAGGACACCAATTCCTTACGTTTCGCTTTAAGCGTGTCCTCGGTTACGACTACCGTGTCGTTGAATATCGTGAATCCAAAATCATAGAGCAGGAACGAGATAGCCTCCGCTCCTTGCGTCTTGATGGTGTATGGAACATTCGTCGTGAAATCGAGTGATGCGTCAATCTCGCCTTTGATTAGGGGCGTCGGATCATACGCATAGGGAACAATGTTCACCTTGCTCTTATCAATGCCGTTAATTTTCAGGACAGCCTCGACCGAGATCACATTCACGGGGGGCACCGCAAGCGTTTTCCCTATCAGATCCTGCGGCGTTTTGATCGGCTTTGAAGCAAGCGAAACGACGCCAATAGGGTTCTTTTGATACTGGGTGCCGATGATCTTGAATTTGGCGCCCTGATCCACGACTGCCTTGATCGTTGTATCTGGCGTTGTGAGAGCTAGATCGGCTTTGTTTGCAATGATCGAACTTTCGGGTATCACGTCGGGGCCGCCGGAAAGGTAAGTAAGATCAAGATTCTCGTCCTTGTAGTAACCATTGTCGATTGCGACGAAATAGCCGGTAAACTCCGCATCATTGATCCAAGCGGCTTGCATGACGAGCGGGTTTGCCGCATTCGCAGAAAATGATCTGACGGAAAGGGTAGTCCCCGCAGCCATGAGGCCGAGGAAACTGCGGCGGTTCATTGCAACTCTCATTGCGTTCTCCCTGTTGCTTTCAAAATCTGGCTAGACAAGCCCCCGCATCCTTTGCAACTCCCGAATGGGCGGAGTGTGTGCGATCTGTTTGGCATCGAGCAGCTCCCATTTGACCCCTTGCGGGCGTCGGGTGCGGCGCTGCACGGTTATCATGCGGCTTGGAGTTGCGATGTAGTCAACAACGATGTCAGTTTCGCTCGGTTGCAACTTATCTTCAACAACCTGCACATCATGCACGACGGCGACAACCGGTGTGCTTTCATCGACCAACTTCAAGTCGCTAAACATGCCCCATTCAAGATCGAAGAAACCATGACCCTTGCCAAACCGTACACCCTCCATTGAGACGGCCGAAGCTCCAGTTACCATGACGTCGAACTTGCCGAGACGCCTAATCTCCTCGAGCGA
Organism: Aestuariivirgaceae bacterium; assembly: GCA_036555325.1. Lineage (GTDB taxonomy): Bacteria > Pseudomonadota > Alphaproteobacteria > Rhizobiales > Aestuariivirgaceae > DATBLQ01. The sequence continues at coordinate 89,504 of DATBLQ010000082.1, read as the reverse complement.
AATCGGCTTGCCAAAATGCTCCATGCCATCGAGCCAAGCTGCGTAGAGTTCTGCTCCCTTCGGCACCATTCCTGAGGCCATGTAAAGAAAACCTCGGTAAATACCGTAGGTCGACATTACGAACGGAGTTCCCGCCTCAATGAATCTGCGGCGCAACTCGACAAGGCAATTGTCGGGAGTAATGAAAGCAAGTTTGGCTGACGGTAACGCGGATAGTGCCATAACCCGATCCGTGGCAATTTCCGAACCTTGGAAGTCGGGAATAACCTCTGAAAAAAACAAATGATAGCGGCTATCGGGTTTAGCCACTTCTTCAAGTCGCGACCATATTCTTTCACGGATCAGCTGAGGAGAAGGCATGAAAAAGACTTCATGTGCGGCTGGTGAGATACATTCAATATTTCATAAATGATCCAAAAGGTAAAATCGGTTATGCTAGCCGGTCACCAACTGCTGACGAATTTAGCCAAACCCGTTTTGTAGCCGATCTATCTAGCCAGCAAGGGCGGTCGCTGCTCGAGAATCCACATTTGGGGCGAGCATTTGAGGTGCGTTCTAGGCACTGTGCTGCTGCTGAATAGTCTCGGTATGCGCTAGCCGTTTGGTGAAGGTCATCGCCGCCAGATGAACCTCTTTCTTCGATTACCGCGGCATGATCAGCCAAAACTGTCCAGAACTGACCTTCGGCACACCCCTCTCAAACTGCCCGAACACCTGCTGAACGACCAACGTCATCCTACTACCTGGGTCGCCAACAGACATTGAGAAGGGCGGACGAGGGTAGGGCAGGGAATCGGCATAGCTGGCTCTTTCGAGCAGCTCACTCGTACTGACCAACCAAGTGCGATTTTCATGAAGAAAGGCCAGGACATCTCCTCTGTTCTCGACGCGAGCAACCTGGGTCGTCTGCATGAGCTGAGGTCTGTTCTCTCTGTAGAGCTTAACCGGGCCCGCGATGATGGCGTTTTGGTCGGCGGGAAAAGTTGAGGGAAATGACGACTCAAAGCTCACTTTGCGAATGTGGCTGGGTGTCTCCCCGCCATAGCGATAGCCGACAATCCTAATAAGAGGCTCAGAGACAAAGTGTGGTCGAAAGTCCTTTCTCAGCCACGGATTCGTCACGCGCCCCTCAAACCATGGGCGGAAGCGCTCATGCTCGCCTCGGTTCACTAGAAAATAGATGATCGAACCTGCCGTATCCCTTTCAGTCATGCTCATGGTTGTGACCGGCGGCGTTGCTTCAGCCAATCTCCCATTTATCAGAAAGCCATACTTCGTAAGGAGCCTTTCCAGGCGGCCATACTGGTCATTCATGGATAATGTTCTTGCACCCCAGGGTCCAACTGAAGTGACCAATGTTAATACCGCGAAGCTCGCGACGATATGCCTGATGTCTATCGCCCGCCGTCGGAACACAAAGTAAGCTATGAGGCCGATCAGCCAGGCGGCAATGACCATGAGAACGTAGCGTTGTGGGGTGATTCCATAGTCATTGATGCGTCGTAGCGTACCGACGACAAGCAGGACCACAGGTACAAATGTCAGCGGAAACCAGACGGAGCGGAATAGACGAAGCAGGGCAGTTCCGTGGCGACGCCAAGGGTAGGAGATCAAGTAGGCTCCGGTTCCAGCGAGCGCAAACAGAGTAACAAGGGTAGCGACTTGACCTTTTGGCAAGGCCCACGCGAGCGCGATCTTAGCCGCATAGGCATAAAGGATTGCAGCGTAGACGAGTACGATCGGTACAAGGACATAAGTGAGAAGTACCGACACGCCGCGCTCGAGCAGGGAATTCCGGTAGCTTTCGAGATCGACCTCCTCATCGAGGAGGCTTGGCGTGAGAGCCAAGCCATAAATCGGTCCTACCAATGTAGCGCCTGTGGACCACACATGCTCATAGAGACGATACGGGACTTTAAAATCAAACAGAAACTCCAGGCTGGCCAGGATTGCAACAATGCCACCGCAGGCCGCAGCGGCAACCAAGGTTGCAAGAAGAGCGGCCAACCCAAGTCGCAGATTGAATAGCCAGAAGGCAGACTGGCTCGCCTGCCTCAGATAGGCAGACGTCATCAGCAAAAACACGAGCCCCGCAGAGAAGAACAACCGCTCCAGGCCCAGTACCCCATGAAACCAAAACATGGTCGCTGTTGCGAAGCCTATCAGCAGAGCGAAGAGAATGTTTCTAGGTCTTGGCCACCCCCTCGATTCGGCCAAGAGATGAGCTGCACCACTAGCAAGAAATGCGGCAGCTCCGCTCCACAGCACATCCGCGTAGAACTGGTCGCCCGCGAAACTCCTCTCGACCACTCTAAGATTGGCCACGACGCACATGAAAAGGGATGCGATCGCTGGACCCGGAAATCGGAATAGAGTGGTAGACAGGTCTGGAAAAATCTTTCTAAGCCAAGCTCTGCTTTCGCCCATCATCGTTCTCCGCGGTGTCCAGCGTCGTTGTACTGGGCCACGCTATCCTTTGGCGGCGCCGAGGCGCGCCGATTGGGGGAGCCAACACCCGTCGCGGCCCGTTACACAGAACACCTAACTCGTCAGGAAAAATTGTCCATGCGTGCGCTGTGGCGGGCTTAGGCCTCTTTTTTTTGCATCGCTGGAACATCAGTAGAACCCCAAAGGCAGCCCGGGCGCAGTTTTACGACACTTGGGCATTCCCGCCTCCACGCGCCGGTTTTGGTTGCCATCGCAACAGGTTTGCGACGTGGTGAGCTTTTAGTCCTTCGCTGGCGAGATATAGATTTCCATTCTGGTCGCTTGTCCATTTCACAGGTTCTTGAACAGACTCGTAGTGGGTTGGCGTTCAAGCAACCCAAGACACATCGCAGTCGGCGCACTGTTGCTCTGCCCGAATTGGCAATTGAAGTTCTCCGTGGACATAGGGCAGAACAGGCGACAGAGCGGCTCGCAATCGGCCCGGAGTATCAGGACGGGGATCTGGTGTTTGCCAGCCCGGATGGCGCGCCTTGGAAGCCAGACCGTTTTTCGTGGGCTTTCTCGGCGCACATTCGCCGGGCTGGTCTGCCGCATGTAAGGTTCCATGATTTGCGACACAGCCACGCGTCGCAGCTTCTTCGGCAAGGTATCAACGCAAAAGTCGTGAGCGAGCGCCTTGGCCATGCTTCGGTGGGATTCACGCTCGACGTTTACTCCCATCTCAAGAGAGCTTCGGGGCTCTGTCAGAAGAGGCTCGGACTGCGCTAAACAATTTCGGAATTGAAATCGACGGCCATCCAACCACACCGGCAATTCACGACGCGCTGAGGTCCCTCGCGGGGGTGGCCTCAACCGTCGGCGCCGCAGCGGACGCGCCTGCGAAGAAGGGACATCCGCCAAAGGACGCCCGCCGCTGGTTCGTACTTCAGCTAGCCCATATCTGGGCCGAAGCACATGGCGGCAAATGGCCTGCTCGCCGCAATGAAACACTAGCCACACGAAATTCCTGCAGCAGACCGTATTCCCATTGACGCGATGTGCGGGGGAAGAGCCTGTGATTTTGAAAAGTCAATTAGGCCACTACAGCTCTACATGTACGAAAATGGAATGGATATTCCCATTCATCTAGCTACGCCTTAGGAACATTTCCGGCTGTGCGGTGCTTTTGCCGGACTAACGGAACACGGCGAAACTGCGGAAGGGCCGATGGATACTCGCCCGACAGCCCGCGAGAGGGTGACAAACTTCATAAAGAACCGTGAAAGATATCACCCCGATCGGCCCAAAGCCTGTTGTTTCGGACATCACTCCGGCAGTCCGGCTTTGCGTAGACCTTCCGACCACCGCTCAAAATCTTCCGAACGGCGGATCATCTGATAAAGCTCTCTCAGGTTAGACATGCGCAAGGTCGGATCAATCCGACGTACTTGAGCCATGGCGTTCTTGGCCTGGTCGCTCCGACCAGCCTGCGCATTACTGGCAGCAGCAATGATTACCGGGAAGAGAATATCAGGTTTTTCCCGCACCGCCCGTTCCGCCCACGACACCGCCTCGCCGTAGCGACCCGCAAAGAAATGTGCAAAGGCCATGGCGCAGTGCATACTAAAGCTATCAGGGTCACTTGGGCTCAAACGCATGGCACGACCAACACGGTCGATTGTCTCTTCCGGTTCCCCGAGCCAAACCCTTGCCCAGCCACTAAACAGCCATGCCCAAGCCAAATTCGGATTGAGCGCAAGAGCACGGTCCGTGAGGATTTTCCCATCCTCATGTTCCCCGGCAATAAAGGAAAGGGTAATTCCCGCACAAACAAGCGCCAGTGCATCATCCTTGCCCAAATCCGCCGCTCGCCTCGCCAGCCTGATTGCCTCGGCGTATTCCCGGTCGCGATCTTGGATCCACCCACCCGCGCTGCGCCGGACATAGGTTCGGGCAGCCACGCCGTACGCCGAAGCAAAATTGGGATCGAGTTCGATCGCTCGATACAGATTTGACAGGGCCTCAGCAATACTCTCTTTCGTCCATTGATAAAGGCCCGCTAACCCCCGCAAGAAATAATCATAGGCATCGAGATTTTCCGTGGGCTTGCGTCTGGATCGGTCAAGCTCCGCTTGTTCCAGCTTTGGAAGGACCGCCCCCACTACACCGGTGGTGACTTGATCTTGAAGATCAAACACATCCACTAAGCTACCCTCGAAACGATCTGCCCACAGATGTGCCCCCGTAGAAGTATCGATAAGTTGGCCGGTTATGCGCAGCCTGCTGCCCGCCCTGCGCACACTACCTTCAAGCACATAGCGCACGCCAAGCTCGCGCCCGATTTGCTTCACGTCCACGGCGCGACCCTTGTAGGTAAAGCTCGAATTGCGTGCGATGACGAACAGTTGCCGAAACCGCGATAGGGCGGTGATGATCTCTTCCGCCATCCCGTCAGCGAAATACTCCTGCTCTTGGTCACCGCTCATGTTTTCAAATGGCAGAACGGCAATCGATGGCTTATCTGGGAGCGCTGGATAGGAAAGGCCACCACGTGCGCCGCCGCCTATGAGGTAAATGCGTATTGGTCGGTCGATATTCTTGAGCGTCTGCTCGCCGATGTCCTCAAATTGCAGATCGAGCCGAGTGCCAAGGTGATCGCGCACCGTCCCCGAGACAGCCACCCCACCAGGCGGAGCAATACTTTCGATCCGCGCCGCTACGTTCACCCCATCGCCAAACACATCTCCGTCCTCGACAATTATGTCCCCGAGATTGATCCCGATGCGCAGTTGGATCGTCCGTTCCTCGGGTAGGTCGTTGTTGCGAGCCTGCATACCGCGCTGGATTTCGACAGCGCAGGAGACGGCATTGACAACACTTGGAAACTCGGCAAGCAGTCCATCGCCCATAGATTTGAATACTCGCCCGGAGTGCTCAGTGATCTTTGGATCAATCAACCCAGTCCTGGCAGCTTTGAGTGCAGCCAGCGTTCCCGTCTCGTCCTGTCCCATGAGCCGACTGTAGCCCACCACGTCGGCTGCAAGGATGGCTGCAAGGCGCCGTTGAGTTCGGCCCGTGCTCATTCAGGCAACCCCGCTTTACGCAGACCATCAAGGAAGTGCTCCAGGAGTTGCTTATCGGAGTAAGGCTCTGCTCTCGCAAAGAGCGACACTGAGGCTGCGGGCTGGACTGCTAAAAATCTTGCTAAGGCTGTGCGTGCATTTTCAAGTCGGCCAAAATGCGCATAAGTTGCCGCGAAGTAAAGTTGAAGCCAATCATGTGGAGCCGATACATTGTTAAGGGCATCGAGAGCCTCCTCATATCGATGGAGGTGAAAGAGGGCCCTAAACCGAGTTTCCCAAACCCACATCGGGGGAAAGGGATCGCGCTGCATAGCGTCATCCAAACGGCGCAAGGCTTCTTCTGGTTGTCCCATTCGGACCAACAAATTTGCACTTTCGGCAGCTATGATTGTGTCGTTGGGATTGAGGCTCAGAGCGCGTCTGGAGTGCACAAGGGCTAAATCGAACTTCCATTGGCACAGAGCAACATAAGAAGCTGCCCAATGGCTCCACGCGTCGTTCGCATCGATTGAAAGCGCTTTCTGTGCACACTCATCGGCCCGGCGCAGCAAATCGTGTTCTTCTGTGCCCCAGTGCATTACCGCCAGCGCAATTGCCCGAAACGCATAAGCATGGCCATATCCAGGATCAAGCTCCAAGGCTCGTGCGTAGAGTGCGTCTGCGCCCGCTAGATCATACTTGTAGTCCAACTCTCGGCCCTGGAGGAAGTAGTCGTAAGCCTGCCAGTCGGTCGTTGGTTTTCGTTTGACCCTATCAACTTCGCTTGCAGCAACCCGCCCCTCCAAAGTGGCAGCGATAGTGCGGGCCACTTCTTCTTGGACCGTGAATATGTCATGCATCTCCCGGTCATATCGCTCGGCCCAGACGTGATCACCGGAGTTTGCATCAATCAGTTGTGATGTAATGCGGAGCCGTTCACCTGAGCGGCGAACGCTGCCTTCTACAACAAATTCAACACCTAGCTCTCTTCCGACTTGGCGGACATCGACATTATGGGCTTTGTACTGAAATGCTGAATTGCGTGCGATGACGAATAGCGACCGGTAGCGTGACAATTCAGTGATGATGTCCTCCGTAATGCCGTCGGCAAAATAATCTTGCTCGGGATCGCCGCTCATGTTTTGGAATGGTAGAACTGCTATGGACGATCTCTCGTGCACTCTCTGTGCTGGTTTGGCTGTAACTCGGGCTATGCGCACCCGATAAACTCGTACAGGCCGCGCGATGTTCTTTAATTGCTTCTCGCTAGCATCCTCGAAACTAAGGTCGAGTTTGTCCTGCACTTGGTCGTGAACACTACCGCTCACACATACGCCGCCCGGCTCAGCGAAAGCCTCCAATCTAGCCGCGACATTGACACCGTCTCCGTAGATGTCATCACCATCAACAACAACGTCACCGACGTTGATCCCCATGCGGAACTCAATTCTCCGGTCCACGTCAGCTCCCACGTTCTGTTCTGCTAATTGACGCTGAATATCAACGGCGCAGCGCACCGCATCTACGGCGCTTGCGAATTGCACAAGCAGTCCATCGCCCATCGTTTTAACGATGCGGCCCCGGTGTTCATTGATCTTTGGATCGATTAGAGTGCGCCGCAGCTCCTTCAGCCGAGCAAGCGTCCCTTCTTCATCAATTCCGATCAGCCGGCTGTATCCTGCGACATCGGCGGCAAGGATTGCGGAAAGCTGACGTTGGACGCGCTGCTCAGACACCTGATGTCCCTGTAACTAAGTCAGCCTAACACAAAGCTGTATTGGCAACCTGACCGCAGCATCCCTGAAACCTGACCCCGCAGATTTCTTCTCTAGTTAGGTGCTTGCAACCGCGAAATGCGACCTCCGGCGACCCACAGTGACCTTGCGCCATAGCGAAGAGGTCCGCCCATGCCGAGACCTCCGATAAAGCTCCGGATTACTATATTGGTTCTGGCGTCGATCTGTGTGATCGGAGCGCCAGGGGTGGCCACCCACACATAACCGCCACCCATCGCGATACTCCCAGTCCCTTGGCGAAGCCCCTCTCGTGGCCTTGGCTACAGCAAAGTGTCAGCTTCCCCGAATGGACATCGGCAGCATCCATCTCCTTTAAGCTAACTACATCAAGTGCCTGGCTGCGCCTTTCCGAACCCACCTCGTGCATGGATTGTCGTCGCTCAGCGACCTCCCGGCAGCGGGGACACTCAGCAACCACTCGCATGCACTATCTCCCCAGTTGGTCCGCGATGGTGCGGCGGCCCACCAGCTGGAAGGATTAGCCGCCGTATGGACAAGAGTATGGGCACGACGAAAATTGCAATAATAAATCGTGGTAAATCAAATGTTTATACAAATATGTGGCGGAGGGGGAGGGATTCGAACCCCCGGTGCCCTCACGGGCACAACGGTTTTCAAGACCGCCGCAATCGACCACTCTGCCACCCCTCCGCGGGAAGCGTCTTGTCATAACAGCTGCGGCATCCAAGGCAATACCAAGCATGAACCGGCTATTCGGCGTAGGAAGGGTCGCTCTCGTCCAATATTTTTTTCATTTCGTCGAAATGGGTGAAGGCAGAGTCTGAAAAGTTGCCCCAGTCCTGTGCCGTCCGCTCGGCAACCTGAGCATCCATGACACTAAGCTTCTGTCCGGTCGAATACGCAAGCACCAGTGTTTGGCAGGCCCGTTCGAGATAGTAGAGAGTGTCGAAGGCCTCGGCCACGGAGTTAGCCGCAACGAGAACTCCATGGTTGCCCATCATCATCGTCGATTTGTTGCCCAGGACGCGAACCAGCCTCAACCCTTCTTCCTCGCTGTCGGCCATGCCTTCATATCCCGTATCATAGGCGATCCGATTGTAATATCGGGCGGTGTTCTGGTCGATCGGCTTGACTTCCGGATCGGCAAGCGTGGCGATAGCCGTGGCGTAAGGTGGGTGAACATGAAACACGCATCGGGCGTGCGGCAGCCTGGCATGCATGGCGCCGTGAATGCACCACGCTGTAACATCCGGTGCATCGGGAGTATTCATTATAGATCTATCGTCAGCGTTGAGAAGCTGCAGGTCGCTTGCCTTTATGCGCGCGAAGTGTTTCCACTTCGGGTTCATGAGAAACGACTTTCCGTCCGCAGATACCGCGACGCTGAAGTGATTGGCCACAGCTTCGTGCCAGCCCATCCTGACGGCCAGACGAAATGCTGCCGCCAGATCGACCCTCAATTGCCACTCGTCGGCTCCTTGTATTGGCTTGGTCTTCAATGACGAAATCTGGCTCATGGATTCACTCGCGCACTTGTCAAACAGTAAGACTTACAGCCGCGGAGGAAGACCGGCAAGCTGGAATCCTCAGCCTGACTTATGCCATATTGGTCTACCATAAGCTGCAATTGCACGTTATCCATCGCTCAATGCGTTTCACTTGAGTCGAGATGATGTCTTACGCAATGATTCTCAATGTTGTGGCCATCGTGGGCGGGCTGATGTTGGGCACCTTGGGGCCAGAGAGTGCCCTTTCCCAGAGCGTTGAGGAGCTCAGCTTTCCCAAGAAACTCAAGCTTGCCAAAGTAGGCGATGAAGACGCCCAGATGGCGGTAGCGAAGCACTACGAATCAGGAAACAAGGTTAAGAGGTCGCGGCTGGAAGCCGCCAAATGGTACCGGCTGGCCATGGACCAGGGAAACCTGGAGGCCCAGTTCCGTCTGGCACGATTGGTCCACCAGGGTGGCGATGGTCTGAAGCAAGACCTGGTCATGGCCGCCCAGCTCTATCAATCGGCGGCCGAACTCGGCAACATCGAAGCACAGAATTGGCTTGGCTACTGCTTTCAGCACGGAATCGGCACGGAGGCGAATGATCAAACCGCCTTCGAGTGGTATCGGCGCTCCGCCGACGCCGGCTATGGGCCTGCGCAAAACAATCTGGGCCTTATGTATCTGACAGGCAGGGGAACCGAGCGCAGCCTCCTGCGTGCACATGAATATTTCGAGAAATCGGCCGCTCAGGGGGATGGTTGGGGACTCAACAACCTAGCCGGAATGTATGAGATGGGCTGGGGGGTCGCCAAAGATGCCCAGAGGGCGCTAGAATACTATGAACAGGCGGTCGAGGCGGGGAACAAGGCCGCGAAGGATAATTTTGCGAGATTGAGCGCTATAGTTGAAGGCCGACCGATACCACCCTCAGAAACCCTGCCTGCCACCCCTGAGGTCAAGCCAGTCGCTGCTCCGGCAGCCGGCAATGCTGAGACCAAGGGCACAATGATTTTCCCGCCCGATGCAGAAACCCAGGTTCCTCAACAATAGTGGGCTCTGATTACCCTGTTAGCACTAGGACGGTTCGCAATTCTTCGGTTGTTAACCATAAATGACCACCCTTCTTTTACCTCGATTGAGTGTGATGAAGCCTCGAGGAGAGGGGTTTTTTGAGAGGCCCTGGTGGAAGTAGATGAGTAATGCGTTTCGTTCGATTGCGGCGTTTATTGCCGGAATGGCATTGTTGTTGTCAGTCTTGTCCCTTGTCGGATGCTCTTCGAAGGTGAAGCGCGATCCTTTCGCTGGGATAGGAAGCCCGATGTACAAGGGTACAGGCCCGCTGCCGAAAGGGGGAGGGCGGTATCAGCTTGGGGAACCCTACGAGGTGGCGGGGGTGTGGTTCTACCCCCAGGAGGATCCAAACTACGACAAGACAGGAACCGCCTCGTGGTATGGACCGCAATTCCACCGCCGCATGACATCGAACGGCGAATGGTTCGACATGGAATACCAGTCAGCGGCCCATCCCACATTGCCTCTCCCGAGTTACGCCAAGGTTACAAATCTTCAGAACGGCAGGGAGATCGTCGTCCGTATCAATGATCGTGGCCCATTTGTCGATGACAGGATCATTGATCTCTCGAAAAAGTCGGCAGACACGCTCGGTTTCAAGAAGCAGGGCACTGCTCCCGTTCGAGTCCAGTACATCGGCCCGGCGCCCCTCGACGACCAGGGGGCACATCTAGCGTCCATGAACCGAGAGCTGATCCGTGGTACGCCGTTGCGACAAATGATAGCGGCCGCAACTACAACCGGTACAGGCGTGCCTGGCATGGCGGTTGCCTCCCTTGAGCCTCGTGCTGGCCAGCCGCCACAGCAAGTGTTCCAACCGCCCTCGTTGGCATATTTCATTCAGGTGGGCGCCTTTGCAAATCTCGACAATGCCGAGCGCGCCAGGTTCAATCTTGCAGCTTTGGGTGATGTCGAGGTTACCCCTGTTAGTGCCACTGCTGGAACCTTGTACAACGTTACTCTGTGGCCCGCGTCGCCCGGCGTGGCTGGCGAGACACTATCCATCGTCCGCGCCTCCGGTCATCCCGACGCCCGTCTGGTGGTTGCCCAGAATTAGCTGCAAAGCCTTCCGTCCTGCGAGCGGAATGCGCGCAGTAATCATTGGATAGAATCCGACGAATGATGGTAGAACAGTGCCATTGTAAGGGAGACATGCGACCGGTGACCCGCTTTCTAACAACGATCGTGGCGACGGCTCTTGTCGCGTTAGTGGCCAAGAATGGCGCTGCCTTTGCCCAATCTGCCGTCACGCCCGAAGAGCTTCAATTTTTCACCAAGTCGAAGAACGCGATCCTGATTGATGGGCGCACGGGAAAGTCACTCTACGAAAAAGATCCCGATGAGCCGATTTACCCCGCCAGCATGAGCAAAATCATGACACAGATCATGGTGTTCGAGCGGCTTGCCGATAAGACGCTGAGCCTCGAGCAGGAAATGTTCGTAAGCAAGAACGCGTGGAAAAGGGGTGGCGCCAAATCGGGCAGCTCCACGATGTATTTGGAACCGGAATCGCGCGTGAAGCTGGGCGATCTTATTCAGGGCGCGATCATACAGTCGGCCAACGATGCCTGTATTGCCATCGCAGAAAACATTGCGGGGTCGGAGGAGGCGTTCGCCAATCTCATGACCTTCAGAGCCCGCGAGATGGGCCTCAAACATGCAACGTTCAAGAATGCCACGGGTGTGTTCGACAAAGAGCACAAGATAACGGTGCGGGAGATTGCACTTCTCACCGAGTACATCATTCGAAAATTTCCGATCTACTACCGCTACTACCGCCAGAAGTCCTTTACGTGGAACAAGATCAATCAGCCAAACCGCAATCCGCTTTTGCTCGACTATCCAGGCGCCGATGGCGTCAAAACGGGTTACATCAAGGAGTCCGGCTATGGGCTCATCGGATCGGCCGTGCGCAATGATCGGCGGCTCATCATGGTGATCGCCGGATTGCCTTCTGCCGAAGAGCGACGGGAGGAAGCCCAGAAGCTGCTCGACTGGGGCTTTAGACAGTTCAAGCCCTATGTTGCCTACGCGGCGGGCGAAACGATTGGACAAGTTCGGGTTTGGGGCGGGTCCGTTGGCGCCGCAACCCTGGTGGCGCGCGATGAGGTACGCATCGCCTTGTCGGAAGAGGAAAGTAGCAAAGTGAAAGTAGAGCTTTCCTACCGCGGACCGCTCATTGCCCCGGTGAAGAAGGATACTGAAATCGGCAAAGTGCGTTTCCTGATCGATGGGCGCCCGATCGCCGAGCAACCGGTTGTCACCGGGCAGGACATTGCTGCCGTCGGGAGCCGGTGGAAACGTGCGCTAGACAGCCTCATCATCATGGCGCTTGGCGGCTGATGCACCGAGGGCTATTTATCACCTTTGAAGGTGGCGAAGGCACCGGCAAAAGCACTCAGATCCTCAAACTCGGAGCGAAATTGCGTGAGCAGGGGATCGACGTGCTGGTCACCCGTGAGCCCGGAGGGTCCGCCCCGGCCGAAGAAATCAGGAAGGAGATTGTTTCAGGCGATGTGGGTCGCTGGTCGCCTCTTGCGGAGACCTTGCTGGTCAACGCTGCACGCGACAGCCACCTGCGGGAAACGATCCGCCCGGCACTCCGCCAGGGAAAGGTGGTGCTGTGCGACCGCTTTATGGATTCCACCAGAGCCTATCAAGGCGTGGCAGGAGGTGTGGAAGAGAGTCTCGTAGACGCCCTTGAGAAACTGGTTGTCGGTGAAACGCGCCCAGACCTGACCCTGATTCTCGATCTGGATCCCGATCTCGGCCTTGCGCGCGCCAAAGCAACCGAGAATCGCTTCGAACTCAAGGACCGGGAGTTTCATTCGCGCCTTCGCTCCGCCTACCTCGGCATCGCAAGGTCTGAACCTCACCGCTGCAAGATCATAGATGCGTCTGCCAGCTCCGAACAGGTCTTCAGCGCCATTTGGCAGTTGGCCAGACCTCTCCTGTCGAGGATTCAATGAGCAGCGAAACGGATCCTCGCCAAACGCTTCACCATCCGCGTCGTTGGCCGGAGTTGCTTGGCAATGAAAAGGCCGAGGCCACCCTCTTGCAAGCATATCGTGCGGATAGATTGCACCACGCCTGGCTAATAGGTGGGCCGCGGGGCATTGGAAAGGCCACGCTCTCCTATCGGTTTGCTCGTTTCTTGCTTCGTTATCCCAATTCACGCGATGCGCCCGACAGCCTCAACGTCAATAGTGATGACCCAGTCTTCAGACGGGTTGCCGCCGGCACCCACCCGGACCTTTTTGTCGTCGAGCGCGAGTTCGATGCCAGAACGGGGCGGCTCAAGACTGAAACTGGAGTTGATATCGCACGTCTCGCCGCCAGCTTCTTTGAGCGCTCGGCAGCTGAAAGCGGCTGGCGGGTCTGCATCATCGACCCGGCAGAGGATCTTAATCTCGAGGGTGCCAATGCCTTGCTGAAAATTCTTGAAGAGCCGCCACACCGGGCGATCTTCCTTTTGGTCTCGAATACGCCGGGAAGGCTTCTGCGGACAATCACATCAAGATGCATTCGCTTGAGGCTGCAAGCTCTGGAGCGACAAGAGGTCGTTACGATTCTGCGCAAAGTCCTTGGCAATGAGGCCTCGACAGATAGCGATCTGGCCTTGGCGGCAGAACTATCGGGCGGCAGCCCTGGACGCGCTTTGGAGCTCTTGCGATCGGGTGGCATTCGCACCTTCGCTGAATTCCACAGCCTGGTGTCGAATCTGCCTCGGTTGGACCGTCGGCAAGCTCTGTCCCTGGCCGACAAGCTGCAATCGAGAACGGCCGATGAGGAGTTCGGCATTTTCTGCGAATTGCTGAGCCGCTGGGTTGCCGACCGAGCGCGAACCGAGGCCCTGGCATCAAGAGAAACGGCCCGCAACTGGGCACACATTCACGCGGAACTCAGCCATTCCATTCGCCAGACAAATGCCCTAAATCTCGACCGTCGGCAGATGGTCATGCATGCTTTCGGGGCGCTTCAGGACGCCGCGAGGCACTCGCAGGGCTAGTCTGCGGCATGCTTGGTCTTCCATCGGATGATGAACAGAGTGACCCAAAACTATTACTTGACGACGGCGATCTCCTATACCAACGGCCCACCGCACATAGGTCACGCCTATGAGGCGTTGGCGACGGATGCATTGGCGCGTTTCAAGCGACTAGATGGCTTCGATGTTCTATTCCTTACCGGAACGGACGAACATGGCCAGAAGGTTCAACAGACGGCCGCCAAACAAGGAAAAGCACCTCGCCAGTTCGTTGACGAGATTACTCCTTTGTTCCGTCAGATGGTCCATGCGCTCAACTGTTCCAACGATGACTTCATCCGCACGACAGAAGAGCGGCACAAGCGGACAGTTGCCGAGCTTTGGAAAAAAATGGAGAGGGCAGGGGACATCTATCTCGGCAAGTACGCTGGATGGTATTCGGTGCGTGACGAAGCCTACTATGGCGACGAGGAAACCGAGGAACGCGACAGGCAGCGGTATTCCATCAAGACTGGAACACCGGTCGAATGGGTAGAGGAAGAAAGCTATTTTTTTCGGCTCTCGGCCTATCAGCAAAAGCTTCTTGATCTTTACGAGTCGAACAGGGAATTCATTGGACCGCCAGAACGCCGCAATGAAATCGTGAGTTTCGTAAAGCGCGGCCTGCAGGACCTGAGTATTTCACGGACGACGTTTGACTGGGGCATCCCTGTGCCAAATGCCCCCGGCCATGTGACCTACGTGTGGGTCGACGCCTTGACCAACTACATATCGGCGACCGGTTTGCCCGGCAGCGATAATCCGCGAGCAAAGTTCTGGCCTGCCGACCTGCATGTGATCGGGAAGGACATCGTAAGATTTCACACGGTTTATTGGCCCGCATTTCTGATGTCGGCTGGCCTACCGTTGCCAAGACGAGTTTTTGGTCATGGATTTCTGTTTAATCGCGGCGAGAAAATGTCGAAGTCGGTTGGCAATGTCCTCGACCCGGTCGACATGCTTCGCCAGTACGGTGTTGATCAAGTGCGCTATTTCTTTTTGCGTGAAGTGCCGTTCGGCAAGGACGGCAACTATACGCATGAAGCAATTGTCGGTCGCATCAATGCCGATCTAGCAAACGATTTAGGAAACCTCGCCCAACGGTCGCTATCGATGATAGCGCGTGAGTGTCAAAGCATCGTGCCACGACCGGGACCGTTCACCGAAGCGGATAGTGCATTGCTAACCGCCGCTGGCGCGCTGCTTGGCGAAGTGCGTGCCCACCACGGCGTGCAAGCGATCAGCAGGGCACTCGATGCAATTTGGCAGGTGATCGCGGACGCGAACCGGTATTTCGCCAATGCACAGCCGTGGAGCTTGAAAAAAACCGATCCTGAACGTATGGCGACCATTCTGTATGTAACCGTCGAGGTTTTGCGGCACATCGGCATCCTGACCCAGCCCTATATGCCGCAATCAGCCGCTCGGTTGCTCGATGCGCTCGGAGTGGATGGTGGCAAACGGTCATTCGACGCGTTGGGGCAGGGCGCGCAGATACTCCCCGGCACGGTGATCCCCGCCCCCGCCCCGATTTTTCCCCGCTATATCGATGAAAATGTTTCCAAGACCGCATGATCCGCGCCATAGACAGTCATTGCCACCTCGATTTCAAGGAGCTCGCTGCCGATTTACCGGCAGTCGTAAAGCGCGCCCATGCCGTGGGCGTGGATCTGATGGTCACCATATCGACACGCGTACGCGAACTTGCGCAAGTCCTGGCAATCGCAGAAGCTTATCCTGGAATCTACTGTTCGGTCGGAACACATCCGCACAACGCTGCAGAGGAACCTGAGATTACCGCAGCCGAGCTTGTATCGCTCGCACAGCACCCAAAAGTGGTGGCTATTGGCGAAGCGGGCCTTGACTACCATTATCGTCACAGCCCGCCCGCCGACCAGGCGAAAAGCTTTCGGACCCATATCGAAGCTGCACGCCGCACTGGTCTTCCTTTGATCGTTCACAGCCGAGACGCCGAAGACGACACTGCATCGATCATTGAGCAGGAAATGGCGCGCGGCGCATTCCAAACCCTGCTGCATTGCTACTCATCCAGGCGAAACCTTGCCGAGCGCGGTCTGAAGGCGGGTGCATATGTTTCGTTCTCGGGTATTCTTACATTCAAGAATGCTGCGGAAATCAGGGATGTTGCCCGCATCGTTCCGCTCGATCGTGTTTTGGTTGAAACGGACGCCCCCTACCTTGCCCCGCCGCCCCATCGTGGGAAGGTTAACGAGCCGGCATTCCTCATCCATACTCTGCAGGCCCTTGCCGATCTCAAAGACATGCCGCTCGAAAGAATGGCTTCAATCACGAACCGCAATTTTTTCCGCCTCTTCGGCAAAGTGAAAGCACCGGCAAGTTACGTGGATCTTCCCGCCGCATGAGCCTTGAGCTCACCATCCTAGGCTGCGGCTCTTCAGGCGGTGTGCCGCGAATAGGAAACTATTGGGGAAACTGCGATCCAGCCAATCCAAAAAATCGTCGTCAGCGCTGTTCGCTGATGATCGAGCAATCCAGTTCGAACGGCTCTACTCGCGTTCTCATTGATACTTCGCCCGATCTTCGCCACCAGTTGCTGGCCACAGGAGTAGGCGTCCTGGATGGTGTGCTGTTCACCCACGCTCATGCTGATCATACCCATGGCATCGACGAGCTCCGCGCAGTCGCATTGAATATGCGCCGACGGGTGCCGGTTTGGGCAGATAGCCGGACATCTGACGCGCTCTTCAGCCGTTTTGGTTATGCGTTCCGGACTCCCATGGGTTCGAGCTACCCTCCCATCCTCGACATCACCTTGATCAAGCCCCCGACAGCCATTGAAGTGATCGGGGAGGGTGGCCTGATGAGAGTTTTCCCGTTTGAGGTGGAACACGGGGATACTCGCGCTCTCGGCTTTCGGATCGATGGGGTCGCCTATACACCGGACATCAACGGCGTTCCGCCCGAATCCCATGCTGCACTTTCGGACCTGTCATGCTGGATCGTCGACGCCTTGCGCAGAACTCCGCATCCAAGCCACTGGTCACTGTCAGAGACCCTTGATTGGATAAGCCGCTTCAAACCCACGAAGGCAGTCATCACCAATATGCACCTTGACTTGGACTACGAAACGCTGTGCACCGAGTTGCCGCCGCATGTCACCCCGGCCTTCGATGGCATGCGGCTCACCTTCGACTAAAGAGCTCTGGCTGAGAAGGCCCTGACCTGTGCCACCTGACTTTCCATAATATATCTTATGCGAATGAGACGTTCCAACGACCACCCCGAGCTGACTTTTTCCTAGGTGTAATTGCCATGCAATCTGAGACCTTTGACCCAGCCACGGCTGACTATCGATCGATCCGTACCCTCCTCGCTATCATGTTTGAGCTCCGTCGGCCCGTCACCGGCTGCCCGTGGGACCTGGAGCAAACCTTCGCCAGCATCGCGCCATACACGATCGAGGAAGCCTACGAAGTCGCCGAAGCAATCGAACAAAACGATATGGCTGGTCTCGTAGCGGAGCTGGGCGATCTTTTGCTTCAGGTAGTCTATCACGCTCAGATGGCCGCTGAGGCGCACGCATTTGAGTTTGATGACGTGGTCGAGTCCATCTGCCGAAAGATGGTACGGCGCCATCCCCACGTCTTCGGCGACGAGAAAGCGCGCTCAGCAGGCGCCGCGAAGGGTTTTTGGGAAACGATGAAAACTCGTGAACGGGAGCAGGGGAGAGAGAAGGGTTCGGCGTTGGAAGGGGTGCCAAGCGCCCTGCCCGCTCTGCTGCGTGCCACCAAGCTGCAGACCAAAGCTGCCCGCGTCGGTTTCGATTGGCCGTCTAGCGAAGATGTCCTCGACAAGATTCACGAAGAGATCGCCGAATTGCGCTCCGCCTCTCACGAAAAGCAAGATGAGGAATTGGGTGATTTGCTGTTTGCCGTCTGCAACTTGGCGCGCCATTTGAATGTCGATGCTGAAACTGCGCTCCGCCGAGCCAACCAGAAATTTGAGCGACGGTTTACGCACATCGAGCAGCGGCTAAAGGCGAACAACAAAACCGCTGCACAATCAACTCTGGAGGAAATGGACGCCCTATGGAACGAGGCAAAGTGGCACGAAAAAGAAAGATGAACTTCCCCTCTGCCTAAGCCGTTGCTTACTCGGCCGCCGCTCGCAAGCCTTGGTCGATGCTCTTCAGTCTGTCGCCAAACCGTGACTGAGCCAGCGGTGCGACCGCAGGATCGAATCGGACAGCCAGCCGTACCATTCCTTGATCGTCGTCCGTTCGCGCCAACACTTCGCCACGCGAATAAAGCCAGCTCAAGTCCTGGCCATCTTCTGCGGAAAGCTTGATCTCGAATGTGAGTGCGGCAGCCGCTAGGCGCTGCTCGATGAGTTCCAGCAAATGGTGAACCCCCTGCCCCATCAGTGCCGACACGATTGCAATTCCCTCACGGCGTCTCGCCGAACTGACCAGCGCCCGCCGCACATCCTCCTCTGATATCAAATCTTCCTTGTTCCACACCTCGATCATTCGGCGGCGACGAAGTTCGTCAACCCCCAGTTCGTCAAGCACTCGTTCAACGTCTGCTGCCTGCGCTTCGCTATCTGGGTGACTGATATCTCTCACATGCAGCAGCAAGTCGGCAGACAGAACCTCTTCCAGTGTGGCTCTGAAAGCGGCGATAAGCATGGTTGGAAGCTCCGATATGAATCCCACCGTATCGGAGAGAATGATCTTGCGTCCGTGCGGTAGCCCGACCTCGCGCATGGTGGGATCGAGAGTGGCGAACAAAAGATCTGCTGCTGCAACGTTGCTATTGGTCAATCTATTGAAAAGAGTGGACTTTCCAGCGTTCGTGTAACCAACCAGAGCAACAACGGGATAGGGTACCCGAGCACGGCTTTGCCGGTGCAGCGCACGTGTGCGCTTGACCTTGGCAAGCTCGTTTTCGATTCGGCTGATCCGTTCCTGGATTAGGCGACGGTCGATTTCCAATTGCGATTCGCCGGGTCCGCCGAGAAAACCAAAACCACCGCGTTGCCGCTCGAGATGCGTCCACGATTTCACTAGTCTGCTCTTCTGATATTGCAGATGCGCAAGCTCAACCTGCAGGGCACCTTCTCGGGTGCGAGCCCGCTCGCCAAAGATCTCGAGAATCAACGCCGTTCGGTCGAGGACCTTCGCATTCCATGCCCTTTCCAGGTTTCGCTGCTGGACAGGCGATAGCTGTGCATTGATGATTGCAAGTTCCGCTCCCTTCCCGGCAATGACTTCGCCGAGCGCCCGCACCTTGCCCTCTCCAATAAGCGAGTTCGGGCGGATGATCGGAAGAGTTACGATGATCGCGTCTACCACCTCAACTCCTACGGCCAGCGCAAGCCCCCTCGCCTCCTCCAGGCGCGCTTGGGCGCTTCGCATTGGAGCGGCATGTTTCTCGCGCGCGGTTAGTCGGTTCTTGAATTCGATGTGAATGACAATGGCGCGCGTGCGAGCTTGGTTCATGCTCTGATGCCTGTTGCTCGGGCCAGCACGCTCGATTAGGTCTCGTTCGCTCCCGACTCGTCCTCGAACAGGCTGATCGGGCCACCCGGCATGATGGTGGATATGGCGTGCTTGTAGACAAGCTGCGACAGGCCATCCCGCCGCAGAAGAACGCAGAAATTGTCAAACCAAGTTATGATACCTTGCAATTTCACCCCGTTGACGAGGAAAACCGTCACTGGGACTTTTTGCTTTCTGACATGATTAAGAAATGTATCTTGGAGATTTTGTGGCTTTTCTTGCGCCATCTCAACTCCTCGGATTTGCAAGAGAAAACCGTGTCGTTCGAGGTTGTTTTCTCTCTATTGAAATACTAACACAACGGAAAAATGTGCGACGCCAACTTTTTGTGAACGCCGCGCCCGACCGCTGGAGGTCGATTGGGAAGAGGTTCCTCTATGCCGGGAGGTCAGTGTTCCTCCGCGCGGCTAGCTTCTGCAAGGCCGAGTAACTTGATCTTGCGGTGCAGTGCTGATCGCTCCATTCCTACAAAAGTGGAGGTCTTGGAAATGTTTCCGCCAAACCGGGACAGCTGGGCCGCCAGATAGTCGCGCTCGAAAATTTCCCTTGCCTCCCGCAACGACAGCGCCATGAGCTGCTCGCTTCCGACGCCCAACCCGGCCGATAGGTTTGCCGCGCCGTCTCCCGCAAGGAATGCTGCGGTGATTTCCGGCTGCGCTTCGCCCGCAGACATGATCATCAGACGTTCGACGTTGTTCCGGAGCTGGCGGACGTTGCCCGGCCATTCTTGGGTCTGAAGAATGGCCACCGCGTCATCGGCGAACCGGCGCAGGGGCTGGCCCGATTGAACTGAATAAAGGCGGGCAAAATACTCGATCAGTTCGGGGATGTCCTCACGCCGTTCTGAGATGGCCGGCACTCTAACGGGTACGACAGCAAGGCGGTGATAAAGATCCTCTCGGAAGGTGCCTTGCCTGATTAGCGCTTCAAGATCGCGGCTGGTCGAGGAAAGGACACGCACATCGACTTTGACTCTCTTCGCGCCCCCTACTCTTTGGAATGTTTGATCGACGAGCACGCGCAGCACTTTTCCTTGCGTCTCCAGCGGCATGTCGGCGACTTCATCGATATAAAGCGTGCCGCCATGAGCTTCCTCGAGCGCGCCGACTCTTAGTCTGCTTCCCTGTGCATCTTCGGTGCCAAACAATTCCTCTTCCATCCGTTCCGGCGCCATGCTGGCAGCCGGCAGGATGACAAATGGACCATTCGCCCGCTGTGACAACGAATGAATGACACGCGCCGTCAGCTCCTTGCCTGAACCCGGCGGCCCGGCGATCAAAACTCTGCTGTTCGCGGGACCAACCTTTTTTAACGCCTGACGGAATTGACGCATGACCACCGAGCTGCCCATCAGCTCGGTGTCTCCAGCCCGGCCCTTGAGTTCATCATTCTCACGTTTTAATCGAAAGGCCTCGAGCGCGCGACCTACCACAAGGATGAGCCTGTCGGCCTTGAACGGCTTTTCCACGTAATCGTAGGCGCCCCGCTTTATCGCAGAAACGGCAGTCTCGATGTTTCCGTGTCCGGAAATTATGATCACCGGGAGTTCAGGTAGCTTTTCTTTCATGACATTGAGCAGATCGAGTCCGTCGAGCCTCGAGCCCTGCAGCCAGATGTCGAGGATAACGAGCGAAGGCCGTCTATCCTCAACCGCGGCCAGTGCGGCATCGCTGTTGTGCGCAAGACGTGTCTGATACCCTTCGTCCTCCAGGATGCCGGCAATCAATTCGCGAATGTCCGCCTCATCATCAACGATTAGAATGTCTGCTGCCATGACGCGACCCTCTAGTTTCGATTCCCCGTTCTTCAACTCGCTGCCGGGTGTTGTATCTCCGTTGTCACCGCCGCGCGGTTGAATACCAGCCGTGCCTGGGCGCCTCGCCGCTGTCCGCCGTTCACCGGTGCGTCTTGCAGAATCAGCCGCCCACCGTGTTCTTCCATGATGCGTTTGACTATGGCGAGGCCAAGGCCAGTTCCCTTCTCACGGGTTGTCATATATGGCTCGGTCAGTCGATGCCGGTTCTCCGCCGGCAAGCCTACACCATTGTCTGTAACATTCACCGATACTTGCGCAAACGCGTCGTCGATCTCCACTTTGATATGGCCCCGAGATTGAGGTTCATCTTTTTGACGAATTTCAATGGCCTCGCGCGCATTCTTGACTAGGTTGGTGACCGCCTGGGAGACAAGCCGGCGATCGATAGAGAGCATAACGGGATGATCGGGGATATTCACTTCGATTTCCACATCGTTTGAGGTAACGCGCTGCAAGATCGTCGCTTCTTTGACCACCTGTGCAAGGTCCTGATCCTCGAGCACGGCGCTCGGCATTCGGGCAAAGGAGGAAAATTCGTCCACCATGCGGCCGATATCCCCGACTTGCCTGATGATCGTGTTGGTGCATTGCTCGAAAATTTGCGGGTCGGTTTGAATTTCCTTGCTGTATTTTCGTTTCAGCCGCTCTGCCGACAACTGAATCGGCGTCAGTGGATTCTTGATCTCATGCGCAATGCGTCTGGCGATGTCTGCCCAGGCGGAATTACGCTGCGCGGATACCAGCTCAGTTATGTCATCGAAGGTCACGACGAAACCGTGCGTCGTCTGATCTGACTTCTCGGTCGTTACGCGTACAAAGAAGCTGCGTTCTTCGTTGGCTATTTTTATGCTCACCTGGCCTTCTGCCGTCCCAGATGGCTTGAGTGAAGCTTGGTCAATGAGAGAAGCGAAAGGCGCTATCGCATCCTTCATCATTTTTCCGATCAGCGTCTCCGCCTGCATCTCCAACAATTGTATGGCGGACCTGTTCACCAGATCGATGCGGCCAGAAGGATCGGTGCCTACCACCCCAGCGCTCACGCCCGCAAGCATAGCTTCGGTAAAGCGCCGCCTTTCGTCCAGTTGATGGTTTGCTGAAATCAGATCATTGTGTTGTGATTTGAGCTTATCGGTCATCTGGTTGAATGTTCGGCCCAGCGTCGAAAGATCGCCAGGGCCAGCATGCGCCGGCACTTTGGCATCGAGATCGCCTTGCGATACCCGGCGCGATGCATTGACGAGATTGATGATCGGCTCGACCAGTCGGTCGGCAAACCACAGGCCAAGCCAGATGGCCGACAACAGAAAGATCAGCGCCACGCCGGCATAGACCAGCGCAAATGTGAGTTGCACACCTTGACGCTGATTGAGCATCTGATCAAATTCGAGCTTGCTTTCGCGTGCTTTCTCCAGCTGCTTCAGCACCTGCGCGTCGACCAGCCGAGAGATATAGAGGTAGCGGCCGTCATAGGCATTCAACTTGATCAATGCCCTGATGAAAGGATCTTCCCCCGGTGCAATGATTACGAGCTCGCCGTTTTCCGCCTTCTCAAAGGCATCTTCCTTGGGCGGCTTGAACTGTATCCTGCTGTTGGCGGTTACGCTGACATCTAAATATTTCCGCGCCCGGTCAATCACGTAAACTGCCGAAAGACCGCGCAGTGCCGCATGGGTGGCAACGCGTTTTACGAAAGCTTGCTGGTCGGCATCGAACAGTTGCCTCTGCTGGTTAAGGTCGCTCGATATTGAAACCACATCGTCGCGGATGCGCTCGGCGGTCTCTCGGATGTAGGACTGCGCAACCGCCACGGAGCTGTCGACCACAGATCGCGTGCGGTCGGAAAACCACGTATCAAGCCCCCGGCTCAGCGTGACCGTCGCAAAAAGGGCAACGATAATCGCCGGAAGCGCAGCGATGAGGCTGAACAGGCCGACCATCCGGATATGCAGCCCCGCCCCGGCAGTGTTGCGGCGTCGAGCGCGGACCAGCTTCCACGCCTGCCAGCCGATCATGCCAGCCATAAGTGAGACAAGCAGGAGGTTGGCCGCCATCAGCCCCGCGATGAGCTCGCGATTCGGCTTCACCGGTGCGAGGCCCGTCAGCACGAGGTAGGTGGCCAGGCCGCAGATAATCGAGAGAATCACTATTGCGATTGCGGCGATTGCCGCAAGCGGGTGCTGACTTTCCACGGCAAGCGACGGCTGCTGCTTCTGTGCCTCAGCCAAAGCCCCTTTGTCCGTAACGCTCATCACCACTGAGAGAGTTCCCCGCGTGGGTGCGTGCCCTCGGTTGTTCCGATCATGACCGTGTTGTTGCCAAGAATCAACACTATTGTGGCGGAATTGATACAGTTAGCGGGCAGACGCGGGGCGGCGAGTAATTTTCAACCCGTAGCCCTTAATCTTACTCCGGAGTGTATTTCTGTTAATGCCAAGAAGATCAGCGGCGCGCAATTGATTTCCATTTGTAGCTGCAAGCGCGGCATTTATCAGCGGCACCTCAATTTCCTTGAGCACGCGCTGGTGTAGTCCATCCGGAGGAAGACCTCCGTCAAATTCCGCAAAGTAGCGGGCCAAATGCGCTTCCATGAATCGGGAAATTGAATGGAGTGCCGCGGGTTCATCGGTGTTGTCGCCGTTCAAAGTTTTCGCCGGCCCGGCTAGCTCCTGCTCGATGATGCTGGCGGTGATCGTCTCATCGGATTGCAGAACGGCCAGGCGCCGCACCAGATTCTGCAATTCCCGAACGTTCCCCGGCCAGCGATACCGTGCCAGCGCATCGAGTGCTTCACGGGAAAACTGCTTTGCCGGAAGACCTTCCTTGTTGGCCTGAACGAGGAAGTGCCGCACGAGGTCGGGGACATCTTCGGGTCTTTCGCGCAGGGGCGGCAATCGGACAGGGACCACGTTGAGCCGGAAGAACAGATCCTCGCGAAATTGACCCTGCTGAATAAGAATGCGTAAGTCCCGATGAGTGGCAGCAATTATGCGGACATTGGTTCTGATGGATGACCGTCCTCCAACTGGCATGTATTCGCCCTGCTGCAGAACACGCAAGAGACGCGTTTGAGCTTCTATCGGCATATCGCCAATTTCATCCAAGAACAGGGTTCCACCTTGGGCTTGTTCGAATCTGCCGCTTTGCCGGTTGATGGCGCCGGTGAAGGCGCCTTTCTCATGTCCGAACAGTTCCGATTCGATAAGTTCACGCGGGATTGCAGCCATGTTGACGGCGACGAAAGGACCCTTTCGTCGCTTGCCGAAATCATGGAGCACGCGTGCCACCAGCTCTTTGCCGCTTCCCGACTCGCCAATAATGAGCACGGTCAGATCGCTCTGTGTGAGCCGTGCTATGACGCGATAGATGTCCTGCATTGCCGCAGATCGCCCAATCAGCGGCAGGTTTTCCGATTGCTCAACCACGGCATTCAGCGCGCCGGGTTGTCGATTGGCATCTTGCAGCGCCCGACCGGCGATCGAGATTAACTCATTCAGGTCAAAAGGCTTCGGAAGATAGTCAAAAGCTCCGAGTTCGGCCGCCGTTATCGCCGTGACAATGGTGTTTTTTGCACTCATCACGACGATGGGCAGACGCGGTCTGATTTTCTTCATGCGCGGCAAGACCTGGAAAGCATCTTCATCCGGCAGCACGACGTCGGTGATCACCAGATCGCCATCACCGTTGGCCACCCAGTGCCAGAGCCCGGAAGCTGTGCCGGTTGCCCGCACATCGTATCCGGCCCGGCCCAGGGCCTGGGTTACGACAGTTCTGATGGCTGCATCGTCATCAGCAACGAGGATGGTTTTAGCGCCCATTTGAACCATTTTGACCGTCCTGTTCCTCTCGGAAGTTATCCATCGGAAGCAATATCCGAAACGTCGTGTTCCGGTTTCGCGCATCGCACTCCACAATACCGCCGTGGTCGCGAACGATCTTCGCAACAACGGCAAGGCCCAAACCCTTGCCTTTCATTTTGGTCGATACAAAGGGGTCGAAAAGATAGGGTCGCAGACTCTGTGGAATTCCGGGGCCATCATCCTGTACGGTGACCTCCAGCGGCAGCGCAACCCTCTCACTGCTTCCCGGTAACACCACTCTGACACCCGGCCGGTAGGCCGTCGCAAGCACGATCTCGCCTCCGTTTCGGTTGGTATGAATTGCTTCCGCTGCATTCTTGACGAGGTTCAGGAATACCTGAATTAGCTGGGCACGCTCGCCCAGTACCGCCGGCAACGATGGATCATAGTTTTCCGTGATACGAACACCGCGGGCAAAGCCGACGCGAGCCACCTGCTTCACATGCTCGAGGACCTCGTGAATATTCACTGGCTGGCGACGCACCGGCCTGTCATCCGAAAATACCTCCATCTCGTCCACCAGTTCGCGAATGCGATCAGCTTCGGTCTGAATAAGTTCGGCAAGTTCCCGATCTTCCGCAGACAAGGCGGGCGCCAGCAATTGTGCAGCTCCCCGGATGCCCGACAGTGGATTCTTGATTTCATGCGCGAGCGTCGCCGCCAACCCGGTTACGGCTCTGATTCCGGTACGCTGATCCAGTTGCTGATCAAGCTTCTGCGCGACGGAGCGCGGGTTGATGGTCAGCAGGACGACGCCTGGCAGATCATGCACGTTGGCGGATTGCACATCGACAAGACGTTCGCCACCGGTACGCGGTGTGCCGGCGTGCACGCCGTATTCGTTGACTGATTGCAGTCCGCTGCGAGTCTTGCTGATCAGCTCATGCACAGGGCTCGTGGCAGGGATGAGATCGTCGATCCTCAGTCGTCCCAGCACACCTGCGCTCGCCTTGAAAAATTCCTCAGCGCTCGCATTGGCAAAAACAATGCGGTTCATTCGATCGATCGCGATCAGTGGATTGGGCAGCGCATCCAGAACGGCTGCGTGACTGGCAAATTTGGCGGGTGCGGTCGGCGGTGATGGGGTGGAGGTCACGCTGCCTCCACCTGCACCGCAGCGATCGTGTCGTAGAGCCGATTGAGGGTCGTGCGCACGCCAGAGACTGTTGTTTCGCCAACCAAGGCCTGCCGCCACGATTTCGCATCGGACTCTGACAGATGGTTTCGAGCTTTCAGATCTTCCACGTACCAGCCAAGATGTTTCCGCGCGACACGCACACCCTGGTCAGTTCCATAGTGCGAGAGCATTGCTTCGTAGTGTCTAAGGGCAATCGCGCGCTGTTCGGCCAGTGTGGGGAGCGATCGCCCAGAGCCCCTATCGATAGCCTCGGCCAAGAGAGCCGGCGCCCACGGTCTGCCACAAGCCCCCCGACCGACCATGAGTCCATCCGCACCGGTTGCTTCCAGCATGACGCCCGCTTCCGATTCGTTCCTCAGATCGCCATTGGCGATGAGCGGGATACCGACGGCGTCACGAACCTCCTTGATCGCACGCCAGTCCGCCCTGCCCTTGTAGAACTGGCATCGTGTCCGCCCATGGATGGCTAGCAGCGAAACCCCTTCCGCTTCTGCCCGCCGGGCGAGCTCCGGAGCATTGCGTTGCGCGTCGTCCCAGCCCAGGCGCATTTTCACAGTGACCGGTACTGTTACGGCGGCGACGGTTGCTGCGATAAGCCGCTGGGCGTGATCAAGGTCGCGCATGAGCGCTGAGCCAGACAGGCCGCCCGTCACTTCCCGTGCAGGACAGCCCATGTTGATGTCGATGACGTCCGCCCCAAGGCCCTGGGCAAGTTTCGCGCCCTCGGCCATCCATCTAGCCTCCCTTCCGGCCAGCTGAATAACGAAGGGGGAAATCCGGCCTGCCCCTCGGGCCCGTCTGACGACATCAGGTCGCTCGCGAACAAGATCTTCGCTGGCCACCATCTCGCTGACCACAAGCGCTGCCTTTAGTTCATGCGCCAGTGCTCGAAATGGCTCGTCCGTGATACCAGACATCGGCGCAAGGAAAACGCGGCTGCGCGTGGTTAATGGTCCAATCTTAATGCCCATAATTTATGCAATACTAAGTGTTGCCTAACTTCAAGGCAACATACGCTGGGGCGCAGCGTTTCGCAACTGGCGGCGGGCTTGCGGTAAACGAGCTATCGAACTATGCCCACGCCCATAGGGGGTGCCTTGATGCCCAATGCCGTTGTTATTCTGGCCGCTGGAACGGGTAAACGCGCGGGCGGGCCGACCCCCAAGCAGTTTCAGATGCTTGCCGGGAAGCCCCTGCTGCGCCACACGCTTGAGGCGTTCGCTGGCCACCCCGACATTCACCGAATTCAGGTTGTTATCGCAATGGGCGATGAAAAGACCTATCAAAGCGCCGCTTCCGGTCTGACGCTCAATCCGCCGGTAATCGGGGGCCCTACGAGACAGCAATCAGGACATCTCGGACTTGAAGCAATCGCCGGTGATTCCCCGCACAATGTGCTCATTCACGACGCTGCGAGACCTTTCGTTTCACCCGCGCTCATCAGCCAAGTCGTTTCCCGGCTGGAGAAACATATAGCGGTAATTCCCGCCATGCCCATAAGCGAGACACTGAAGCGCGCCCCGGACGGCGTCGTCTCTGGCACAGTTGAACGCGAGCATCTTTGGGCCGCCCAGACGCCTCAAGGGTTTCGCTACGAGCTGATCCGGGATGCCCATGCCCGCGCTGCTCGGGCAGGTCTTGTGAATTTCACCGACGACGCCGCCATAGCCGAATGGGCTGGAATGAAGGTTGTGGTTTGTCCGGGAGAAAGCACCAACCGGAAACTCACCACGCCGGAAGACATCCGGTTGGCGGAAGAGGACCTTGTGCGCAATTCACTTCGGTGCCCAGACGTTCGGGTTGGCCAGGGCTTCGACGTGCATCCCTTTGAGCCAGGCGAAGGCATCATTCTTTGCGGCATCCGCATTGCTCATCATGCAAAGCTTAAGGGCCACTCCGACGCCGACGCTCCGATGCATGCTTTGACCGATGCGCTCCTAGGCAGCATAGGCGAAGGCGATATCGGCACTCACTTTCCGCCGACCGATGAGCGTTGGAAGAACGCGGCTTCCTCCATATTCCTCAAACATGCTGTAGGGTTGATTTCCGCGCGTGGCGGCTATATCGCCAATGCCGATATTACAATCATATGCGAGACACCTAAAATCGCCCCGCATATTGCGCTTATGCGCAATTGTCTTGCCGACCTTATGCGAATTTCGCCTGATCGAGTAGCCATCAAGGCAACCACCAGCGAGGGCATGGGATTCACCGGACGGAAGGAAGGTCTTGCGGCCTTCGCGACAGTCACGGTCCGGCTGCCGTGACCGCCGTGTTTGCCGGAGAATTGCTCTCCCAAACCAAAACTGTGCTCGCTATTCTTAAGTCCCGCCACCTTTTGCTGGCCACCGCTGAAAGTTGCACGGGCGGCCTATTGGCGGCGCTCATCACGGAAGTTCCCGGGTCCTCCGAAGTATTCGAGCGTGGCTTCGTGACGTATTCCAACTCCGCGAAGTCAGAACTCTTGCACGTGGCCGCTGAACTGATCGAACGCCACGGAGCTGTGAGCGATCAGGTTGCCCTGGCAATGGCCGAAGGTGCTCTTGCGAATTCTCGCGCCCATGTTGCAGTGAGTATCACCGGCATTGCAGGCCCAGGTGGGGGAACGAAGCAGAAGCCGGTTGGACTTGTGCATCTGGCCTGCGTCGAACTCGGCAGAACGCCAATTCTGCGACGGCTCGCACTTGGTGATCAGCCGCGCAGCGCAATTCGCGAAGCATCGATAGTTGAAGCGCTGCAATTGCTCCAGCTTCAAGCAGAGAGATAGTTGTCAGGCCGTCACTCCAATACCGTGACCCGCAGCAAACGGCGAATTAGAAAAGGAACGAGTATGACGGCAACGGCAGTGACAAGAAATCCAAGCGAAATGGGATGGGTCACCAAGACCGAGAAATCCCCCTGGCTGATCGTCAAGGCGCGTCTCAGCTGCTGTTCTGCCAATGGACCTAGAATAAGCCCAATGATGCAGGGCGCGACAGGAATGTCGAAGTTGCGCATGAGGAAACCGACGAGGCCGAGCCCAAACAAGAGGTAGAGGTCGAACGTCGAATTGTTCAGGCTGTAAACGCCCAGAGTCGAGAATACCAATATGCCCCCATAGAGCCACGGTGTGGGGATCGACAAGAGCCGGACCCAGATACCCACCAACGGGAGGTTCAGAATGAGCAGCATGATGTTGCCAATGTAGAGGCTCGCGATAAGGCCCCAGACCAGCTCGCTTTCGCCGGAAAACAGTAACGGCCCCGGCTGCAACCCGTACTGCTGAAAAGCCGCAAGCATGATCGCCGCTGTAGCCGACGTGGGAAGCCCAAGAGTGAGCAGCGGCACCAAGACGCCCGCTACGGCAGCGTTGTTGGCCGCTTCTGGCCCGGCGACGCCCTCGATAGCTCCTCGGCCGAATTCCTCAGGTTTCTTGGAGAGTTTCCTTTCGAGTGAATAGGACAGAAAGGTGGGAATTTCCGTACCGCCTGCCGGCAGCGCTCCAAAAGGAAAGCCCAGGAGCGTGCCTCGCAGCCACGGAAGCCACGATCGGCGCCACTCCTCGGCGGTCATCCAGAGAGAGCCCTTCACGGGCTCAATCGTGGCTGCAGCCAGGTCGGGACGGGAGGCAATGTATATGGCTTCTCCAACCGCGAAGAGTCCGACGGCCACGACCACAATATCGACACCGTCGAGCAACTGAGGAATGCCGAGCGCAAATCGCGCTTGGCCGGTGAGCGTGTCGATTCCGATGAGGCCTATTGCAAGCCCGATGAACAGGCTGATGAGACCGCGTGTCCTGGATTCCCCCAATAATCCGGTCACGGTGACAAATGCCAGAACCATCAGAGAAAAATATTCGACCGGGCCGAACTTGAGCGCGATTTTGATAGCAAACGGCGCAAGGAACGTAATGAGGATCGTACCGATAGTGCCGGCCACGAAGGAGCCGATTGCCGCAGTGGCGAGAGCCGCCGCACCCCTGCCGCTCTTGGCCATCTTATTTCCTTCAAGCGCCGTGATGATCGAGCCTGATTCACCAGGAGTATTGAGAAGGATTGAAGTCGTAGAGCTTCCGTACATCGCTCCGTAATAGAGTCCGGCGAACATGATGAAGGCGCCGGTCGGGTCAAGATGGCTGGTCAGCGGGAGAAG
Organism: Aestuariivirgaceae bacterium; assembly: GCA_036555325.1. Classification (GTDB taxonomy): domain Bacteria; phylum Pseudomonadota; class Alphaproteobacteria; order Rhizobiales; family Aestuariivirgaceae; genus DATBLQ01. The sequence goes on along the minus strand of DATBLQ010000082.1, from coordinate 59,181 downwards.
GAGCGCAATTGTAAGTGCCGGGCCGATGCCCGGCAGAATGCCGATCACTGTCCCAAGCGTTACCCCGAGAAGCGACCATAGGAGATTCGTAACGGTAAGAGCGGTCGAAAAACCGAGCAGCAGGTGATCCAATGCCGACATCAGGACCAACCCGCCAATATGCCGCCCGGCAAGTTCAGCCCAAGGCCGTAGACGAAAACAACGTAGGCGATGCCCGACAAAACAAGCCCGATTACAATGTTGAGAAAATAATGCCTGCTGCCGAATCCGGCCGCAACCAAAGCAAACAGGAGCGTTGAGGATAGGATGAAGCCTAACCGATCAAACAGAAAAGCGTCCAATATCATCGCGGCGCAGATCACGACCACCGGCAATACAGTCGCCGGTTTTTCATCGATCTGTCTCCGTCCTCTCGAGCTCTCGACTGCGTAGACGACCCCGACAGCGATGAGCCCCACGGCTACAAGAAATGGAAACACGCGCGGACCTACTCGCGCATAAGCTGGCGACACGGTGATCGACGAAGTACCAATGAGCAGCAAAACGCCCGCCAGGCACAAGGCGACCCCCAGCAGGAGCTCGCCAGCTACTCTGCCGCCATGCATTTTTTGTTACTTCACCAGACCGATCTGCTTGAGTGTAGCAGCCACTCGCTCGTTTTCCTGCTTCAGGAATGTTGCGAAGTCATCGCCTGCAAGATAGAGGTCCATCCATTTCTTGTCGGTTAGAACTTTCTTCCAGCCATCACTCTTGACAGTCGTATCCAGTGCTTCGAGCAGTGCCTTTTTCTGGCCATCGTCTATGCCACTTGCGCCGACGATTGCTCTCCAGTTCGCCAGCTCGACATCTATGCCCTGCTCCTTGAGGGTCGGAATATCGATCCCCTCGAGTTTCTGCGGCGCAGATATTGCAAGCGCTCGAAGCTCGCCTGACTGAATTTGCCCGAGCCATTCGCCTAGGCCACTGATCCCCACGGTCACGTGGCCGCCCATGATGGCTGCAAGCGCCTCACCACCACCTGAGTATGGTATATAATTTACCTTCGATCCCTCGATGCCGGCTGCTTGGGCGATAAGGCCGGCGAGAATGTGATCGGTACCGCCGGCCGAACCGCCGCCCCATGAGACCGATCCGGGATCGGCTTTGAATTTGGCGATGAGGTCATCCAGCGATTTGACTTCAGACGACGCCGGAACGACCAGGACTTCATATTCCCCGGTCAGACGAGCGATTGGTGTGACTTGTTCCAACGTAACGGGCGAGTTGTTCGTCAGGATAGCCCCGACCATTACGAGACCATTCACCAGCAACGCGTTGCCGTTGCCCTTGTATTTATCGATAAACTGCGCAAGACCCACGGTTCCGCCGGCACCGGGCACGTTTTCAACCGTCACAGTCTTCGCCACCCCCGCAGTTTTCATCACATCCTGCAGAGCTCGGGCCGTTTGATCCCAACCTCCACCTGGAGCGGCCGGCGCAACAAGAAGCACATCATCCAGGGCCAGCACCGGCCCGGTTTGACCTAGGACGAACGCTATGGCAGCGGCACGCAGCAACCCGCCGATTTTGAGATATTTCATGATCATCCTCCGCTGGCCGAATAACCTGGATTTTCACCAACCATAACCTGCCCCTTAAGGAGTTGCACCACGGTAATTGATCTTCAGCAGGGTAAACTGTCAATTTGCCCCCAACTCCGGTCAAGTCTCGAAGTTCCTCGAAGAGTTAATCTTGCTCGGGTTTCCGTGGCTATCGGAGGGTTGCGATGAGCGAAGCGAAAGATGATTTCATCTCGCGAACAGTTCAATATTGGAACCCCGGCAAGACGCTTGAATGGCAGCGGACAGGCATCGACCTGGTCATCGATCGTCGCGAGGGGTACTACCTCTATGACATGGATGGCCGCCGATTCATCGACGTCCATATCAATGGCGGCACCTACAGCCTGGGTCATCGCAATCCCGAAATCATCGCAGCGGTGCGCGAGGGGATGGATCACTTCGACATGGGCAACCATCATTTTCCCGCCCTCATGCGCACGCGTCTGGCGGAGAAGTTTGCCAAACTCACCCCCGAAGGCCTCCAGTATACGATGTACGGCTCGGGCGGCGGCGAGGCGATTGACATCGCATTGAAGTCTGCCCGACATGCCACTAAGCGGCGGCGCATTATTTGTCTTGAGCGCTGTTACCACGGCCATACCGGGCTGGCGGTAAAGGTTGGCGACGACCGATTTTCGAAACTGTTTCTTTCGGAAGCAACGCCCGACGAAGTGACCAAGGTTCCGTTTCGGGATCTCGAGGCAATGCAGCGCGAGATAAAGAAAGCCGATGCTGCTTGCGTGATCATTGAATCGATTCCGGCCACTTATGGCTTTCCGATGCCCCCGGAAGGCTATCTCAAGGCCATCAAGGAGACGTGCGAAAAAACGGGCACGCTGTTCATCGCCGATGAAGTTCAGACAGGGCTGATGCGCTCAGGCGAGATGTGGTGTATCGAAACCTACGGTGTCGTTCCGGATATGATCGTGTGCGGCAAGGGCTTATCGGGTGGCATCTATCCGATATCGGCGGTGATTGCCAACGAGAGATCTGCCGCCTGGCTCAAGGAGGATGGCTGGGGACATATGTCGACATTTGGCGGGGCCGAACTCGGCTGCATCGCGGCCGAGAAGGTCCTGGAGATCTGCTCGAGACCGGAAACGCGTGCACAAGTACACTATATTTCGCACTACTTGCGCTCGGGGCTCAGTCAGATTCAACAAAACTACCCCGACTTTTTTGTCGGCATCCGCCAGCGCGGCACCATCATGGGGCTCGAGTTCGATCATCCCGAGGGCGCGAAATTTGTGATGCGCTGGCTCTACCGTAACGGAGTATGGGCGATTTATTCGGCGCTTGATCCACGCGCGCTTCAGTTCAAGCCGGGAATTCTCGCCGATCGCGAACTATGCGATGAGATACTCAATCGCCTCGATACTGCCGTAGGCCAGGCCAGAAGCGAAATCTCCGGTTCGCATGCTCGCACCTATATGTCCACCGGTCGCAAGGCTGCCAAGCAGACTGAGGAAGCTGCGTAAGAGGTTGCGGCGGCATGAGCGAATTCGACAAATTCTCCCATGCCCAGCAGCTCCAGTGTTTGCATGAACTCGCGACCACGGCCACGGACAGCTTTCACCTACCGGCCGATGTTCTGGTCTCGCTGATAAATCTTTCCGAGAATGCAACTTACAAGATCGAGGACGAAGCCTCTCAGCGCAAGTGGGCCTTGCGCGTGCATCGCGAGGGGTATCACTCGCGCAATGCTATCGCATCTGAACTTGCCTGGCTCATCGACCTGCGCCAGAGCAAGGTGGTCAAAACTCCCATCCCGGTAAGAGGGAAGGACGGCGAGCTGATTCAGACCGTCTTCCACCCGATGATGCCCCGCCCGCGCAATGTTGTTTTGTTCGAATGGGAAATGGGATCCGAGCCGGGGATCGGCGATGCCGATCTCGCAGGTCCCTTCGAGGTGCTGGGAGAGGTTACGGCGCGCATGCATATTCATTCGCGCCAATGGAAGAGACCCGCGAGCTTCGAGCGACTCGTCTGGAACTTCGAAACGAGCATCGGCAGCAAGCCTCATTGGGGGCGCTGGCAGGACGGCATGGGCCTCGACCCGCAAAAAATTGCACTTTTTGGCCGCACCGTTGATCTGATTGGTCAACGGCTTAGGCGCTATGGCAAGGGCGAAAAACGTTTTGGCCTGATCCACTGCGATTTGCGCCTTGCCAACCTCCTGGTAGACGGGAAGGACGTGAAGGTGATTGACTTCGACGATTCCGGTTTCGGCTGGTACATGTATGATGCCGCAACGCCGGTGTCATTTTACGAGCACGATCCGAAAGTGCCGCATCTCATCGGATCGTGGCTCAACGGTTACAGGAGAGTGTCGAGCCTTCCCAAGGACGATGAAGAGGAGATCCCCACCTTCATTATGTTACGACGAATCCTGCTCGTGGCCTGGATCGGCTCGCATCATGAGACCGAGCTGGCGAAGTCCATGGGCATTCCGTATACAGAAGGAACGGTGGGGCTTTGCGAGGAGTATCTGAGCAAGTTCGGATAGCCTCGAGCTAACTATGCTCGCGTAACACGTGTTAGTGGTTGGACGGCCGGGGCATTCAGCAGCCGCTAAGTTACTGTCGCTTCGCCTCGAGATGCCCGCCAAATCTATTCCGCATCGCGGACAGCAGTCTGTCGGCATAGGTATTCGTCTCTCGCGAGCGGAATCTGGCATAAAGAGCAGCAGAGAGCACGGCGGCCGGAACCGCCTCTTCGATAGCCGCCACGAGGCTCCAGCGGCCTTCGCCTGAATCTTCCACATAGCCCGAAAACGCTTCGAGCTCGCTATCATCGTGAAGCGCCAAGGCAATGAGGTCGAGCAGCCACGAGTTGATGACGCTTCCATGGCGCCAAACCTCGGCGATGTCGGCAAGGTTCAAGCGATACCGATACTGCTGGGGTAAGTCCTCTGAGGAGGCTTTGTGAAGGATATCGAATCCTTCCGCATAGGCTTGCATCAAGCCATACTCGATGCCGTTGTGGATCATTTTCACAAAATGTCCCGAACCTGTAGGTCCGCAGTAGATATAACCCTGGGCGGCGCGCGAGCCGCTAGGACCTTCCCCCGGCGCTAGGGCTTTCAACACAGGCTCTGCTCTGTTGAAAATCGTCTCTTCGCCCCCCGCCATCAGGCAGAACCCTCGCTCAAGCCCCCAAATCCCACCGCTCGTTCCGACGTCGAGATAGTGTATGCCCCGCTGTGCCAGGGCCTTCGCCCGTCGAATATCGTCTTTGTAGAAAGTGTTCCCCCCGTCAATGATGGTGTCGTCGGCCATGAGCAGCGTGCCCAGTTCGCCGATCGCCTTGTCGGTAATCTCTCCAGCGGGCAGCATGACCCATACAAGTCGGGGTGGCCGCAATAGGTCTGCCAATCCAGCGAGGTTTAAAGCGCTCTTTGCACCTTCTCGCTCGAATTCGCCGAGCTTCGCCGCATCGATGTCCTGAACGACGCACTCATGGCCCTTGCGCATGAGCCGTTTGGCGATGTTGCTCCCCATTCGTCCAAGGCCTACGATTCCAATTTGCATGGCCACCTCCATCGAGAGGAGCCTAGCCCCTTCCCTCAATGGCAGCCAGTGTATTGAGGATATGACTGCGCGCAGTCGCAACGCTGACACTGTTGCCTGAAATGAATATTCGCCCGGACGCCCCAATCATCTGGCAGTCGACAAGCGTGGCATCAGGTGCCGCCTTTTCGGCTTCATTGGCAGCAACCGCCGCAAACAGCGCCGGTACCATCTCGACGAGCAGCAATGATTCCCCCGGCAGTATCATGGATGCTTCCCGGTTGCGGTTGAGAATAACTGCATGCTGATCGGTTACCTCTTCCACGATATCCGTATAGAGCACCTTGGGCTTGAGTTGGTCTTTCGCCGCGGCGCCGATTCCTTCAAGGACAGATCGTCCTGCATGTTTCAGGCGATCAAGATCATTGTCATGAAGCTCAAGGATGCCGAATTGACGTTCCACATAGAGCATGCCGGGCTCTGCTTCCGGCACCGATTTCATTGCCAGATCCAAGACACGATGGATTGCGAGTGCGGGCGCAATTTCTATGATGAGTGAGTTCATTCCCTCGATGGGAATGTAGCCGCGTGCCCGTGTGGGGGAGGCCATATAGGCGGCAAATTGCCGCCGCAGGTTCTCAATCATCAGATAGACGCGAAGCTCGGTCACAGGCGTGGTTTCCTTTCAGTCTTGGGCTCGCGGGCTCGGGCCCAAGGAGGCGCCTCGCGGTAGCGCTACTTGACGGTCGTTCCGGTACCGAAATTTTTCACCACATCGGGGTGGGGACGCGGAATGACATGGACCGAGATCACCTGCCCAACCTGGCTTGCAGCTTCCGAACCGGCCTCTGTTGCTGCCTTGACGGCACCGACATCGCCTTGGACCAGCACCGACACCAGGCCCGCTCCAACTTGTTCACGGCCAATGATGGTGACGTTGGCAGCCTTCACCATGGCGTCTGCGGCAGCGAAGGCTGCTACATAGCCTTTCGTTTCGACAAATCCGATTGCATTCGACATCTTCTCCTCCTTCAAAATCAAGATCTCGCTCTCCGGGTGCTCCGCGGCTCATCGAGGATGCCGATGATCAGGGCATCGACGACGGCTTTCCCGTCCTTGAACCATCCTCTGGCGACAGACCCGGTCGTCACCAATACGCGTTCTCCATCCCCTGCCCCCAGTGGATCGTAGGCAATGATGCGTTCCCCGGCCCCATCCTCTTCCACTGCAACTTCCAGCAAGGCTCCCCCGGGCAGCTCATCGAGTCGCTTCGTTGCCCATACTTTTCCGATAACCTGTCCCACTTTCATGGCTTGGATCTCACCAGTTCGAGTTTGAGTTCACGCGCCCGATCTCGGGCGAGAGGCGTTACCACCACGTCGGGGCCCAACACGACCTTCGTGTATTTCTTCCCAATCTCCGCGATTCGCAGCTCGTTCAGCACGCCATTTTCAATCTGGAAATGTCCACCCCGCACAACCGGGTTCTCGGAATTCTTAGGCGCGGGCGTTGCTTGTGCTCGCGTTTTGAAGGACAGGCGGCCTGACATGATGGCCGTTTTCAAGTCTTCATGCGCAGCAGCGTGCACGATCACTTGAGCGAATTGGTTAAGATCGCCGTCAATTGTTACGACTCCGGAATGTCCGGGTAGAAGCGCCTGGCGAATGGCGTCCAAAAGGTTCCCTGGCTGGTCTGTAGGAGGGCCACTTTCCGGAATGGCGGTTCTCAGCACGTCACGAACGAGCTGCCGCAATTCTTCCCTGTCGATTCTTGCCGCCATCAATGCTGCCTCACCATCAATGCGTCTTCTGCCGCGCGCGCCCCTGCCCTGATCTCGCTTTCCTCCCCTGAGAGATAAACCCGGCCCGTTGCACCCATCATCCGATAGTCGACAATCTTCACATTGGATGCCTTTTCCGCCTCGTTCGCAGCGATTATTGCGTAAGCAGCGGGTTGCATCTCCAGCACGAACAGCGATTCTCCCGGCAGGATCATTGAGCCCGACTTGTTCCGATTAATGAGAAAGGCATGATAGTTATCGACTCGCTTGACAATTTGCGAAGCAAGAATTTCTGGCTTCATTGCGTCTGCTGCGGTTGCCTGAAGAACCTCCAGTACGGCTTCGCCTGCAGCCCGGACCGCGCCTGTCGAGTATGCGTGAAATTCGAGATAGCCATATTGCCTTTCGACGACCAGAATGCCCGGCTTCACGTCGACCGCCTTGATGGCGACATCGGTGAGATTTTCGATTTCCAGCCCGGGAGCCACTTCGATAACAATTGCGGCCATGTTCCTGCGCGGAAGAAATCCCCGCGCAAATGTACCGAGGTAACACATCGTCTTCGGCTGAAGTTGATCCACGAAAATATAGGAGCGAAGAGTTGCCATGCTATCTCCGTTCCTGTTGTATCGCGCGCAGCTCTTCCAGAATTAGAAGCCTGATCTCGTTGCGCAGATCGCTTACGTCATCAGTGAGCGTTTTTGTTTCGGGTTTTGAGAGAGAGGGTTTACCGCCCGCCCAGCTGAAGGAATAGTCGATCTTCCCTTGCGGCGGACGCGGCTTTGACGCAGGACGCGGCAATGCGAGGTTTTCGAAATTGCCGAACTTCACGGCATCTGATTTGTTGTAGGCAATTTTCACCCACTGTACGAGGTGTTGAGGCCCCACATTCTCACTCACCGCCGATCGGCCGAAGAAGCCAGTGCCAACCGTCATCGTGGGAGCGAGAAAGGTATCGAAGCCTGCAGCACCCGTACTCGCGCCGACGTTGACGGCAATGCGCAACACGTTGAGTTCTGCCCCGTAGCGAAGAATGATGCCTGAATCTTGAGCATGGATTGCCGCAGAATGACCCTGACCTTGGCGTCGCACCATGGCGCGCGCGGCAGTGAGTGCAGCTTCGCGGCCGGAGACCTCGTAATACCCCAGTACCGGACACAACTTCTCCCGGCTTAACAGATAATCGTCACCGATGCGCTCCAGCGGCGCCAGCAGCACACGCGTGTTGCGTGGCACGCGAATGCCGGCGCTCTGCGCGATATGCTGCGCAGATTTGCCAATTAGAGGGATATTGAACTTTCCCATTGGGAAAAGGTGAGCGCCAAGAACATCTCGCTCCTCGGCTGACAGGAGATGGCATCCTTGACGGCGTAGTTCCAACAAGAGCCGCTCGCTTATTGAGGCATGAGCGATGACTGCCGATTCGTTCGTGCAGAGAATTGAATGATCGAACGCTTTACTGTCGACAATGTGCTTCGCAGCGGCGCTGATCTCTGCCGTGTCATCGACATACGCCGGTACGTTGCCCGGACCCACTCCAAGCGCCGGGTTGCCGGATGAATAGGCCGCACGCACCATGGCTGTTCCACCCGTCGCCAGGATTACATCGATCCGCTCCGACTTCATGATCTGATCGATGATGGGCAACGACGGTTCCTCGATGACCTGTATCGCTCCGTCCGGCGCCCCGGCCTCCTCCGCGGCGCGGGCAATGAGTTTGGCTGCGTCCGTGCAGCACTTTTTCGCCATGGGATGCGGACTGACCACAATGGCGTTACGCGTAAGTAGGGCAAGCAGCGCCTTGTAGAAGAGCGTGCAAACCGGATTAGTGGATGGTGTCAGGGCGAAAATCACACCTGCCGGTCTTGGGATCTCGACAGTCTTGTGCGCGGCATCGATGCGGTAGTCGGTATAGTTGTCATTCCTGTAATGCTCGAAAAGACCGATCGAACACAGCCGGTTCTTGATCTCCTTGTGATCAGGCACACCGAAGCCGGTTTCTTCGACCGCCCAATCGGCATATTTGCGCGACTGTGCCGCGGCCGCCTTGGCCGCCGCCTCGGCAATTGCCAGAACCTCTGCCCGAGAATAACTTGCGAATGCGCTCGCAGCCCAACGCGCTTTTTCAACGAGCTGTTTGGCGTGATAGGGCGATAGATCAGCAGTCTTCTCAAGCGGTTGAGCGGCCATGGCGCGTGCCGGCAGCACTCCTGTTGCTGCCCAGTGTTAAGCATAGCCCTAGCCGTCGATAGAGGCTTGACCGGAAGCCCTTCGATTTTGACATATGAAAGCCTTAACGAATTGGCCGATCCGTGCTTGATCTGGCTCAGAGCCCCGTGCGAACATACCAAAGGTTGTTGCCGGAAAGGCCCATGGGTCAGTCACTCAGCAGTGGAGTATTACCAGGCGGTAGTGGCCGCTCTCCTGGAGTTTTGGCATCTGCCGCCACAGGAATGGTCGACTTCATCAGCCGCATGGGCGGCGATGTAGACCGCATATTCGGAGACGCCAGAATCGCGCCGGATATGGCAGGCAGCCCCACTCTGAAGCTTCGCCTGTCCGCCTTCTGCCGACTCTTCGAGCAGGCAGCGCGCCAAACGAAGCATGGAAATTTCGGGCTCTGGTTCGGCAACCAGTTTCAGCCGCGCGATCTGGGCTTTTGGGGCTATGCAGCCGTTTCGTCGCCCACGTTGGGAAGCGCGCTGGATAATTTCGTGGAGCTTTTTGGCTATCACCAGGAATGCTCCCGCATGAGTCTCCGAACCGGCCCTGACGGATTGGTGCGGCTTGAATACCAAATTGAAACGCCGACAATCGTGGAGCGGCGGCAGGATGCAGAGTTGTCGCTGGGGATGTTTCTCAATCTGATACGGGAGTGCTCAGGACCTCGATGGTCGCCGGAAGAAGTTCATTTCGAGCATCCGAAGCCGGCAGAAGCCAAGGAGCATGAAGTCGCCTTCAATGCACCGGTCTATTTCAGTCAAGCCACCAACGCTCTACTCTTCCGCAGCAACATATTGGAGCTGCGGATGCCGGCCCACGATGCACGGCTGATGGATATGATGCGCATGTGTCTGATCCAGCTTGGCGACCGAACGACCGCTGACTTGGGTCTCCTCGACCGAATCCGCACGGCGGTACGCACCCGTTTGAGTCAAGGAGCAGTCTCGCTCGATGATATTTCCGACGCGGTCCGTCTACCCGTCGCAGTACTTCATCGCGAATTCGCTGCCAATAACGTCAGTTTCAAATCGCTGGTCGAAGATGTGCGCCGCGATCTGGCGATCTCCTATATGAAGCAGCGCCAACTTCCGCTTTCCGAAGTCGCTCTGCTTTTGGGGTATTCCGAATTGTCCGCCTTTAGCCGCGCGTTCAGGCGCTGGACCGGTCGAAGCCCACGGGTATTCAGATCAGCCATCTCCAGCGGCAATTAGGCTTGAGCTAGCGCCTCGAGCGATTCTGGCAGGATTTGTCCTCCGTCGACAACGATCGTTTGGCCCGTCACGTAGCCCGCTTCCTTGGAGGCAAAGAACAGTACGGCATTGCCGATGTCGTCAACCGTCCCAAGGCGCTTCAGCGGAACCGAGGCTGCCATCGTTTTCAGATAATCCTCGCCCAACCCTGCCAGACCTTCGGTAACAATGTTGCCCGGCATTACGGCGTTAACTGTGATGCCATACTTTGCGAGCTCGATGCAGGCGGTGTGCATGAAGCCGAGCTGGCCGGATTTCGATGCGCCATAGTGCGACCATCCAGGAAATCCTGTAACCGGCCCAGTGATCGATGATGTGAGCACAACGCGTCCCTGATCTGATTTCTTAAGATATGGGATGCATGCCTTCACAGCGTGGAAGCAGCCTTTGAGATTCGTGTCGATTACTTCATCCCACTGGTCGGTTGTCATCTCCTCTAATCGTGCTTGGGGAAAAATGCCGGCATTGGCACAGAGCACATCAATACCGCCGTTACGGTCGGCAGCAGACTTCGCCATGGTTTCCATGTCGCTCAGCTTGCACACGTCGGCGGCAACACCCAAAGCCCCGTGCCCTATCTCCTTAGCGGTCGCAGCCGCTTGGTCCAGGTTGCGAGCCACGATAACGACTTTAGCTCCAGCATTGGCGAGAACGCGGGCGATTCCCTTTCCGATCCCTTTCGATCCGCCAGTTACCACAGCTGACCTGCCCTTAAGCGAACTTGTCATAGGTTTCCCTCTCCAAAGCTTCGGCCGTTGCCAGACTGCGCGCCCTGCGCAGCGCCAAAATAAGGCCATAGCCTCCGATCAAAACAATTGCCGCACCAAGCGTCGAAACGGTTCCTAAAACCGGAACGCCCGGCGTGTATCCTGCAACCATCTTGGCATAGAGATATTCCGGGACTGTCGTGTCTGCGCCGGTGGTGAACAGCGATAACGGAAAGTTACCCCAGGACAGGAGGAAGGCGAACAGTGCGCCGGAGAAGATCCCGGGAAACAGCACCGGCAGCGTAACTTCTCGTAATACCTGCATCCTGGTTGCGCCAAGATCGAACGCCGCTTCTTCGAGTGCGGGATCGAAACCATAAAACTGGATTGCCATGACAAGAGTGACAACCGGAACGATCCAGACGAGATGAGCAAAAACGGCGGTTGTCCAGCTTAGCGGCATTCCCAGGGCATTGAACCACAAGAGTAAGGCCAGGCCGAGCACCGACTGGGGAAAAAAAATCGGCAAGAGTATAACGCGCTGGTACCACATTCTGCCCTTCCAGTCGTAGCGTGCAAAGGCCAGAGCTCCAAAAAACCCGAGGACCACAGCAATGATGGTGACCAAAAATGCAATGCTCATGGATGTTGCCAGCAACTGGCGAATTTCGATCGATGCGAATGTCTTCAACCACCAGTCAATCCCCCAGCGGGCAATGGGAAACTGGAAATAGCGGCTTGAGGTCAAAGAAGCCAGAGTTATGCAGATGATGGGCAAATAGACGAACAGGACGAGTGCTAGGGTCCACACGACGATGAGCCCATGCCGAAAGCGTTGCGACCGTGTCTGCATTGCTCATCTCCGCCCGAGAAACAGGTCGAGATCGAAGCGGCGAAGCGCGAAAAGAACCAGCGCGCCAACAACCGCCATCAGCAGCACCGCCAGGGCCGACCCCAGCGGCCAGTTTTGCGCATATGTGAAAGCGATCTCGATGTCGTGTGTGATTGGAATGATCTTCTGCCCCCCGAGGACCTTTGCCTCGGCAATGGCGCCGGCCGCCAAAACGAAAGTCAACAGGCTTCCGATCAATATCCCAGGCATCGACAAAGGAAGTTCCACCTCCTTGAAAACCTGCCAGCGCGTTGCGCCCAGATCGGAGGCAGCCTCCCGCGCTTCCGACGGTACCATGGCTATGCCAAGGGTCATCGGAAAAAGCATAAAGGGGATGTAGACATAGACCATCCCGAAAATCACTGCTGCGCGGGTAAAAAGCAAGCTTTGCAGGTCGAGCCCCGTTACCCACTTCACCGTGCCGAGCAACACGCCGTTCTTGATGAAAAACAGAACCCACCCATAAAGACGTATGTTCTCAGAAACAAAGAGGGGAATCGTGAACAACAGGGTGAACAGCATCGCATAGGGGCCAAACACGCGCACCAATGCATAGGCAACCGGGTAACACACGAGTGCCAGCACAATAACAGTGAGGGCAGCAAGCCCGAGCGACCAAAGGAAGGAGATATAGTTCGAGCCCTGAAAAATCGTCCAGTAATTATCGAGAGTCACCAGACCCGAGAGAGCAAATGTCCGGGGTGGCATGAAACTGTACCAGATGACCGTCAGTAAAGGAGTGGCAAAACCCAGCCCCAGGAACAGAAGTACCGGTAGCGCCGATTTTTCCCCTGCATTCATGCGACCAAACATGAGTTCTCCACCGAGCGGCAGCCTCTGGTCGAGCATAATGGCCACCATCTGTCAGCCGGCCCAACGCAGCATCCGCGCCTTGCCACACGCAATTGCTTGGCCATCTCCTAATCCTCGACCAAAATGCTGTCTTTGGCATCCCAGCCGATAATCACGTTGTCATCGCGTTCACCGCGGTATGCCTGCTGACGAAGCTTTTCAACCACGAACACCTGCTCGCCTGCGCGTATCTGGTACTGAATGCGCGAGCCCAGAACATATTCATTGTAGAGCTTTCCGCTCACCGCGTTCTGGGCGTCCTGTTTCTGTTCAAGGAAGCGGAGAAACTCCGGCCGAATGACAAGATAGCCGCTTTGAAATGATTCCGGCGGTGTCGGAGTGGTGAGATCTCCATTGATGGAGGGAGATTTCAGCTTGCCGTTTCCACTGCGCCTTACGGGCACGATATTCACATCGCCGATAAACTCGGAGACAAATTTGGAATTGGGAGCGGAATAAATCTGCTGTGGCGTTCCCACTTGAATAAGCTTGCCGGAACGCATGACTCCGATTCTGTCACTCATTACCATTGCTTCCTCGAGAGAATGGGTGATGTAGACGAAGGTTTTGCGGGTCTCCCGGTGAATATCCTTCAACTCTTTCTCAAGCGTCTTGCGCAGCTTGTAGTCGATGGCGGAGAGAGGCTCGTCGAAAAAGAGGATTTCCGGGTCGTAAGCCAGCGCCCGCGCCAGTGCCACCCGTTGGCGTTCTCCGCCCGAGCAACGAAGCACGCTTTTGGAATAGTAGTCTGCCGGCAGTCGCAGCAGGCCCATAAGCTCCAATGCACGCGCGCTCCGTTTGGCCGGGCGAATTCCGCGTATCTTCAAAGGAAATTCGATGTTCTGTCCAACCGTGCGGTGGGGAAAAAGCGCCAGTGACTGAAATACCATGCATGTCGGCCGCATGTTGGCCGGCAGGTTGTTCACCACCTGGCCTCGCAGCACGATGTCTCCGGCGCTTGGAGTATCAAGCCCCGCCAGCATGCGCAGGAGGGTAGTCTTGCCGCACCCGGAAGGCCCAACGATCGTGAAAAACTCGCCCTCGGCTATATCGAGGTCGATACCGTCGACCGCTGCAAGATCACCGAAGGTCTTGCGAACACCCTTAAGAGCGAGCAGCGTTTTCCGAGTTGCCATTGACAGCTACGACCAACCTTCAAGATCGTCCCCCCGCGGGTTTGATGGCAAGTTCAAAATCCCGCGGGGGGCATTCCGACCTGAGTTCAATCAGCCTCCCGATGCTTCACGCTTCGCCGCCGTCATAATGTCGAGCAACTTATCGTAATCGGGTACGATATCGTACTCAACCGATCGGGCCATTTCCTCTTCCAGGCTATCCCACTGAATGGCGTCGAGTTCTTCCTTGGTAAAGAGTTTGTAGCACTCGGGGTTTCCCATCTGTGTGACAGGGTTGAATGTGCCTTCCGCGAAGGCAACGACGTGCGCCATGGTTGGGTCTTGCACATACTCCAGAAAATCTGTTGCAAGCGGCGACAGGTTCGGATTGTTCACCGTTGAGGTGACTTCGATCCATGAAATGCCGCCCTTCCCATCCACCATTGGCCCCTTCTTTGGCGTGACACCGCGAATTTCCGGGTGCCCATCCGCGCGCGCCGGCGAAGCCGAATAGGTGCCGCCTGTCAAATGGAAATCGATCTCACCAGCAACCAGTGCCTGATTCATGGTGGCAATGTCACCGACGACTTTCGCCCCCTTAAAGACCCGCTTTGCCGTTTCGGTGAATTTTGCCACTTCCTCGTCGGTGTGCTGACGGAACGGATCAAAACCAGAAATGCAACACAGTACGAATACATTCCAGTCGTCGGATTCCAGAATGCCATACTTCTTGTCGTTTGCAGGATCGTTCCACAAATCCCAACCCTGGTCCTCTGCCGTAGATCGGCTGACCTTGTCGGTATTGACAACGAAGCTGTAGGGCCCGAAGCGCTGGCACATGCCGAGAAGTTCTGTGCCTGCATCATCCATTGCCCATTTGTAGGGCGGTTTGAACTCGGGGAGCATTTTCTCGAAATAGGGCTCGAATCGAGCCCGGTCGAGAGGCTTGATCAACTTTTCAGGGTGCATAATCTTGCGCGCCCATGGGTTATTGACATTGATCAGGTCCCAAACATTGATCTCGCCTGCGCGCAGCCGGTTGATCATGGTGGGGTCATTGGTGAGCGACTCCGCTTTCACGGTGGCCCCACGCTGCTGCCGGAATGGGTCGAGGACTTGCGCCGAGTTGTAACCTTCCCAACAAAGGATGTTTAGTTCAGTTTCGCGCGCCGCAGTTGCATTGTCCGGGCGAAAGGATGTGCCGGCCGCAAACGCCGCTGCCCACATTGCCGACTGCTGCATGAAATTCCGACGCGAAATATTTAAGCGGTTAACCATATACTCCTCCCTGATAAGTCTAAAACCCGGTCGGTGCCCCCGAACCGTGCTTTATGTCTTGCTTGCATCTGCAGAGATATCAACACAAAAGGTCCAATCTCCCAAGCCCCCGACATCGTACCACATGTCGCAGGTTGGGCTGTCGAAGCCTGGCACCGCTTGGGGCGGCTCGGAAAGAACTGCCAGACACTATCGTGATCGAGCCATCTCAAGCAAGTTTCGCCACGTGGCTGCTAAGGCCCGCTACGATGATTTCCACGGCAATGGCCACGACAATCAGGCCGACGATACGTTGTAGGACAAGCAGACCGCTGGAGCCGAGGGCTTTGGCGATTGCAGGTGCGCAGCTGAGAATACCCCAAACAAGAGCCACGTTTCCCACGATGATGAATGTCACGACGATGTTATCAAGCGCGCCATGTTCTTTGTGCGTTTCCAGGATCACCGCCGTTATGGTTCCAGCACCGGCAAGCGCCGGGGTGCCCAGAGGCGTGACGCCCATTCGCAGCGCCAAGGAAGACCCTGGTGATTTGCCGTTTGAAGGGTGCTGCGGCTCCCTATCCAAGGCTTTGCCCTGGATAAGCGACAGCCCGATAAGAAGCACGACCAACCCGCCACCGACTTGAAACGAGGCCAGCGACGTTCCCAGCAAGGTGAGAATTAGCTCCCCGGCAAAGTGGGCTGCGAGCAGAATCGCAAGCGCAGTTGCAGCGGCAAACGAAGCCGTGCGCACAATGTCTCCGCGATCGGCCTTCCCAACCAGGCTGAGCATCAGCGGAATCTGTAGGAACGGACCGAGCAGGACGAAGAGATTGATGGAAAACCGTGTATATTCAGACCAATGCATGACAACCGGTCTACAATCTATGATAGGGACAGGAAGTATGCACTCAATCTCTATAAGGTGTGTTAATCGGGAGGATCATTTTAGGCTCATGAGGGCCGTTAATTCGGCTGAACTCATGACGTGGCAATAGATCATGTTAATGATTTCAAGCTCTTTGCGGTGCAGGTCCTCAGAGCCCGCCGCACAGCAGTCTTCCAGCACGACAACATTGAAGCTCTCATCGGCAAGGCTGCGAACTGTGGATGAAACACACTGGTCGGTGAATATACCTGCACAGATTACGTTTTTCGCACCCAAGTTGTGCAGAATGAGCCTGAGATTGGTGCCAGTAAGAGCGGAATCGGTTGTTTTTGTGACAACAATTTCATCCCCGTGCGGCGCAAGCTCGGCAACAACCTGCGAAGGTCGGTCGTTTTTTGGCAGCAGGAGATTGTTCCACCCAGGTTTCCGCTGGCTTAGCGAGCGATCTCTTCCATCTCTCGTGTGACACGCAATCCGGGCAAAGATGCATTCGATGCCGTACTTGCGAAACAGCTTCAGGAGCTCCGCAAGTCGGGGAATGACGATTTCCCGCATCCGCTTGTGAAACGGCGTCCAGGCATCATATCGCTTGCGCTCTTCCTTGTTCAGCGATGCTCTATCAGGTCTTTCGAGGTAGGTATTCTGTACGTCGATGATCAATAGCGCGGTTTCTTCTCGCTTCAGGACTGGCTCCTCAGGTTCAGGGGCGCTGTCGTAGTAGATCGAGCGGAAATCCGTCTTCCAGTTCATGTTTGAGCTCTAGAAACGGTACGTGAATAACCCGCGACGGTCGTAGACCTCGGCTGCTTCCTCGATAAACGCTGCCATTCTGCTTGACCCATATGTCTTGCGCAGCTCGGTCGCCGCCTGCAGAAGCTCAATCTTGGATTTCGCCCGGCCCGGTCGCAGCAGCTCGTAAACGCGCATGATAAATTCCTGCGGAATGTCGACCAACTCTGCGGCGCGCTCGAAGTTCTCCGCAAGAGTCGCGCGGTTCGCGGCGCGGGCAATGGCCGCTTGGAGCAGCAATGCATCCTTGGTGATGCGCAGGTCTTCCATTTGGATGTCGCCGTTCACCAGCGCATCAAGTGTGATGTCACTGAGTTTCTTGCCGCGACGACCACGGACAAGATCTGGTCGGTTCTCGCAAAGGGGATAATCCGCAACAGTGAGCTTTACAGTCATGAGCTTACTCTAGAAATCTCACTTTGACTTCTTCGGGCCGCATTCCTTTTGCAGTAAGTGCTGTCTCAATTGCGTATATCATTGCCACGCGAGCGTGATAGCGCGACCCCATCGCTTGGCCGCGCATGGGTACGACGACGGGTTCGGGCAACTCCCCAACGACATAGGCGGCTGCATTGGCTGCAAGCCTTCTATAATGCTCGATCTGGGTAATTGGCGCATTCGAGAACAGTTCCAGATTATTGTGCGGCAACCGGTCACGCTGGTGGATGACGGCGGTTCCCTTCGCTTGAAGTCCTATCCCGATTCCGGAACCCGAAAGACGCGCGGCCGATAGGCCAAGAAAAGAAGTGTCGGCGGTATGTTTGAAGCGCACGATTCTGGCTCTCTGCCCCCGCGCCTCGATCGCCGCCGTCATCACCTTTAGGATTTCCGACAGCGGATGCCCACCGATGGTTTGGAACAGTTTCACTCCGAAAGCCGGGCTGACGCCGATGACGACCTCGTTCTTGTCGGAGCCTTGCTCGGCCTCCCCGATCGATGAATATTCGATCCGCCGCTTCTCTGCCGTTTCATGCATTGCTTCCGACCTCAATACCTCTTTCTGATCGAGCTGGTCTCGAATGGCATTGATCTCGCGCCGGCGCGTCTCGCTCAGACGATATCCAGATCCCGGACCGGCATAAGTGTTGGGGTCGTTCACCGCGCTGATGACTCTGCCGTTTCTTATGATGGCAGACGTCTGCAAATAGTCACCTGCCACGCGCAGTTTGACTACGGCCAGCAAATTCTCGGCCTCCTGTCCAAAACCCCGGCGAGCCAATGCACGGATCACGTCGACCACTGTGATACCGCGCTTTTCAATTGCTTCGCTTATCACCGCAACATCTCGCGGAGTATAGCTTCGCGTCTCATCCGAGCCTGAAGAAATCGCAACGCTTTCGAGCATCTCAGGGGTTGGCTTGGCAAGCTGCAGTTCTTCCAATACGGCCGAAAGCGCAGCCAAGGAACGTCGCCTAAGATCGAGTGCCGTGCTCTCGCTCAACGGAGTAAGCCCTCCGTCAGCTTCGAAGTCGCGTTGCAGAACCAGGAAATCTTCCATCTCTTCGCCATTGAGCAGCGAAGGGTTGAACGAATTGTCGTATTTCAGGATCGATCCGAAACCCGAACAGATAAGATCCGACCCGGCTACAAGGTAGGGGAGAATCTTGGCGCCCACTCTGATTTCGGATTCCGTGGTACGGGCATCGTTGCCGGACGCGCATTCCAGATCGAGCCAAACCGCGATCAGGTTTTCCGCCATCAGCTCGCGGACGCCGCCCGGCACCGTGGCGGTCACCGGTGCTCCATCGATTCCGCCATTTTGCGTTCCCTGTACTCCCATCCCTCTCTGCAGGCAAAGGCAGCGTGCCTCGAGATAAAGGAGCGACTTCGATTCATGGAACCCCATAAGCAGCTCCGACCCGGCCCCCGATGTGCAGCGCATCTTGATGCCGCGCGATGCATAGGCGGCGGCCAGGAAAGCCTTTGACCACGGCGTGTCGTCACCGTCTATGAACGTGCGCTCGGTGCCATAAACGGAAACTGTTTCCGCATAGGAGGAAAACCCCGCCATGCCGATCTTGAGCTCCTCGGCTTCTTCGCTCGAACACTGGAACAACGTGCCCCAGCGACCTACTGCCGCGCCAATGGCACAAGCCAGGGCGTTTGACCAAGCGTTGCGCGATACGCGCATCGTGGTCTCAATTTCGTCGAAGCCGAAAGCAACCGCCGTCGCCGCGTCAGCGGCAAGCTGCAAGGGATCGTCCTTCGCGTTGGTAACATGGCCCTGGTTGCCGGGAGTCTTGCGGGCGCGCATTTTTGAGTAAGCGAAGGCGATTTCAAGCGAATTCAGCTGCGCGACGACTTCAGCCAGTTTTGCAGGAGTCAAGCCGTGAGCGATGCGGGCAAGCGCACTTCGGGGAACATGCATGTCGACCAGCTGCCGAGCGATCTCTTCTGAAGGTATCGCCATCGCCTCGGCCGCGATCGAAGTGTCGATGTGATGGCGGGCAATAAAATAATCGATCATGTCGAAATCGGCTTCGGCTACGCCATCGAGCGCGACAACCCTGCCCTTCTCGATTTTCAGATTGGGCTTGGGATCGGCTGGGCTGTAGAAAGCGGAGAACCCGTTCTTCGGATCCTCTGCAGCAAATTTGTCAAGTCTTAACGGCCGGTCGTCCCAGTCTGCATAGCGGCGCCAGCGATTTGACGGGGTGTTCAAGCGCTTGCTCCCACGCACCTTCACCTGATCATATAGACTTTCCGCACTGTTTCATGCACGCGGCATGTGCCTTTCCAATGCTTTGGGAAAAACGCCGCCGTGTTGGCTACTATCTCGATCACTTCACCGGATTCGTGAACATAGGTACAACGCCCGCTGAGGAAATGGCAAAATTCATCGTTGGTAACGTGACATTTCCAATAGCCCGGGGTGCACTCCCAGATCCCGCATTCTGAAGAGCCATCAGAGTTGCGCGATATGACAATACCGGAAGTGCGGGATTCGCCTTCGATCATGGTGGGGACGACCCCCCAATCCTTTAGATCTCTGGCTCCGAGCGGCGCGGCATGTCTCGGTGCCGTTGTCATCGTGTTGTCGCCTGCGCCGCCAGTTTGCTGATGATTTTGGCCGCCTTCGTCGGCCCAAGCTCCTTTCGCATCTGCTTTGAGGTGGCCTTGAGTTTCGACCTCATCTGCTTGTCGGTCAGCATCCGGGTTATCTTGCCCATCAATTCCTCGTCCGTCCAATCATAGCGATGAGATTTGAACCCGTGGCCGGTTTCCTCGACGCGGGTTGCATTGTCATGGCCGTCCCAAACATAAGGCATGATCAGCGCCGGCTTGCCGAAATAGAGGCATTCGGTGAACGAATTGTTGCCCCCATGGTGAATCACCGCATCAACCTGCGGAATTACTGACGGCTGGGGAAACCAGCTTTCAAGGTGCACGTTATCCGGGACGTCCTTGTACTGATCTTTGTAGTCCCCAACGTTGATCAACGCACGAACCGGCATATTCCCAAGTACTTTGATAAGTCGCTTGAGCAAATCAACATCGCCCGCCCCCAGAGTGCCAAAACTCACATACAGCAAAGGCTTGTCGTTATTCTTTTTGAAACGCGGGATTTTATAGGGCTTTTCTTTGCGAACGCACCCTTCAAGGTATTGAAACTGGGCGGACGAGAGCGCCTTTCGCCGCTTGAATTTCACCGCAGTCGGATAAAGCAAAAGGTTCATGTGCGGCGAGGCCTCGAAGAATTGACCCACGGGGTAGGCATTCTCACCGCGCTCCTTAAGGAATGCATTGAAGTCATCGTGGATCGGCTTGATGACTTCATTGAATCGCTTGCGAAACCGTTCGAAACCACGCATGTCCTTTTCACTGCAGCCTGATAGATGCGGTGGAATATCCTGATCCTCTATCTCGTTTTCCGAACACGAGACTATCCTGATCCACGGTTTGCGGTTGTCGCGGGCATATCGCTTGATCGCTGGAAACAGGATCACATTGTCGACGCAGACCACATCTGGTTTGAGCCGCTCGAGAATTTCGGGCAGTTCCTTTTCCGCCCATTTGGCCGTGGAAACTATCGCCTGCCAGCAATCGCGGACATAGTTATCAATCTGATCAAACGGACTTTTGCGGAAGTTGGGAATATGGCCATTTATGAAATCCGACCAAAACTTCGCCATTTCCTCCGGCGGCATAGGTTCCGACAGATTTACCGGGTGCGCTTCAAATCCATACCCCTGATACACGTTCAGGAATCCCGGATCGGATAAGAAAACCGCCTTGTGGCCCAGGCGTTCGACTGCCTGCGCTATTCCCACCGAATTGAGTGCTGGTCCGAACGCGGCTTCGGGAAAGAATGCAACGACCTTTCGGGTTTTCTTCTTCTTTTGGACCCCTGCGGCAGTTTTCCCCGCTTTTTTGGCGGGTCGCTTCATAGCTTTCTTTGCGGCTTTTTTTGCTTTCTTTGCCATTCCTCACTCCTGGGCGACTGCCTTTGTCTAGCCCGTTCCTTTCTTCCCCTCAAGACTTCCGCCCGCCGATGGCGCCACGATCCAGGCGTTGCGACAGGAGCACCAGGGCAAAGCTTAAGAGCATCACGATCGTAGCCATGGCGTTGATTTCTGGCGTCACTCCAAATCTGATCATAGCGTAGATTTTCATCGGCAGCGTGGTGGAAGATTGGCCGGCACCGGCGGTGAAATAGGCAATGATGAATTCATCGACCGACAAGGTAAAAGCCAGAAGAGCTGCCGCCAGGACCGCGGGAGCAATGAGCGGAAAGGTGACGCGCACAAAAGTCGTGATGCTTCCGGCACCGAGATCGGCAGATGCTTCAGGAAGCGACCAATCAAAATTTTTAAGCCGTGCCCGCACAACCGCGCATACGAAGGCAATATTGAAAACGACATGCGCCAGAATTATCGAATGAAGACCGAGCGTGAAATTTAGAAGGGTGAAAAAGGAAAGAAGGGCGATCGCGAGAACGACATCAGGAATAATCATTGGGGCGAACAGCAGCGCATCGGCGGCGGCAGATGCCGGGCGACGTTCGATACCAAGCGCCAGCAGGGTGCCAAGAAAGGTTGCGATGGTTGTTGATGCGAGAGCGACCAAGAGTGAATTTCCCGCTGCCTTGATGATGTCGGGACTTGTGAAGAGTTTTGAATACCAGTCGAACGATACGCCGGTCCATACAGTCGGAAGTCCCGCCCTGTTGAAGCTCAATACCATGAGCATCAGTATTGGAGCGTATAAGAAGAAGTATACCAACCCGAGATGGCCCCTCAGCAATCTAGGCATGAGGGGGTGCTTTCCCCGCCTGAGCGCGATTTGCAGCCAGCGCTTGCGCGAAAAGCAAAAGCATCATCACGCCGATTAGCGCCATCGACAGAGTGGCTCCGAACGGCCAATCCCGCGCAGTCAGGAACTGGTCGTAAATCAGGTTGCCAACCATCTGCATGCGTCCCCCTCCCAACAAATCCGGGGTAATGAAATTTCCGATCGACAAAACGAAGACGAAGACGCCACCTGCTGCTACGCCTGGGAAGGTAAGAGGTAGTGTAATACGGAAAAATGTCGACCAAGACCCTGCCCCGAGGTCGCGAGACGCCTCGGCATACGAAGGATCGAGGCGTTGTAGCGCTGCATAGATCGCCAAGACTACGAAGGGTGAGTAGTTGTAGACGAGGCCGAGAACAACAGCGAACTCGTTATAGAGGATATTGAGGGGTTGCTCGATTAGTCCAAGCGACCCGAGAAGTGTGTTGATGAGCCCCTCGCGATTTAAGAGGACCATCCACGCGTAGGTACGGATCAAGTAATTTGACCAGAATGGCAGCATCACCAGCACTAAGAGGGCAGGCTGAATCCCGGGTCTTGCTCGAGTGATGGCAAAAGCGGCCGGATACGCTATCAGCAATGCGAATAGCGTGGCGGTGAGTGCAATACGGGCGGAATCAACCAGGATGGACAGATAGAGCGGGTCAATCGCCCGCCGGAAATTTTCGAAAGTCACTACTCCGTAATCAACCCCGCCATAGACACCCCGCTCGAAGAAAGCCATGGCGAAAATAACGCCGCACGGCACCACCATGAGGCCGAACAACCACAGAAAGCCCGGCAGCATCAGAAGGATGGCTTGCTTGCTTTGCGACATTGAGATGAAAAGCCCGGCAGCTACGACCGGCAGCAACCGGGCTACCTTCGCTATGACAGCCGCCTACTTTGCAGCCAGGATTTCCGTAACCGCCTTGGAGAACGCCTTCTGTCCTTCGCCAAGATCACGTAGTTGCTCGTATTTCAGAAGTTCGGCCGGAGTGATAGCCATGTTGGGATACTGCTCGAACATTTTCTTGTCGATTGCTTCCATGCCGGCCCGGTTCGGCGTCTTGTACATGATGTTTTCGACAACCCATTTGCCATTGTCTGCATTCAGCACATAGTCGATGAATTTATGAGCCGCATCCTTGTTCTCGGAGGCGGCGGTTACCACCATTGTGTCGACCCAAAGATCGGAACCTTCTTTAGGCACGACGTACTTGATCGATTGGTTCTCGGCTATGCCATAGTTGCACCAGCCATCCCACGCGTGAGTCTGCACAGCTTCCCCGGAGACAAGCTTCTGAAAGAAAACCGTATCATCGTAAGCGAGCAGGTTTCTTTTCGCCTCGATCAACTTGGACTTTGCGGCATCGAGCGTCTCCTGGTCGGTTGAGTTTACCGACTTGCCCAGAGCAAGAAAAGCCGCCGCCATCAGCCAGCGGTCGGTAGAAAGCATGGTCTCTTTCCCTTTCACGTCCTCGGCGGGAGACAGTAGATCGTTCCAGCTTGTCGGCTCTGTTTTGACAAGGTCGGAACGGTAGCAGATGCCCGTCGTACCCCAGGCATAAGGAATGGAAAACGTGTTGCCCGGGTCGTGTGTGAGCTGCATCGCTTCGGGATACAGATTCTTGATATTGGTGATCTTGCTGTGGTCGAGTTTTGCTGCCAGCCCCAGGTTGTTCAACGCTTCCGCGAAGGGGGAAGAGACGAACAGGACGTCATAGCCCTTGCCGCCGCTGGCGGTGACCTTTCCCATGATTTCTTCGTTGGTTGCGTGCACCGAAAGCTCAGCTTCGATTCCGGTGTCCGCCTTGAAACGTGCTAGAAGATCCTTGGGCATGTAGCCATCCCAGTTCGAGATCACGATCTTCTCCGCCGCGTCGGCTTGCACGGCCATCGCAATAGCGATTGCCGGAAGCGCCATCTGCGCCAACTTCTTCAATGCGCCCATAACCCTTCTCCTGTCCAAAACTCGTTAACAGCCGCCCTTATCTTTTCTGCGGGATCCTTTTCTCATACCAATGGAACGCCCAGACGATAAAGAAGTAAAGCACCACATAGGCCACGAGAACCAGCAGAAGCGGTTCGTACACGCGATAGGTGTCTTGCCGGATCTTGTTCGATACCCCAAACAGATCGAGAACTGTCACCGTTGCTGCCAGTGGCGTGGCTTTTAGCGTCAGCGCGGTCTCTCCAGCAAGCACGGGTAACGCCAGACGAAAGGCGCGAGGAAACCAAATGCGCCGGAACACCTTCCACGGTGACATTCCGAAGGCTTTCGCGGCTTCAAGTTCTCCTTTGGGCACACCAAGGAACGCACCGCGCATTATCTCGCCCTCATAGCCGGCTACGCTGATGATAAAGGCCAGAAGGGCATAGAAATATCCTTCGCGCAAAACTGGCCACAGGAAGCTTTGACGGATGCCGGGGATCATTGGAAACAGAGAGCCCAACCCAAAATAGAGCAACCAGAGTTGCACCAAGAGCGGTGTTCCTCTGATGAATGTGCAAAATGCCCGGGCGGGAGTCGCGAGGTAGGGCGATTGCAACGCCTGAACCAGGGCCAGCGGCACCGCGAATATCATTCCGATAACGGTCGATAAAATTAAAAGTGTTAGTGTGATCCACAGGCCATTGATGAGAAGCGGCATATATGTAGGCAGCCAATCCCAAACCATGGCATCTATCCGAGTTTGGGCATGCCGCGCCGAAACCGCGCTTCGATGCGTTTGAAGGCCTGATTGGAAACGAGCGTTATCGCCAGGTAGATGAACGCCGCACACAGAAAGAACATGAAGTATTGTTTCGTGTTGCCCGCCGCCTGTCGGGTCGCAAGCAGCAGTTCCGTATAACCAACCACGGCAATGAGGGAAGAATCTTTGGTCACGTTCAGCCAAAGGTTGCCCATGCCGGGAATTGCTAGGGGCAGCATTGCCGGAACAATGATGCGTCGAAACCGCAGCCAGGGGTTCATTCCAACCGCTTTGGCGGCCTCGATCTGGCCGACGGGAATCGCCTGAATGGCTGACCGCAACACTTCTGTTGAATATGCCCCGTACATGAAAGCCAGCACCGCCACAGCCGCCGCAAAGCCGCTCACGTGCACTGATGTATAACCGCGAGCTGTCAGCATTGAATTGAGCAGCCCCGTGCCCGCATAGTAGAGCAAAAGAATGATGATGAGGTCGGGGGAGGCGCGCACGATTGTTGTATACAGAGCAAGGATCCAACGAACGATCCTGTTGCTGCCGAGCTTGCCCATCGCCCCGGCCAATCCAATCACCAGGCCAATAGAATAGGCGCAGGCGGAAATCTGCAGCGTGACCAATGCGCCGCGCAACAACTCATCGCCATAGCCTTGATCGCCGAGCGACAGGATTTCGGGAAAACCCGGCTGCGCCATTCCCTTTCGCCTTCCTAACCGGGGATGTCGGCCACGCTTTATGAGGCGTGGCCGAACTTATTGATTACGAGGTCGGGAGGACGATCACCGGCTTGAGCTCCGGATAGTTTTCGGTGATCTTTTGAATCTCGCCGCTCGTTGCCAATTCGCTGATGGCCTTGTCGAACTTTGCCTTGAGCTCGGTGTCTTCCTTGCGCAGGCCCCCGCCTACCCCTTCCCCGAGGATGGGATCGTCAGGAACCTGGCCTTTGAATTCACAGCAGGCTTGGCCCTGCTCCGTTTTCAGAAATGCATCGAGTGCGCTGCCGTCGGCCTGGACATAGTCGAGACGTCCCGCGGCGAGGTCGTTATTGGCCTCGTCCTGTGTTTGATATGTTTTAATTTCCGAACCGGCTCCATAATATTTCTGCAGATATCTTTCGTGAATCGTCGAAACCTGCGCGCCGATGGTTTTGCCTTTCAAATGCTCCGGCGTGATGTCCTTGTCTCCGTCTTTCGCGCCGATAATTACGGTTTGCGTGTCATAATACATGTTTGTGAAATTGATGGTCTTTTTGCGCTCGTCCGTAATGGACATCGAGCTCCAAATGACATCGATTTGCTTCGATGTCAGTGCCGGAATGATTCCGTCCCAGGCAACTTCCACCAATTCGCATTTCTCGTTCATCTGCTTGCAGACGGCATTCATCATGTCGATTTCCCAGCCGACCCATTTCCCGGAGGCATCTTTCGATGAAAATGGCGGATAGGGTTCTGCTGCGACCCCGAACTTGAGATCGGCTTGAGCTGCCGCGGATCCAACAAGCAGCGCGAATACCGAGGCCGCTGCAACCCGAATGAATGACTTCATGTCGAACCTCCCGTTGAGATTTCTGGACCGACGGCAGCGCCCCACGTTGTGTCCGTTACGGCCAGTGATGAACTAACATTACCAAGTCCCCCTCAAAGCGCAATCGCTGCTAATGCGGTTTTCTCTTCGTAAACTGCTTACAGCGCTCACTTTTGGGATGGTCAAAGACCTGTTCCGGCGGGCCCTCCTCCTCAATCAATCCCTTATGTAGGAAGATAACGTGGCTCGAAACATCGCGGGCAAAACTCATTTCGTGGGTCACGAGGATCATTGTCCGGCCCTCATTCGCCAGGTCGCGAATCACCTTTAGAACTTCACCCACCAACTCCGGGTCGAGGGCCGACGTCGGCTCGTCGAACAGCATGACCTTGGGCTCCATACACAGCGCCCGGGCGATTGATGCACGCTGCTGTTGCCCACCCGAAAGAAAGGCAGGATATTGGTTGCGCTTTTCGTAAAGCCCGACTTTGTTGAGCAAGGCTTCGCCGCGCTCAATCGCTTTAACTTTTGGCACCTTGAGCACGTGAATTGGAGCTTCGATCACGTTTTCGAGGACGGTCATATGCGGCCAAAGATTGAAACTTTGAAACACCATGCCTAGCTGTGTCCGGATTCGTTCGATTTGGCGGGGGTTCGCGGGCATTGAATTGCCGTCCCTACCGCGCTTGAGCTTGACTTCTTCGCCGTTCACCATGATGCGGCCTTGGTTCGGCATTTCCAGAAAGTTGATACAGCGAAGAAAGGTGCTCTTGCCGGAACCGGAGGCGCCGATCATCGACACCACATCGCCTTCGCGGGCAGTCATCGAAACGCCCTTAAGGACTTCCAGGGGTCCGAAATATTTATGAAGGTCCTCAACCACGACCGCTTCCGGTCGTCTGCTGGCGTGCTTGGTCGTTACTTCCGACGCCATCAACGTTCCTCGGCACTTGCCGTCAATTCATCGTTTGCAATGTAGCACGCAATATCATTGGCGCAACCACCAGGCGGCATCCAAGGACGAACTTCCATTTATTGGTAGGACAGGCTAGGTTCCATGTCACGGAGGGCTTATTCTGTCGTCCGTCACAAACGCAATATGCTTCGCGATCGGCAGGGTTATTGCGCAAAACAGACGTTAGCCGGCATGGGAGGACAATCATGAAGCTTACTCACCGCGTGGTACTGTCGGTGATTGCGGCAGGCGCATTGGCAGCACCTACGCTTGCCCAGGAGATGAAGAAGGAAATCGGTGCTGGGGAGGGTCAAGTCGATATCGTTGCGTGGCCGGGTTATATCGAACGCGGTGAAACGGACAAAAACTACGACTGGGTCACAGACTTCGAGAAGAAGACCGGCTGTAAGGTCAATGTGAAAACCGCCGGAACATCGGATGAAATGGTCGCTTTGATGAACGAGGGCGGATTTGATTTGGTAACCGCCTCGGGCGATGCCTCGTTACGGCTGATTTCGGGCAAGCGGGTTCAACCGGTCAACATAGATCTGGTCCCCAGTTGGTCAACGGTTGATGAGCGCCTTCAGAACGCGCCCTGGCACACCGTCGATGGCGTACATTATGGCGTCCCCTACCAATGGGGAGCCAATGTTCTCGCCTACAACAGCAATGTCTTCAAAGAACCGCCTAAGAGCTGGTCTATAGTTTTTGAGAAAACCGACTTGCCCGATGGGAAATCGAACGAAGGTCGTGTCCAGGCGTTTGACGGACCGATCTATATCGCAGACGCCGCGCTTTACCTGATGAAGCATAAACCCGAACTAGGCATCAAGGATCCCTATGAGCTCACCGAAGAGCAGTACAAGGCGGCCCTTGAGATTCTGCGAGCTCAGCGCAAGATAGTCGGCAGGTACTGGCACGACGCGTTCATTCAAATTGACGACTTCAAGAATGAGGGCGTAGTTGCGTCCTCTTCCTGGCCGTTTCAGGTAAATCTTCTGCAAGCGGAAAAGCAGCCCATTGCTTCGGTAATTCCGGATGAAGGAGCAACTGGCTGGGCGGACACCACGATGATGCATTCGGAAGCCCCCCACCCCAATTGCGCCTACATGTGGCTTGAGCACTCGATAAATCCCAAGCTGCAGGGCGATCTTGCAGCTTGGTTCGGGTCCGTTCCGGCTGTTCCCGCGGCATGCACGGGCAACGCGCTGCTCACCGATGCCGGCTGTGAAACCAACGGTGCTGGCAATTTCGCCAAGGTTCATTTCTGGCGGACGCCTGTTGCCAAGTGCCAGTCACAGTCCAGCGGCTGCGTGCCCTATTACCGCTGGGTATCCGACTACATCGCGGTCTTAGGCGGACGCTGAGCAGACCGTCTCCTGCGGCAGCTCCTCTTGCCAGGCAAGCAAGAGGGGCTGTCTGACGTAAAGCCGATCAATGACCACTGCCGTTAGATTCCAGAACGTATCGCGTCATTTCGGCACGATTCGCGCTGTCGACGATGTAACTCTCGACGTGGCGGAAGGGGAATTCTTCGCCATGCTCGGCCCCTCTGGATCGGGCAAAACGACCTGCCTGCGACTCATTGCGGGGTTCGAGCAACCGGATAAGGGACACATCGAGATCTTCGGTGAAACGGCCGAAGGCGTGCCCCCCTATCGACGAAGCGTTAATACCGTCTTCCAGGACTACGCTCTATTTCCACATATGACCGTGGGAGAAAACGTCGCCTATGGCCTCATGATCCGCGGTTTGCCGAAGGCATCGCGCGAGGAGAGAGCTCGTGAAGCGCTGGCGATGGTGAAGCTCAGCGGTTTCGAAGATCGCCGACCTTCTCAGCTGTCAGGCGGCCAGCGGCAACGAGTGGCCCTGGCACGGGCTCTTGTTAATGAGCCGAAAGTTCTTCTCCTCGATGAACCGCTCGGTGCGCTCGATTTGAAGCTTCGCGAGCAAATGCAGGAGGAACTCAAGTCACTGCAGAAAGAAGTAGGTATAACTTTCGTATTCGTAACTCACGACCAGGGTGAGGCGCTGGCCATGTCTGACCGCCTCGCAATCTTCAACGAAGGCCGCATCGTTCAGGTCGGCAGGCCCAGCGAAGTCTATGAGCAACCCAATAGCAGATTTGTCGCCTCCTTCGTTGGATCGTCCAATGTGCTTCCCCCCGACTTTGCCTACGAGCATGGAGGATCACTCAATTGGACGAGCTTGCGTCCGGAAAAAATCACGATACTGAAAAACGGCCAATCCACGCCGCCCGATCAGGTCTCGGTAACTGGCAAGGTAGCCGCCGTTCATTATCAGGGTTCACAGACACGCGTCACCTTAAACATTGGCGAGCTTCGAATGACGGCACATGCGCCCTCTGCCATGGGAACATTTGTCGAGGGGCAAAGCGTGACATTTCACTGGCCGCGCGAAGCCCTGCACGCCATGGAGCCCAAGCAATGACGGCTGCTGCGCTTGCCAGCCGCGCGCCCAGCCCAGGAGTTTCAAGCCGGGCCTCGGATATACTGTTTCGTCATCGCTGGCTGCTGCTTGCGCTGCTCCTCGCACCTCCCCTCTTGTGGATTGGCATTGTATACGTCGGCTCGCTGTTGGCGCTGCTGCTCAACAGTTTTTATGGTCTCGATGAATTCTCCGGACTGGTAAAGTACGAATTCACGCTTTCGACCTACGCGCAGCTTTTTCAGCGCGCCAATTTCGACATCATCGTCAGAAGTATTCTCATGGCCGCCGCTGTGACGATTGCGTCGGCGATCATCGCCTTTCCCATCGCGTACTACGCTGCCCGATATGCACGTGGCAAGTGGAAGGCATTTTTCTATCTGGCTGTCATGATGCCGCTATGGTCGAGCTATCTGGTCAAGGTCTACGCATGGAAACTCATCCTTGCCAAGGAAGGAATTGTGACCTGGCTTGCCGAAATAACCAAAACATCATGGCTCTTGAACTCGGTTCTCGGCCTTCCCGTGATTGGTGGTCCATCACTCTCGATCAGCTACATAGGGATGTTCTTGGTTTTCGTTTATGTGTGGCTCCCCTATATGATCCTGCCGACCCAAGCGGCCCTTGAACGCGTTCCAGGCAGTCTCATTGAAGCATCGGCCGATCTTGGCGCAAACCCGGCCCAGGCGTTCAGAACAGTGATCCTCCCGCTGGCACTGCCGGGTCTTATCGCGGGCTCGATCTTCACCTTCTCCCTAACCATGGGAGACTATATCATCCCGCAAATCGTCGGCACCTCGCGCTACTTCATCGGCCAAGCGGTTTACGCCCAACAAGGAACTGCTGGAAACATTCCGCTTGCTGCCGCATTCACCGTGGTGCCTATCGTCATCATGGGCATCTATCTTTGGGTGGCAAAACGGATGGGGGCGTTCGATGCGCTCTAGCGACGACGCCAAGGCACCCTGGCCGCTCAGTGTCCTCGCCGTCGGTGGATTGCTTTTCCTGCACCTGCCGCTGGCACTAATCATCCTCTATGCCTTCACTACTGAGGAGAAAAGCTACCAGTTTCCTCCGCCCGGCTATACGCTTAGGTGGTTCTCCGTCGTTTGGGAACGACCCGACATCTGGAATGCCCTTTCCCTTTCATTGCGCGTGGCGGCATTTGCGACATTGCTCGCATTGATTCTCGGAACATGCGCTGCCGCGGCGCTGGCGCGCGCGCGGTTTTTTGGTCGTGAGACGATCTCGCTACTGTTCATCCTGCCGATCGCCCTGCCTGGTATCATCACCGGTATCTCTTTGCGCTCTGCCTTCAACATGATGGACATAGATTTTTCCTACTGGACGATTGTTCTGGGACACGCGACGTTCTGCATCGTCGTTGTTTATAACAACGCCATTGCGCGTTTCCGCCGGCTGTCCGGTAATCTCATTGAAGCGTCGATGGATCTGGGGGCAAACTATTTCGAAACCTTCCGGCATGTGATTCTGCCGAACATAGCAAGCGCCCTTCTAGCGGGCGGCATGCTTGCTTTCGCACTGTCTTTCGATGAGGTGATTGTGACCACTTTCACAGCCGGGCAACAATCTACCTTGCCCATCTGGATGCTTACTGAGCTGATCAGGCCGAGACAACGACCCGTGACGAACGTTGTTGCGGTATTCGTGATCGCGGTGACGCTACTGCCGATCCTTGCTGCCTACTACCTCACCCGCGAAGGCGAGCACATAGCTGGTTCGGGCAAATGATGACCACTAGGCACTCGACTGCCAATCATGAGCTTTTCGCTCGAAACAAGCCCCACCGCTTCTTGGCTTTCTTCCCCGCTTCTTTCTCCGACCCTTTGGCTTTCGCGTTTGAATTTCCCCCGGCACGTCCTGCAACCCGTTTCGGTTTGGCTCCGGCCGGCATCGACGTCAGCCTCACGAAACGATCGAAGAACTCCTGCGCCATAGATCGCGCAGTGGCATCGATTAGCCGACTGCCGATCATGGCAAGCTTGCCCCCGACCTGGGCATCGACGTCATAAGCCATGAGAGTTTCATTGGGAGTCACCTCACTCAATCGTATATCGGATTTGCCCTTGGCAAACCCCGCGATGCCACCCTCGCCTTGGCCCGAAATGGTATAGCTTTCGGGCGGCTTGAGATTCGTAAGCGTGACCTTACCGGTAAACCTGGCTTTGACCGGTCCAACCTTGGCAAGGATTCGCGCGGCGAAATCGGTATCTGAGGTCTTTTGTATGTGCTCGCATCCCTTGATGCATTGCTTTAGGATTTCGGGATCGTTGAGCGCGTCCCAAACACGTTGTCTGTTCGCAGGGATTGTCTGTTCGCCCGTCAGTTTCATCTTGGTCACCTTCCCTGATTATCGCCACTTGCCCACCCGGTTTTGGTCTCATGATAGAAATCAGTAAATCGGCCCTCGGCAATGGCCAAACGGATGCCCTGCATGAGTTCCTGGTAGTAGCCGATGTTTGCCCATGTGAGGATCATCATGCCCAACAACTCGCCTGACTTGACAAGATGATGAATATAAGCCCGCGAATATTGAGTACTTGCAGGGCAAGCGCTGAGCGGATCAAGCGGTCTGGGATCCTCTGAATGCACTGAATTCCGCATATTGAGACGGCCGTAGCGTGTGAAAGCTTGCCCATGTCGTCCCGATCGGGTGGGCATGACACAGTCCATCATATCCACGCCGCGGGCAACAGCTTCGAGAATGTCATCCGGTGTCCCGACACCCATGAGATAGCGTGGCTTATCTGCAGGAAGCGCTGGCGCAGTGATCTCGAGCGTCTTGAGCATGAGAGCCTGCCCTTCGCCCACCGCGAGGCCGCCAATCGCATAGCCGTGAAATCCTATCTCGACGAGTCCCCGAATTGACCGCAGGCGGAGCCGTTCCGACACACCGCCCTGGACGATACCGAAACATCCTCTCCCCGGCTGGTTGCCGAACCTCTCGCGCGATCGCGCGGCCCAGGTAAGCGACAACTGCATAGCCCGTTCGGCTTCTTTTTCGGTATGCGGATACTCCAGGCACTCGTCGAGCTGCATATGAATATCCGAACCGAGCAATCGCTGAATCTCCATTGATCGTTCGGGAGTGAGATCGTAGCGCTTTCCATCGAGATGCGACTGAAAGACAACACCATTCTCATTCAGTTTGCGGAGCTTCGCGAGTGACATCACCTGAAAACCGCCCGAGTCGGTAAGAATTGGCCGATCCCATCCCATGAATTGGTGCAGGCCGCCCAGTGCGGCTATGCGCTCCGCCGTGGGGCGAAGCATGAGATGATAGGTATTCCCTAGGATGATATCCGTCCCAGTGACCTTCACCTGATCCAGGAACATGCCTTTGACCGTACCGGCCGTTCCGACTGGCATGAAAGCGGGTGTGCGCACCTGACCCCGCGGCATGTCGATCAAGCCGAGGCGCGCATTGTCTTGTGTCTTCAGGACAGTGAAAGAGAACAGCGAGCTCATGGACGGGAAGGGAATAACAGACAAGCATCCCCATAGGAATAGAAGCGATAGCCCTTGGCAATCGCATGGGCATAGGATCTTTTCATGGTTTCCAAGCCGCTGAAGGCTGCAACCAACATGAAAAGAGTCGATCGTGGCAGGTGAAAATTCGTGATCAGCCCATCCGCCGCCCGGAAACGGTAGCCTGGGGTGATGAACAGGCTCGTCGGGCCCGAAAATGTGTTGATATGCCCCTTCGCGTCGCTAGCGCTTTCCAGGATCCGCAGGGATGTGGTGCCGACGGCAATGATCCGGCCGCCACGCGAGCGCGCCTCGTTGATCCGATCCGCCGCTTCTGCATTGATATGACCAGTCTCGGGGAGCAGCCGATGCTGCTCTGTATCCGTCTCTTTGACTGGCAAAAATGTTCCTGGACCCACGTGAAGGGTGACAAATGCCTGGTCGATCCCGCGTGCCCGCAATTGCTTGAGGAGTTCCGCTGTGAAATGAAGGCCCGCCGTGGGTGCCGCCACAGCTCCTGCGTGGCGCGCATATATGGTTTGATAATCGACCATGTCCTGCTCATCCGCGGGACGCCTGGAATCGATGTAGGGCGGAAGCGGCATGTGACCAGCCATAGCAATTGCTTCATCAAGGACTGCATCGGAAAAATCAAAAGCCAGCTCGACCTCACCATTTGGATTCTTTCCTTGCACCACTGCATCTAGGTTGCCCAAGAGACAAACGTCCTCACGCGATCCGAAGCGGATACGATCACCCGGTTTCAGGCGCTTGCCAGGCTTTGCATAGGCCTTCCACCGCGATCCATCTAGTCTCTCGAAAAGCAAAGCCGAAATCTCCGGCTCGAAATCTCCCCGCCCTATGCGGTGGCCGCGAAGTGCAGTCGCCAGAACTCGCGTATCATTCAGCACCAATAGATCGTGACGTTTTAGAATGAGGGGAAGCTCGAAGATCGATCGGTCTTCAAGTTCCTTCTGCGGTCGTACGACTAAGAGCCTTGCGCGATCCCGCGGACTAATGGGGCGCAGCGCAATCCTCTCTTCCGGCAAATCGAAATCAAAGGCATCGACACGCATGACTGTGCTGCCCCGTCCTCACCGCTGGACACGTCTTGAGGGCTTCCTTCAATCGGCTCGACGAAGATGCATCTTTCCGCTTTTCCCCACCGGCACGAAACACATCATTGGCTATCGGCAGCCACCTGCATCTTGACAATTCGATCGGGATTTTGAACAGGTTCGCCACGCTTGAGGGCGTCGACATGCTCCATGCCACCCGTTACCTTTCCCCAAACCGAATATTGCCCATTGAGCCAAGGCGCCTCCCCGAAACATATGAAAAACTGGCTATTGGCCGAATCAGGACTCGAAGATCGCGCCATCGAACACGTGCCGCGAACGTGACTTTCTTTTGAGAATTCCGCCCTGAGATTGGGCCTCTTCGACCCGCCCGTTCCGGTTCCGGTCGGGTCGCCGCCCTGAGCCATGAAACCATCGATTACACGATGAAACGGCGTACCGTTGTAGAACCCTTCGCGGGCGAGCTCCTTGATCCGGGAAACGTGGTTGGGCGCGAGATCGGGTCTGAGTTCGATCGTTACTCGGCCGCCGGGAAGATCGATAAAGAGCGTGTTTTCAGGGTCTGCCATCACTGGGAATCTTTCATGAGTTTCATGCTGACAATCTTGTCGGGATTGTCCGGGGGTTCACCGCGCACGATCTGATCGACACAATCCATACCCTCGGTTACCTGTCCGAATACCGTGTATTGGCCATTGAGAAAGCTGCCATCGGCAAACATTATGAAAAATTGCGAATTAGCGCTGTTTGGATCCTGCGAGCGCGCCATGCCGACGGTACCGCGCGTGAATGGCTCATTGGAGAACTCCGCCGGGATGTCGGGGAGTTCCGACCCGCCCATGCCCGTACCGGTAGGATCGCCCGTCTGGGCCATGAAGCCATCGATGACCCGATGAAACACGATGCCATCGTAGAACCCTTGCCGTGTCAGCTTCTTGATTTGGTCAACGTGCTTAGGCGCGAGATCGGGTTTCAGATCAATCGTTACTTTGCAGTCATCCTTCAAAGTCATCACTAGGGTATTTTCCGGTTCAGCCGACGCTACACTCCCCACACCCGCTCCAGCCAGGACCATTGCAAGGCCCAAGCTTCGAACACATCCAAGCTTCATTGGTCGCTCCTTATCCTGAAACTTCTGCCGCCTTCTGCTTATCTTTTTATCGCCTCGGCAATTTTTCCAATGGCCTCACGCGGTACGAATGGGCTTATGTCGCCGCCCATCCGCGCGATCTGCTTGACCAGGGATGAGGAAATCATCCGTGTGGCTGGGCTCGCCGCCATGAAGATGGTTTCAATGTCGGGGGCCAATGCGGCATTCATTTGACCCATTTGTACTTCGTAATCGAAATCTGTTGCATCTCTTAGCCCCCTGATGAGTACTCCGGCACTGCAGCGCTTGGCCGCATCTACTGCAAGTCCGTCGAAGGTGATGATGGAAACCTTGACCCCGGCCTTTGCGGCGATCGATGCGGTGACCTGTTCCAATAGCGCCACGCGATCCTCTATGGAAAGCATTGCATCCTTGCCGTGATGTGTACCGATTCCAAGCACCAGTTTTTCGACGATCCGCGCCGCTCGGGCGATAATGTCCAGATGCCCAAAGGTAACCGGATCGAAACTGCCCGGATAGAATGCGGTACGCGCCATGGTCATCCTCTCGCAAGAATCAGTAGTAACCCGCCGATGATCAGAACAACAGCGGCAATTTGGTCAATTAGCCGGCCCTTTCCGCTAAGCAACCACTGCCCAGCCCTGTTGGCAGCAACCGCGATCCCGCTTTGTACAAGCACGCAAACACTTATAAAAACCAGGGCCAGAACGCTCGACTGCAGGAACTTCTCGCTGTCTGGATCGATGAACTGCGGCAGAAATGCTGCAAGAAAAGAAAGTGCCGTAGGATTTGCAAATGCAACAAAGATACCGCTGAAAAAATGATTGCGGCTGGAGGTCTTGGTTGGAGTTTTCTCTTCAGATGTTTTTAGACTTCGCTGAAGGAACCGAATGCCAAGCCAGAGCAGATAAGCCGCGCCGAGGTAACGCACGATCGGAAACCAAGCTTCGAAGTGCTGCGCGATCAAGTGAAGGCCCGCAAGGACGATCAGAAGAACAATCGCAAAACCGGCCGCATTTCCCAAAACCGTGACGATACCGGCGCGCGTTCCATGAGCGGCGCCGTTAGCTAGGATAAGCGTCATCGATGGCCCGGGAGTGAGAAACAATAGGGTGCTGGCGCCAATGAAAGACAAAAGGATTTCGATTTTCATCGGTAGGACGATACCACTACGACGCATCAGGCGGATGCGGACAACCTCGAATGCACGATTCTAACCGGTAGCTGGCACGCTCGGCTGCGGACTGCTCTCCGCTTCCTCCGGGATATGTTCTACCGATACAACGTGCTCATCTTCTGCGGTATCGAAGATCGTCACGCCTTGCGTCGAGCGTCCGGCAATTCGGATATCGTGGACCGGGCAGCGAATGAGTTGCCCCCCATCCGAGACCAGCATGATCTCGTCGCTTTCCTTAACGGGAAATGAAGCGACGAGCTCACCGTTTCGCTTGTTCACAATCATTCCCACGATCCCTTTGCCGCCTCGGCCGGTAAGGCGGTATTCGTATGATGAGGAACGCTTGCCGTAGCCGTTAGCCGACACGGTAAGAATGAATTGCTCGCGTGCCGCCATTTCCGAAAACCTCTCTCCGTTGAGTACCTTGGCCACGGCTGCGCCCTCTTCCGGCTCATCGCCGCCATTTTCCACGTCATCGCCCCGCATGGCCCGGCGCATTTTCAAGTAGCCCGCCCGCTCTTCAGCATCTGCCTCAACATGGTTCAAGATGGCCATCGATATGACCCGGTCATTATCTCCCAGTTTGATTCCACGAACACCTGCTGAATCGCGACCCTTGAACACGCGCACGTCATCGACTGCAAAACGGATGGCTTGGCCTTGAGCGGTCGTAAGGAGAACATTGTCGCTTTCCGAACAGATCTCGACACCGGCAAGATGGTCGCCCGGTTCGAGTTTCATCGCTATCTTTCCCGTGCGCCTGATATCGACGAAATCAGAAAGTTGATTGCGCCGCACGTTGCCTGAACTGGTCGCAAACATGATCTGCAGTTTGCCCCACCTCGCTTCATCTTCAGGCATCGGCATGATGGTGGTGATGCGTTCATCCGGGTCAAGCGGAAGAAGGTTGATGAGCGCCTTGCCGCGGGCTTGTGGATTTCCCACTGGCAATCGCCAGACCTTTTCACGATACACCATGCCGCTGGATGAAAAGAACAGTACTGGCGTGTGTGTATTGGCAACGAAAATCTTGGTGACGAAATCCTCTTCCCGCGTCTGCATCCCGGCACGTCCCTTGCCCCCGCGCCGCTGCGCGCGATAGGCCGACAACGGCACTCTCTTGATGTAGCCGGCATGGCTTACGGTAACCACCATGTCTTCCCGCTGAATGAGATCTTCGTCTTCCACTTCGAAATCTTGTTCGCGGATTTCGGTGCGCCGCGGTGTGGTGAACTCTTCTCTAACGGCCTTAAGTTCGTCCTTGATTATGTTTTGCACCCGCTGTCTTGACCGTAGGATATCGAGATACTCTTCGATCTCCTTGCCGAGCTTCTCCAGCTCCTGGGCAATCTCTTCTCGTCCGAGAGCGGTCAGTCGCTGCAAACGCAGATCCAGAATTGCCTTGGCCTGTTCCTCCGAGAGCCGATAGGTATCATCTCTGCCAACCTTGTGGCGCGGGTCTGCAATCAAGTTGATGAGTGCGACCATATCTTTTGCCGGCCACGCCCGCCCCATCAACGCCTCCCGCGCCTCGGTAGCATCTCTGGAGCGGCGTATCAGCGCGATGACCTCATCGATGTTGGCCACGGCAATCGCCAACCCGACCAGGATGTGTGCGCGGTCCCGCGCCCTCGCCAGAAGAAATTTCGTTCGACGGGTGACCACCTCTTCGCGAAAACCGACAAAGGCGGCGAGCATGTCCTTGAGCGTCATCAGCTCCGGTCGGCCCAGATTGAGCGCAACGCTATTCACCCCGAACGTGCTCTGCAGTGGCGTGTACCGGAAGAGCTGGTTCAGCACCACATCCGCCATTGAATCGCGTTTGAGCTCGATGACAACGCGCATTCCGCGTCGATCAGACTCGTCACGAATATCGCTGATGCTCTCAAGCCGCTTATCGCGAACGAGCTCGGCAATTTTCTCAATCATTGCCGCCTTGTTGACTTGGTAAGGAATTTCAGTAATGACCAAAGCTTCTCGATCTTTTCGTATTTCTTCGGTCTGTACCTTGCCGCGCATGGTTATGGAGCCGCGGCCCAAGTGATAGGCCGACTTGATTCCGGCGCGGCCGAGAATGATACCGCCCGTTGGAAAATCGGGGCCCGGTACGAATGCCATGAGCTCATCGATGCTGATTCCCGGGTTGTCGATCACCGCAATACAGGCGTCGATCACCTCTCCCAGATTGTGGGTGGGAATGTTGGTCGCCATTCCAACCGCGATACCACCGGCGCCGTTTACAAGAAGATTGGGAAATCGCGCCGGAAGTACTGTCGGCTCTCTCTCCGAGTTGTCGTAGTTTGGTTGGAAATCGACTGTGTCCTTGTCGATGTCTTCCAGCAACGCGTGCGCGGGCTTGCCCAGACGAACTTCAGTGTAACGCATCGCGGCCGGCGGGTCCCCGTCGACCGATCCGAAGTTTCCCTGACCGTCGACCAGCGGGAGGCGCATGGAAAAATCCTGCGCCATACGCACCAGCGCATCGTAAATCGACTGGTCCCCATGCGGATGATATTTGCCTATCACGTCGCCAACGACGCGCGCGGCTTTGCGATACGGCTTGTTCCAGTCATAGCCATTCTCGTGCATCGAAAATAGAATGCGCCGATGCACAGGTTTCAGTCCGTCGCGGGCATCGGGAAGAGCCCGGCTGACGATCACGCTCATCGCATAGTCAAGATAACTGCGCTTCATCTCCTCTTCGATGGAGATGGGAGAAATGTCGCCATGATGCTCGGGTGGGGTTCCGCCCGGCTTATCGTTTTGGTCGTTCACGCTTACCCCTGTACGCCGGTTGCTGCAGGACCAACGGAAGTGAAAATGCTGCAGGCCAGAGCCGG
The DNA here is from genome assembly GCA_036555325.1 of Aestuariivirgaceae bacterium. Taxonomy (GTDB): domain Bacteria; phylum Pseudomonadota; class Alphaproteobacteria; order Rhizobiales; family Aestuariivirgaceae; genus DATBLQ01. Next base: position 19,712 of record DATBLQ010000082.1, on the reverse strand, counting down.
CCGAGCTCGCCAAAAGCCGATTCGTTAGCCTAGAAAGTCTAGCTTTTTAGCCTCGCCGCGGCAAATCGCAAGCTGTCAAAAAACCGCTGCAATATGAACTCTTTAAACCGATATCGATGGGCAAAAACGGCCCTGGCCGGAAAGATGGTCAAATAGGCTTGAACTTGACCATCGACCCCTTGTACCAGCCGGCTTCCTGGACCACCGCGGTGCAGCGCTTAGAGCCACCGAGCCACTGTTCGAATTCAATGCATAGCTTGCCGGATCGAATGCTCCAGCGTCCCTCATCCTTCTTGCCGCGCGGAGAAATGGCCGACAACGAACCGTCACCTCCTGCAGTTATCTTAAAACGCATGATGCCGCTAACGACCGCCTGGAAACGTCCTGGAAACAAGTTCCTGATATCCCCGCTGGACAGCTTCTGGCCTGCCAAACTGGGCGCCCCTGAATGCATCAGGAGAAAGCTCGCGCAAACGAGCGCTCTGAGTAAGATCATTATTCCCCTTTATGCTTTTCGCCGTTATTCGAGGGACTGCTTCGAAGAAAATCCGCCCACAGGCCTATTTTCTGTTGCCCCTAAAACCGAAAAATTGTGTGCACTTTGTGGCAGCCGCAAATTAACCGATTATCCCGCTTCTATTTAGTGAATTCCTCAGACTTTCGATGAGCTAACTGCCCTCAACCGGATGCGGGGCTTGCCCTTCTTGTAGTAGCCCACGAGCCACCGGCCCTCCCGGCGGATTTCTCCACACTTTGTTTTCTTGATGATGATTATCTTGAATTCGAGACAGAGGTTGCCGTCGGATACGTACCATCGACCGGAATGGTGGATACCATCAACTGTCCCCGACACGACACCGTTGGAAGACAGTCTCAGGTTCAGTTGTCTCTTTCCCTTCCACGTGCCGACATAGTTTCCAGGCGCCAACGCGCTGATTTGCGCCGCCGAAAGCCTTTGTGCCGCATGCGAAGGGAGTGAGGCAAATAGCAACACCAAGGCAGCTAACACTACGCGGCTGAACATCGATGTCTCCCGTTTGATGGTTAGAATGGCACCTCATCGTCAAGTTCGCGCGTGAAAGATTGCGCCTTCGAACCTGACTGCGCACGAGACCGCCCCATTGGTCCCGTTTGTCCGAACTCCTCGCCTTCGATGCTATCAGAGGGGCTGGATCCGGCACCACCCCGACTGTCGAGCATAGTCATTTCCCCTCGATACTGTTGCAGAACGACCTCAGTCGAAAAGCGCTCTTGCCCTTGCTGGTCGGTGTATTTGCGAGTTTGCAATTGCCCCTCGATATAAACCTTGGCTCCTTTTTTGAGATATTGTTCGGCTACCTTGGCCAGGTTTTCGTTGAATATTACCACCCTGTGCCATTCGGTCCGTTCTTTGCGCTCGCCCGTCTGCCGGTCGCGCCAGCTTTCGCTGGTAGCGAGCCTCAGATTCACGACCGGCCGCCCATCTTGCGTGTGGCGTACCTCTGGGTCGGCTCCCAAATTTCCTACAAGAATTACCTTGTTTACAGATCCGGCCATGTTGGCCTCCTTCCCGGCTGTTGATATCGCACGAGAACTCAACTGCCAAAAGGCGCGAGCACCGTTATCCACAAGCCAACGTTCTTGAAATGTTCGTACCAGCTCCTCTGTTTCATATCAACCGATGTGGCATATGTTTTTTGGCCAAGTAAGGGTGGAGCTTTCATGCCAAAATATATCGAAACGCCGGCCGCGCCGGCGCCGTTTTCAAACTACAGCCAAGCCGTTGAGGTGTCCGCGGGCGCACGAATAATCCATGTGTCGGGACAGGTAGGGGTGGGTCCCCGCGGCGAAATTCCAGAAGATGAAAGAATGCAGCACGAGCTTGCCTGGAACAATGTGCTGGCAATCCTGAGGTCGCAAAATATGTCCGCGGACAATTTGGTGGACTGCCACGTCTATATTACGAATCCGAACAGCGTCGCACTCTACCGCGAAGTGAGGGATCAGATGCTGAAGGGAGCAAGACCCGCTGCGACGCTTCTCATTGTGGCGGGTCTTGCCAGTCCACGCTTTCTGATCGAAATAGCTGCGGTTGCGGCCGCACCTTAGTAGTCGCTACGATTCAATTCCGAAGATGAGGGGCGAACGTTTCGATTTTCTTCCACCCGGCCATGGACCCTTTCTCCGCGCTGCAGTGTCAGTGCTTTGAAGGTATTACCGTAAATCTCGAAGATCCAGTGCATGGGAATTCTCCTCTCGTTGGGTCCTATCGCTAATATGTCCAGAGCCGGCTTGTGAAACAAACGGCAATTCCCTACACTTCATGTAACAAAAACTTACACGTCAATGGCCCGCCGTTTACCGTCCCTAAACTCATTGCGTGCTTTCGAAGCCGCCGCCCGGAGTGAAAGCTTCACCCTCGCAGCTCAGGAACTTTTCGTTACCCATGCGGCCATCAGCCGCCACATTCGCGATCTCGAGGAATGGCTGGGAGTGCAGCTTTTCAACCGCACGGGGCGGGGAGTTACCCTAACCCAGGCCGGGGCCAGGTATGGGCGTGAGCTAACGCCCCTGTTCGATCGAATTGCGGATTCGACGCGTGACATCGTGACCATGGGCAAGACGCGTACTCTGAGAGTCTCTGTTGAGCCTTCGATAGCATCACGTTGGCTTGTGCCGCGGCTTGGCCGGTTTAACCATCTGCATCCCGATATCGAATTGTCAGTTGATCCCGATAATCGCTTGGTCGACTTCCATACTGGTGAAGCTGATCTCGGCATCAGGTATGGTCCCGGCAACTGGTACAATGTGGAAGCCCAGAAACTTTCCGATGTGGAAGTTTTTCCCGTTTGCTCGCCAAAACTAATTGGCGGGCGCGCAGCGCTGAAGCCGGAAGATCTTCGGGATTACGATCTGCTGCATGAACAGCGCAAGGAGTGGTGGAACGACTGGCTTGCGGCGGCGAAGATCGAAGGAGTGTCGGGATGGCGCGGCACGGTGTTTCAGAACCATCTAGCCATTGAAGCAGCCGAAGCGGGGCAAGGTTTTGCGCTGGGCGATCAGATACTCTGCACCGACTCGATCATCGATGGCTGGCTCGTGCGTCCCTTCAATATTGATATAAGAGAGTCCTTTAGTTACTACATCGTGCGCGCCAGGAACACCAAAGAAACACCTCCGGCACGCGCCTTTCGCGAATGGCTAATGAGCGAAATGATTGAGACAAACCGCAAGTTTGCCCAGGTCAAAGTTGCGAGGCAGGCGCTGGAAGATACGGTGTCCCACAGTTGACACACCCCGGGGAGAATTAACTGACCTGGTTGAGTCACCACCACTTTTCAGGTCGCGCTTTGAATTGCGCTGTTGCTTCGATCACGTGCGCGACACGGAAAAGCGTCGATTCATCGAAGGGTTTGCCGATAAGCTGCAGTGCCAACGGCAAGCCGCCGCTGTCGAGCCCGGCTGGCACAGCAATACCGGGCAGCCCCGCCATGTTCACCGTCACTGTGAAAATGTCATTGAGATACATTTGCACGGGATCGGTGATCTCCCCGGGCGCAAAAGCGGCATTTGGGGTTGCCGGCGTTAGGATTATGTCCACCTTCTTCCACGCTTCTTCGAAGTCGCGTTTGATTAGTGTACGGATTTTCTGCGCTTTGACGTAATAGGCGTCGTAATACCCGGCAGAAAGCACATATGTGCCAATCATGATGCGTCGCTGAACCTCTCGGCCGAAGCCCTTGGCGCGCGTGTTTTCATACATGGAGATCACATCGTCGCCCTTCACGCGGAGGCCGTAGCGCACACCGTCGTAACGCGCGAGATTTGATGAAGCTTCCGCCGGCGCCACGATGTAGTAGGCGGGAAGAGCGTATTTCGTATGCGGCAGCGAAACCTCGACTATTTCCGCACCTTGCGAGCTCAGCCAGTTCGCTCCCGTTTGCCATAGCGCATCGATTTGGGAAGGCATGCCTTCAACCCGATATTCCTTGGGAATGCCGACGCGCAGCCCTGCGATGTTTCCCGTGAGTGCCGCCTCATAGTCCGGTACCGGCAGATCCACCGATGTCGTGTCCTTTTGGTCATGACTGGCCATCGATGTCAGCATGATTGCTGCATCTCTCACATCGCGGGCAATTGGTCCCGCCTGATCGAGAGATGATGCGAAAGCAACGATACCCCAGCGCGAGCAACGGCCATAGGTGGGCTTGATGCCGACGGTACCCGTAAATGCGGCAGGTTGCCTTATGGAACCGCCAGTATCTGTTGCGGTCGCCGCTGCACAGATATGCGCCGCCACTGCCGTCGCCGAGCCGCCGGAAGAGCCTCCCGGGACCAGTGCGGCGTTGGAGCCCTTACGCCGCCATGGATTGATAACCGTCCCGTAGCAGCTCGTCTCGTTCGACGAGCCCATCGCAAATTCGTCCATGTTCAGTTTGCCGAGCATGATTGCCCCGGCGGAAAAAAGATTCTGGGTAACGGTCGATTCATACGTGGGCTTGAATCGGTCGAGCACGTGGCTGCATGCCTGCGTATGAACGCCCTTTGTGGCAAACAGATCCTTGATGCCGAGTGGTATCCCTTCAAGCGCCCGCCCAGTTCCTTCAGCCAGTCGACGGTCGGAATCCCTTGCCATGGCCCGCGCCTGTTCAGGCGTCTCTACGACATAGGCATTGAGGATACGGGCTTGCTCCATTGCGGAAAGATATGCCTCTGTTAGCTCCAGAGCGCTGAACTCCTTTTTTCGCAATGCCCGGCGCGCTTCTGCAATGGTCAGCGAGGTAATTTTGCTCATGAGTCCTACTCGACGACTTTGGGAACAACGTAAAAGTCGTCTTCGCTTTTGGGGGCATTGGCGGTGACCGCCCGCGGATCTTGGCCATCGGTTACAAGATCGTCCCGCATTTTCATCGACATTTTCACCACCGAGGTCATCGGCTCGACCCCCGTTGTATCAACCTCATTCAGCATGCCGATCCATTGCAGGATGGAATTCAGCTCGCCTTCAAGCCGGGGCACGTCGTCCTCACTCACTTTGATGCGAGCAAGCCTGGCTATACGGCGGACCATTTTCCGATCGACTGGCATTTTCGAACCCTCAAGGAGCCCGTTGCTTGGTATCACCGGTTCGCCGGTGCTTGCAACCGTGCCCATGCCGCACTGACCTTTATCGTGCAGGGCGTGTTTGCAGTTTCGCTTTCTGCCTTCCCGCCGCATCGAAATTAGCGGCCTCTAGCCAACTCTCGAATCCCTCCTTGATCGAAGGCCACTCCTTATCGATGAGGGAATACCAGGCGGTATCACGGTTACGGCCTTTCACGATGTAGTGCTGGCGGAAAATCCCTTCAAATACAAACCCAAACCGCTGAGCCGAACAGCGCGAGGCGCGGTTCAGGGCATCACACTTCCACTCCAGCCGTCTGATCCCAAGGTCATCAAAGGCATGGCGCATCATCAGATAAATTGCTTCTGTCGACTCTCGCGTATCCTGCAACCCGGGGGAAAACCAGATGTTGCCGATTTCGATCACTCCGTTCGGAGGATCGAAACGCATGAACGATCCCATCCCACCTGCCCTGCCACTCTGCCTCGGCACATAGGCATAGAACAGCGGATCAACACTAGCTTCACGCGTCTTCAGCCATTCCACGAACTTATCGGCTGTCTCGAAAGGACCGTAACCCATATAGGTCCAAAGCTCTCCATCGGGATCGGAGCGCGCAAAGGAATCGTAAAGATCGGACCCATGTTTGGAAGCAGATACGCGCTCGAGAAGTATGTACCGTCCGTATAGCGGGCGCCCATCAGGTTTTGTTCCCGCCGGAAGAGGATCGACCTTCGGACCGACGGGTCGATTGGTCACGTCGCCAGTCATTCAATGCCGACTTGCACGAGCTCGCCATTGCTGATCTCGAAGATGGGGTTGCAGACGCCATCCTCGACCGGGCACGCGCCGATATTGCTTTGCGAAGAACTGACCAGCTTTGGCGGCGAACCGGGCACCTGACGAATATCGAGAAGCTCTCCAGGCATCTTCACGGGCTCGTAGGCTCCCGCATGCGACACGAATATCACGGATTGGTCGCATGCTCGGGAGACTTTTGGTGGATCGCCATCGCAGGTCAAACGGCAAAGCGCAACGATAAATTCCGCTGCCCCATCGCCATTGAGTTCCGCCTTCGTGAGCGCTCCCTGAGGGATCACCAGCCCGCCGAAATTGTCCAACCGGCACATCACTTCGCGTGTGGTAAGCTCGGCCTCGACGCGGGGCGGAAGTTCTCCGCGCTTCACCGGTGTCGCGGGCTCCGCTTTGGCCGCAGATACGATCAGCGCAAGCGATAGCCCCAATGATGCGAAATGACCGATCATAGGCTTATGCTCTCGCCCACCCGCAGCTCCTTTATTGCTCTCTTCCCTGGCCCCATCGCTTTTATGAAACGCGACGCATCGGGGAGCAGATAGCCCGGGAAAGTTGCGTAGTGGCACGGGATGATCGTCTTGAATTTGAAAAAAGAGCGGCAGGCGAATGCCGCAGTCTCAGGGTTCATTGTAAATCGGTCGCCAACCGGAACAATGCCGATATCGGGCCTGTGCAACCGGTTGATCAGCGACATGTCGCCAAAAATTGCCGTATCCCCCATGTGGTAGATCGTGTGCTTCTCCCGCTTGGATTTGATGATCAGACCGGAAGGGTTTCCAAGATAGACACCTTCCGATGAGGAAGAATGAAATGCCTGTACGAAGGTGATGTCGAAATCATCAGTGTAGATCGAACCGCCAGTGTTCGTTGGCTCGAGGTTCTCGACTCCCTTTTTGCTGAGGTGGCTGACGATTTCGAAAACCGCAATTAGCGTCGCGCTATTCGATTTGCAAATGGAGACGGTATCTCCCACATGATCGTCATGCCCGTGGGTAAGCGCCACGTGCGTGGTACCCACGGTTGCCTGCTGCGGGTCGCCTCTGAAAATCGGATTTCCGGAAAGAAACGGATCGACCATCAATACTGATTTGCCGGTTTCAATGCGGAATGCCGACTGGCCAAACCAAGTGATTTTCATGGGAGCACCTTGCACGCCTGCGTCACTTACCTCCCCGATCATGATGAGAAGCGCAGGCAGGATCAACGATATTATCATCGCTCTGGCCCTAGAATTGAACCCGAGTTAGGGTTGGTGCGGGATACGGGCAGGATGCAGAAATCTACGAGGAGTATGACTCCTGATCTAAAACTCGAAGATCTCGCCAAGCGGCTGAAATCCGGCGACCGGCTCATGGGCATCGATCTCGGTTCCAAGACCATTGGGGTTGCGATTTCCGATGTCGGCCGTCAGATTGCTACCCCCCTTGAGGTCATTGCGCGCGGGAAATTTGCCACCGATGTAGCGCAGCTTTTGTCGATCGCGGCGCGAGAGAGAGTTGGCGGTATTGTCCTGGGCTTGCCCGTCAACATGGACGGGAGAGAAGGACCACGTGCTCAGTCGACTCGTGCATTCGCCCGTAACTTAAGCCGGCTATCGCCTTTGCCGCTGATCCTATGGGATGAGCGGCTTTCGACCGCCGCCGTTGAGCGGGTGCTTATCGAATCCAATCGTTCAAGGGCTCGCCGGGCGGAAATCGTGGACAAGCTTGCGGCGGCCTATATTCTCCAGGGCGCACTCGACCGTCTGTCCCGTCTGGCGTGATCTCAAGACCACATGCTTGCATCAATCGAAAGCCTACTGCCGGTGTTCCTTGTCATTGCGGCGGGTTTCGTGATCCGCAAAATTGGCATCGTGCCGCAGGATCAATGGCGCGGCATCGAGCTCGCGGCATTCTGGGTATTCTTCCCCGCGCTTGTGGCTGAGACGTTGCTTAAATCCGATCTTTCCTCGATCCCCTTGACCCACGTAGCCATAACGTTGTTATGCGGCGTCGCAATCATGATGTTGACGGACCGGCCTATACGTCAATTTTTCAGGCGGTGACCCGATGGAACGGGTTCATCGCCCTTCCGATCGTCGCGAAGCTCTACGGCGATCCAGGCATCGCTATTGTTGCCCTGGCTTTTGGCGGCAATGATCCCCGTGATCAACGTGGCCAACATCTCGATCCTGGCCATTTCTGCACGAGTTTGGGCCGGCACGCTTCTCCGGTTGTTGGGTACCCCGCTGGGCATGGCGGCACTGGCGTTGGCTTTTGGGTTGGAGGGCTATGCATTGATCGCAGTTCTTGTTTGCGCCGCAGTGCCAACTGCCATGAAAGGCTTTATTCTGGCGAAACAAATGGGTGGTGACGCCCCCTACTATGCCACTCTTGTCATGGTGCAGACGGCTTTGTCCTTCTTCACCATACCTTCCATCATCTGGCTGGCGCAGACATACGGTCCATGAGCTTCGCTTTCTTCGCTCTTCTTCCGGTGTTCATTGCAATAGTGCTGGGTGCGCTCCTGCGGGCATTTCAGTGGGTGCAGGACGATCAATGGAGCACCGTCGATCACCTCTGCTATTACGTCCTGTTCCCGGCCATCATCATTAAAGAAATCGCGGGCGCAGATTTCACTGGATTGCCTGTGGGTCAAATGACCGCCGCACTGATCCTGGGAGTGCTCGTGATGTCCGCGTTGGTCTTTTCGCTGCGGCGTCCCCTATCAAGCCTTCTGTCGCTCGACAGGCCACAATTCTCTTCTCTTTTTCAAGGGGCCACGCGCTGGCATACCTTTATTGCCCTGGCTATCGTGCCTTCTCTCTTTGGTCCGAAGGCTTTGGCGCTGGCGGCCGTGGCGGCAGCGGCCATGACGCCTCTCCTCAACATCATTAATGTGGCGGTACTGAGCCTCTACACCATAGGGAAATCACCTCCGCCCAGGACCATCCTCATCGCGATTGCAAAGAACCCGTTCGTGGTGTCCTGTGCCGTCGGAATTTTTTTTCAGGCAATGCACTTATCCTTGCCGAAGGTCATTATCGACGTGTTGCACATAGTGGGCAGCGGTGCCCTGGGTCTTGCCTTGCTTGCGGCTGGAGCTGGATTGAGGTTCGCCCTGCTGGGGGCAGCCGGTTGGGCTGTGGTGCTCGCAACCGTCTTGAAGCTCGTGATCATGCCATTGCTGGTGTATGTCTTCACTGAATTGCTCCAAGTATCTGGCACGCCACAGCATGTAGCAATCATCTGCGCCGCTGTCCCTACCGGCTCTGGAGCTTATGTCTTAGCGCGACAAATGGGCGGGGATGCGCCCCTTGTTGCCGCCATTCTCACGCTGCAGGTAATGGTGGCCGCTATCTCCCTTCCGGTAATCACCGCATTGTTGGGGGTGTAAACAGAGGTAGGGGCGGGAGATACCCACAGTCTTTCTCGCAATTCTTGCGGTCGCAAGGAAAGCTCTCTATAGAGCAAACTTTAATGACCTGCCGAGCCAAATCCATCCTCCATGGCCAGCATCTTCTGGGCATCAAGGATCTTTCTCCCCAGGAAATCGAGGCGCTTCTGAATCTGGCCGATAGTTATGTGGAATTGTCGCGTCAGATCGAAAAGAAACAGGCAACGTTACGCGGGCGCACCCAGATTAATCTGTTCTTCGAGGCCTCTACCCGAACCCAGAGTTCCTTCGAACTTGCGGGCAAGCGCCTCGGCGCCGATGTCATGAACATGGCCGTCAGAACTTCCGCAGTTTCCAAGGGCGAAACGGTGCTCGACACTGCCATGACACTCAATGCCATGAACCCCGATCTGCTGATCGTGCGTCATCATGCGTCTGGCGCGGTTGAGCTTCTGGCACAAAAAGTAGGCTGTGCAGTTGTCAATGCAGGTGACGGGCAGCACGAACACCCAACGCAGGCGCTGCTCGATGCTCTGACAATCCGCCGCCGCAAGGGCCGCCTGGAGGGGCTCGTGGTGGCGATTTGCGGGGACATTCTCCACTCCCGCGTTGCCCGGTCGAACATCGAACTGCTTCACAAGATGGGATCACAAGTGCGGCTTATCGCTCCCTCAACTCTTCTGCCCGCTGCCGTTGAACGGTTGGGGTGTGAGATTTATCGCGACATGGCCGCTGGCCTCGATGGCGCCGATATCGTGATGATGCTGCGCCTTCAACTAGAGAGAATGAATGGCGCATTCGTGCCGTCGATGCGTGAGTACTACCGCTTCTTCGGCCTCGACCAGGAAAAACTCGACCGCGCACAGCGCGACGCACTGGTGATGCATCCGGGTCCCATGAACCGGGGCGTCGAAATCGATTCGGCCGTGGCTGATGGCGTCCAATCGGTTATCCGTGAGCAAGTAGAGATGGGTGTTGCTGTCCGCATGGCTGTTCTCGACGCGTTGGCCCGCAATCTCCCGGCCGGAGGCAACGCCTGATGCAGGCCGATCTTCGCATCAAAGGCGCTCCCGGCCGCAGGGCCTACATCAATGCGCATCTGATCGATGCCTCGTCCGGACTTGATTGCCCAGGCGGAATTTTGATTGATGACGGGCGGATTGTGAGCGTCGGTCCGCAACTGGGCGCATCCGCGGCCGGTCCCACGGCAACGATCATCGATTGCGCCGGCTTGGTGTTGATGCCGGGATTGATTGACATGCGCGTTTTTACCGGCGAGCCGGGTAACGAACATCGCGAAACCTTGGCCTCGGCGTCCCATGCGGCGGCAGCGGGCGGTGTTACCACAATGATCGTAATGCCCAACACCGATCCGGTGGTCGATGACGCGGCGATCGTTGATTTCATCTTGCGGCGTGCCCGCGACACGGCCGTTGTTCGGGTGGCGCCCATGGCGGCAATCACCAAGGGTCTCAAAGGTCAGTCGATAACTGAGATAGGTCTTTTGCGGGAAGCCGGCGCCGCTGCCGTAACTGACGGTAATCGAGCCGTTGCTGATGCTGCCATCATGTGCCGGGCGCTCGCTTACGCGCATGATTTCGAAATGCTTGTCGTCCAGCATGTCGAGGAGCCTTCCCTCGCTACCGGCGTCATGAATGCAGGCGAGGTAGCGACACGCCTCGGTCTTCCTGGCATTCCGGCCGCAGCGGAAGTTATCATGCTTGAACGCGATGTCCGCCTCGTCGAGCTCACTGGAGCGCGGTATCATGCTGCTCAAATCTCGTGTCGGGAATCGCTCGATGTCATTCGAGCCGCCAAGAGCCGCGGTCTGCCAATTTCCTGCGGCGTTTCGGTCAATCATCTGGTGCTGAACGAGAACGACATCGGCGCCTACAGGACATTCTTCAAACTCTCCCCTCCCCTACGCAGCGAGGACGACCGCATGGCCTTGCTCGACGGTGTGAGGGATGGATCAATCGATGTTATTGTATCGAGCCACGATCCGCAAAACGCCGATACCAAACGCCTGCCCTTCGCGGAAGCGGAGTTTGGCGCCATCGGCGTCGAAACGATGTTTTCCGCCGCGTTGCGGCTCTATCACAGCGGTGACGTTCCCCTATCTCGGCTTATCGAGGCCATGACGGTTGCCCCCGCGCGCGTGCTCGGTCTGGAAACCGGCAGGCTCCAGCCAGGAGCGCCGGCCGATCTGGCCCTGGCCGATCTTTCACTCAACTGGAAGGTCGAGGCCGAGAGCCTCAAATCCGCTTCCAAGAACTCTCCCTTCGAACATACGATCCTCGAAGGCCGGATAATTCAGACGGTCGTTGCCGGCCGGGCGGTCTATGCCTACGATGACGGCAATGTGTTGGCCAAGCGCATAGCACTGTCGTGATCAACTCCTCTTTCATCTACGCAGGAATTCTCGGCTATCTTTGCGGATCGATCCCCTTCGGTCTGCTACTGACCAAGGCCGCCGGGCTGGGCGATGTCCGCAAAATAGGCTCAGGCAACATCGGTGCCACCAATGTGCTTCGCACGGGATCGCGCTGGATAGCTGGCCTCACCTTGCTGCTCGACATGGTCAAAGGTTTTGCACCGGTGCTTATCGCGTCGACTATTTGGAACGGCGACGCTGCCATCGCGGCGGGTGCCGCAGCTCTTGCAGGTCATATTTTTCCGGTGTGGCTTCGGTTTCAGGGTGGCAAGGGGATCGCAACCTACATCGGCGTGCTTGCAGGCTTGCACTGGCCTTTTGCAATTCTCTTTATCGTTGTTTGGCTTGCCGTTGCCGTGGCCTCGCGCAAATCCTCACTGTCGGCGCTCGCTGCCACGACCATCGTCGCAGTGATCGGATTTGTCATGGTGCCAGGCCATCTTTCAATTGCTCTGTTGGTTATCGGGATTGTTATTTTCATTACACATCGCGCCAATGTTTTGAGGCTTTTGCGCAAACAGGAACCTACCATTAGTTTTTCCAACAAGGTCTAAGTCTGTGGGGCGAATTTTGCTTGACGGCGCACAGCGCCGCGACTGGCTGCGTCTTATTTGCAGCGAAAACGTCGGTCCGATCACTTTTCGACAACTGGTGAACCGTTTCGGCTCGGCAAGCGAGGCCGTAAGGGCTTTGCCGGACCTTGCGCGACGCGGAGGACTGCAGCGCCCCATCCGCCTCTATTCCGAGGCGGAAGCCAATCGCGACATCGAACGCATCGAGGCCTTGAATGCACGGCTTATCGCCTATGGAGAAGATGACTACCCTCCGTTGCTTCGCGAGATCGATAGCGCACCGCCCCTGCTATGTCTGAAAGGGGATCTCTCGCTCCTGGCTCTGCCTGCCATTGCAATCGTTGGCGCCCGCAATGCCTCCGGCCTTGGGCGAAAATTTGCCCGTCAGCTCGCTTCCGAGCTTGGGCAGCACGGCTATTTCGTCGTTTCCGGACTGGCGCGCGGGATAGACACTGCGGCCCACGAGGCATCCCTCCGCACCGGCACAGGGGCGGTTCTGGCAGGCGGCCTCGATGTCATCTATCCCCCGGAGAACGAAGCGCTCTATAGATCCATCTCCGAAAGCGGTGTCCTCATTGCCGAATGCATGCCCGGTACGGTGCCCAAACCCGATCACTTTCCCCGGCGCAATCGGCTGATCGCCGGCATTTGCTACGGAACAATCGTGGTCGAAGCAGCACTGCGATCGGGGTCTCTGATCACGGCTCGCTTTGCCGCCGAGCAGGGTAGAGAGGTGTTTGCGGTTCCGGGCTCTCCACTCGATCCCCGTTCAGGCGGTACTAACCGGCTCTTGCGTGACGGCGCAACGCTCATCAGCTCCGCCGCTGACGTCATTGAGATCATCAAACCCATGGTCGGTCGGCCGATCAACGTGAACGAGGAAATGATGCGAGAGGAAGATGAATCAATCGGGGAGCATGTTGCATCTGGTCGCGAACGCGATCAGATCATGGAATTGCTCGCTCCTTCCCCGATCGAGATCGATGACCTTATCCGCGAGAGTGGGCTAAAGCCCGAAATCGTGGTTGCTGTTCTCTTGGAGCTAGAACTGGCGGGATTCGTAAAGCGGCATCGACGCAATCAAGTCTCGCTTGCCTGAAAGGAACGGGCGGCCTCTTGGGCCGCCCGGTTTATATCAATCCCAATCCTTCCAGCGTTTGTGATGCTTGAAGTGATGGCGATGGCGATGGCGATCCCGGTCGAAGGAGAGCCCGAAGAACGGGTAAAATCCAATGAACGGGCGATCGTCATAATAGCTATATCCACAAGCTCGGCGGTGGCGATGCCAGTATTTGTCACCTCGATACCAGCCAAATTTTCTCCGGCAGTGCCAACCGTGCACTTTCTGCACTAGATCGTCGCTAACCGTGGGCGTCGCGGTATTGGCACCGGCAAGTCCACTTGCCAGCGGGCTGGCTGAACTGGCCGTTGCAAAGGACGTGAGGCCACTGATAGCTGCGATCGCGAACAAATAACTAAGCTTTCGCATGTTTCTACTCCTCTAAAAAAACGCCCCTCTCCTGACGTACGCGGATTTATCTCTCTAGACGGAAACCAGTCGTCTTGCGGGCAACAGCTCCGGGTTATTCGTGATAACCGGGTCACTGCTGATTCGTGGTGCTGCCGCTGTTGTTGGTCGACGGCGCCGTGGTTTCAGGCGTGGTCGCCGGTTGCTCGGGCTGCGCCTGAGGAGCCTGCTGCTCGGTGGTCGTCTGCGGCGTCGTCGAAACTGTATCGGTATCGGAATAACCGCCGAACATGGCAAACCCGATCAACAATACAGCAACCACTCCGAAAATAATGAACGCTATTCCGGAGCCGCCGTAGCCGGGACCAGGAGTACGTCTCACATATGGATCTTCCGTGGGTGAACCCACCGGACGGTTCTCGGTGTCATAAGGATCATGAGTCATGGACCTGTTCCTTGTCCTGTTTTCCTGCAACAAAACGTCTCGGCGATTGAATCGTTCCGCCCGTCAGGCGGGTCTGAAGATTCATCGATTTTTTGGTTAATGGATTGATTTAACAGGCAAATTCAGGTATGCGCCCTATTCGTCGCTCCATGCTGTCTCGCAGTCTTAGGCTGCGGGCCTGACTGCTGGACACAAGATGATAGTGACGCGCGCCGTCGAGGGCTTCGGTGACTTTCCAGCAATTTTGTCGCGAGGTAACCCAAAGCGCAGGGTGAAATTGTTCAATTCGGAAAGGGCGCGAATAGGTTCGCAATGTCTTGCGCGGCCCACGCACATATTCATGGAAATAAGACATCGCCAGCTCACGCAGCGTGCGATAGATGGGATCGCGAAATCTAAGCCACACGGTATTGCTCTTCGAAATGGCGCCCCAATAGGGGCCCCTGCGGAATAGCGCCACAACGTGATCATCGTCGCCTTCGGCCTGAAGGTCCATCAACAATGCTGGGCGGCCGTGAAGAAGCAACGCACAAGCCGCAAACAGCGCGGCTTCAATGCAATGTGCTTCGCCCTTAAGGATCACTGTCCGGACCGAATGGCAGGTGTCGCCACCCCGTTCGAAATTGCAACGCAACTGCGTAACAAAGGATTGGATTTTCTCGGGAGAGGAAAGTTTACGGAAAAGACTCAACTCGGCTTTGTGCAACCCCATTTCTTCCCCAACCGATTTAAGGAACATGCTCCCTCCAGCCGCACCGAGATAAGCGAATCAGTTGGAGTCTAAGTGCAAATGATGCGATTTGCCCCAAAAATTTTTGGCCGCGTTCCTTGAATATATCCGTGTACAGACTATCAGCTTGAATATTTCTTGTTTGCTACCTCCGCCTGTTGCCTATCCACAGAGGGCGGACGATGAAATCGAAGACCGCCATCGCAAACACAACGGCTAGAACTCCGATGAGATCTGGACTTGGGACATGCTTGGCGAGCGGAGCGAGTGTCGCTGCAAAACCGGCGAGCGCCGCCACCTTTAGCATCATGTCCAACATGTCTAGTCCTCCGACTGATTCCCGTCATTCGTTGTTTTCGACGATGGTGGCAAGCCACCTAGCAGTTCTTAACAATCGTGCGTCTTCTCCTCGACGCCCGACGATTTGAACTCCGACCGGCAAGCCGTTCGGCCCTTGCAGCAGCGGCAAGGTAACGCAAGGCACTCCACACAGCGTCCACAGCCCGTTGAAAATCGGATTGCCTGTGGATCCAAGTCCGGCAGGGGCTTCGCCTGGAGAGGCAGGAGTCACGATTGCATCGTAGCGATCGAAAAGTTGCTCCAAACCGTTGTTGAGAGCTTCTCTCCAGTCCAGAGCAGCAAGGTACTCCACCGCAGTAACTTTCATTCCTTCTTCAAGAAAACTCACTAGTTTCACGTTCAACTTGTCCTTGCCGCGCCGGTAGTAGGGTTCAAGATTACGCGCCATCTCTGTCTGCATCACGATTCGATGGGCTTTGACCCATTCGCTGAAGACGTCCGGCAGTGCTACCTCCGTGCACCGTTCACCGAGAAGCTCGACGAGCTCTGTAAATGCGTCCTTTGTGGACGCATCGGCCTCATCCCACGACGGGGTTTTCACAAACGCCAGATCCGGAATGACAGGAGGTTTCGTTTCAGCAATCGATAGCAGTCGCGGTGGCGGCTGCAACCTGCTTTTGGAATCAGCAGGATCATGACCGATGAGAGCATCTGCCAGAAGTGCCGCGTCTGTCACCGTGCGGGCAAACACGCCAATCGTGTCAAGTGTCGGAGCGAGCAGCCGAATGCCGGTACGTGGAATAAGCCCAAATGTAGGCTTGAAGCCAACAACTCCGCAAAAGGATGCCGGCCTGATCACCGAGCCAAATGTTTGGGTGCCGATGGCAAGCGGTACCATTTCGGCAGCAACTGCCGCAGCTGAGCCCGAAGAAGAGCCTCCCGGTGTATGATTTGTGTCGTGAGGATTGCGAGTTTTCCCTGGCGTCAGGAAGGCGAGCTCCGTGGTGACGGTCTTGCCCATGATGACGGCGCCCGCCTGTTTCAAGCGCCGGACAATTTCAGCGTCCTTTGTTGGCTTGCGGCCGGAGTCGATCGACGTGCCGTTCTCGGTCGGCAGATCGGCCGTGTCGATGATGTCCTTTACGCCTATGGGGAGCCCGTGCAGCGCGCCAAGAGCCCTGCCCGTGCCGCGATGATCATCGGCTTTCTTGGCGGCATTGCGCGCCATTGTCTCGTCGAGAAAGGCAAAGGCCGCAATTTCCGGCTCGCGCTCGGCAATGCGGATAAGGCAAGCTTCGCAGAGATCGGTCGCGCTGAATTCACCCCCTGCCAACTTCGCCACCGCTGTCAATGCCGGGAGTTTATAGAGTGCGTGCTTCATCGCACATCCATCCTAGCGCCCATAGATCAAGCTCGGGAGATAATACGCAGTCTGCGGAAATATGTAGGTGACGGCCATGCAGAGGATGACGATCATCATATAAGGCATCATGCCGCGGAATATGTCCGCAAGCGTCACATGCGCAGGAGCAATGCCTTTGAGGTAATAGGCCGACATCGCCATGGGCGGCGATAGAAAGGCTGTCTGGAGGTTCACCGCCACTAGGATGCCGAAGAACAACGGATCGATGTTGAAATGCGGGAGCAGCGGCAGGAAGATAGGTATGAAAATGATGATGATCTCGGTCCATTCCAACGGCCAGCCTAATAAGAAAATGATCAACTGCGCTACAATGAGAAACATCAACGGCGAAATCTCAAGCCCAGTGACGAACTGCGTTATCATCTGTTGCCCGCCCAGGTAGGAAAAAACCGAGGCAAAGGTTGCTGAGCCGACAAACAGCCAGCAAACCATCGCGGAAGTTCGCACCGTGAGGTAGACCGACTCACGTAATCGTTGCCAAGTGAAGGCCCCATAAGCGACAGCGAGCACAATGCCGCCCGCAGCACCCAGTGCTGCCGCTTCCGAAGGCGTCGCTAGGCCGAACAGAATTGCCCCCAGCACAGCCAGGATAAGCATCGCAAGCGGGAAAAATGAGGTCAGCATCATCCAGGCGAGTTCGGGAATCGAATGATCGCCGACCTCCGCCTTCGACGGTTTTGGCGCCAGGTTTGGATTGATGATGGCGCGCGTCACGATATAGATCAGATAGAGGCTGGACAGCAGCAACCCCGGGATGAGCGCGGCGGCGTACATTCGCACGACCGAAACACCTGAAGTTGCCGCGTAAACGATGAGCATTATCGAGGGGGGAATGAGAATGCCGAGCGTCCCCCCGGCGCAGATCACTCCTGCAGCGTAAGACTTGTCGTAGCGGGCCTTCAACATTTGCGGAAATGCGAGCAGACCCATGAGCGTGACGACGGCCCCGACAATGCCGGTCGCCGTAGCGAAAAGAGTGCAGGTGATAAGCGCTGCCACCGCAAGAGAGCCCGGAATCGTGCGCGTTGCAATGAACAACGTGCGGAACAGGCGATCTATTATGTTGGCGCGTTCGACGATGTATCCCATGAACAGGAACAATGGAATTGCCGTCAGCACATCGTTCGACATCACCGAAAAGGTCTGGTTGACGAACAAATCAAAAATGCGGTTGTTAAAGAATCCTCCGATCCAGGTCTCGAATAGCGTTGCCGAATCAGCGCCACTCTCTACAGCGCGATTGTAGGTCGCCCACATGCGGCTGGCATCAAAATAGGCGTAGTATCCGAAGGCGACGCCGAGTGCCATAAGGGTGAATGCAACGGGGAAACCAAGGAAAA
The DNA here is from genome assembly GCA_036555325.1 of Aestuariivirgaceae bacterium. Taxonomy (GTDB): domain Bacteria; phylum Pseudomonadota; class Alphaproteobacteria; order Rhizobiales; family Aestuariivirgaceae; genus DATBLQ01. The sequence continues at coordinate 1,726 of DATBLQ010000082.1, read as the reverse complement.
TGGCGAGGATGAGGATCGCCAACATAACGACCGCAATTAGGGGATCGCTCATGGTCTCTTCCGAGTTTTGCGTGACCCCGGTTGAGCTTTTCGTTTCGGCCCCCTGGTGGAATCCTGTGGTGTATCCGCTGGCAAGACGACGTCGATTGCTTCTCCTTCGTGACGCAGAACGTCGAGCGTCTTTGTCTCCATCAAGAGCTTCTCGGTTTCCTCCACATCGTCGCGGGCACGAATCCATTCGCCAGTCTTGAGGCAGATGATGCAGCGAAAGACCTGTGCAACTCCTTGCAGGAACAGAAGGATGCCAGCCGCAACGATGACGGATTTGAACTGGTAAACCGGTATGCCCGCCGGGCTGTTGATACTGACCTCGAGGTATCTCCAGGAGCGCTCTGCATACTTCGCACCGGAAAAAATCAACGCTGTGACCCCAGGAAAGAAAAACAGAAAGTAAAGAACGAGTTCGACGGCTGCCTGCCTCCTGGGAGGCCACAGTCGGTAAATGAAATCGCCACGGACATGAGCATCGCGCGAAAGCGTATAGGCTCCGCCCATCATGAACAGCGTGCCGTACATGATGTATGAGAGATCGAAAGCCCAACTTGTCGGGGCACTGAAAAGGTAGCGCACGATCACCTCATAGGTGATCCCCAGGATCATGATCATGATCGACCAAGCGAAGGCTTTGCCGAACCATGCCGACAGCCGATCGGCAAAATTGATGTAAGCGGTCATGTGAAATGCCGTCTAAAGCCGAAAACCTATCGCCCGCAAACTGGCCCGGCCTTGCTCGCGACCGAGCCGGGCAGAAATCAGGTGAGTTTCAGCTTTCCCGGGAAGTAATGTTCATACGCCAGGGCAAGGTCCGCTGCATTCATCAACTCGTAGAAGACCACCCTTTCCACCCAGGCTCTTTGGCTATCGAGCACTTTCTTCATGAACGGGTCGGCCTCAAGGGTCGGGATCAGTTCGTCCCATGCCTTGAGCTGAGCGTCGAGAATTTCTTTCGACGTCCGATGCACGGTAACGCCCTTCTCGTTTTGCAGCTTCTGCAGATCACTCGAATAGTTGTCGAGCGCCGAGAACGTGTTGGCAGTACTTGCGGCTTCAACGCTATATTCGATAATCGCCTTCAGATCGTCATCCAGCCGATCGAAAACGTCCTTATTGAACAGAAACTCGAAGGATTCGCTTGCCTGATGATAGGACGACAATATGTAGTTCTTGGCGACATCCGCAGATCCAAACCGGAGATCCGAGGACGGATTGTTGAATTCGAACGCGTCGATGACGCCGCGCTCCATGGCCGGAACGATCTCACCACCGGGAAGCTGTGCGACGCTCATTCCCAGTTTCTGCATGAGATCGGCAGCGAGACCGACGGTGCGATATTTGAAACCCTTTAGCTCGGCAACCGTCGTAACCGGTTGCTTGAACCAGCCAAATGGTTGCGCGGGCATCGGGAAGCCATAAAAGCCATAGACGTTGAGCTTCAGAATGTCCTGCGTCAGTTCGCGGTAGAGCTCCTTTCCGCCGCCCACATGGAACCAGCCAAGAATCGTATTGGCATTGCCGCCAAACACCGGTCCGGTACCAAACAAGGACGCAGCCTTATGTTTGCCATACCAATAGGCCGGGACGGTATGGGCCGCATCGATGACGCCGTCGCTCACTCCATCGAGCACCTGGAATGCACCGACGACCGCTCCCGCAGGCAAGAGATCGA
>DATBLQ010000049.1:0-35883 GCA_036555325.1 Aestuariivirgaceae bacterium | reverse complement strand
CAGGATGCAAAAGCCCATCTTGGGCTATCACTAGTGTTTGTAGGGCACGCGCAACCCGACCGTTCCCATCCTTGAAAGGATGAATCATCGTTAGATTAAGATGTGCCATTGCTGCACGAACAAGCGCCGATTCCGACGAGCCCTTTAGGTAGGTGATTAGTTCCTCAACAAACCCATTGACGGATTCATGTGGCGGGGCCTCGTACACCACCTGGCTTGTTTTTGAGTTGACCACGAATACGGGGCCGTTGCGCCACTGCCCTGGCTGATTAGCCATTGTGTAGCCGCAAATCAGGAAATGAAGGCTTTTTAGAAACTGCTTGCTGAACTCGAAATATTGATCCTGCGCTGCCTGTACGATGTAGGTCAGCGCAGCTCGGTAGCCACCAATAGCCATACGAGTTTCGGTATCCTCGTCCAGGGGCGGCTCACCTTCAATTGCCGCAACGGCGGCATCGATATCCGCATTTATGCCTTCGATGCTGTTGGAGCCCTGAACTGCCTTGGCAAAAAGGACGCGACGGAGCGAACCCGTCCACCTCTTAGGGTTGAATTGTGTAAGGTAACGTATGCTTTCTCGTTGCTGATCAACGAGATCCATGATTTTGAGGTCTTCAGTCTGTAGTTTTGGGGGTTCGTAGATCATGTCGGATACCCAGTTTCTAACCGCCATTATGTCGGTTTGTAATTGACATAATGGCAGTTGTCAACTAGTATTCCCACATGAATAGACTAGATCGTGAATAGCCGGCCAGGGTGCTTCACCTTCTTTGCGAAGGATCGTCGATCCGGGCTATTACCCGGCTAACGGGGGTCAGCAAGACAACGGTCACTATGGTTTGTTGGCACACGCACAACCCAAGCAGCACTGACTTTGATGGAGAATTTGCGACCACGCCTCGCAAATCGCATTCAACTCACTTCCGATGGTCTTAAGGCTTGCCGTGATGGCGTGGAGCGTGTTTTTGGGGACAATATTGACTTTGCACAGCTTGTGAAATTGTACGGCGACGCGACGGAAGCAGAGAAACGATATAGTCCCGCCGAGTGTGTGGGGATCGTCAAGACGCGGATTTGCGGTAATCCTGATCCAGAACACGTCAGCACATCATTCGCAGAGCGCAATCACCTAAACGTCAGGATGCACGCGCGCCGCATGACCCGGTTGACGAACGCCTTTTCAAAGAAGGTGGAAAACCATGCTCATGCGATGGCGCTTCACTTCCTCTTTTACAATTTTGTGCGCGTGCATAAGACGCTGCGAACATCGCCGGCAATGGCGGCAGGCTTCACGAAGCGACTATGGGAAATGAATGATGTAGTCGAAATGCTTGAGGCATGGGAAGTCACCGACTCCGAATGATAAATACGATGGTATAAATACCGACGATGACGACTACTACAACGCCGGGGAACAGGAAGAAGGCTGGCATGGGGATGTCAGAGGCTCTTGCGGAAACTATTTTTACTTGGGCTAATGTCTTCTTTATAGCCAGCCTCGTTGTCGGTGTTGTTGCTGCTTTCCTGATATACATATCCGCCAATGTAAAAGAATCATATTGGAAGCGGGATCGTGAGGCCGCACGGGAACGAATTGGCGAGTTGGACGCTAGGGCTGCCGAAGCCAGGCGCGAGCTGGGGTACTCACAAGAGCGAATTGCCGAACTGGGAAAGGAGACAGCCGAAGCCAAGCTTGAACAAGAGCGCCTTAAGGCCCAACTCGCGTGGCGCACACTTACGTTCGAAATGGCCAACAAGATACACGCGAAATTGGCAACCAAACCGGGCTTTGTCCGTGTCCAATTTGTTAAAGGCGATCCTGAATCACACCACCTTGCCATTGAGTTCGCAAATCTATTTATCAAAGCCAAGTGGACTGCCGGAGTTACAAGCTTGGACATACCCGGCGCCACACTGGCTGGCATGTACGTCCCAGGTCCCGACACGCCAGAAGTTATTCTCATTCGAGAAGCACTTACTGCGGCAGGCATTGGTTTTTCTGTGGGGGAAATTCCAGCGCCGGCAATGGCTACTGAAGCGGGCCCAAAGGGGGTGACGATCCCCGCAGATGCGCCAAGGCTGGTTGTGGGGTCAAAACCCCAACCCCCGATAACCAACAAATAAGCGGCGATCCGGTGGCTTGCCTTAATCAAAGTAACCCACTACCCAAAAAAGTCGAAGGCCCCAACGCCGCTTGAGCTTGGAGCCTTCTTGAGCCGCAAGAGTGGCCCACTTTCGGGAGGGTTGGCCTCAGCCCTCTCGTTCATCGGTCGCGGATGGCCGAGTTTCGCAGCGATTGGCCCAGCCCCAAAGCTGTGCGCCTCCTTCTGTCACGATCCGATAGCTGTCCGCCTGCCTGCCCAGGTCAGCCGAGTCGATCACGCCTTGTGCCGCCGCAGCGACAGGCTCAACCAAATGAGCATCATGCGTAATGGTGTGCAGCACCTTCGGCTGCTTGCCGTCCGCCAGTCGCAGAATCTCTATCGTAATTTTCATACCGCATACTCACCCGAACTCACCCTCAAGAAACGGCAAAAACCCCCAAAATACCCTGGTCAACAGTCTAACAGTCGGCCGAAATGTATGGTTCCGAGCATTCAAAAATAAATCGACCTTCAAGCTTGGTCTTTGCCGTTAAGGCCCGCCAAACGAGGGGTGGTCGTTATCGATAGATCTGGCTGATCTTTGAGCCTTCCAGCGTCAAATTATACATCAGTCCCTTTCCATCGAAGATGAAGCCAACGATGGGGCTCGTGATTCTGTTGGTATCGATTGACCCACCAACTCCGACCGTCACCACCGCGACTGATCCATCGACGCCGACCTTCCACCCGTCGGTACTGCGGAATTGCTCCAGCGCGTCATGGGTCATGAACAATAGGATGACGGACCGGGCCTGGGCGCCGAGCTGGAAACCGAAAGAGGCTGACACGGTGTTGAAATAGGCGACCGTTCTGCCGCGAATGCGTAAAGCTCCCTCGCCGTATTCCCCGCCTATGCCGATCCCCGCTTTGAAGACCGTAGGAAACACGAGAGCGCCAAAAGATTTCCTCACCAGCTCTCGCGAGCCGTGCACGTGCCGGTAAAACCGACTAAGCGCCACATCCACGTCCGCATCGATCGCCGCTGCAGAAGCAGCTTCTGTCTTCGGCGCTCCTCCGGCGGTGGCAAGCATGGAAAGCAATGCGAGACACAGTCCTCTTCTTGACTTGTCCACGAGATATCCCCCTTACGTTATTTCAAACTTTGTAGCCTGAATTGGGCACACAGCCCCTCGACCTTTCGGAGCGCTCGTATGAGCGCACGCCTATTTCAGGGTATAGGTTTTCTCGAGTTCGTCTAGCGTCAACGAACCATCATCGTTCATGTCGATCTGTTCGAAATCGGCAAGCTTTTCTTCGATCATCTCTTCAATCGAAAGTGCGCCACTCTTGTCGGAATCACTGTCAGAGAACTCAGCGTTTGTTTTGTGGCGATTGAGATTACGTGCCGTGCGGCCCACGAGCACGCGCACTCGCTCAAAAGGAAGAAAGCCCTGGCCCGTGAGTTCGACGCGTGTGCCGGGCCACCCGGCGGCCGGACTGAAGGTCAGACGCGGGCGCGCCGTGGCCGAGACCTGGCCCTGCGACATGTTTGGCGAAGCATCCTCCGACATGCTCGGCTCAGTGTCCTGGGCACGGGCCAGCGAGGCGGCGGAAAGCGGTACAAGGAAGGCGCACAACAGCAACGCTAGGACGCGTCGCATTGGAAACTCCGGTTCGCCTCACCGCAATTTTGCAACGCAAGTGGCGCCCCCTAGGGGAATCGAACCCCTGTTTCAGCCGTGAGAGGGCCGCGTCCTGGGCCGCTAGACGAAGGGGGCGCTAAGTGTCGTGAATGCACGTGGACCTATATCTGAATGAACCGCCCGCATGCAAGCGTGTTCGGGCTAGTCGCCCGTTTGCGGCCTTGTTCGGCTAAGTTTAACGCGGCTGATCAGCACCCCTCGCTTGACATCGATCACCACGAGTTCGTCGTTCGCCTCTCCCATGAGATGTACGGCCATGCGTTCCCCATCGATATCGACTTGGCCGATCTGCGTCTGCGGCCCGACCGGAAGCTCGATTTCGCTGTAGGCCTGCACCGCGCTCGCAGGCCGCGGATTGGCAATCCTGTAGCCGATGACCGCAAACACAGTTATGAAGCATAAGACCAGCAGGACCCCGAGGAAGATCACCACATATTTCAGCATTTGCACGTTCGGCGGGTCTTGCCCATCCTGCATGGGCGGTGATACCTCCGCTGGCGCCTTGTGTTCGCTGGTTTTCGTCATATGCCAACCTCGCGCGATCTCTCAATAGCCGTCACCGAAACCGAAGCCGGTGAGCGCCTCGATCGCATTTTGAGCCAGCGCTTCCATGATATCAGCCGCGCGCGCTTTCAGCGCCTCATTGCTGAAGGGCAGGTGCAGGTGAACGGCGAAACCATAGTTGAGCGCCGTCGGGCGGTCAAATTGGGCGAAGTCATCACCGTCGCGCTTCCGCCCCCCGCAGAAGCCAAACCGAGACCCGAGCACATTGCGCTGAACATCGTTCATGAGGACGCGCATCTCATCGTTATCGACAAGCCGGCGGGCCTTGTGGTTCATCCTTCTGCCGGCCATGAATCGGGAACGCTCGTCAACGCTCTGATCGCCCATTGCGGTGATAGCCTCTCAGGCATTGGCGGCATCCGCCGTCCCGGCATCGTTCATCGGCTCGACAAGGACACATCCGGCCTCCTTGTCGTTGCCAAAACCGACAGTGCACACAAGGGTCTCACCGCGCTGTTCTCCGCCCACGGCCGCGATGGCAGGCTCGAACGCGTCTACCAGGCCCTCGTCTGGGGAAGGCCAGAACCCGGTCGCGGAGTGATCGATGCACCGCTTGGCCGTTCGGTCTCCAATCGGCGCAAGATCGCCGTAACGCGGCAAGGCCGCCGTGCCACCACACATTACAAAACCATACGCAGCTTTCCTCAGCCAGGCCAACCCACCCTCATCGAATGCCGGCTCGAGACCGGCCGCACCCACCAAATTCGGGTCCATTTGAGCCACATCGGCCACCCCTTGCTGGGAGATCCGGCCTATGGGAAAGGCTTTTCCGCCAGCGTGAAGCGGTTGCCGCTGCCCGCTCAGCAAGCCATTGAAATTCTTGGCCGACAGGCGCTCCATGCCGGCAGCTTGGGCTTTGATCACCCCATAACTGGAAGGTTTTTGCGCTTCCAAAGCCCCCTTCCCCCGCCCTTCGCGCGGCTCTTGGAGGTGCTGGATGGCGCCTCTTAGGTTCGACCGCCGGGGGAACCGGATCTCTCTCCAAGGCTTGTTCCAATGAATTGATGCATTCGGGCCTTAAATCGGCTATAAACCGTAACTACATTAGTATCCTTTTCTAGGGAACCAGCCTTTACGAGGCTGGTAGTGGAATGACCAAGACTTCGATGCTGCCGTCTATTTCGAGCGACAACGGGCTGCAGCGCTATCTCCAGGAAATACGCCAGTTTCCGATGCTTCAACCGGAAGAGGAGTTCATGCTGGCAAAGAGCTGGCGTGAGCATGGCGACCAAAAGGCGGCTCACAGGCTGGTCACCAGCCACCTGCGGCTTGTGGCCAAGATTGCCATGGGTTACCGCGGCTATGGCCTGCCCATCAGCGAAGTGATTTCCGAAGGCAACGTCGGGCTCATGCAGGCGGTGAAGCGCTTCGAGCCGGATAAAGGATTCCGTCTCGCCACCTACGCGATGTGGTGGATCAAGGCGTCCATTCAGGAGTTCATCCTGCGCTCCTGGAGCCTCGTGAAAATGGGCACGACCGCCAGTCAGAAGAAGCTCTTCTTCAATCTTCGCAAGGTAAAGGGCCAAATCCAGGCGCTGGAGGAAGGCGACTTGCGCCCTGACCAGGTGGCCGAAATCTCCCGCCGTTTGGGCGTGCCCCACGAAGACGTCGTCAGTATGAATCGTCGCCTGGCGGGCGATGCGTCTCTGAATGCGCCAGTGCGAGTCGATACCGAAGGCGAATGGCAGGACTGGCTCGTCGATGAAACGGACGATCAGGAGACCACGCTTGCTCAAGGCGAAGAATCCGCCATGCGTCACGAGATGCTCACCGAAGCCATGGAGAAGCTCAATGATCGCGAGCGCCGCGTATTCGAAGCCCGCCGGCTTCGCGACGAACCGGTAACGCTTGAAGATCTCTCGCAGGAATTCGGCGTATCGCGGGAGCGCATTCGCCAGATCGAAGTGCGCGCCTTCGAAAAGGTACAGAAAGCCGTGAAGGCCGCTGCTTCGAAGGCCTTGGCGCCCAAGCCGCAACTGGCGCGGGCCTGATCAACGGATCGCGAAAGATCGAATCGTCATGCCCGGACCGGGCGTAAGCCCGTGTTCCGGGCATCTATTGCACCGCTTGGAAAGAGATGGCCGGATCAAGTCCGGCCATGACGAATGAGAAACCCGTCATGCGCCGGCAAGGTCTTTGAACCTTCGGCCGATCTCCGCTAGATTTCCGCCAAGACAAAAACATCTTCGGTAAAGCACATGCTCGTTCTCAGTCTCGCCGAACGTGAGCGGTTTTGGCGGGAGGGCTGGCTGTTCATGGAGAACGCCGTCGAACAGCTCTCCCTTGACCGCTTGCGTGGTGATTTCCATGCCTGGGTCGAAGAAAGTCGCCTCCATTCGGAACCCTATGGACAGACGATCGATGGCCGGCCTCGTTTCGATGTTGAGCCGGGCCACACCCGCTCCAAGCCGGCCCTGCGCCGCGTGAATTCGCCGACCGAAATTTCCGATGCCTATTTCCGCGTCATGTCGTCGAGCCGAATGACCGATGCCGTGGTCGATCTCATAGGTCCAAACGTCAAATTTCATCACTCCAAGATCAACTCGAAGCTCCCCGGTGCGGCCACCGCAGTGAAATGGCACCAGGACTTTCCCTTCACCCCTCATTCCAATGATGACATTGTCACCGCCCTGCTGTTCCTCGATGAGGTGACGGACGACAACGGCCCTCTCGAGTTGTCACCCGGCACTCACACAGGCGAGCTTCTGTCGCTATGGCAGGGCGATGTGTTCACCGCCGCCGTCAGCGATGAGATTGCCGCTGAGCGCCGCAAGACGGCCGTCCGCTGCACCGGGCCTGCTGGCGGAGTGTGTTTCATGCATACCCGCGTGCTGCACGGGTCGGCACCCAACCGCTCCTCTCGCCCGCGAACTCTTTTCATCAGCGTATATACGGCCGATGACGCCATCCCCCTTGCTCCCAATCCTCTTCCCAGCCGGCACGAAGGATTCGTTGTCCGCGGCCACGCCACGGGCACTGTCCGCAGCATGCCCTTCACCATGCGCTTGCCGCAGAAGCCTTCCGGTGCCTCCTTTTTTGGCCAGCAGTCAGCGGCGGACAAAAAGCCCGACTATAATTTTTGATCCTAGCCTTCAGGCTCGGTCCAGAAGATCTGCACCGCGTACAGATGGTTGCCCTTCTGCACCACCCCGCTGCTCACTCTGTTGTAGGATTTGTTGAGCATGTTGCGCCGATGGCCCCAAGATTTCAGCCATTGCTGAAACAGCCGTTTTGCCTTGGCCTCTCCCGGCGGGCCGTCGCTGCGCTCTCGCGCTGCATTTTCTCCCCGTGCCGAATAGAGATCCGGATCTTCGGCAAACGCCGCAAAACGGGCATGGAATGAATGGCCCTTGAGCGACTTGTGGCCGACGAAATCGCCGATCACCATGTCGATGGCCTGTGCGCGCGCAGCAGTCTTGAACTGGAGACTGGCGCTCATCGCACCGCGCTTTTTTGCCAGCCGCGCCTGCTGGGCGAGCGAATCAAGCAGCGCCTCGAGATCCGGCCGAACCATCACGTTCTCGGGCGGGTGCCGGGTCAGTTGCTCGGCATAAGTTCGGTAGGCCGACAAGGCTTGGGCCGGCTCGCTGACTTGCCCGAAAAGACAAATGAAAACAATGAGCCCGATGATTGCCCGCATTTTCTTCCCTCTGGTGCTAGAACCCCTGCCTCCCCTTTCGGAGAGCCGGTTTACCCTTCCTTTTCCAAGTCTCTGCTATCACTAGACCACGGGAAGCGCAAAGCTCCCCTCGCTTGAGGGCGACGGCAAGTGACGGCAATCTTGGGAATAATGCGAAGCAAGGCCAATGCTATTCTACTTGCTGTCATATTTTGCACACTGCCGGTTGTAGCGGGTTTCATTTTGGTCAACCTCGTTGCCGATCGGCTCGTTTCCGCCGAGGCTCGCGAGTCAGGCGCTGATTGGGCGAATTTTCTTATCCGCAACCTCGCCGATATCGACCAAATACTCGAAGGTGAGGTCCCAAGCGTCGAATCGATTATTTTTCTCGAACAGGCAAAGCAGACAGACAGGATTCTCCAGTTTCGCCTTTTCGATGGCCAAGGCAGGCTCCGCATCGTCTCGACCGAATTGGGCAGCGCCAACACTTACAATTACGTTCTGCAGAAGGAGTCCCCTGCACTGGCTGAACGCTTGGCAAGCAGCCAGCCATTTTCTATCGTGACCGAGAGGAACCAGCAGGGCTTTTCCCAGCATCTGTCGCGGACGTTCGTGCCGATCCTGAGCAACGGTCAGGCACTTGGCTGGATCGAGGTCCTTGCCGATCAAACTGAGCGTCGCCGGCTTATCATCGGCTCCGCAATCCAGGTAGCGGCGATCATGGGCATCGTCCTCGCCATTGGGCCGGCTCTCGGGTTCTGGTACCGCACGCGCCAAAAGACCAGGGTGGAGCAAACCCTCTCCTTCGTTACCAACCACGATCCTCTTACCAAACTGCCCAACCGGACGATTTTCTCGACTCATCTCGACGAATCCTTGAAGCAGGCCGAGCGCCGGCACGAGCATACAACCATTCTCTACATCGAGATTGATCGCCTGCGCGAACTGCATGAGCAGTTCGATCACGCCACGATCGATTCCATCCTCCTTGAGTTTTCCTCCCGCCTGCAGGCCCTGGCCGGTCCTCTCGGCATTGCGGCGCGGCTAAGCGAAAGTGAATTCGCCATTCTCAAATCGAGCGTTCATGACGCAATGGAGGCAGCACAGCTCGCCCGCGGGGCTCTGCAAAGTTTAACTCAGCCAGTGTCTGTCGCGGACGGCAATATTTTTCTCAACGTCAACATCGGTCTGGCCCTCGCCCCGACTGACGGCAAGAACGCAACCGATCTTTTGAAGAGCGCCGATGTGGCCCTGTTGTCCTCCAAGTCCGCCGGTCGCAATTCCTACCGCTTCTTCGATTCCGACACCGAGAATACCTTGCGCAAGCGCCGCGCCATCGAGTCGGCTGTCAAGGAAGCGTGCGAGCAAAAGCTGTTCGAGCTTCACTATCAACCGGTATTCGAACTTCGCACCAATCGCCTCACCGGTTTCGAAGCGCTGATCAGGCTCAACCATCCCCACCATGGCCTCATTTCTCCTGCCGAGTTCATTCCAGTGGCCGAAAGCATCGGCCTGATCGGCGATATCGGCGCCTGGACGCTGGAAACCGCCTGTCAAATGGCGTCCCAGTGGCCCGATCCGTTGAAAGTGGCTGTCAATCTCTCACCGCTCCAGTTCCGCAACGGCAGCATGATCGCCTCTGCGCGTCGAAGCCTCGAGCTTGCGAAATTCCCCGCCTATCGGCTGGAGCTGGAGGTCACCGAAGGCCTGCTGCTCGACGACACCGACTATGTTCGCGAGCAGCTGCGCGCCCTGCAGGAAACCGGTGTCGGGATCGTGCTCGATGATTTCGGCGCCGGATACTCGAGTCTGGGCTATCTCTGGCAGTTTCCCTTCAACAAGCTGAAGATCGACCAGTCTTTCGTTCGCGCCATGGATACCAAGTCGAACGTGCGCAATATTCTTCGCGCCATCATCGGGCTCGGCCGCTCGCTGAATCTGCCGATCACCGCCGAAGGGGTCGAAACGCCCGAGCAGGCAGAATATCTGCGCAGTCTCGATTGCACCGAGGCACAAGGTTATCATTTCGGCAGGCCAATCCCGGCAACCGAGGTTGCCGCCATAATTCTCCGCAACTTCGCTCAAACCTCCAAGGCCGCATCGATTTCCGCAGCCGACCGCAACATCAAGATCGTGAGCTGACGTTGCATGCGTCAAACTAGGATGATGAGCCTTCTATTTGCTGCAGGTGCGACTGTGCTCTTTGCGGCCACCGCCGCTTTGAAGTTGCACGCCTCGGTTCCCGACGCTCAACGGCCGCAGCTCGGGCACGCTTCACACTCGCCTCACATCTACAAACCCAGTCGCCTCGCCGATGCCGACATATTGCCGAAGACCGCCTCCCGCGACCTCTCGATTCTATATTACCTCGGCATTGCACGCGGCCATCTGATTGCCTCGATTGCCCTCGCCCAGCAAGGCAAGTTGGATCAGTCGGTGCTCCACAGCCGGCATGCCCTTGATGAGGCTTGGCTCGAGCTGTCCACGCTTCTGGCGACGGAAGACGCCGATGCTTTGCGCCCAAAGTTTGAGGCGGTGAATGAATCGATCGCCCTCAAGTCACCGTTGTCGTCAATTGCCTCCGCCCACGAAGATGCCCAGGCGCTCATCGAAAGGATAGCCGCTGCCGCCTATTCCGCCGCCGGTGAGAGATTGAATTCCACAATGGATTTGGTTCTGCTGCTGCTGAAGCAGGCCGAGGCGGAATATGAAGAGGCGTGGGATAATTTCCGGCTCAAGAATCGTTTGGAGTATCAGGACGGTTTTGGCTTCATCGCCGTGGCCAACGATGAGCTGCAGGATGTCTACCACCTCTTGCAGGCTCGAAACCCTCAAGCGGCAACGCAGATCAAAAACACCATGGAGCACGTCGTTCGCGCCTGGCCCTCGCACGAACCGCCCGCAACACCTGTGATGAGCAAGCCTGTCTTGCGCGCCCTCGTCACCGCTGTCGAACTCTACGCCAAACAGCTTTCCGACTAAGGCCTTCGCCTCGCTAAGCAGCGAAGGGATCGCGCATTGCTATCGTGTCCTCCCGTTCAGGCGACGTCGACAGGAGCGCCACCGGGCACTGGATGAGTTCTTCGAGATATCGCACATACTTGATCGCTTGCGCCGGCAGCTCCGCCCATGAGCGCGCCCCTCTGGTGGATGTTCGCCAGCCCTCGAGTGACTCATAGATCGGCGCGGCCTGTCGCTGGGCCTCCTCTTGCGCGGGTAGCCGGTCTATTCTCTTTCCTCCCAGACTATATCCTGTTGCCACTCTTATCTCACCCAGCTCATCCAGGACGTCGAGCTTGGTCAATGCCACCCCGTTGATGCCCGAAGTTTTGATGGCCTGGCGCACCAGGACGGCATCGAACCAGCCGCAGCGCCGTTTGCGCCCCGTTACCGTTCCGAACTCCTTGCCCCGTTCGCCGAGATGCCGGCCGATTTCATTGTCCTGTTCAGTTGGAAATGGTCCCGCGCCAACTCGCGTCGCATAAGCTTTCGCAATCCCCAGCACATAGCCGATCGAACGTGGCCCCGTTCCCGATCCCGTCGCCGCCTGCGCTGCGACAGTGTTCGACGATGTCACGTAAGGATAGGTGCCGTGATCGATATCGAGCAGGATGCCCTGGGCACCCTCGAACAACACCCGCTTGCCCTCTTGCCGCGCGCCTTCGACCAGGGTCCAGACCGCATCCACGAAGGGAACTATCTTGGGCGAAATTTCTTTGAGCAGTCGAATGAGGTCCAAGGCTCTCACCTCGTCCTGACCATGGCCTCGTCTCAGCGCGTTGTGATGCTGAAGCAGCCTGTCCACCTTCGTTCTGATCGTCGACAGGTCGACCAGATCCTGCACTCGGAGCGCTCGCCGTCCCACCTTGTCCTCATAGGCGGGGCCGATGCCGCGACCGGTCGTTCCGATCTTGCTCTCGCCCGCCGCGGCTTCGCGCATTTGGTCAAGCTCCCGGTGCAACGGCAGGATCAGTGCAGCATTCTCCGCCACCCGCAAGTTTGCCTGGCTGATTTCCACGCCCTGCGCTCTGAGCTTGTCGATCTCTTCCGCCAGCGCCCACGGATCGACGACCACTCCGTTGCCGATGAGAGAAAGCTTGCCCTTGCGCACGATACCCGACGGCAGAAGTGACAGCTTGTAGGTGACACCATCGACCACAAGAGTGTGACCGGCGTTGTGCCCACCTTGGAATCTGACCACGATGTCGGCCCGCTCTGAAAGCCAATCGACGATCTTGCCCTTGCCTTCATCGCCCCACTGGGCACCCACCACCGCTACGTTTGGCATTGGTCCTGTCTCTTCACAGTAAAACGGCCTCGTGGACATTCGCGCAAACGAGCGCGCCCCGAGGCCGTTTGTCAGGTCTAGGACAGCAAGGCTTATTTCCAAAGCGAAAACTGGCGCGCTAGGTTTCCCTGGCCAAAACCGTCCAGGCGGACGTATATGGGCCCATGATTTCTCGCCAGTCGAAATATGCGCTTCGAGCCTTGCTTGCCCTTGCTCGCGTCGCCACGGGCGAATCGATGCTCACGGCGGAGATCGCCCGTCGGCAGAAAATTCCCAAGAAGTTTCTCGAGCAGATTCTGCTCGTCCTCAAACGCCATGGCGTTGTTCAAAGCCGGCGCGGCGCGCAAGGCGGCTACGCGCTCCTGAAGCCCGCTGAGGCCATCACCTTCGCCGAGGTTCTTCGCCTGATTGACGGACCGATGGCTCCCCTGCCATGCCTCAGTGTCGTGGCCTATTCGCGCTGCATCGATTGCCCCGACGAAGCCAGCTGCGAAATAAGGCGCGCTTTCGCGCGCGTCGCCGAAGCCACCCGCGAAACCCTGGAGCGAACGACGATCGCCCAGGCGATTCGCGCCAGGCCCGCCGATTTGGCCCCTCCCACGGGAAGTAAAAATCACCCGGCAACCGTTTAATTTGCGAAACGTTTTGCCTGCCGATGTTCTTTATTTCAAACAAATGCTTGACAATCTCGACAAGTTCTGTCGAGTTTAACCCCACCGACAACGGGGGAAGTTAATGTCGCCATTCCAAAATTTACTGCGGAAATTTAAGGAGTTAGTGGCCTCCAACGCGTTCGATTCCTCGCCCCGGTCGCCCGATTCAAGCGCGGTCGAAATCTATCTCAAGCCCGTGCCCGGGTTGGAACGGGAACTCATCGTGCTGGGTAACACTTGGATTTGACCTGAAAGGGGACACGACCATGATGATCCTTCGCAGACGCTTTTTGGCGGCGTTGGCCGCAGCATCGGTTGCCGCCTCGGCACCCTCTTGGGCCGCTGACATTGAACTGCTCAACGTTTCCTACGACCCCACGCGGGAACTGTGGCGCGACCTCAACGAGCATTTCATCCCGCTCTATGAGAAGGAGACAGCGAACACGCTGACCATCAAGCAATCGCATGGCGGCTCGAGCAGCCAGGCCCGTGCCGTGATCGACGGGCTCGATGCCGATGTCGTGACGCTTGCCTCGATCATCGACACCAACGCCATCAGCAAGGTCGGGCTGATCAAGGAAGGTTGGATTGACCGTCTGCCGAACCGATCACTTCCTTACTATTCGACCATTGTCTTTGTCGTTCGCAAGGGCAACCCCAAGGGAATCAAAGACTGGGGCGATCTGGTAAAGCCGGACGTCCAGATCATTACCCCAAATCCTAAAACATCCGGAAACGGCTATCTGAGCTTCTTCAGCGCCTGGGGCTCCGTGGTGTTGCGTGGCGGCACACCTGACCAGGCTGTCGCATACGTAACGAAGCTCTACAAGCAGGTTCCGGTGCTCGATTCAGGCGCACGTGGCGCAACCACGACTTTTGTTCAAAGAGGGATGGGAGATGTTCATCTCGCCTGGGAGAATGAAGCGCAATTGGAGGTGCGCGAGGCCAAGGGCGATCTGGAGATCGTCTATCCGCCAATCAGCATTCGCGCCGAACCGCACGTCGCCATCGTGGATGACAATGTCGACCGCAAGGGGACGCGCGCCGCCGCCGAAGCCTATTTGAATTTTCTCTACACCGACGAAGGACAGGAGATCATCGCCAATCACTTTTACCGGCCCGGCAATGATGCCATCTTGAAAAAACACGCGGCCACTTTCCCCGATATCAAATTGTTCCAGGTCACGGAAATCGCCAAGGACTTTGAAGATGCCCACAAGCAATTCATCGGTGACGGCGGTGTATTCGATACCATCTACAAGCCCGAAGGCTAATCGCACCAGGGAAATCGTGCTAATATATTGAATGATGGTCTTCTCCGCGCCGCCGGCTGTCCGGTCCGCGGGGGGACCTTTTGTCTAACAGGGCAGATATGGCGATCTCCACCCGACGCGTGCTCCCGGGATTCTCGCTCTCGCTGGGGTATACGGTTTTTTATTTGAGCATTCTGGTGATACTTCCGATTGCCGCGGTGTTCCTCAAGACCGCAACCCTCTCCTTTGAGGAATTCTTGGCCGCCGTGTGGACGGAACGGGCGCGCGCTGCCTATTTCCTCACCTTCGGTGCAGCCTTTATTGCCGCCCTGGCGAACTTGGTTTTGGGGCTTCTGCTCGCCTGGGTGCTGGTTCGCTACAGCTTTCCCGGCAGAAAGCTCGTCGATTCCCTCGTCGATCTGCCCTTGGCTTTGCCGACTGCGGTTGGAGGGTTGGTGTATTCCGCCCTTTACGTTGAGAATGGCTGGCTCGGACAATACCTCGTCCCTTTGGGAATTCACGGTGCCTACAGCCGCTTCGCCATCGTTTTGGTGTTGATCTTCGTCGGACTCCCCTTCGTGGTGAGAACTGTCCAGCCGGTCCTCGAGGATCTCGATCCCGAGTCGGAGGAAGCGTCCGCCCTGCTCGGTGCAACCCGCGCGCAGACCTTTCGCAACGTTATTCTTCCCTCGCTTTATCCCGCGCTGATTACCGGCTTTGCCTTGGCTTTCGCCCGTGGTGTCGGCGAATACGGCTCGGTGGTGTTCGTCTCCGGCAACATGCCTTACAAGACGGAAATCGCCCCGATCTTGATCGTCGCCCGCTTGGAGGAGTTTGCCTATGGCGAGGCGACCGCTATCGCTGTCGTCCTGCTCGTTATTTCCTTCGCCATGTTGGTGGTGATCAATTTGGCGGAACGTTGGAGCACGCGCCATGAACGCTGACGTTGCCGTGGCCGTTCCCAAGACGGTTGGGTCCGCGCAGGTGCGCAGAGCCCAGGAGGATCCGGCATGGGTGCGCTGGGGCCTGATTGGTCTGGCGATCGCCGTCGTCGCCCTTTTGGTGGTTGTTCCTGTTGTCAACATATTTGCGCAAGCCCTCAGCGATGGCCTTGCTGCCTATTGGAGCAACCTGTTCGACGATCCCGATACCCTTCACGCCATCAAGCTGACGCTCATCGTCGCGCCGGTCGCGCTGCTGGCCAACTTGATCTTCGGCATTGCCGCCGCGTGGGCGATCGCGCGGTTTGATTTTCGCGGACGAACCTTGCTCACCGCGCTCATCGATCTCCCCTTCTCGGTGTCGCCCGTGGTCGCCGGATTGATGTTCGTGCTCATATTCGGTTTGCAAGGATACTTTGGGCCCTTCCTGCGTCGCGACGGCTACGCGATCATGCCCTATCTCATGTCGATCCTCGCCGCCGGCGCGTTCGTCTTGCTGTTCTTTCTGTTTCGGCCGATCAGGGCCACGGAGCGGCGAGGCTTGTGGGATCGGCCTGTGCTCGTCGTGCTGGCGGGAAGCCTGATCGTCTTCGGCGTCGCCTTTTTCCTGCAGCAATATTTTGATATCTGGCCCCACAATCAAAGTCTGAAGATCATTTTCGCGGTTCCGGGGTTGATCATCGCCACTGCCTTCATCACCTTTCCCTTTGTGGCCCGGGAGCTCATTCCGGTCATGGAAGCAGTGGGAGTGGAAGAAGAATTGGCGGCGATCAGTCTCGGAGCCAGTGGCTGGCAAATGTTTTGGCAGGTCACCGTGCCGAACATAAAGTGGGGATTGGTTTACGGCGTCATTCTCTGCAACGCTCGGGCCATGGGAGAATTTGGTGCCGTTTATGTAGTGTCCGGCCACATCGCCGGTCAGACCGACACTATGCCCTTGCGCATCGAAAAGCTTTTTCAGGAGTACAATCTCCCCGGCTCCTTTGCAGTCGCGTCTCTGTTGACCTTGGTGGCGATCATTACCCTGATTGCAAAAATCAGGCTGGAGAGAAAGCTTCCCGTCGGGGACGGAAGACAGAAGCAGGAAGAAGCACGGGCATGAGCATCCTTATCCAGAACATCTTCAAAACCTTCGGCAGCTTCGCTGCCCTTGATAATGTCAGTCTCGAGGTTCCCGACGGCACTCTGGTTGCTTTGCTTGGCCCTTCCGGCTCGGGAAAGACCACCCTGTTGCGCATTATTGCAGGGCTAGAGATCCCCGATTCGGGGAGCGTGATCCACCAGGGCGAAGACATAACCCACTATTCGGCTCGCGATCGCAAGGTCGGTTTCGTTTTCCAGCACTATGCTCTCTTTCGCCATATGACCGTGGCCGACAACATCGGCTACGGCCTGCGTGTGCGCAAAGTGCCGAAAGCCAAAATTCGCGAGCGCGTGGGTGAACTCATGCAATTGATTCGCCTGGAGGGTCTTCAGAGCCGTTACCCGAGCCAGCTTTCGGGCGGCCAGAGGCAACGTGTGGCACTGGCACGCGCCCTGGCGGCCCAGCCTACTGTTCTTTTGCTCGATGAGCCGTTTGGCGCACTCGATGCAAAGGTACGACAGGAGCTTCGCAAATGGCTGCGTCGACTGCATGAGGAAATTCATGTCACCAGCATTTTCGTAACGCACGATCAGGAGGAAGCCTTCGAACTTGCCGACCGCGTAGCCGTGATGAATCAGGCCCACATCGAGCAGATCGGCACGCCGGACGAGGTTTATGACCAGCCGGCCACTCCGTTCGTCTATGACTTCCTCGGCAACGTCAACCTGTTTCACGGACGCATCCGGCGTGGCCGACTGCGCCTGGGCGATACCGTGTTTCATGTACCCGAACATGCAGCCGTTAAGGATGCCCCCGCGGTTGCCTATGTCCGGCCGCATGAAGTCAAGGTGCGCGCCGAGCCCAACGGTGCGTCGGGAATTGCGGCTGTCATCAAGCACGTGAATTCCGCCGGACCGCTGGTGCAGCTCGAGCTCGAACGTGTTGACGATGGCAGTCTCTTGAGCGCTGAGCTGACCAAGGATGAAAGCAGCCAGCTCCCCCTTCAGCCGGGCACGCAGGTCTATGTCGAATTGAAGAACGTTCGCGTCTTCCCGGACATTCCGCCCGAACCTGAGTCCATGCCTGAATCGAAGTCTGCCCTCGAGTCCTCTCCCCTGGAAAAGGATCACGCTTAGTTATCGCAAGGACGCCATGGTCGCCCCGGACTTGATCCGGGGATCAACCCGGCAATCTCTCCTCGCAGCGGTAACGGATACGCGGATCAAGTCCGCGTATGACGTCGTCCGGAGCTACTCGATCACCGCCAGCAGATCCTTTGCATCGACCTGCGCACCGATTCCGACCGGCAGTTCCTTCACCACACCGGCCTGTTCGCTGATCACTGCCGTCTGCATCTTCATTGCCTCCAGATTGAGAATGACATCCCCCCTCTGCACTCTGTCGCCTGGTTTCACCGCAATCGAAACGACCAGTCCCGGCATTGGCGATCCTAAATGCGTGCTGTTCCCCGAATCGGCCTTCGGTCGCATCGCCTTCCGCGGCTTTCTGGATTGGTCTGCAACTCTCACCGGTCTCGGCTGGCCATTGAGTTCGAAATAGACCGTCACCATTCCTTCCTCATCGGGCTCGCTCACCGCCGAATAGCTGAGCAGCAGCGTCTTGCCCTTGTCGATCTCGATGGCAAACTCCTCTTGCGGCAGCATGCCGTAAAAGAAGACATTCGTCGGCAGGATCGACAGGTCGCTGTACTCCGCCTGCGTTTTCGCAAACTCGATGAAGAGCTGCGGGTACATGAGGTATGAGGCAAGCTCGCTGTCGGTGATTTTCCGTCCCGCCTTCTCTTCGGCTGCTTTCCGATCCGCCTTGAGATCGGCAGCCTTCATTAACGCTCCCGGGCGCACCGTAATGGGCTGCTCATCCTTGAGCACCTTCCTCTGCAGCTCCGGCGGAAACCCGCCATAGGGCTGGCCGATCTCCCCTCGAAACAGCGATATGACCGAGTCCGGAAAAGCAATTTGCTTGTTTGGATCGAGCACGTCCTCCGCCGACAGATTGCCGGTGACCATCATCAAAGCCATGTCTCCCACCACTTTTGAAGACGGTGTGACCTTGATGATATCGCCGAAAAGCCTGTTCACCTCCGCGTAGGCCCGCGATACCTCATGCCATCGGTCCTCGATACCGAGCGAGCGAGCCTGCTCGCGCAGATTCGTATATTGTCCACCAGGCATCTCGTGCACATAGACATCCGACGTTCCCGCCCGCATATCGCTTTCGAAGCCCTCGTAAAGCTCTCTCACGTGACGCCAATATTCCGAGATCGTCTCCAGCGCGTCCGCGTCGAAACCGGTTGCGCGATCGCTGTGAGCGAGTGCGGCAGCAATCGAGCCGAGTGGCGGCTGCGATGTGAACCCGCTCATCGAATCCATGGCTGCATCGATCGCATCCACTCCCTCATCCGCCGCCGCGAGCACGGTGGCGGCGGAAATGCCGCTCGTATCGTGCGTGTGGAGATGGATCGGAATTTGGATCTCGCTCTTGAGCGCCTTGATGAGCAGCCTCGCCGCTTGCGGCTTGAGAAGCCCCGCCATGTCTTTGATGCCCAGGATATGAGCTCCCGCGCGCTCGATCTCCTTGGCCGTTTTCACGTAGTAGTCGATGTTGTATTTCGGCCTCTTCGGGTCGAGCAGGTCGCCGGTGTAGCAGATCGCCCCTTCCAGGATCCGGTTCGATTCAAGCACAGCATTCATTGCCACTTTCATGTTTTCGACCCAATTGAGCGAGTCGAAGACGCGGAACACGTCAATCCCTTCCCTCGCCGCCTGCTTGACGAAATATTCCACCACATTGTCCGGATAGTTCGTATAGCCGACGGCGTTGGCCGATCGCAGCAGCATCTGCAGCAGGTGATTGGGCATTGCCTGCCTGAGCTTCGCCAGCCGGTCCCACGGGCATTCCTTCAGAAATCGCATGGCGACATCGAACGTCGCTCCGCCCCAGCACTCGACCGAGAAGAGTTCCGGCAGCATCACCGCATAGGCCGGCGCCACCCTGGCGATATCGTAGGTCCGAAATCGCGTCGCCAGCAGCGACTGATGCGCATCGCGCATCGTGGTGTCGGTGATAAGGAGCCGTTTTTGCGCCTTCATCCAATCGGCAACCGCCTGTGGTCCCTCTTTTTCGAGCATTTGCTTCAGTCCCGGCATGGGCACGATGCCGCGCATGTCGGGAGCCCGCGGCGGCCGGTTGCGCTCGGTTCGTCGCCGCCCCTTGAACTCCGGCTTCCGGTTGATCAGCACATCGGCAATGAAGGCCAGGATCTTGGTAGCGCGGTCGCGCCTTTGCGGCAGGTCGAAAAGCTCCGGAGTGTCATCGATGAACCGTGTCGTATAGTCCCCCGCCAGGAATTTCGGATGCGCGATCAACCCCTCCAGGAACTGCAGATTCGTTGAAACGCCGCGGATGCGGAACTCCTTTAGCGCCCTGTCCATCCTGCGCACGGCTTCCTCGGGTGTCGGTGCCCAGGCGGTGACCTTCTCCAGCAGCGAGTCGTAGTAACGCGTCACCAGCGCGCCCGAATAGGCGGTGCCGCCGTCGAGCCTGATGCCGAACCCCGTGGCTCCGCGATAGGCCTTGATCCGTCCGTAGTCGGGAATGAAGTTGTTGAGGGGATCTTCGGTGGTGATCCGGCACTGCAGCGCATGCCCGTTGAGTTTCACCTTGTCCTGCGGCGGCACACCCGATTCTCTCGTGCCCAGTCTCGCCCCCATGGCGATGCGAATTTGCGCCTTCACGATGTCGATGCCGGTAACGACCTCCGTGACAGTGTGCTCCACCTGGATGCGCGGATTGACCTCGATGAAGTAAAACTTGCCGCTGCTCCGGTCGACCAGAAACTCCGCGGTTCCGGCGTTGACATAGTTGGCGGCCTTTGCCAGTCGCAGCGCGGCGTCATGCAGGTCCTTTCTCTGAGCCTCGCTTAGATAGGGAGCGGGCGCCCGCTCCACGACCTTTTGGTTTCGCCGCTGCACCGAGCAATCTCGCTCGAACAAATGGCAAATATTGCCGTATTGATCGCCGAGCAATTGCACCTCGACATGCCAGGCTCGCTCGAGCAGCTTTTCGAGATAGACTTCATCGTTGCCGAATGCCGCCCGCGCCTCGGCTCTCGCTGCCTCGATGCTGTTGCACAGCTCCGCTTCCTTCTCGATGATGCGCATGCCGCGTCCACCCCCGCCCCAGCTTGCCTTGAGCATCAGCGGGTAACCGATCTCGCGTGCGATCTTTCTGGTTGCCGATTGATCCCTCGGCAAAGGTCCTGAAGCCGGCATCGTCGGCACGCCTGCCCTAAGCGCCAGCGCCCGTGCGGCAATCTTGTTGCCCAGGAGACGCAGCGCCTCAGGCGGTGGTCCGATAAAGGTAAGCCCAGCCTTGCCGCAAGCCTCGGCGAACTGCGGAGTCTCCGAAAGGAAGCCATAGCCAGGGTGAATGGCATCGACCTCCGCATCGAGAGCGATTCGGATCACGTCTTCGCTGTCGAGGTAGGCTTCAACCGGTCCCTTTCCCTCGCCCACGAGGTAGCTCTCGTCCGCCTTGAACCGGTGGAGCGAAAATCGATCCTCGTTTGAATAGATCGCCACCGTGCGCAAGCCCAGCTCGCTCGCCGCTCGAAAAACCCTTATCGCGATCTCTCCGCGATTGGCCACGAGCAGCGAGTTGATTGTCTTCATGGCTAGAACACGAGCGGTTTGGCCTGGCGCACATTCGGCAATCCCTGCACCGTGGTGAGGACCTTACCGGGAATTGCCTCGTCGATTTCGACAAGCGCAATTGCATCTCCCCCGCGCGTCTGGCGTCCCAGGTGAAACGAGGCGATATTCACGCCTGCATCGCCAAGCACCATCCCGAGCGCCCCGATGAATCCGGGCTTGTCGGCATTGGTCACATACAGCATGTGCTGACCGAATTCAGCTTCGAGGTTTATGCCCTTTATTTGTATGATCCGCGGCTTTCCATCGGAGAAAACGGTTCCTGCCACGGAGCGCTCGAAACCCTCGGCTTTCACCGTTAACCGGACATAGCTGTCATAGATGCCGCGCGATGTCTGCCGCGTTTCATCGACATGTATGCCGCGCTCGCGCGCCACCACGGGTGCACTCACCATGTTCACGGCTCCGAGCATCGGCTTGAGCAGGCCTGCAAGCAGTGCCGAAGTGAGCGCGCGGGTGTTCATCTCCCCCGCTCCTCCCGCATATTCAATGCCCACCGCCTTGATCGGCGTTTCAGTGAGCTGTCCGGCGAACGACCCGAGCTTCTCAGCCAGAACGATATAAGGTTTGAGCCGCGGCGCTTCGTCCGCGGTGATCGATGGCATGTTGAGCGCATTCGTTACCGCACCGGTAATGAGATAGTCGGCCATCTGTTCGGCGATTTGGATGGCGACTTTCTCCTGCGCCTCGCTCGTCGAGGCTCCGACATGCGGTGTGCAGATGACGCTTGGATGCCCGAACAGCGGGTGTTCCTTCGCCGGCTCCACCTCGAAGACATCGAGCGCCGCACCGGCCACATGCCCGGAATCGAGGCTCTCTTTCAGGTCTCTCTCCACGATCAGCCCGCCCCTGGCGCAATTGATGATGTGCACACCCCGCCGCATGAGAGCGATGGCGCGGCGATCGATGATGTTTCTCGTCTTGTCCGTCAACGGCGTATGCAGTGTGACGAAGTTTGCTCGCCGGAACAGATCGTCGAGCTCCACTTTCTCAACACCGACTTCCATCGCCCGCTCGTCTGAAAGAAACGGGTCGTAGGCAATCACCTTCATCTTCAGGCCGCGCGCCCGATCGGCGACGATCGAGCCGATGTTGCCGCAGCCGATGATTCCAAGCGTCTTGTTGAGAAGCTCCACCCCCATGAAGCGGTTCTTCTCCCATTTGCCGGCTTGCGTCGACTGGTCCGCCGCCGGAATTTGACGGGCAAGTGCCATCATCATCGCTATCGCGTGCTCCGCGGTGGTCACAGCGTTGCCGTAGGGCGTGTTCATCACGATGATGCCGCGCGCAGTGGCTTCCACAAGGTCGATGTTGTCGATCCCGATGCCGGCGCGGCCGATAACCTTGAGATGCGGCGCAGCCTCGATGAGCTTTGCCGTCACCTTGCTTTGCGAGCGCACCGCCAGCCCATCATATTCCTTGATCGCCGCCCGCAACGCATCCTTCTCCTTGCCGAGGTCGGGCTCATAGGTAACCTTGATGCCGCGATGCTTCAGTATGTCCACCGCGGTTTCGCTGAGTCTGTCGGATATGAGTACGCGCGGGACCATCTCTCAACCTCGTTTTTCCAAGGCGCGTGTCGATTCGACAAGCGCGTCATGCGCCCAATCGAGCCAGGGCAGCAGCGCCTCAATGTCTTCGCGCTCGACCGTCGATCCGCACCAGATGCGCAGCCCCGGGGGCGAATCGCGGTGCGCTCCGATGTCTTGCGCTACTCCCTCTTCGCTTAAAAGCTTTGCAATTCCTTTAGCGATCGATTCGCCATGGTTGAGGGTAAGGCACACGGATGTGTTTGACCGTGATTTTGGATCCCGTGCCAGGTGTTCAACCCACTCCCTGCGCTCCACCCAGTCGCTCAAGGCCCTCGCGTTGGCGTCGGCCCGGCGGATCAGCTCTCTGAGCCCGCCGATGCTCTTCGCCCAGCCGAGCGCCGCGATCCAGTCCTCCACACACAGCATCGATGGTGTATTGATGGTCTCGCCGTCGAACAGGGCGCGGTTGACTTTTCCTCCTGTTGTCACCCGGAGAATCTTGGGCAGCGGCCAAGGCGGCGTATAACTTTCGAGCCTTTCGATCGCTTTCGGCGACAGAACGATCATCCCATGTGCTGCCTCGCCGCCCAAAACTTTTTGCCAGGAGAATGTAACGACATCGAGCTTCGAAAAATCGACCCGCTGGGCGAACACAGCGGATGTGGCATCGCATATGGCAAGACCCTTGCGATCCGCCGATATCCACTCCGCATCGGGTACTCGCACGCCCGATGTCGTGCCGTTCCAGGTGAACACGCAGTCCCGATTGGGATCGACGCGCGCCAAGTCCGGCAGCTCCCCATAAGGCGCATCGATAACTCGCACATCTTCAAGCTTGAGCTGCTTGCGGACATCGCTAACCCAGCTTTGTCCGAAACTCTCCCACGCCAGCATATCCACACCGCGTGCTCCGAGCATCGTCCACAGCGCCAGTTCGACCGCCCCCGTGTCGGAAGCCGGGACAAGTCCGATCAGGTGCCCCGGCGGAACCTCCAGCACGTCTCGCGTAAGTGCGAGCGCCTGTTTCAGTCGCGCCTTGCACTCCTGCGAGCGGTGCGATCGGCCGGTGAGAGCATTTTGCAGAAGTTTGGGAGACCAGCCGGGAATTTTGGCGCAAGGGCCGGAGGAGAAAAAAGGCCTGGCCGGGCGCCGGGCCGGTCGTTTTGTCATCGTCATGGAAACCATCCTTCCAGATGGACGCCCCTCGTTGGGGAGGGGTAGCCCGGAAGCGCTTATAAGCGCGGTCGCGTATGCTGGCAAGCACGCACTTTTGTTATTGCCGTTGCCCGCCGTTCAGCATTGGATGCAAAAGAGAGCGGCGGTGAATTGCTTCACCGCCGCCTGATCAAACGCATGCGCGATTGCAGCGTTCAGAATGAGAATAGCGCTCCCGCCGTGATCGAGTGATCGGTGAAATCCGGTCCATCCAGGTGAATGTCACGGAACCGATAGCCCGCATCGAGCGCCATATTGTCGGAGAGGTTGAAGATTGCACCTCCCATGAGACTGTAGGTAAACCCCGAATCATCGCCGCCAACATCACGATCGACCCACCCCCAGCCGAGGCCCGCGCCGGCATAGGGTGTGAATGTGAGGTCGAGCGGAATGTCGATATAGGTGTTGCCCAGCAATGTCGTTGCATCGAGGTCGGTGATCGTCGTGTCGTAGTTGCCCGACCAGTCCACTCGCACATCGCTGCGCAAAATGTCGTTCCACCACTGATAGCCAACGCCGGCTCCGATCGTCAGCGCATCGTCCTCCCCTGAACTCCCTGTAAGGAATGACCAGCCGATATCGCCCCGCAGGTAGAACGGGCTGGAGGCTTCCGGTGCCGGGATCGTCTCCCAATCGTCATCCGCCGCGATCACAGTCCCGCCGAGCAGCCATAAGGCTATCCCCGCACACACTGCTCCGCGGATCCCGACTCTTGCGCCAATCATCGAAAACTCCACCGCTTTTGCCTCCGCTTCGAGATTACCGGCATCTTGCGGCGAGTTCAGGGGAGTTTGAGCTGTTGGTTAGCGATTGCTAAATTGTGCAGGTCCCGCTGTGCCAATTTGAATAGGACGGGCAGCGAATCGGAGCTCAAGGCTTGCGTAAATGGTTCCTGCTCATCTCGGTCGTTGCTCTCTGGGGCAGCTCCTTTGCATTGCTCAAGCTGGCCGTCGAATCGATTTCGCCCGTTTGGGTCATGGCGTTGCGTCTTGCCGTCGCTGGCGCAACGCTGCTCACCGTCCTCTTTTCGATTGGTGCGAGGTTTTCCTACGATGTGCGCTCGTGGCTGAGTTTTCTCGCCATCGCCGTTGTCGGCAATGTGATACCCTTTTTGCTCATCAGCTGGGGCATCAAGCACATTCCCTCAGGCCTCTCCGGCATACTCATGGCAGTGATGCCGCTTGGCGTTGCGGTGCTCGCCCATTTCTTTCTGCCGGAGGAACCGCTCAACTTTGCCCGCCTGTCTGGTTTTCTGCTGGGCTTCTTGGGCGTCGTAATCCTCCTTGCTCCCTCCTCCGGCATCTTCAACGCCCAACCCCGAGGTCCCCATGTTTGGGGCGAGCTGGCGGTGATCGCCGGGGCGGTCTGCTATAGCATTCAAAGCATCATAACGAGGCGCATCAAGACGAAGGGAGCACTTGAAACCGCCACCGCTGCTCTGGTCATCGCCGGTGTGATCGGGCTACTCCTCGCCTTCAGCGTCGATCCCTCGGGAATGAAGACGCCTGCTGCGGATAGTCTGGTTGCACTCCTGATCTTGGGCCTCTTCAACACGGCGCTGGCAACCGTCCTCTATTTTCTGCTGATCAAATCGTCGGGTGCCGGCTTTGCATCGATGATCAATTATCTCATTCCGTTGCTTGCGGTGCTCATGGGCTGGATTTTTCTCGACGAGCGTCTGCCTTCTTCAGCTTTCGCAGGCCTGGCCTTCATCCTGCTGGGCATCGCTTTGGTCCAGTCGGCCGGACGGGTAAAGCATTGATGCCCGGTTACTTGCTTTGAGGAGAGTGCGTTCGATGCCAGTGGCGGGCAATCTCCGTACGCTGACAAACCCAGACGCGATCGTGACTGAGCACGTAATCGAGGAAGCGGGCAAGGCCCACGATCCGACCAGGTCGAGCTACGAGTCGGCAGTGGAGCGACACGGTCATCATCTTTGGATGGTCGGCCCCTTCGGCATAGAGCCAATCGAATCCGTCTCGCAGATAGGCAAAAAACTGCTCGGCGGTCTCCAGGCCCGAGCCGCGCGCGAACCTGCTATCGTTGCTGTCGAAACTGTGAGGGATGATGAGGTGGCTGCGGCCTCCCACATCGACCCAATACGGCAGATCGTCGTTATAATCGTCGCTGTCGAACAGAAAGCCCCCGTGCTCGACGATCAAGCGGCGAGTATTGAGGCTCGGCCGACCCGTATACCAACCCAGCGGACGCGAGCCGGTAAGTCGCTCGATAGCCTCAACTGCCAAGGCAATATGCTCGCGCTCGATTTCTGCATCGACGAATTGGTAGTCGATCCAGCGCCAGCCATGACAGACTGTATCGCATTTGGCTTCGGCGATCTTTTCGCCCAAGACTGGATTCAATTCCAAAGCACGTCCGACAGCATAGAAGGTGGGAGATATTCCTCTTTGTGCAAACAGTCTCAATAGCCGCCACACACCCACCCTTGAGCCGTATTCATAAAGTGACTCGACGTTGCGGGACCTCAAACCGGGTAACGCCTCGGAAGGCGCAACATCGCAAAGCAGCACCTCGCCATGGGCATCGCCCTCCAGAATGCTGTATTCGGCACCCTCCTCGTAGTTGATCACGAAATTTACCGCAACGCGGGCATTGTTTGGCCAGCGTGGATCGGGCGGCGTCGATCCATATCCCTCAAAATTGCGTTGCGGAACGTAGTCGGCATTGCCACTGCTTCCCAACCGAGATGACCGATGTGCGCCCGACCTCTGTTTGTCCTTATCGTTCGAGTTGCTTCCCGTCATCCCCGACCCCTCATCCTCTGATGGCACGGTTGTTCCGCAACCATCCGGGGCATTGAACGGTAGCTGCAATATGCCTCTGCAACTGAAGTGTCATGGCCCTCGATATTAGAGCTACCGCGCTGCTGTTGCTCTTCATAAACTCATAGACCGAGCGCTTCGACTGCCAGCCGCTTCAACTCGCGCCGCAGCTTTTCCCGGATATGGGCATGCGCACGGCTTGCGATCTGATTCTTCAGCTCAAACGGATCCCTATCCAGGTCGTAGAGTTCGTCAAGCTCGCCCTTCCGCCCACGATTCACCCAGTGGATCAGTTTGTGGCGATCGGTTCGAACAGCTTTGTAGCTCATACCCACGAGCCAAGGCAGCGCGTTCTCGGCCCAATATTCGATGAGAATTGAACTTCGCCAACCGGAATGCTTGCCTGCCAACAGAGGCAAAAGCGAGCGCCCCTGGATCTGAGGCCCCGGTTTCCCGCCGGCCAGCGCAAGCAGCGTCGGTGCGATGTCCTGCAGGATGACGAGGTGCTTGAGCCGCGAACCGGCCTTCGTCTTCCGTGGATAGCGCAACAGGAACGGCGATCTGATGCCCTCCTCGTAGGCAAATCGCCGCTCGGGGCCGAGGCCGTGCTCGCCGAAGAAGTAGCCGTTGTCGCCGAGAAAAAGGATGACCGTATCGTCGAGCTGGCCGCCGCGGTGCAGCGTATCCAGGATCATGCCGACACCTTCATCAACCGCCGCCATCATCCGCGCCCGTTGACGGATCTCCTCCTGCGTACCGGCGCCGATCGCTGCCAGCACCGTACGTGACCGCTCGTTCTTCTTGAGCTCGAATGCTTCGATCCACGCGGGCTTAGCCTTCGCCACCTCGTTGAGTGAAAGCATGTTCGGTTTCTTCGGGAAGACGTCGTCCCGGTAGAGGTCCCTATGGCGCTCGGCGGCGATATATCCACCGAAGCGCGTCATGTCGAGCGTACCGTCCGAAGCTTGATGTGCATCCGGATGCACTGCCTTGTGTGCGAGGAAGAGCGACCACGGCCGTTCATGCTTTCGGTCGATAAACTCCACTGCCATGGAATTCGTGAGATCGGTAACGTAGCCGGTGTGCTGCACATACGTGCCGTCATGGTTCAGTCGCGGGTTAACGATCTGCCCATGTCCGTCATAGCTCACCCACTTGTCGTAGCCGGGCCGTGGCATGCCGTCGTTGCCCATGTGCCATTTGCCGATGTGAGCTGTCAGGTAGCCAAGTTTCTGCAGCTCGAGGTGGTAGTTCTGCAGTCGGTGGCTCATCGCGTCTCGCGCCACATTGTCGATGATCCCGTGGCGGCTCGCATACTGGCCGGTCATAATCGAGGCGCGGTTCGGAGAGCAGATCGGCGTGGTGTGAAAGGCACGCTCGAAGAGCACCCCTTCGGCAGCCAGGCGGTCGATGTGCGGGGTCTTCATGTAGGGATGCCCGCCCGCGCCGAACTCGTCGTAGCGCAGATCGTCCACCACGATGACCAGGAGATTGGGTCGTCTCATCTCACTGCAGGGAAGTTAGCGACGAGAACACGGTCCATGAATAGCCGGCCCTGTGCAACGAGGGTGAAAATCTAGTTGGATCAGCCCGCTTTCGACAGGCCGAGCACTGTTGCATGTCTCAATGTATCGCCGCCCTGCAGGTGGCGAACGCGCACACGAAGCTCGGGCTTGAGCCACGACGGCTGGCGAGCCTGACTCACCCAGACCGGCGCCTTTGTTGATGCAAGACGCCTCATTCGGCTCTGCAGCCTTTCGCGTGCGCCTCCCGTAAGCGTGAGGAAGGCAGTTCCCGCGTAGCGTATGTCTCTTCCTTGACTCTCTCCGAGGTAGGCAATCTGCTTCCCGCCCTTGTCGTAGTCGGTCCCGAGCAGGATCAGCTCGCTTTCCACCACGTTCTTGGTCTTGAGCCAGAACTTGGAGGGCCCGCTCTTGTAAGGACTGAGCGCGCGCTTGGAGACGATCCCCTCCAGCCCCATGGCGCAGGCCTGTTTGAACAGCACCGCCCCATCGCCCTCATAATGGTCATTGAACTGGAGAGCCGCTTGCGGATCGAACGGGATGAGCTGGCGCAACTTCTCCCGCCGCTTCCACAAAGGCTCACGCCGCAGGTCGCGGCCATCGAGGAACAGAAGGTCGAAGGCGAACATCAACAGCCGGTGCGGCTCGTGCTCCATTGCAGCACGCAGGGCCTCGAAGTCGGCAATGCCGTTCCGCCTCTGGACAATGACCTCGCCGTCGATCAGCGCCGACCGGCACTGAAGTCTGCGGCACGCCACAATCACGCTGGGATATTTCTCGCTCCAGTCATGGCCGCCACGGCTGAAGGCGCGAATGTCCGCCCCATGGATGCGGACGAGCGTTCGGAAACCGTCGTGCTTGATCTCGTGAATCCAGCCCTCGCCCGCGGGCGGCTCGGCCGAGAGCATAGGCATCTGGGGCGCGATGAACGCCGGTATGGCCGGTCGATTGCGGGGCATGCGCCTTAAATAGGAGCTGAGCCAGCGCGAGTCGAGTGGGGAGGCAACAACCAGATCGCGCTTTTGCCGCCCATTTTTGCCCGTATCCTCAGTCTAAGGTTGTGCGCCGCCCAAGGCTCAATACCGAGAGGAATGCAGCAGACGCGATGGCCACTCCCCAAGGGCGAAGGGCTGCCACAACATCGTGAAGGCGTGCTGCCACGCTCTCCCACGAGGAGAGAGAGGCTTGGCGGAGAAACTTCAGGACGTGTGCACCCCTCCCCCTCGTGGGGAGGGGTCAGGGGTGGGGTATTGCTCCGTAAGCGGATGAAAGATCGGCGGGCTGGACACGTGTGATGCCTAGGCCCCTCGAAGGAAGACCCCACCCTGCCTTCGCTTGCGCTCAGGCTTCCCTCCCCACAAGGGGGAGGGCTGCGGAGACTGCGGTGCGAGCCATTGGATCACCCCCGCCCGGCCATCGGGAGCGTGACAAGCGGAGGGCCTTTTCCGATGCCGAGCCCTGCCCCGCTTCGTGGAAGGTGGCGAAGCTACGCGGCCGCCTCCAGTGCCGAGCAAATTTCCTCGACCGCCGAACGGACCACGAGCTCGTCATCTCCCTCGGCCATGACACGGATCAAAGGCTCAGTGCCCGACGGCCGAATAACGAGCCTCCCGCTCGAGCCGAGCTTCTTCTCCATCGCGCTGATCACCGTTCGAACTTGCGGCGCCTCCAGCGGCTTGCCCGATTTGTAACGGACACTCCTCATCACTTGCGGCAGCGGCGTGAACAATCTGCAGATCTGGCTCACCGGCTTGTTGGAAGCCTTGACGGCCGCAAGCACCTGCAGCGTCGCGATAAGCCCGTCTCCCGTGGTCGAGAAGTCGGATAGTACGATATGTCCCGACTTCTCGCCTCCGACGTTGAAGCCGTGCGCCCGCATTTTCTCCACTACGTAGCGGTCTCCCACCCGTGTCCGGTGCAGCTTGAGTTTATGTTCGCCGAGATATCGCTCGAACCCGAGATTTGACATCACGGTGGCAACCACGCCATCTCCAGTGAGCTTGCCCGCCTGCGACCACGTGGTGGCCACGAGCGCCATCACCTGATCACCGTCGATGATGTTTCCCTTCTCGTCGACGATGATGCACCGGTCGGCGTCTCCGTCGAGCGCAACGCCGATATCGGCACGCATTTCCTTCACCTTCTCGCAGACCCCTTCAGGATGTGTCGAGCCGCACTTTTCGTTGATATTGAAGCCGTTGGGGTCGTTGCCGATCACGATCACCTCAGCGCCAAGCTCCCACAGCGCCGTCGGTACGACGCGATAGGCAGCGCCGTTTGCGCAATCGATCACGATGCGCAAACCCTCAAGCCGCAAGTCCTTGGGAAATGTGCGCTTGGCGAATTCGATGTAGCGCGCCTGGGCATCCTCGATTCTCTTGGCGCGTCCGACCTTCTCCGGGCTCGCCAGCCCATCGCGCGGGCCCGATTTGACGAGCCGCCCGATCTCCTCTTCCTGCTGGTCCGACAGCTTGTAGCCATCCGGTCCGAACAGCTTGATCCCGTTGTCGTGAAACGGATTGTGCGACGCTGAGATCATCACCCCCAGATCGGCTCTGAGCGACCGCGTCAGCATTGCCACCGCCGGGGTGGGAAGGGGGCCGAAGAAGAAAACATCCATGCCGACCGCGAGCAGTCCCGCTGCCAGGGCCTGCTCGATCATGTAGCCCGAAAGCCGCGTGTCCTTTCCGATGACAACCCTGTGGCTGTGGCCGCCCCTGGTGAACATGCTGCCTGCCGCCATGCCAACTTTGAGTACTGTTTCCGTATCCATTGGCCAGCCGTTCGCCTTGCCGCGAATCCCGTCAGTACCAAAAAGCTCACCCGTCATTTCTGCTCTCGCTGCTGGTCAATCTTAACCCCGACTTCTTCCATCCTTATGCCAAACGCTCAACCAGGGTTAAAGCCTTAACGCTGACGGCTCGGTTGCGGCACGCCAGGCCTTGAGTGCCTGGGAGGTAGCCTTCACGTCGTGTACGCGCAAAATCTGCGCCCCTTGCCCCGCCGCAGCGATCGCCATGCCCACCGATCCGTGCGCCCTGGCCTTCCCGGCCGGTTCACCCGTGATCGCGCCGATGAACGCCTTGCGCGAGGCGCCGACGACGAGCGGCACCCCGAGGCCATGATACACCGATAGCTTCTGCAGGATCTCAAGATTATGCCGGTAGGTCTTGCCGAAGCCGATGCCGGGATCGGCTAGGAGCAGCCCTCTTGGTAGGCCGGCGCTCACCGCTTTCTCGATCAGGTCTTGAAGCTCGTCAAACACGTCGAGCACCACATCCTCGTAGACGGGATTGTTCTGCATGGTCTTTGGATCGCCTTGCGCATGCATCAGGCAAACCGGCCGCTTCAGTTTCGCCGCCGTCCTGCGGCTTTCAGGGTCGAACCTGAGGGCCGTTACATCATTGATCATGGCTGCGCCGGCCTTCACCGCCTCTTCCATGATTTGCGGTTTGCGCGTGTCGATCGACACCTTAAGGCCCCGGCCGCCGAGTTCGCTGATCACAGTGAGGACGCGGCAGCGCTCCTCATCGATCGATATGCCGTCCGAGCCGGGCCGGGTCGATTCCCCTCCTACATCGATGATCGCTGCGCCGTCCTTTGCGAACTCGATGCCCCGGGCGATCGCATCTTCTTTCCTCGCAGCCTCGCCCCCATCGGAGAAGCTGTCCGGCGTGACATTGATAATCCCCATGATTGAGGCTTGCGTCATGTCCACCCCGGCAACAGCCGTTCGCGGTTCCAAAATCAGTCCGAGTTTTTCCCCTATCGAACTCTCTCGCGACGACGATACCTCCCGAAAGCTGCGATGCGCACGCTCGATCCGCGGTCCCTCACGGATGATGAGTTCCACAAGGGCAAACGCGATTCCCCCTCCGCCGATACGTCCCGCCGTGCCTTGCGCCACCGCAGCATCGGCATCTTCTCCTGCAAGAAGGCCCATCGGCCGAATATAGAAGCGGGTCATGAGAGGTCGTCTATCCTGCAGCCACGCGCTCACTCTTGCTCAGAGCTTCGCAGCGCCATCATTTTCTTGTGGGCCGGCCGGGCCTGGCATGCGGCAAGCCACGCAAGCACATGCTTGTAGGCACTCAGGAGCTCAGGGGCGGGTTGGGCATAGCGGAATATTTCGGCTGTGTTCAAGTCTGCAACCGTGAACCGCTGTCCAACCAGAAAACCACCGCCTTTCTTCAAGCTCTCGTCCAGTACTTGCAAGGGACGGTCCAAGGCCGAAATCGCGGCTTGCACGACAGCTTCATCACGTTTGTTTTCGGGATAGTCGACGCGGTGAAAAATGATCTGAACCGTGTGGGGTTCGCAGGCCGTGGCAGCCCATAGCGCCCACATCGTCATGAGACCGTCTTCCGCAAGGTCGCGAGGTGCCAGCGGTCCTCCATGCTTTTTGGCAAGGTAAAGGGAAATTGCCAACGATTCCTGCATCACCAAACCATCGTCATCGATGCAGGGTATCTTGCCGTTCGGGTTGATCGCCAGATATGCGGGTGAAGCAGTGTTGAGACGGGCACCTGGCTTGGCCGGGTCGGCCAAACGGCGCGCTTGGATGACGGGCACGTGCTCATAGGGGACTCCGAGTTCGTGGGCCATCCAGAGCACACGCGACGTACGGGATCGGGCAACGCCATAGATTTTCAGCGCCATAAGTTTCTCCGAGTTCGATATGAGTTTCCGAGTATAGCGGAATTCGTGTTCAAGGCCGGAGCGGAAATCGTGCACCCTAGCGGGAGCAACGGCTCAGTTGCACTCTGAGTTTGAAATCTGGCACCTCGTGGCCTCCTCCTGTGCCTTGGCCTGCACCCAGTCCTTGGCCATTTTTACAGACGCCGTAACTTGCGCGGAAGACATTTTCGCAGCGGCGAGTTCTTGGGTCTTGAGAGCTTGCGCATCTCCTGCGGCCGCAGCGAGACTGATCCACTCGTGCGCCTGCACGTAGTCCTTCGCCACTCCTCGGCCATCGAAATACATGAGCGCCAGATTGCGCTGGGCGGCAGAGGTTCCACTAGGCGAAGCGAATGGTTAAGAGCTCCCGCAAGCGTGCAGTTTTAGGTCATGGTGCCGGCAGACGTGCAATTTCGTTAACGAATGGTTATCCAGCCGCAGGGCACGAGCTTGCGATTTTTCCGTCCGTGCGCAAAATGACAGCGCAAAGAGAGGGTCAGGACACCTTATGGAACGGCGCTGCTCGCCGCGCTACCGCGTTCAAAGGGGCGGCCGTTTCTGCCTTGCCAGTCGAAGCGCGGGCCTCTCCTGTCAGGTCATGGATCTGAGCGCCACAGGTGCAAGGCTTGACCTTCTGCACGAAAGCATATTGCCCCTGAAAGGCACCCTTGAGATCGCATCCCTGGACTTGAGGTTTCCGATTGTCTTGCGCTGGAGCAAGGGCACCGAATGCGGCGTTGAGTTTACCGGGCCTGCGCTCTCCATATCAGGCGACGCTGAAACCCTCGCTTGTCCGCCAGCCGGCCTTCACGCCTGAGGTTGGGGTTCCATATCGCCCGAACTCTTGCGCCGCCCGCCGGTTTTCCCGGTTGCCGGCACCGATGAAACCGCCTCCCCTGCCGAAGGAGGCGCTGAGGTATCGCGGTTCGGCCGCTTGCCATTGAGAAGGTCCTTGATCTCGTCTCCGGAGAGCGTCTCGAACTCGAGCAGCCCCCTCGCCAGCGACTCCAGATCCTTCTGCTTGGTCTTTAGAATCTTCGTCGCCATAGCATGTCCGGCCTCGACGATCTTCCTGATCTCCGCATCGATCTTCTGCGAGGTAGCTTCCGAAACGTTCTGATTCCGTGTCACTGAATGGCCGAGGAAAATTTCCTCCTGATTGTCGCCATAGGTCACCGTGCCGAGTTCCTTTGAATACCCCCAGCGGGTGACCATGGCCCGGGCAAGCTTGGTGGCTTGTTCGATGTCCGACTGTGCGCCCGAGGTTACGTTCTCCTCGCCGAAAATAAGCTCCTCCGCCACGCGGCCGCCCATCATGATGGCAAGCCGGGACGTCATCTGCTTGAACTTCATCGAATAGCGATCGCCCTCCGGCAGCTGCATCACCATGCCGAGCGCTCGCCCGCGCGGAATGATGGTCGCCTTGTGCACCGGGTCGGCGGCGGGAACATTGAGCGCCACGATGGCATGGCCCGCCTCGTGATAGGCGGTGAGCTGCTTCTCTTCCTCCGACATCGCCATGGACTTGCGCTCGGCCCCCATCATCACCTTGTCCTTGGCATCCTCGAACTCGTGCTGGGTGACCATGCGCTTGTTGCGACGCGCCGCGAGCAGTGCTGCCTCGTTCACCAGGTTTGCCAGATCGGCGCCCGAAAAACCGGGCGTGCCGCGCGCGATCAGCTTGGCATCGACATCCGGCGCCAATGGCACATTGCGCATATGAACCTTGAGGATCTGTTCGCGCCCGACGATATCGGGATTGGGCACAACCACCTGGCGATCAAAGCGGCCCGGACGCAACAGAGCGGGATCGAGCACATCGGGCCGATTGGTGGCCGCGATCAGGATCACGCCCTCGTTTGTCTCGAACCCATCCATTTCGACCAGGAGCTGGTTGAGCGTCTGTTCGCGCTCGTCGTTGCCGCCGCCAAGGCCTGCGCCGCGATGCCGCCCAACCGCATCGATTTCATCGATGAAGATGATGCACGGAGCGTTTTTCTTGGCTTGCTCGAACATGTCGCGCACCCGTGAAGCGCCGACGCCGACGAACATTTCGACGAAATCCGAGCCCGATATTGTAAAGAACGGCACGTTCGCTTCGCCCGCGATCGCGCGCGCCAGAAGCGTTTTGCCGGTGCCGGGCGGACCGACCAGCAGCACGCCGCGTGGAATCTTGCCGCCGAGTCTCTGAAACTTGTGAGGATCTTTCAGGAAATCCACGATCTCCTGCAAATCTTCCTTCGCCTCCTCGATGCCTGCCACATCCTCAAAGGTCACTCGTCCCTGCCGTTCCGTCAGAAGCTTGGCCTTCGACTTGCCGAAACCCATGGCCTTGCCGCTTCCCGCCTGCATCTGGCGCATGAAGAAGACCCAGACGCCGATGAAGAGCAGCATGGGCACCCACTGCAGGAAGATCGCGTACCAGGGATTGGAGTCCGGGGGCTTCACGGCGATGCGGACGCCGCGATCCTTGAGCGTCTTCACGAGGTCCGGGTACTCGACGATGTACGTCCGCTGGGTCTGCGCCGAGTCCTTGAGCGTGTAGGACACGAGGTTGCCGCGGATGACGACCGACTCGACCCGGCCCTGGTCCAGGGCCTTGAGGAACTCGGAGAAGTTGGGCTGTTCCTGCCCGCCCTGCTGTGCACCCTGGAACA
This sequence comes from Aestuariivirgaceae bacterium, assembly GCA_036555325.1. GTDB lineage: Bacteria > Pseudomonadota > Alphaproteobacteria > Rhizobiales > Aestuariivirgaceae > DATBLQ01. The sequence goes on along the minus strand of DATBLQ010000049.1, from coordinate 577 downwards.
CGGTGAACAGGAGGATGACGATGAGGCCGATCACCATCCAGAGGGCGAGGTTCTTGTAGACCTGGTTCATATAGCCCGCTCATTATAGCACCGGCCCCAAAGACGGAGCGGCGCGTCAGATCCCGTCGAGCGCGGCGACGTACGGAAGGTTGCGGTAGAGCCCGTCGTAGTCGAGGCCGTAGCCGACCACGAACACGTTCGGGATCGTGAACCCGATGTACTCGATGGTGACCTGGGTCTCGCGCCGACCCGTCTTGTCCAGGAGCACACACGCGCGCACGCTGCGCGGCCGGCGCGCCTCGAGCGTGCGCTTGAGGGCGGCCAGGGTGTGGCCGGTGTCCACGATGTCGTCGACCAGCAGCACGTGGCGGTCGGCGATGTCGACGCTCAGATCGGTGACCAGCTCGACCGTGCCCGACGACGTCGTTCCCGAGCCGTAGCTCGAGGTGCGCAGGAAATCGACGGTGAGATCGAGCGCCACCGCGCGCATGAGGTCGGCCACGAAGGGGATCGCCCCCTGCAGCACGCCCACCAGCACGAGGTGGGTCGCCGCGTAGTCACGCGCGATCACGCGCCC
>DATBLQ010000045.1:0-20826 GCA_036555325.1 Aestuariivirgaceae bacterium | reverse complement strand
CGAGAGCGGCGAGAAGGTGAAGGGTGTTGTCACTGCGTCTCACCGCGAGCGCCGCAGGATTACCTGGCATTTTGATGGATCGGATTGCAGGTTCATCAATGTTTCCGTCGATGGACTGGGCTCCCTGATCAGCCTGGTAGGTAAGGAACCGGTACGAAGGTAGGGCAGACCAGGCTCCACGATGCGACGGGTTGGTCGGGTTGCTTGGCTGCCACTCTCCTCAGGCACCCCTCATTCTCTGTTATCTCGCGCCTTCACGTTAATGCTATAGTGTCGTGCAGGGCCGCCACCAGCGGTGCTTGCAACGGTTCCCGCGCGGGCCGCCCGAAGCAGGTGAAGGAGTTCAGCCATGCACGTTGCGGACATTCTGAAGGCGAAGGGAACCAAAGTTGTTACAGTCCGCCCCGATCTGAGCATTGAACATCTAGCCAAGCGTCTGATGATCGAGGGTGTTGGGGCCTTCGTCGTCAGCGAAAATGGAACGACGGTGGACGGAATCATTTCGGAGCGCGACATCGCGCGAGGGCTTGCCGAACACGGTGCCGAGGTTCTAAGGCGGACCGCGGCCGATCTCATGACAAAGGCGGTAGTAACCTGCTCACCCGGAGACTCCATCGCCCAAGTGGCAAAAGCGATGACTTATCGACGTATTCGTCATGTGCCCGTGACGGAAGGCGATAGCCTCATTGGCATCATCAGCATTGGCGACGTCGTCAAGCATCGGTTGGACGAGTTGGAACTGGAGGCGAATGTCTTGCGCGACTACGCTGTTGCTCGCCGCTAGCATCGCCGACAGTAAGCCATCACCGTAAGCTGCAGTCAGAATGCCCTGGCTCAACGCACTTGAAAGGGCCGTGCAGCCCGAAATCAGTGAACAATGCAATCATGCGGGTTTGCCGTCCTCTTCAATGGGCTGCGGTTCGACTTCGAAAGATGAGCGGTAGAAGGTCACTACCTCCTCATATGTTTCGCTTCCCATATTGATTGCCCTATGAACCCGTTCCTCTGGCTCGTCCCAGCCAACCATGCCGGGATAGACCTCAAGCTCCAGAATCTCCTTGGAATCCTTGAATTCAATGGCAAGGCGTGAACCACGCACGACGACAGAGAAGCGATGGCAGCTGTCCTTGTGCCAAAACATCGGTTCGCCCGGATCAAGCACCAAACGCCGAATTACAAGATCGTCTCGCTTGGTAATGAGCTCGACTCGCATCGCATCCTCCCCTTAGACGACCCGGTCTTGGCGATCTAACGGATCGCTTTACAGTTCTAATTAGCCGTCGTTCGGCGTTGCAAGTCAGCCATCGCTTTTTCGATCGCGGGTAGAGCGATAAGAAGGCCCATTTGCTCACCTTCTTCCCGCAGACGTTGGAGCTCCTGAGCAAGCGTTGCGTGACAATGACCTCGTCCATGCGATGCGAGCGCTCTGCCGCGCGCCACATAGAACGTCGTGAAAGGCGTCGGCTCTGGGAGATCGGCCAAATCAGCCGCGAAACGCTCTGCGCCGTCCCAGTCTGCCATGGCGAGACAAGCTTCAATGGCATCGCGTCGGAACAGAAGGTAATTGTGACCCACCGCGCCGGCACGAAGCAATTCGTCTGCCTCCTGCAAGGCTTTTAGTCTGGTTTTAGGGTCATCAGTGGCCAAGGCGAGAATGCCGAGTGCAAAAGGTCCGAGGAACGCCGCACCGGTTTCGCGGCATACTCTGACTGCCTCCTGCGCATCGGCGATTGCTTCTGCGTGCCGCCCGGCGAGGCGATAGAGGTCCGCACGATAGGCCAGAGCTTCGGCATCGAAACGCCGCGCTGACAGTTGTTGCGAGAGAGTCAAAGCCGCTTCGGCATGTTCCAATGCGGCGTCGAACCGCAACAAGGCATGCTGACAAGCACATGCTGCGTGATGCCCAATCATCTCCGCGCGTCGATGTCCAACGGTGTGTGCGGCGCTGATGGCAGCCTCGATGTCTGAAAGCGCCCCACGAGCGTCTCCAGCAAGCCAACGTGTAAAGCCGAGCATCGGCCGATTAGCTACGGCGATCCGACCAAAGCCGTGCTGCTCGCAAATGTCCACGCATTCGCGGAAACGGCGATGAGCGCTGAGCATGTGGCCACGCACATACTCGGCGTCACCCAAACCCCCGAGGGCCATCGCCTCCAGGTCCGCAGCTCCTGCGTTCCGCGCAATCTCAAGTGCAGTGTTGTGCTCCCTCAGACACCCATCGAGATCACCGCGAGGAAAACACAGATTTCCGCGCAGCACGTGAATACGGGCCAGCTCGGCGTGAAGATTCAGTTGAGTGGCAGCAGCTTCGGCTCGCTGCAAATCAGCGAGAGCCCCATCAAGGTTGTCTGTAACTCGCCTTACGGCCGCCAGCCCCATCCACGCCAAACAGCGTTCCCGGTCATCTCCTGCCATCTGTAGGGAGGTTTCGTAAGCATCCTGTGCTCCCGACATGTCTCCAACGTCATGCAGGATTTCGCCCTTAAGATGAGTCAATTCGAACCGCCCGGCGCCATCACCAACAAGCTCGATTCCACGTTTGACGAGCGACAGCGCCGAATCTGGTCGATATGCGGCCGCCTGCGAACGAGCCGCGATCAGATAAGCGCCGGCCGCTTGTGGATCCCGTGCACGATCGAGATGTGCGGCGCGCAGCATGGGATCCCGATCTAGATACCACTCGGCCGCCCGCCTGTGGAGTTGGTGGCGTTGACCTCTTAGCAAAGTTTCGTAGGTCGCTTCCCGGATCAGCGCATGCGAAAACATGAAGACGTCACTATCGGGCTGTCGTCTGATGAATTGGTGCGCGACCAACTGGTCGCAAAAGTCATTTGATCCTTCAACAAGGTATGCGACAACTGCGCGGTCAAAACGTTGCCCAATGACAGCGGCAGCCTGGACGGCTCTTTTCTCCTCTCGATTGAGCCGATCAAGCCGAGCCTGTACCAAACTTTGGATTGAGGCCGGGACGCCCAGCTCCTTGCTTTCGGTTGCGTGACGAAGAAGCTGTTCGAGAAATAGCGGATTGCCGGCAGCGCGTTCGAGACAGTGTTTGACCAAATCTATGTCTTCAACGAGGAAGGCTGCTGCAACGGCGCGCGCATCATCAGGCGGAAGGGGCGCGAGATCAATTGTCATCAGCGGAGCCGCGGCTGCTCTGGAGCGCCACTCCCCGTCGAGCGGATCGCGGTCGCTGCGAGAGGTCATAATCAGAAGGGCAGGAATTTGTGCCACGGTTGTGACGAGTTTCGCCAGATCGGCAAGTATTGTTGGTTCGGCCCAGTGAATATCCTCGACCGCCAGCACGCGGGGTTGACGACGGCTTGCCCGCTCGATCAAACGCGCAAGAGTTTCTTGCCGACGCTCGCTGCGGGTGCGGCTGTCCATGGCTTCATAGAGAACCTTGAGCTCACTTGGCAGGGGGAGATCGAGAAGATCGTAGAGCAGGGGAGCATCAGATGGCAGAACGCGTTCACATTCAGTCACCGCTGCGGAAGCAGCGCTGCCAGGCGCTTTATCGCTTGTGGCTGCAAGGCCAACCAGGCTGCGTGCCAGCGCTCTGATCGCATCCCGACCCTTGCCCCCGAAATCCAGGACATGGCCCATATGGCAGGCGAATCCAGCCTGCCGCGCCATCGCAAGAACAGTCTCGACCAAGCTCGTCTTGCCAAGGCCGGCTTCGCCGCGAACATACAGAGTTTGTCCCCGACCCGTATCGAGGCAAGTCTCGATGGCAGCCTGGAAAAGCCGCAGTTCGCTCCGCCGTCCCACAAATGGCCGGCTGCTGCCAGCTTGACGCAGGTCGACCAGAAGCCAGGCCGGCACCGGATTGGCAAAACCCTTGATAGTTAGGGAACGCGCTTTCGTGCAGGACAGCTGATCGGCCAGTGGACGTTGGACATCATCAGAAATGAGTATTTCGCCGGCGGAAGCTGCAGCGGTGAGCCTGGAGGCAAGATTCACGGTTTCGCCTGTGACTGTATATTCGCTGTGGCTGGAGCTGCCCGTTCGGCTGGCAACGACCTGCCCGCCAGCAACACCGATGTGCACCGCCAAAGGTGTCCCGTCCTCAGTCATAATTTGTGGCACTGCGGTTTTGATCGACAGAGCGGCGCGGATGGCACGTTCGGCATCATTCCCATGCGCCACCGGAGCACCGAACACCGCCATTGCGCAGTCGCCGATATGTTTATCGATGCGCCCGCCGTGTTCTTCAATAATACTGTCGACTTTTTCAAAATATCTTTGCAGAAGCCCATGAATGACTTCAGCGTCAAGTCGATTCCCCAAAGCAGTGAACCCGACCAAATCTGCGAAGAGAATGGTGACCTGTCGACGCTCGGCTTCGGGCGCGGTGGTCGGCTTCAAATCCTCGCCGCGATTGCCCGACGCGTGTGTTTGCGTTTCCCGCAGCACGGCGATGGCATCGAGTAATTTGCGGCGATGCCCCACCAGGGTAACGCCGAGGTCCTTCAAATCCTCAGAGGTAAGGTGCGGCAGGAGACTGGGCTCGATGGCATTGCTGACAAAAGCCTGCTCATATTGCTCCAAGCCGAGCTTGCGCAACCAAGTGGAGATATCGGGTCCAAGTTCAGCCACCATCGCAGTACACCGATCCTACCCAAAGTAAGCGGCAATTCCAGTGAAGACTCGAAGCCTAACTGTTCATCGTTTGCCCGCGGGTGCTTCTATATGAAAGTAACTGTCCAACGCCCAGAACGTGGCGTAGAAGAACGTTTACTAAGCAGGGAGGAACTTCGATGGTCATGAGGCGATGGTTTCTCAGTCTCCCAGTCCTTGCTTCCATGCTTGTGCCAAACTCGAGCTGGGCCGCGGAGGAACTTCCAGTCGAGGAGTTGGCTGTCCAAACGCGGGTTCACCGCCTGGTCCAGGCGATGGAATTTGGTTTCGGGTCCCTGTGGACGATGACTGGATGCGACGGTGCGATCTTGGTGCGCATCGAAGCTACAACCAACGACTTCACGGAAGTAAGAATCGACGGCATAACAGCAGCCCAGGCGCTGGCTATCGATGAGACCTCGGTCTGGATCTCCGATCAGAAAAAAGGAGCAATCTTCGAGATCGACCCGAATACCTATTCACCAGTGAAGACAATCCGGGCGCCCACGATGTCAACCCAGGGAAATATGGCGGTTGGCGAGGGTGCGGTTTGGGTTTTGACGGCAGACGAATTTGGCGACGCCCTGGTGCGGTTCAATGCCCGAACCGGAATTGCTGAGGCAAAAATTGCGCTGCCGTCGGGCATTTCCAACGTGGTTGTCTCCGATGGCTCGGTTTGGGTAAGCGGACCCGCCAGACATGAACTTTACAGGATCGATCCCCGGACAAACTCCATCGCGTCCACTGTTGAACTTCACGATGCTCCGAGTTTCGTGGCCTCTGGAGAAGGGTTCGTCTGGGTGTTCAACCAAAGTGATTCCTCCGTAGACAAGATCGACGCCAGGACGGGGGAAATTTTAGCCAACATCAAAACTGGCCTCCCTCCTGGATCTGCAAGCATTGCCACTGGCGGGGGTTATGTTTGGGTGTCTATGCGCGACGCTCCCGTAACACAGATCAACCCGAGAACCAATGCACTGATCCGGAGGTTCATAGGCGGTCACGGCATGGGTGGGCAAGTCCGCTACGGCGCAGGATCGCTCTGGCTGGCGGGAGGCCGTATCTCGAGACTGCAGGCCCCAAACTAGGGTCCGGCCCCGCTAGAGGCTTTTCCGGGCAAGAGTCCGTACGTAGTGCGGACCGGAGCGTTCCTTACGTCATCATCTGCTGACAAGTACAAAGCCGCGACTTCGATTTTCGTTATCTGCATCGGGTGTGTTCATGGCTGCGAACAGCTCGGCTGTGGATATCCACACCGGAGGATACTTATAGCGAGCCACGTCAAGGATCAGAAAGCGGTCCGTGTCGGCATCATAGGCTGCCAAGGGTGAAATGTGCCCGCCCTTCTCTTGACCGATGGTCTTGCGAAGGTAATTCACAATCACATGGTGGTCACTCTTGTCCAAATACTCTCTTGCCATTGTGCGGAATTTCTCCGGAGTGCTATCCGCTGCGTGGTGCACTTCAACCTTCACCGCATAGGAGGAAATAAAAGCTCCGACTTGATCCAGCGTCATGCCCATTTCGCGTATGGTTTCCTGCGGCAAGATCTTTTCGGTGGCGGCGTTGAACACATTCTCCTGGGTAAAGGTGTGGTAAGGATCAAACTCTGGCGTCGTGGGTGCGGGTACGCCCAGAGCATTAAGCACCATGACGATACTGGCCACGCCACAGAAGGCTTGATTCTTTTGGGTGAGGAACTGGATGCTCAGAGGCCAGTAGGATTTCAGCGCCTCGCTTTCCTTCAGCAAATCTGAGCCCTGGCCGCTATTCAGATTGACAAGATTCTGCGGCAGCGGCAGCGTCTGCGCGCTCGCGATGCTTGCAAGTGCACACAACAGCAAGAGCCTCAGGAATGATGAAACGATCATGGATTATCTTCTCCGCTAAAAAACATTACGCACACTGGTTGGCAATAGGCAAAATCTGAACGCAAAAAAAGCTGATTCGACGTCAGGTTCGCTGTTCACGGTATCAGCAATTGTGTGAACCGCACTATCCTGAATAAATAACCTACCACAGTTTCACTTTGCCTGATTTATAGTAGGCTCACCAGCCGATTGCTACCCTTGTTCCAAGTCTAGAAGGCAATGCCTCCGCGCACCCTCTATACAAAAAGCGGCAACGTGTCGATTGCCTATCAGGTGGTGGGCGAAGGACCCTTCGACCTCATTTATGCCCCGGGTTGGATTTCAAATGTTGAATACGCGTGGGAGAGTCCCGACTACGCTCGGTTCATACGAAATTTAGCCAGTTTTTCTCGGCTCATCAGGTTTGACAAGCGTGGCACAGGGCTATCTGACCGCGATGTTGGACTCTCGACTCTGGAACAGCGCGTCGATGATATTCGCGCTGTCATGGATGCCGTAGGGTCAGAGCGGGCCGCGCTGTTCGAGAACTGAACAGTTTCGGAGGTGAGGAAATAAACACCACCGGGGATGGCTTCGTTTTAGCCTTCACCGGTCCCACCCGTGCTATCCAATGCACACTGGCGATTAAACAGCGGCTTGAGCGTCTTGGGCTTCAAATGCGCGCCGGCCTCCATTCCGGCGAGTGTGAACGACGCGGTAAAGGCATAAGCGGCCTCGCCGTGCACGTCGCATCACGTATCTCAAGCAAAGCTCCGTCAAATAACGTTCTGGTCTCCAGCACAGTTAGGGATTTAGTGGTCGGTTCTGGGATCGAGTTTGGCGACCAGGGAAAGCATTCCCTTAAAGGTATCCCCGGAGAATGGTCCCTCTACGCAGTGGTTCCTTAGAGGACTCTGGAGTGATGAGCGTATGAATGTTGGACAGAAGGAAGGCTGCCCCGGTGCGACCCATCTACTTTATGTCAGCCCTTTAGCTTGTCGGAGAACTGTTTTGCAATTCCCTCGGCAAGGGCGTCGGCAAGTTTCAAGATATGCTCATGGCCTTTGTCATAGGCAGCGATGTGCCAAAGGTTTCAGTATTCACGCCCAGGTGATGAGGTTTGAGGAGTCCGGAAGGCGTCTGATCCAAAGGCTCAGCTTGGCCGCGCCTTTAGCGCACGGCCAATCACGAAAGCGCAAAGTGCGCCCACCGTCAGAACCGGCACCAGCCAATGCGCAACCCTAAGGCCTACCTCATCAGCAAGGCTTCCCAACAACGGGGGTGTCACGAGGAGTGCGACGCCAAATGCAATGGTGGCGCGTGCGCTGGCAGCGTTGGTTCGGGACGTGGCCGTCCCCATGGCGAGTCCGACCGTCAGTGGAAAGAGAGTTGAGACACCCAGCCCGAGAATAAAGAGACCAGCTATTGCTATGGCCGGCAATTTGAAGTTCCAGTAAATCAGAAAACCCGCCAGGGTCACTGCCAATTGCGCAACCAACAGACGCTCGACTGCTACTATTCGAGCCAAGAAGCTGCCGGCAAGGCGACCGGTAAACATTGCCAACACGAAGGCAGATGCCGCTGCGGCCGCGGCTGCTTTCCCAAGACCCACGACCTGTTCCAGATAGGCCGGTGACCAGAGCAAAATGCAGAACTCGATTGCGACTACGAAACTGATCGCGCTCCAGAACGCCCAATATGACGATGGCAAGTGCGTCGTCGTCATTCCCGACGCTTGGTGTGGTTCCGGCACTTTCAAGCGCCAGAACACCACCACCAAACAAACGCCATAGAGAGCGCCGATCACCACCGCCGTCCGCCAACCGAACGACATGGCAATGCACAGGCTGGTAAGTAGCGGTGCTATGACGGCCAGGCCATAGTTGATCACCGAAGATTCGTTGATCGCCACAGTCCGTCGTTCGCCATGCACATCCGCTAAAATGGCAAAAGCCGCCGTTGGCAGAAGGCTCGCCCCCAATCCCAATATTCCGCAGGCAGCAATACTGGCCCAGGCCGCTGGCGCAACACAAAGCAGCAGTGCGCCGACAGAACAAACCAGCGTGCCAATCACAAGCATATGGCGCCGACCGAAGGTGTCCGCGATCTTATCTCCTGTAAAACCAACTATAATTGCTCCGACCGCAATGGCGCTCGCATGCAGGCCGGATTCGCGATAGTTGAGATTGAGCTCCTGCTTGAGGAACGGAAGAATGTTGCCCTGGAGCGTCAACATGAAAACGAAAAAGGCAAGCAGCAGGTAGCAATACCACGTCACCGGTTGGCGGACGATGCCGGAGCCGGCGATGACATCCGCTTTTGTGGTGATCTCGACCAATGAGAGTCTGTCGGGTTTGATGGGAGCGGGGCTATGACAGGTCTAGGTCCACCTGTCGGTTCAATGTTGTTTGTTGGTCTTGAAAGTTTAGTCGGGCGATGTCCGCTATCGTCATTTTTTTATTGAGACATCGCCCCTAGTGAGCGTGCTGAGAGGCGACAGATCAGCGAGCTATTGGGTTTGACGCGGGTCGTCCTTAGGATTCACATATGTAATTCCCCAGGGACCGATACTGTTCAGTTGTATGACGGTCTCCTCGTCGGTAAAGGCGAAATGCGGTGTGCTTGCGGGAAATGTCACAAAGCTGCCAGCTGGCAGCGGCTCGGCTTTGTTTTTGTCGGCCATTTCGCCCATTCCAAGCTGGAAGGTTCCCGATACCACCGTAAGGACTTCTGGTTTCGGGTGAGTGTGCGGCGGCACTTTGTAATTGGCCGGAAGCTTGACACGCAGTGCGAACGCGCCCTCTTTACCGGGATCGCCATACATAACCACGACCTGAGCTCCAGCCGGCAAGCTCTTGGCAGGGCCCCACTGCAGCTGATCTGGCTTGAGCATCTTGTGCTCATCCTGAGCAAAACCGGAAACCGTGCTCGCTACCAATGCGGCCATAAACAATGCAGGCTTGTATCTCATGTCGAACTCCCTTGATGCGAATTATTCAGCCGAGGAGCGTCCCCGCAAGCCGTGAGTCTACTTGGGTGGTGCCGAACGGGCAACAATGATTCGACCTTCTAGCGCAGGAGAAACGCTTCCTTTTGCCTTGAGCCACTCCATAACGTGACTTGCGAGAAGCTTGCCGTCATTGGGCCCGATGAGAATGTTTGCTCTCTTGAGCGCCTCATAGCCGTCGCCCCCGCGGGTGAGGAAGTCAACCGTGGCCAGACGATAGGCCTTCGCCTCATCTACCGGTGCCCCAGCGACCTCGAGGCGCACCAAACGGCCACCAGCTGGACGCGAGAGATCTGCTCGGATGATAATCCCCGAAACTTGCGGAAAAGCACCGGTTAGAGTCTCCGCGCGTGCCAAGCCTTGCTCGACCGCGCTTTTAAGATCCTTGCCCGTTATCTCGAGCAAATAAGCCTTGTTGCCGAAAGGCAATTCTGTGAGCACATCACGGCGCGATATCGCAGCACCTGCTTCATAAAGCTTCTTGCCGCGAATTCCTCCGCCGTTGAGCAGTGCAGCGTCTGCGCCCAACTCTTCACGTACCGCATCGGCGAAAAGATTGCCGATGGGTGCTTCTCCGCCGCGCACCGTAGCGTTGTGGCTGTCCATTTCCCCCTTGAGCGTAGCGAGCGGCTGATCGAGTTCCTTCGACAGTTGCTGCTCGTAGGAAGCGACCCGTGCAGCCATGTCCGCGTCGGGGCTGATCGTCGCCGTGTCGATCAGTCGAAAATTCGGCCACCAGCGCATTCGTCGGGCGCCATCTTTCTCCTCCACGCTCACCAAGAGATCGATGGCGCCCACATAATAGCCATCCTGCATTGCCTCCAGAAAGGCAACCTTACCGTCATAGCCGAGAAGTAGATCATGGTCGTCCCCCGACAAAATCACGTCGGCACCGGCCTCGCGCTTAAGCACCTCGTCGAGATCGCGCCGCGCGTGCGCCACCACAACCACCAGATCGGCGCCTTCTTTTCTAAGTTTCGCTGCAAGTTCGATTGCCTTGTCGGGCGAGGGCGAAAACTTGAGGTTGCCGGGTGAGGAACGTGTGATCGAATCTTCAGCCGTCAGACCGATAAATCCAAGCTTGAGGCCATCGAACTCGAAGATGCGCTCATTGCTGATGCCAGGGATCGGTTTGCCATCGGGACCCGCGAGATTGGCAGCGAACACCGGGAACTTGGCTTCCGCCATACGCTTCATAAAAATCTCCGGACCGAAGTCATATTCGTGATTCCCCGGCACGAAGAAATCGAGTTGCAAGCCGTTCAGCAGGTCGATCATGTGAGCGCCCTTGTCGAGGCCGGACATGAGCGAGGGTGAGATCGCATCGCCGGCATGCACCGTGACGACGTTCTTTCGCGCCGCCCGCTCGGCATTGAACACTGCCGCCACCTTTGCGAGACCACCGCGTCCGTGCGCATTGGGCGCCATGTCGTAAATATCGCAGACGAACAGCAACGTAACCTCCACCGTGCGCTCATCGGCCCTCACGCTTTGAACCATAATGACGGCTCCTAGCGCCCAAGCGATGATGCCCAGCGTGACTCTCAAAACTGTGCAGCGCATAATTTCCTCACTATGGTTTCTGACAGACACGTTCGATCTAAGTTAGTGCGCTTCGCAAGTTGCGATTTCAGGACCTTATCGATCATCTACGCCAGGACATCAAGTTGACGCCCATTTCCGGGAACTTCGGCCTGGCTTGGACGTTGCAGGTAGTTTAATCCAGTGGCTCTGAAAACAGCGCCAATTCGTACGTCCTCACAGGAGTGGCGCAGCACACGGGAGGAAAGCCATGCCCGATCAAGTGAACGTTCGCTACATGGTCAACGACGTCCAAAGCTCGATCGACTGGTACACGACGAATCTGGGTTTCAAGCTCCTATCCAACGCTGCGCCCGCTTTCGCGGATGTCGAGCGCGGATCGCTGCGGCTGCTATTAAGTGGCGAGAAGAGTTCGGCAGGACGGCCGATGCCAGACGGCAGCAAGCCTGGGCCGGGGGGTTGGAACCGCATTGAGTTAGTCGTGCACGATCTCCCGGCGGAAGTCGAACGCCTTCGCGCACGCGGCCTGAAATTCCGCAATGATATTGTGAAGGGGCCGGGAGGATCTCAAATTTTGCTGGAAGACCCTTCCGGAAACCTCGTTGAACTTTTTCAGCCGGCTTCCCGGCCGGCAAGCTAAGTTGGGGAAAATCCCTGAACTTCGCAACGCGCCGAATCTGTCACATGGGGAAAAAAGGACCTGGCGCAACGGTATTTTTCTGACGTAAAGACACCTGCTGATGAGCGCGATTGGTAAACATGCTATTGCCGTTCTAATTCCATGCCTCAACGAAGGGCCTACCATTGCGCAAGTCGTCCGCGACTGCAGAGAGGTGTTGCCAGGGGCCCAAGTGTACGTCTATGACAATGGTTCTACGGATAATTCGGTTGAGGTAGCGGCCAATGCAGGTGCTAAGGTTTGCCACGAACGTTTGCGCGGCAAGGGGAACGTTGTTCGGCGCATGCTCGGTGAAATCAAGGCTGATGTCTACATTCTCGTCGATGGGGATAACACCTACGATCTTTCTGGTGCACCAGCGCTCGTTCAGACACTGCTTAATGGCGGCTATGACATGGTTACAACCGCTCGCATGGCTGAACCGGGAGCGCTGAGCTTTTATGATCGGTTTGGTATAAAACTACTGAGTTGGCTCGTATCCCTGGTTTTCCAAACTCGGATGAGAGACGTGCTGTCGGGTTACCGACTCTTCTCGCGCCGATTTGTCGAATCTTTTTCCGGGGTGTCGCATGGATTTGAAATCGAAACCGAGCTGAACTTGCACGCCCTTGAGCTCAAAATGCCCATTAAGGAGGCCAGCGTTTTGTATCGACAGCGGCCACATGGGTCGAAAAGCAAATTTCGCACAGTGACCGATGGCTTGAGAATACTATTGACAATAGTCTCTTACGTTAAAAGAGACCGCCCGCTGCGGTTCTTCTCTTTTCTTTCTTTCCTCCTGATGCCCTTGTCTGCTGTACTGGCCTTGTCGGGGATTTTGCCAAGACTATCCTTCTTGAGCATTGGAAGCGACGTTTTGCTTTTGGCCGTTCTTATTTTCACATTCGGCCTCGTTTTCGAAAGGAGTGCTCGAAGGCGTCGCGAGTTGAAGCGGATCTCTCAAAGCACAACCCACCCAAGCGACTTATGACTTTCCGGTTGATGGATGTCTCTAGTGGCGCTACGCAGCGCTATATTGCCACCAACGATCCAAGTTGGGGGCGGGGGGCACTACGGTGTGCAGTGCCGATCAAACTACTTTGAGAGGTAGACTTCGCTGATCTCCTTGGCGATGTCGGAGAACACAGTTTTGATCGTCGCACCGTCCGGCGCATGGAAATATTTTTCCGGATCGGTGGCGCAATTTTTCATGAGTGTTTTAGCGGCGTTATCAATTGGGCCGAATGTAATCGTGTACACTGTGATTGGGTGCTTGGGATCGCCAGTCGCGGCCTTGACAACATCACAGGCCTTGGCCGTGCGGGTATCGTAGACAGCTCGGCCACTGGTGATGCTGCTGCTGTTCATGTTCAGGCGGGTGCTCGATTGGCTGATGTACCCATAACCACCATAGGCCGATCTATTCATATTGTTGGTGTCGCCCCAAACGTTTTCGCCGTCGGTCATGACGATCATCACTTTTCGCCAATCATCGTCATCGTAGGCCACGCCCTCAGTGAAAGGCGCGGTCGGAGAAAGAACGCGCAAACCCCAGCCAATGCCCCCGGCAATGTTGGTATTGCCGTTTGCGATCATATCATCGACGCCGTCAAGGACGGTCTGCTTTACGTTGGTGAGGGGCGTTATGGGCGCAATACCGCAGTTGAAGCCGGGGCCGGCCCCGCTGACTGAAACGCCTTGATACTTTTGATGACGCCGCTGACGGTCATCCAGGGAGGTATTGTTCTTGGTGCTATTGGAGACGCTTTCATTAGATCGCCAGTCCGGCAGATAGCTGTTGCCAAACCCATTTCCCCATCCAGTCTTGCCGGTTGCATTATTGCCATTTGTGGGCTCATCAGGGGCAAAAAAGATCGGAAATAGCGTTGTCGGCTGACCCACGCTGGGTGCGGTATCATCCACGTCGTAGTCGATGCCGTTGGCAACCCGACGCTGCTCGACGCACCCATTCCAGGGTTTGTTGGACAGTTGGTTCCAGGCCCAACGGTTATGCTTGGTCGCGTCCGTGAAGTTGAGATGAGAGATCGGGTTCAGCCCGGTATGGTCGAGCCAGGTGACATCAGTGTATTGCGGACCGACATTTACCGAGGTTGAGAAGGGAATAATGCCAACCTTTATGTGGGTGGATTCCTCATCTTCTCCAAAGAGGACTTCCGTTAGGTTGCCGACGGCAACCTTCAGGTCTTGAATCTTGTTGTTGCTGTTCATTGAGCCAGTGTTGTCCAGAACCAACGCAACTTCGAGGCCCGTACCACCGCGGCTTACCTGCGCGAAAGAGGTCAGGTCCATTTCATTGATGTTCACAATTCCCATCAGGGTTGTTGGCATCTGCTGGTGTGCCGTAATTTCAACCGTGTCTTCGGTGACCTTGACATCCAGATTGAGATTGATGCCGGTGTACTTTTGGCTGTTGTAGTTGGCGTTGACATAATCGCGGGCAAGCTGCTCAAGCTCCGCCTGATCGGTCTTTCCAGACACGGCCACGGCCAGGGCAGCCGCATCGACGGCAGCGTCAAGTGCTTGCCTTTGACGGGCGGCGCGCACGTAGTCGATCGCCGTTCCAGCGGCGACAGTCACGAGAATAACCGACAAACCCCATAGGATGGCGATAGCGCCTCGCGTGTCGCATCGGAAATTTCTGGCGAGTTGTGAAAGAGCTTTCAGCACCAAGTTATGAGTCGCATACATAGGTTCATTTCTCGGAATGAAAATGCTAATGCAATCTCGCAAATTCGATTGAAAATAGACTTAAGTATTTTTCTCAAATTTTAGCGATTGTAATCACTCTCCATTCACCATGATGCTGAAGCAGCGACACTCTATATATTCATCACTCGTGCTTGGAGTCCGCATTAATGAATTTGCGCGTCAGCCACCCGACCATTGCCGCAGCAATTTCCCTTTCGCCCCATGACAACTTCATCGGAACCATAACGGAAAAGATGTTCCACTTCGGCATCAGAGTGAGCTCGCGATACGCTGCGATCGATTTACCGATCAGGATAATGAAAACGGTCGCGGCAAGTGCCCAGAAATCTCGAACAGTGCATGTGACCATCATGAAATATCGAATGGGCCTCGCAAAGTGTAAAAGCGTGCTGTCCCGAGTCCTAGGAGGAAATACAGACTTACCAACAACGTTGGTCCTCTCATTGCCACGATCGAAATAGTCTGACGATAGAATTTTACGCAAAGATCGGGTATCTGGATGAGCAGGTATACCTGCGTAAGGAGCGCTTGATGTTGACTCGTCTGCTCGCCGCTTTATTTCTGTGTCTGACGAGTGCCGGCGCGACCGCCCAGGACCGCTCGATTACGCTTGCCTCGACCACATCAACCGAACAATCCGGCTTCTTTGCATATGTTCTGCCGCTGTTCGAAGCCGAGACCAAGGTACATGTAAAAGTGGTAGCCGTGGGCACCGGTCAGGCGCTCAAGCTCGGTGAGCGGGGCGATGCCGATGCACTTCTGGTGCATGACCCGGCGGGCGAGGAGAAGTTTGTGACCGAAGGTCACGGACTTGATCGCCGGCCGGTGATGTTCAATGACTTCATTATCGTTGGGCCGAAGTCGGACCCCGCCCAAATCAGAGGGCTTAAAACGGCAAAGGAAGCATTGAGCAAGATAGCCGCGGCGCAAGCGTCATTCATCTCTCGCGGCGATGACAGCGGCACCCATCGCATGGAACTGAGACAGTGGAAGGGCGCAGAGGTCAAACCTGCGGGTACTTGGTATCGGGAGACCGGCCAGGGTATGGGACCGACGCTTAACATTGCCGCCGAACTCAATGGCTATGTCCTGACTGACCGCGCCACTTGGGCCAACTTCAAAAACCGGCGCGAACTCGAGATTTTGGTCGAGGGTGATCGAGGCTTATACAATCCGTACAGCAGTATTCTGGTGAATCCTGCCAAGAGTCCGAAAATCAAGGCCTCCGAGGCTAAGATTTGGCACGAGTGGATCACGACTCCGCCAGGTCAGAAGGCCATTGAAAGTTTCAGGATCGACGGGCAGCAGGTGTTCTTTCTGCCGGAGATCAAGAAAGCGTCCTCTGAGAACATGGTCTGGATTCCAGGAGGTACGTTTGCATGGGATCTGATCAGCACTATCCGGAAGAAGCGCCGGCGCACAAAGTAACCGTGAGCGGCTTCTGGATGGATATTCACACGGTTACGAACCGTGCGTTTGCACGTTTTGTCGAAGCCACTGGTTACGTAACGGTGGCCGAGAAGCCTGCAAATCCCGATGATTATCCTGGTGGCAGGCCTGAACTGCTCGTGCCCTCGTCAGTATGTTTCAGCAAGCCACGACAGCGTGTCGGCCTCGACAATCACTATAATTGGTGGGTCTATGTGCGTGGTGCCGATTGGCGACATCCGCGTTGGCCCGCAAGCTCCCTAAAGGGCCTTAAGAATCATCCCGTCGTTCACGTCGCATTTGAAGATGCCGAGGCCTATCCGCTCAGGGTCAACAGCGGCTGCCGCGATTATGTCCGCTGTATCTCTGCCTAACGCTCGAGACCAGACATCGCCGCGGTGTGGGAAGTAACATCCGTCTAGAACATCCCATGATCGTGTCAGGCGATGACGGACCCAGCGCAATTTGGATGTGTGCCAAATCCCACAGCCAAGTGGCTGTGAACTCTCCTACCACTCTTATCTGGCAATCTTATGGGAGTGTTCGGGCATGCGTATTCACCTCACAAGATTTGACGATCATCAAGAGCAGCAACGTCGCTTTGTGAACGGCTTTGACGATTCTGTCTTATCAGTTTCTGCTAAGGTTCTTACCACCTTGGCGATAGTCATGGCCGCTGTCGCTATCGCAATTCTTGTCAACGTTTTAAATGTCTATTGATAACTGGAATTGACTATGATCAAGGCGATGCTGCCCAATAAGCGCAGCGTGCCGCTGGTGAACGACCGTCATGTCCTGAACGACAGCACTTGGTCCCACATCAATCGTCTGCCCACAGCCGAAGCAGGTTTGTGCGGGTCTTGACTAGCCGATCGAACAGGGCGCTCTTACCGTCATGGTCGTACACCTCACGCAGGGCAAGCTCCAAATCAAACAACACCTCGCGATGCGCGGCTTGGCGCACATAACTCCTGACCCAGCCCACAACGACCAGCCGCTCGCCTTGCGTAACCCGTTCCACGCGATGCAATGCACCCGACGGATAGAGTATGAGTTCGCCGGCCGCCAATTTGACCGATCTATTCTCAAGTGTGTCTTCGATCACCAGCTCACCGCCCTCATAGCTTGCGGGATCGCTGAGAAACAGCGTGAACGAGAGATCGGTGCGATGGCCATCCATGACAGCATCATCGATTCCGTAGTTCATATCTGGCCGATAGCGTGAGACGAGGAGCTTGACGAACCTTTTAGGACGAGCTGCCGCCATTACAGCAGGCTCGCGTCGGTTGCCAGCGCGTCCGGCGAGACAACCGAAGGCCATGCCGGCGTCAGCGCGTCGAGCTCGCCAAGGATTTGCTGATAGCCAGCGCCTAAGCGTTGGCGCTCGTTCTCCGAGAACGCACTCATCTGTGATTTGGCGACCTGCGTGAAGCCCCACGCATCCTGATATTCTTGCGCATTGGTCACCTTGCGGCCCTTGACACCAACTTCATACTCTTCAGCCGCCGTCCGGACGAGACCGACGATCGACTTGAGTTTCCTTGTGAGATCGGTGGTCTTAGTCCGCATCCCTTCGATGCTCTAGGAAACGGAGACCTGAGCAGCGAGACGTAGCGCTTCAACTGGACGCGCCTTGCGAACCAATCAGCATTGGAGCGTCCGCACAGGTGTCCTGTGGCTGCCGATTGGCTCCCGCTGATCGGAGCAACTCCTGAAGAGTGTGATCGTGGGTCTCTGCTTCCGACAATCCTCTTTCAAGGCAGTCTTTGATCAATTTCCGCAGGCGCTTGAATTGGTAGTCGACTCTAAGCTTGGCCAACAGATTGGGGTTAATGCGAGCTGCATGTTCCCAGGTCGATTGTAGGATCCTGTCGATCTGGCTCTCGTCTATCGGCAAAGGAGACTTGCCGTTCATATCGTTGCTCATGTGCAGCCCTTAATGACCGATGCCACCCCACATAACTCACAGCCGAGCCAAAGGTTGCCTAAGTGACGGTGGATCAAACGTGCAGGGTAGACGGTGCATCTGTTGTTATCAAAGGCTTCGCATTGCTGCCAATCACTCTGGAACCATCCTCAAGCCCAAGTGTTTCTCGTTTGTCATGCCTCTCATAGTGGCGTGACCCTCTTGAGCCCCCTCAGCCCCCGCTAGCCGCCGCTTCCCGCTGAGGGGGCTCTTAGTGCCCGATTTTCGTCTTCCTTGCGAGTCGAAGAGCGGCTGTACTTGCTAACGGTTCAATCAAGGCTCAAGCTTCAGCTGTAGCTGCAGAAATCTGCAGAACGCAGTGGAGGTTTGTATGAGCTCATCCTTGATTGGAGGACTTCGCCGCCAATTCTTGTTATCGACCGTTTTCCTCGTTGTTAGTGGAGCTGCGACGGCGCTCTCCACCCATCCCAGCCAAGCAGAGGACATCAATGTCGTAGAACGGGCAACGTCGGATGCTGTGCTTGATACCGGCGCCACTGGAGACAGTGCGGGGGACCTTCTGACATTCGGCAATGAAGTCTACGACGCCGAGGATAAGAACAAGGTGGGCGACAACAACGGTTGGTGCATACGCACCGTGGTCGGCAAAGCGTGGGAGTGCTTCTGGACCTTAACCTTGCAGGAGGGACAGATCACCGTCGCAGGACCGTTCACGGACGGCAAAGACTCCGTCCTGGCTGTTACCGGAGGCACTGGAAAGTATCAGAATGCCCGAGGCGAAATGATGCTGCACGCCAGAGATGCCAAAGGCACATCCTATGACTTTAAGTATCGTCTGACAGATTGACCGAATTGCAAGCCAGCTATCGACATCGTCTGTAGCTGGTCCTTGCAACTCCTGGCCGTCGGGGCCACTACAGAAAGGATAGAGATCCCGGTCCCTAAAACCCTCCGCACCCTCATTGATCTTAGCGAGAGTACCTGCAGAATCGGCTTTCATTGCGACTATCACACGGTCGAGCATGGCTCTTGCCTCATCGGCTGTACCGAGACGGCCGGTGCGGCGGAGAGCTTCCATTATTTGGAGCGAGCTGACGAGATCGCAGTAAGGCACGGTGACCTGAAGACGCACACTGTTGCTGACAAATTTGGAAAACTCTTGACTTTGCGAGTTTCTACAATCTTAGATTAGACCATACTGCTTGCTTTGATTGAACGTTGTGGCCGGGGGGCTGAATGTCGGGGAACTTATGGGCGGGGCTATTCAGCCTCGTGGTTGCTGTATCGCTTGGTGGCGAAGCAATAGGCCAGGAAGCCGAAAGCGCGAAATCGCAATCAACATCGGGAACAGCGGCTGGTCGGCCGATCATCGATCAAATCGCCCAGGCGGAGCAGGCGCAAGGCGGCAACAACAGGTCCTCGAGTGCCAAGACTGATACCGGGGCGAACTCAACCACATCGCTTGCGACCACATCGTCCGCTGGAACATCCGGCAGCACCGGCATGACCGGCGGCGCCCTGCCGCGCCAACCCATCGTGCCCTATAACGGGACATTCGACACCTCGATCCCGATCAAGGTTCCACCGTTTCACGGCATCGAGCCGAAACTCGGCTTTCACTACAATTCGGCGCAGGCCATTCGCGATTTCGCCCGGCCCGGCGGTGAACTCGGGCTCGGATGGAACGTCTCCGGCCTGTCGCTGATCGAGGCGGCCACCACCGGCCGCGGCGTGCCCAAATTCGACGGCACCGACAGCTATCTTCGCGATGGCTGGGAGATCATCACCTGCACCACATCGATGACGAGCCCGAGCTGCACAAGCGGCGGAACCCATGTGATGCGCGTCGAGAGTTATGAGCGGCTCAAATATGATTCAAGCGCCAACACCTGGGAAGTGACCGAGAAGGACGGAACCAAGCTGCTCTACAAGCCCTTGGGCGACGGGCAAACCTACGACTCGACCAATGCCGATACGCTCAAACTCGCCACCAAATACAGATGGCTGCTGCGCAGCGTCACCGACACGCACGGCAATCAGGTGAACTACAGCTATTCGTGCGACGGCATCCCCAACTGCTACATCGACAAGATCACCTACAACGGCACGACGATCACCTTCTATCGCGAAGCCCGCAGCGATGTGGTGAGCTATGCCACGGGCCTGAGCCTCGGCAGCGTCGCTTATCGCATCAAGACGGTGGACGTGTCGCTCCCCGTGGGCCGTGTGGCTGCTTACAAGCTCAGCTATGAGACTTCATCCACCAGCGGCAGCTCGCGGCTCACGTCTGTGCAGGAATATCCACCTTCGCCTATCTGAGCTTCGGGGCGCCCTTACAGGTCACCCCATCCAAGGGTTACATCGGCGAGCGCTACGACCAGGAGAGCGGGCTCATGTATCTGCACGCCCGCTACTATGATCCAGCCTTAAGCCGTTTCATCCAGCCCGACACATGGGACCCGGCAGTCGAAGGGGTGGGCACCAACCGCTACGCCTATGCGGAGAACGACCCGATCAACAAGGCCGATCCCAACGGCCATTCCACCAACTTTGGCGGCCGGGCGACCGATTGGGGCGGCAATTCCAACGCCAGGACCAACTTCAACGGGGGAAACAACGGCGGCCGCTCCGGCATCGCCTACAACGGCAACCGGCCGATGAAACAGTCCGACAAGATGGTCTCTGAACGAGCCTTCGACCGGACGATGGCCTCCCTCGGCTTCAGCCACAGCTACGGGAGGGTGACGGGCTATTCCGGCGGGTCAGAAAGCAGATCGATGTCTAGGTCATGGGCTTCGGGCACGCATTACCTGCCCGGGCCATATATCGGGCCATATAGTCAAGGCGTGGATGCAGCCACGTTAATCGATGCGGGAATCATTTTCGGAGGCTTTGTTCTGGATATCATTACAGCGCCTACTCCGGGATTGGAAACCGCTGCAGCCGCAGGTATCGTAATTGGTCGACGGAAATATAGTGATCCTCTGCGGTCATATGGCTGGGAGAGTTCCAAGGATAGCTCAGGAGTCGCACGTTGTGCGTATTGCGGAAGGCAAATGGACAA
>DATBLQ010000041.1:0-16884 GCA_036555325.1 Aestuariivirgaceae bacterium | reverse complement strand
CGAGATCGAGGACGAGCTCCTCGCCCCGCACCGGACCTTTTGGCGACGCTGACGAGCCTAAGGCTCTTACTGCCTGGCAATAGTCATGGCCGCTGTGGCCATCGCAATTATCGTGAAAGTTCTGGATGTCTATTGATAACTAGGATTGTGGGAGCCCAATAATTGAGCGTACTAACAACGCCTGTACGCAATTTAGTTAGAATAAATACTGTTAAGTCTTTTGTTGATTGATCCAAGCAGATTGTCGACTTTCCCAACGCTGTGCTACACAATTACTGCTGACGGCGCACGGACAACAATACGTCTCTCGACTCGACTCGGGGAGATTGTTCGCATGGTCCGTCAAGCGGCGGGCTTCCGAGATTGGCGCCAGGTGGTGCTGCCACTCTGCGTTCTCACGATTAGTGGCTGTACAAAGCCTGAGCTGCATAACTTTTTTCCGTCTGGCGTCACGGTAGAACGCACATTCGGCCAGCTTTACGACGATGGCGGGGCACTAAAAATTAGCCACTACATTATTCTAAGCCTCACGCCTGCCACCATATTCACCCCCACCGCCGGGACGATTGAGTACCGGGGCAGCTTCGACGGACTGCAGCAGTGTCTATTGCTGCGTCCGAAAAAATACTTCAGCACAGACAACGACACGAGCAGACTTGAAGCGTTGCCGAAGCCCGGGGCATTAACCTTAGTGCTCTGCAATATCGATGTGCCAGCTCTTCGCGACGATATCGCTACACGATATGGCGAAGTGCAACCCGACGATCCAGCCGCCGCTCGTGACCGGTTTATGAACAACGAAGAGGGTTTCCGTCGTCTCGATGTTGAGGCAGATGCGGCCGATTTCACGCAGTCGACTGAACTTGGCGCTGCAGACGGTGGCAAGTTGCACTTCGCTGCCTACATCGAGGAAAACGACGGCGCAACACGTCTTTACGTCAATCCAATGCCTTACCTTGCCGGCGCGCTTTCGCCGCCTTCTAGTCTCGATGCAGTGGCTCCTACAGTAGATGAAATCATTCTGCATACCTCCGCGGACGGGACATTCGGCGATGCGGTGCCGCACACACCGGTAGCAGACGATGCTGGCACATTGCCTCGCCAGACCCTGCGTGTTGCTATTCGTAGCACAGAGCGAACACAATCTGCTGCACAAATTATCATACCGTATGGATTCTCCTACGAGCTGAAGCGCGTTACGCGCTCAGGCACGAGCGTCGTTAGCTCGGATCTCAAATCAAAAGGCAAAGCTCTTATCAATCTCTTTGATGCGTCGCAGGCGACAGCACTCGCCAGCAGCATGTATAGCACTTCAGCAAGCGCCGTCAGCGATCCAACTACAAACACATTTTATCCACTTCTCGCCTGGAATGGCGTTCGCCCGCCGCTCGAGGATGACCAAATAGCCTACAATGGCCTGTCAGCTCCTGCATCGTGGAGTTTAGATCTGACTGAGGTTATTGATAGCGAACCTCGATTTCCTGCAGGTGATTACGAGGTCACTATTACGGCGCTCGACGCAGTGAATGCGCCGCTTCCGGCCTCTTCTCGCACGATTCGCTTCGCCCTTTCAGGATCGGATGCCCCGGGTAGCGCGCAAGTGACATATAATCCAACGCAAGGGCCAATCGGCAGCCGCGTGACGCTGCGCGCGTTATTGCGGTCGGATGCTTTCCTTGCCGGTGATACCTCAGTGGAATTCAATGGGACGTTCGATCCAGACGGCGAAGATCGCAACGGCGCGCCACTGCCTTCAACCCCGTCTGTCACCTTAACCTATCCTCCTGCGAAAGTTGACGTTATTGACGGCGCGAACCTCGCCATTCGCGTAGGCGCAGTATTGCCCGCTGATGCCATTCTTGAAGCACCTAACATGCTCTACGCTCGCGGCGGGTTGGTGTCCGGTACGGCACGAGTAAGGACGCCGAGCGCCACGCCGCCTTTCGACGAAACGCTGCCGGTGTCGTTTCGAATCACCGAGAATGTGCGCTACGGGCAGATCGTCGATGACGAATTCCAACCACTGACGGACATCCCCCTTGTGACTTCAACCGATGCCGCCGATGTGGATGCTACGCCGGCTTTCAATCGCGTTTATGTCGAATGGCGCATAGAGCCTGAGCCGGGAACACCTCCGCCCTCCGCTATCCCAGTCGACGTCGCCACCCTGGACAATGAAGGTAATTCGCTCGATGTACGTCCGCTATCACTTACTCATATTGGCGATGAAGCAGGGTTGGCAGTCTATCGCAATAGTGGACCCGGCAGTCGACAGCTCGTTTTCGTGACGAATGCCGCAGTTGCTGGACCCCATGGCACTGATCTTATGGCCGTCCATATCGTTCCCGGCGGCGTTGTTCGACTCAATGGAGAACCACCCCCATGAACGCGTGGGCGATCACTAAGCATGCCATGCGGGTGAACGCGAAATGTCGCAACGGCGTACGGCACGCGTTGCTGGGCGTTATCGTCTCTGTCGTCGCACTTGGTATTACAGCCTGTGGAGCCAAGTTACCCGTGTCGCGATCTTTGACGGTGGCCATTCAACCCGCCGAAGACCTCTGGAGCAACTCGCCGCCCCAGCATACGCCAGCCGCCCTAGCGAGTTCTGGTCTTCTGATTTTCGAGAATAACGACGATTCAGACGCGGCTGCCGGCGCCGATGATACCGACGCGATTGTGAATGGCACAGCAGACATGCGCCAGATGACCACCCTGATCGTGCGGCGCTTAACTTCTACGCCGGCGGCTAGCGACCTTCTGCATGTGAAGAAGAGCGGCGGCTCGGGCAACGTCAATGTGTTTCGCAAAGCTGCAACGCCCGCAGCCTCAAGTCGCATCCTCGAGACCACTACCAGTGCCACCACCACACCTTCCGTAGCCACGCAGCTCATCAATGATGCCAAGGCTGCAGACGTATTGTTACTTATTGAGGGAGTTGATCCAGGCGACGTCAGCCTATGCATCGACTGGTCCGGCACGCAGGTTTGCCCTACGTTCCATGTGCGCACAGGTTTTACACCACGGATATTCGCCGACACTGACCGCAACTCCCTAGTCGAGCCGGTCACAGATTTGACCAGTAAGCATGTTTGGAGCGAGGCTCAAGGCGCGATCGTGTTCGTCAACAACGACCGCGATTGCGTGCCAGGGCGCGCCGACAACGACGATACCGGCGTGCCATCACAGTTGATCCGTTGTGCCAACGACCAGGCAGACATCAGCGAGCTGCAAATCCCCTCAGCCGCGCTTGCCTTGTCCACCTCGCCCGGTTGGTCAGCAGTCATCCGCTTTGCGGTAGCTCAGCAAAATTATTTTCGGATCTTTTCAGGATTAACGACCCCCAGCGCTCAGCTCTCCGATACCGCTCAGACGGTAAGCGGCATTGCCGTCCGGGAAATCGATGTGTCCGCCCTCGCGGCAGTCGCCCCCACACTCCGACTTGGCATCGAAGGGCGTGAGTTTGACAAGCCGATCGACTTGTTTCTCTGCGTCATGCACACCGCCTCACGCTTGGACGCCGCATGCGATCGGGTGGCCCTGCACACAGGTCGATTGCTGCTCCAGGCGAACGATGAGCCAATCGGCCAAGCGCTTGTCGCTGAGAAGAGTATCAGCTGCGGTACGGCTGCCTGTCCCGTCAGCAATTCCCGCCTGCGCTCAACAATGACTGCCGACCTCGCGGGCGGGGAACGACAATCATTTCCGACAAGCGATCAGTGGGTACAGGACGAGGTTGAGATATGCGGGCAGCGAGCGCCGCGCGGCACGAGTCAAGTCGTTATTCATCTCAAACGCAATGCGGTGCCCTGTTCGCCGTCCGAGGAGACCTGCGCTTTTTTCCACACAACATTTCCTGCGGTGGGCACCGATCGGGCCGAGATCGACACGCATGGCCTTGCAGGAGTGGACTTCCGGTCGCGCAACTATGGCGGCAATCTTGAAGTCTCCCAGTTTACTGCGGGCTCACCGGGCAAAATCATCCTTGGCGCCAACATGGATCCGCCGCTCATCACATTTCTTGAGGCGCGCGCGCCGCGCCAGGCGCCAGCTGTCAAGCTCAATGTTGGTTGGCTCGCAGTGGGGCATGTTGACGAGGTCATGGCGGTTGTGCCGGGCTCCGCTGGCAGTCAGCGGATCGCACTGGCCGATGTGCTTCTCGGGCGCGACCTCCTGACGGGCGGTATCGGCCTAGGCGTACCGGCTGTTCCAGTACGTGCGGCTCTTTTCTGGCATTGCCAAGGCGCTGCCCGTGACCGTTTGCCGAGTTGTTATGGTGACGGCACCGTCGCTTCGGCCACCACCGGTCCAGCCACACTTACCTCAGACGCTTTCGATTTCACTAAGCCCGCCGGCCATGCTTGGCAGTTTCTGCGCTTCTATGATGGTGCGGCCAAGGGCCAGGTCGCGCAGTTAGGGGCTATCGACCCCATGAATCCCCGGAAAATCGGGATCGTGCGCGTATGGCGGCTGGATACGCCGGATTGGATTCGATGTGCCGCCACAGATACTAGTGATAGTTGCGACGTTCCTGCTGCGAATGCCGGCAGAGCGCCTGGAGATTCGTTGGCCCCACCAGCAGCGAGTGTGCCATTTTGGCCGGGCAGTCGCTTTGTTCGCAACACTTGGTTCGTAACGCCAACGGCCGGCGACCGATTCGTGGTTGTCGAGGATTCGCTCGATTGGGATCCATGGCCTGACGGCACAGCAGGTAAAGCTGCCAAATTACTTCCCGGCCCAAAGATTCGCTTCATACCGGCGCTACATACCGCAGGTGAATTGCGCGCGGCCATTGCGAATCCAACCTTTTGGGACAAGCAAGCGGACATCGCGAAGATACTGTATGGGCCACCAGTCCCTTCAATGCGCACACAGCTTGCCGGATTGCCAGGCGGTCCAACCATCATCCGACTGCCAATGATCTACCAAGTGAAGCGAGTCGGCGGGGTTCTCAGTAGAGGTGAGTCGTTTATGCCGGCTTCGGTCAATCTGCAAGTTTTCCGGCACTCCGGAGGCACACTGATTCTCGTTCCCAAACCTTACGGTCCGAGCACCGGAGGCGCCGATCCTTATGAAACACTAATCTCAGCTCGGCTTGCAGGCCTAGGTGCGATTCGCTTTGTCGACGATTGGGAAGTCTACCACATTCTGATGGGCGAGGTTCATTGCGGCACCAATCAGACGAAAGCAACCGCACGGCCATGGTGGACACCATGAGTCGCATAGCGAGCATCATCATCGCATGCGTTGCCGCGCTTATGATCGCCGCCTGCGATGGCGGACTCGCCGGCCCGCAGGAAGCGGCTACGGTCGAGGGTATGCTCTCCGGGCAAGTGGACTACTGGTCAGGCATTGCAGAGTTGCAGGGCAATCCCGAATCAGCGTTGAGAGCGTTGCGCGAGCGCACTGAATCCCCTGGAACACGCCGTGCCTTCGTAGAGCGCATGCTCGATGACCATCTATCAAATGCAGGCCAGTATGCCCGCTGGCAGGCAAGAGTCGA
The DNA here is from genome assembly GCA_036555325.1 of Aestuariivirgaceae bacterium. Taxonomy (GTDB): domain Bacteria; phylum Pseudomonadota; class Alphaproteobacteria; order Rhizobiales; family Aestuariivirgaceae; genus DATBLQ01. Next base: position 11,381 of record DATBLQ010000041.1, on the reverse strand, counting down.
TGATGCCGGCCAAGGCCGACAGACCATTCTCGGTCCGGTTTACTCACCTGATGTACGTGAACTCGACAGTGACCGCCATAGCTACTTTTGGGCAGAGCGGCTCCTCTATCCGCTAAATGACGCACTTGCCGAGGTTGCTGTCGACCAGCTGATTGCGATCAACTCGCAAGCAGCGGCGGATGCTTTGTTGTTCGCTGCCTCAGATGTTCGCCAGGAGCCAGAGCTGCTTGAGAAAGCAACCCGGGGCCTTGCGCAACGCGGTGCCGCCATTTCGCTTACTGAAATCCTCGCCTCTCGCGGCGCCGCGAGTGAAACAGATCCAATGAAAGGTCTCATTCTCGCCGCCCTCGCAGATCTTCCGAAGGATGTTCACCGCTCCGCGGAGCGCATACTGCTTGATAGACTGAACAAGGAGTCGTCACCGCACTTTCAGACGGCGGCACTCGAAGTTCTGGGGGAAATCGGTAGTGAACAGAGCCGCCAAGCCCTCATCGACATGCGCAAACGTAAGCTCGATCCAAGGGTGGAAGACGCCCTCGACCGAGCACTCAGCCGCATTCTGCAGCGGCAGGGACTCATTCGGCTTCCCGCCAGCACCCTAGCCCAATCAACTGATGCTACCGACCCCGACCTTCAGAAAGCCTATGAGCAGGAGTGGCAGAAGGAATATGAAGGCTTGCGCTAAAGTGCTTATTGGCCTCGCTGCAATGACGTTTGCGCTTGCAGCAGCGCCCAACACTTACGCCGATTACCATCCGCCCCTTTCCTCGCAGCTCGACACATCGCAGTTCCCCCAGGACGCCATCCAGCCTGAAGCTGATGGTGGGCCACCCATTGAGGAGCGCCTGCGGGTTAAAACATTCCTTTACCAGGAGATCAAGAACCCTGCGGGTAAGGACATCGGCGCGACCATGACCCTCGATCTGGCTGTGGTGCAAGGGTTCGTGCTCAAAATTCCTGGGCTTGAGGAAGTGCTGAAGATCGTCTTTGGCGAGGGCGATCTTAGAACCGAGCTCAAGCTGCGCGAGGAACCAAGTGAGGATCCCGCAGAGAATTTCCCATTCATGCTCACAATACTACCGGCCGACAAACAAGTTGCGATCGAATTTGCCGCTGATGTCTTAAAACCGGTACAGCCGGGCAACTACCAACCCTATACCAGTTCTGCACCCGAGCCTCGCATTGAGGTCGCGGCAGGGCTTCGCATTCAGGTCACGTATTCGTGGGAAGGGGAGCCGGACATCCAGTTGCTTGATGCTGGTGGCCTGCGACCGAAACTGGGCCTGAACACGCCGGTGGAAATCGGCGATACGGGAATCGTACTCGAGATCGAAGACGCCGAGATCGATTTGTCGCGTTCTTCCTCTGCTGGGGGCTTGCCACCAACCTGGGTGGGCGTGCGATTTGCAAAGCTCGCCATCAATTTCGTCAATGGCCTTGACGTGCCGCGCGTCGAGGCTGGGGAAGGAGCATCGCCGCCACCGCCGCAGATGGCGGGCATCACTGCAACGGAGTTCTCGATTGGCTCGGGCGGGGTGAGCGGGAGCATCTGCGGCAACTTGAGTGCGGGTCCGACCCTGCCACTCTTCGATTCTGACTTTCAGCTCGAGCGATTGTGCGTCACCTTGGTTGAAGGCAGCATGACGGCAGGGGAAGTCGGCGGCGTACTCTCGGAATTTCCTTTCTTCAAGGCCGAGAATGTCCGCCTCACACTGGCCCTCTCGCTCGACGGTACTTTCAAGGTGGCCCTATCGCCGCCCGACCCGACAACGCCGGGCACACTCATCGATCTTAGTATTCCAAGCGTGCTCGTTTATCACCTTCAGGCGCTATCGATCGAGAAAAAACAGGATGAATATGTCTGGAAATCGAGTGGCACGCTTAATATCAATGCGATTTCAACCGCGCCTGACGATGCCATCAAAGTGGATGGTCTCTCCATTACCTCCAGTGGCGATGTGGTGCTCGACGGCGGCTGGCTAACCCTGCCGGGCAAAAAGAAGATCCAGTTCGAAGGCTACAACGTCGAGCTTGCCGAAATCGGCTTCGGGCGCGAAGACAGTGGCGGTACAACAAAGAGCTGGGTGGGTTTCACCGGCGGCGTCGAACTGGTCGGCGAACTCGGCGCCTCGGCGAAATTTAAGAAGCTCCAGTACCTATGGATGGAGGGTGGTGGCGGCTCTGATGTCCGTCTTCAAGGAGTGGAAATTGCTTTTCGTAAGCCTGGCGCGATCGCCTTTAAGGGTGCTCTCGATTTTTTCGATGATCCTGCAACCGGCGATCAAGGATTTGCCGGCGCCGTAGAAGTCAACATCGAAGCTATCAAACTCGGCGTTCAGGGACGCCTGGTGGTGGGCCAGGCCGAGCCACCCGTCGGGGCTTCGTTTCCGTTCTTCTTCGTCGATCTCGCTGCCAGCCTTCCAACGGGTATCCCCATTTTCTCCAACGTTTCGCTCTATGGCATCACCGGTCTCTTCAGCTATCAGATGATGCCCAACATCGTCGCGTTCACCACACCGGTACAATGGTTCCATGCGCACCTCGCGGCCACCAACGTCCTCGCGGGTGCACCTCCGCCCTGGCGCACTCAACTCGATGCACTCGCCTTCGGCGCCGGCGGAATCTTCGGCACCACTTCCGACGATGGCTTTGTGGTGAATGCCAAGCTCGCCGTGATGATCTCGCTGCCGGGGCCCGTTGTGATGCTCAATGGAGCGGCCAACATCGTCAAAGAACGCGGTCAGCTGGTAGACACGGCCAGCGTGCCGAACTTTACTGCTCTCGCGATCTTCGACGGTTCCCTGAATACGTTCCTCATCAACATCGGAGCATACTACAGCGTCGTCGACCTCATCGAAGTGCAAGGCGAGGCGGAGGCGTTCTTCAACCTGTCCAATCCAAACGATTGGCACCTATGGCTTGGAAAGGACCAGCCCGAGGAGCGGCGCATCCGTGCTGAAGTCTTGAGTTTCCTCAAGGCAAATACGTACTTGATGATCGATCCGAGCTCGACCAAGCAAGGTGCTTCCGCCGGCTACGAAGGACGCTGGAAGTTCGGCCCGCTGCGCGTGGTTCTCGTCGCGATGTTCGGCTATGACATTTCGCTGTTCTACCGTCCCATCCATGTGTGGGGTCAGGTCGGCGTTGGCGGCGAGTTCGAACTCTCAGCCTTTGGCATCGGCATCGGGTTGGCGGCCAATGCCACGCTCGACGGACAGACGCCGCATCCTTTCGAGCTCGAAGGCATTTTCCATGTCAAGATCAAACTGCCTTGGCCGCTACCGGATCCCGAGGCCACGGTAAAACTGCGCTGGGAGGAGGACCGTCCGAAGCTTCCGGTCAGCGAATTTGTAAGTGCCTTGGCGGTCGAGCCACGCAAGGGCGGTCCAAACATCTGGCCCGATACCATCAGCCTGTCTGGCGATACCGCTCGCGGTTCGCCGCCGCCCGCCGTCGGACTTTCGGAACTCTGCAGTCCCGGCACCAGTATTCCCATCGGTGACCTGCAGGATATTCGCTGCAGCAAGCCACTTGTGCCGCTTGACGTACTGGCCGTGGCGGCATTTCAACGAGAGGCGAACGACATTAACAACCTCGGTTTCGGAAATCCCTACAACAGTGCCGCTCCCAAACGAGATGAGATTGGTGATACGCACTTCCAGTACGACTTGAATGCGTTCGAGCTGGTGCAGGCTGAGAAGAACGGCGCCACCCTCAACTTCGACATACCGCTCACCGATTTGTACGGGGCGTGGCCAGCGATTGCTGGTGGAGTTGACCCAGCGGCGCTTTATCTTCGGATACTGTCGCGCAATCCGGTCGATATCTACAAATACAGTCATTATCTGTTCTACGAGAATGGCACGAAGGGTTGGACGGAATGGGCAATCGACCAATACAGCCCCTATTACTGCTTCGACTATCGCCGCGACCCATATGGCCAGCAGAAAATTCTTTCTGCTACTGGCACGCATGGCTGGAAATGCCCTGTGCCGCCAGGACTGCTGAGCGGACTAGACTTCATCCTCCCCCCCTATAGCGCCTTCCGCCTTACAGTCGACACTGATGTTGCCCGCGATACCTCAGGTCCTGATCGCATTTACCGCAACTATGTGATCTTCCACACCGAGGGTCCGCCACTCGCACTCGACCCCTATGTCGAAGTGACTATCCCAGCAAGCGACCGTCGGCCGCACTATCGTGGTTATGACGTGGGCTTGCGGTTTAACGAAGCCTATATGGACCTTCTCTATCGACGTGAAGGTCAGCTTTTCCAAGTCCAAGTTCTTGATGACAATGATCAGCCGGTGAGATCGGCCGACGCGGATCTAATCATCCACACTGAATGGGATGAAGCTGCCACACATGTACCCCGCGCCACTGAGGACGATTGGCTGCAGTTCCTGCGCGAACACGGCGTGCCAGTCGATGCAATGGTGCCGAAAGATGATCGTGTTTTTGGTCGCATCAGCCTTCCTGACGCGCTGCGTGGGGGCGAGCGCTATAAAGTCCGAGTGTGGTTTGAGGATGAGCGGTTGGCGACTGATACCCGCCTCGCAGACTCTGCCTGGCTGCAGACGAACCCGGTGCGATTCCATACTGGCAATCGCGCGGTCGTATACGAGTTCCCGCTACTTACCTCGCGCTTCACAACCTTCGATGAACTCATCCAGTCTTATCCTGGAAACTACGTCGACCTCCCCGTAGCCGCCTTCAGCGCGGCACAAATTGCCACTCTCGCCGCCACCGCCGCTGCGCCTGTGTCCGCGTTCCCGCCGACGCTCGACAACACGCATGGAACAGAACTCGGCCATTATTTGCGTCATGCTCTCAGCCCATCTGGACCGGAGGATGTACCATGGCCGCGCGTCGAAGAATGGCTTCGCCGTGCGCCTGGCTATAACGACAAACCGCAACGAATGACGGATGATCAGCGTCGGGTGCTGACCGACAATTGGAATGGTGCCCTGGGCGCCTATGAGGCGATCGATGCCGCGCTTGGGGCTGACACCGTGCGCCAGCCACTACCGGAGCGATTGGAAGTCCACCCGTTGAAGCATGCCGGCGAAACGACTGGATTTCTGGTTGAAGCACCGGAATCGCTCGATTTCACCCGCATCTCGCTTGGCGTGTGGTCCGCTGGCTTGGGAATCGTTCGGCCTACGATCATACCAAACCGCGACAACACACGCTTCTTCATATTCCGGTCCTCCAGTGGATCGACACAGCCCTGGCCGGATGACGTTTACAGCATCTTTTTCGTCTTCGATCGCGTGGTGAGTGACCGCTATCCGGTTCTACGCCGCGCAGACACGGCGGGATACGAATTAAGCGTAATCGTCATCAATCTGCCGGGTGACCGGTTTGTTGCTGAGGCCCCTTAGTGCTCATCTGCTCACTACTCGTCTGGTTGATCCTGCTCGCGCTAGTTCTTGCCGCGCTAGCGTTCGGCATCGATTGGCTTTTGCGCACGCCGTGGGTGGAACGCTATGCCACACGTCTCTGCCCCTGGTTATGTCGAATCGCTGTTATCCTCGCCTTCCTCACGGGCCTTGCACTCGGATTATGGCTCTGCTTGTGCGGTGCTACCGTGTGGCGTGCGCTCGCCGAAACCAATATCTGCATCCGCTACCTTTTGTTGCTTCTCCTACTGCTGGTCGCCGTACTGACGTGGCTCGCGCTGGCGATTGCGGCCTGCCGTGCGCAAGGCAGCATCTTGACGCTATCCGTCCCCAGCCGAGTGAAATCAAAGAACCTGCGCACTGCTTTAGCGTGGTCGGTGCCTCTGCTTCTGATACTCATCCTGATTGTTGTTCTGATCGTGGCGATACGCTGCTGTGCAGAGCCCCTGAGTGTACTGCTCTACGGCGACCAGTGCACACGCGCGTTTGCCTGGATTGTGCTGCTATTCCTCATCGCGGTATTGCTCGCGCTCATCAGCCTCCGTTATTGTCGCGAACCCAAGCCAACCGATTGCCGGCGCATCCCCCAAATTCTTTACCTTGCCCTGCTGCTCGCCCTAGTCGCTCTCATCCTGCTGATCCGCTGCTGTCAGCATTTGCCAGGCAAGAACTATGACCTGGCTATGATCGGCATCTGGTGGGAAGGTCAGCAGCCGGACGAATCGGGGGCCCATTTGCGCTGGGCATTTCGCTATGGCCTCGAATTCCCGGCGGGTGGGTTCGATCTCTTCCGGCGCGAGTCTGCGGGCGGTACTTGGGCGGCGCTCAATACTGCCCGGATTCGCCCCGTTACAGTCTTCTCGGACGGAGCACCCGCCCCCGGCCCAATGTGGCAGCACCGTGCAGTCGATCGACTGCATCCTTCGCGTTGGACGCATTTTCAGGGCACACCGTTCACTGAGTTGCAGGACATGCTGGCACGTCCGGCGTACGGCACGCTCTATTTCGTGCAGCAGCCGGACGATCCTACTTTACCGCAGCCGACGTCGCCCTACGCTTCGCAAGGCGATTTGCAGGCATATCTTGATGCGTACAGCGCGGCGGGTACGCCCGCTCACCCCGCCGTACCGCTCGCACAGTGGGAACTCAAACCGATCGATGCCTTGCTGATTACAGCGGTCGATCCCGAAATCGCGCGATTGCTTGGACTTCTCTATATCGACAAGACCGCCGATCCTAGTACGGAATACGATTATCGGGTGATCGGTTACTGGCCTGACGGCGAACGTTCGTGGACCGCCTACAATCTCTCCCGTCCCAACACGGCACCGCTTGCTCCTCCCATCCTCACCGCCGCCACGACGCCGCTGACCATGACAACACCTGGGGGCGGAAGTGCGCGTCTCGACCTGGCGGTAGGACTACGCTGGGATCCGCCGGTGCTGAACCCTGCGTCGCCAATCCCGAGCGGACTTGGAATCACGGCTGTGCGCACCCTGCCGAGACGCAAGGATCTGGGAGTCCGTCCCTGCCCCGCTGCTGCACCGCCCGATCCAAGCTTTGCCGTCGTGCAGCGGCCGACAGAAACCGGCTCTGAACCGGTCTCTGCCGTGGTCGCGATTCCCACGGATGAAGGCGGCACACTCGTGTGGCCGGACTACTTCTTTGTCGATCGGTTTGTTGACTACCGCTGCTACGGCTATGGGCTTGAGGGCATCGATTTGTTCGGCCGTTCAAGCGTACTGTCCAACACACGCGTGGCGGATGTGATCGACCTGACCGGCCCGCCACCGCCGGTCAATGTGACGGCAGTTGTCTATCAGCGCGCTGATGTCGCCACGCTCAATGGGGTGACACCAGCCTTCCGCGATCGTTTGTTTCCGCCTGGATCGACGCACGCTGCAGCAGCGCATGTCTCCTGGGTGTGGCCAAGTGAATTTCGCACCACGGTACCGGACCTCGCCGAGTTTCGGGTGTATCTCAAACTCGATGGCTATGAAACGTTTTCGCAGCCTGCCAATCAAGCCTTGTGGCCAGTACCCGGCAACTGGGGACCGTTTCCGCCGGTCACAGAGCCGGCAACACCAGGGGCGCCTTTGCCGCCGCACCTGATTGCAGCAGGCGTTACCAATGGCGAATACTTCGAGACTATTATCAACGATCCGCCCATGTCACCCGACGACAACAAACCGGTAGTCTACGGCTATGCCGGTGTTGGCGGTGTCGATCGTGCACCGTTCAGTAATGCCGGACCTGTGTCGCCGCCGATCGTGATATTCGCTCGCGACTTCGATCCGCCGCCGGCGCCGCCCATACCCACTCTCGACAACATGCCGGAAGCTACAGACAAGGGTGCCAATGCGGCACTTGCATTGTCGTGGAACGCAGATCAGCGCTATCTGTATCATCTGGTGCGTATGCGTGGCTCGGAGATCGTAACGCTCCCGCTGCCCGCTGACGTGCCAGCCTGTCTCGCGCCTGAAGCACCGACGTGCACCGATTCGTCGCCGGAGTGTCAGGAAGAGCACCGACAATTCGATTTGCGCCGTCGTGCGATAGCACATGCGAGTCGATATCAGCTGGTGGGCCTCGAGCCGCGACCGCCGGTACCCGTGGGTGCCGACCATCGTTTCCAGGTACCCGATAAGGTAGATGCGAGCGTAGGCGATGACTATTTATACGCCGGACGAGCCATTGACCCTGCAGGGAACGTTGGCCCTATTGGGTGTCCACAGCTGGTACGGGTGCGTGATTTCTTACCTCCCCGGGCACCCATAATCAGTTCAGTTTTGGGCATCGAAGGCGGCGTACGGCTCGAATGGATCATGAATCCAGAGTCCGATCTCGATGCCTACCGCTTGCTACGTACAACCGTACCTGACAACGATGGCAGTCTCGATCGCATGGCACTGGTGCTGGAAATCGATCGCGACGGCACCGTGCGCACGCCCACCGGCGCGGCGGCGCCGGTCAGCCTCGGGACAACCACTGCATATCCAAGTTTTCGCTGGGATGACACCACCGTCCGATCAGTGACTGACTATCGTTACCGCCTTGTGGCAATTGATCGATCCGGAAACATATCGGAGCTATCGTCCTCCGCGCGTGGGCGCGCGGTCGATACGACACCGCCCGATCCACCTCTTTGGGGAATGCCGCCGGCAGCGTGGGAAACCGCCGGCTCAGACAATGTGATACGTCTGCGCTTCGCACCACCGCCAGGTGATCCTGATGCAACGTACCGCATTCAGCGGCGTGACACCGGCAGTGCGTTTTGGCGTCCCGTAGCACCCTGGCTGAATTCGGGCACCACAGAATACGTTGATAGCAGCGTTAAGTTAGGAAACAGCTACGCCTATCGAATTCAGGCAATGGACAATGCCGGCAACACGGGAGAGTTTAATTCTCCGCGATCACCGCCTTGAGCGGGGTTGGCAACATGGCATAGCCCTCGTGTTTGAGAAACTCGTGAATCTAACCACTAGATTCCTCGCTTTCTCGCAACAGCCAAGAAGTCTCATAACCAGGACTCTAACGATGGCTACGTGAAATCCCACCAAGGTGGAACACAATTGGGCGGCCTAAATGGCCTATTTCTCCAAAACGACACCACAGATGTTTACGACGTCACCTGCGAGTCCTTCGCCGACGCGTTCTTTTCGTGGGCACTCCCCCCCGGATCACCGACATCATCGCTTTGGCAGATCGGTTCCGCATCCGCTCAAGGTCGGATAACGCAGCATCGATCGCCTTCGCGAACTCTCTTGAACCGCGCCGCCGCACGGTTCGAAGCACGCGCACACAGCGCTCAGCGAGCTCTTGGCCGAGTGGCTCGTCCTCCGCTTTCCACCAGGAATGGAAGGCTTTCAGAAGCGTGGGCAACTCGCGTACGACTTTCGGTTCAGCGAGTCGCAAAGCGGCCTCTCCACCAAGCAAATCGAACCATTCGACGTACCTTCGGCCAGCGGGCTTCTGCAGCAACTGCTCACGGAACGAGCGCAGACTTGCAGCCGCCCCGGCCGCTGCGCCAGTTGACGAAAGCACGACATCACCAACACATATAATGGCGAGACAGAACTCGACAATCAGAACGACGCCCTCGTTGCGGACAGTCTGAGCAACAGACCCGGGTGTTGGACGGAATTCACCATCACCCGCGAAGCCGATTTCTACCGCCATACTAAGGATTTTTGGCCGAGATAGATCGACGCGGTTTCGGGAATACGCGTAATCGTTGAGTACGGCGGATATGCCCACTTGGTACAGATCGACACTCTGCTGTGCGGCATAAGTCCGACCCGCCACCTCCTTGACGCGATCCCGCATGCGTTGGGCGGTTGCGGTGTACCAGTTCCAATCCTTCGTGACGATATGCTCCTTGTATGCATCGCCCTTAATACCTCGCTGCCCGTCCCATACTGGATTGGTAAAGGTCATCGACGCATTGCTTGACTGGTTTTCATCGTCACCCCACGGGTACAGGATCACGCCCCTGAAGGAGTGAACGTCGAGAACGCCGCGGATGTTATGGTGGAGGTCCAACAAGTCGCGGATTCCGCGCACTTCAGCCTCCGAATGCGCGCTTGGTCCCCGATACACATCGTAATTGCAGGGTTGGGAGCTGGTGCCGATGCCGCTTGCGAACAGGAAATCGTAATTCCGGTTCAGGTCCACACCGACGCAGCTGCTGATCGTATCTGGCCGGCGGTTCTTGCGCCACATCTGGTCCGTCGTCTCGACCCAGGCACGCCCATCGACGTTGAGCAGAGGAACCACAAAGAGCTCTAGTCCCTCAACGAGGAAAGCTACAATTCCTGGGGGGTACGTTTTCCCGCCGAACGAGAAGGCGCTGCCCAGGGCGTACGCGCGACACAGCCGCCACGCGAAAAGCAGGACTGCCTCAGGTGGGACCATCTCACGCGCGTGCGCGCCACCGACGATTAGGACGCCTCTTTTCCGGCCGCCTCGGCCCCGGTGAATCCGCAGCCCATAGATGGTGCGACCCTCGTGGGAGATCGCGACCGGGAAACGCCAGCAGAACCGCTGTCCATCGGCTTCGAGCACTTCGAGGATACTCATCACCGCAGGATACTTACTGTGCGCGAGCCAGCTCACCTGAGTCTACTCACGCGCCTCAACCACGCGCTTGCATTCTTGGTGAGCTCGCGCCTCGGAATCGGCGTGATGCGCAGGCGTTCCGTCACTAGGACCGACACACCCTTTTCGACAATGTCGGCTACAGTGCGGACATCGACATCCGCTTCTATTTCAATAACGTTTCGCCTACGTTTGAGAACCGCTCCGCCGCAATCAAACGCGATACCGAGCTGCGGAAGCAGCTGGTTGGCCGCTTTGTTCGGAATGCGCAGTACGCAGTGAACCAGCATTGGCTCGTCGACCGCCCGGCGGTCTGACTTGGCCCCTCGCCTTTTCTTCCTGGCCATCCGTACCTCGATTCCCCGATAGCGTGATCAAAGAATGAAAATGTCATCCAGAGTCATCCGGGCCCGTCTACAGATGAAACATGAACGTGCGCTCACGTCGTGTTATTGTCAAATAACTCTCGATATTTTGATGTGCGAATTCTCACAGCAACAAAGTTTTGCCTAGCTGATTTAGAGACGCGGGAAGGTAGACCACAGTTATGCCCTGGTTGTGATCTGTGCAGCACTCGCCGACATCAACGTGACCCGGACTTTTTAGTCGCTCTCCCCAAAAATCCATAAGTTCCATCTCAGGCACCGGCGCGAAGGAGCAACTGGGTATTCACGCGGGTCGCATCAGCGGAACTGCCCGCGCGCTGGGAAGATGTGCGAGGGTGGACGGTCTGCTCGCATCCCCCTCGAGTTTCAATTCCTTACTAGGACCCCAACTTGTGCCCAGGTGAAATCGCCGTAAGAAAAAGCGCCGCGGGGAGCTTGTCGACCCATTCAAATCGACTCCCAGCCTGCAACCGAAATGCAACCCGACCCTCTATGC
>DATBLQ010000003.1:0-62142 GCA_036555325.1 Aestuariivirgaceae bacterium | reverse complement strand
GAGACGCGCCAGCGTTTGCTGAACTCCTTTGTGCCTATTGGCGAAAGGTTGTTCGAGCACACGGATCGGCTGTTCAATGCTGGTTTCAAGGCATTCATGCCTCTTTATGAAGATAGCATTGCTGGCTGCGACCAGGACAAGATCGAGTTTCACCAGCAGTTTCTTGTCGAGGCAGCCAAGGAGGAAATCGGCAACGGCTCCCAGTTTGGAGTTGTCCTTTGGGGCGCAGGAACGGGATACAAATCAGAACTGCTGACCCAATTGCGACGCTCGAGCGATGCTGAAGGATATGGCCGAGACTACTACTTTCAACACGACTCGCCTGATGCTGAAATTTGGCGATGTTGGCTAAGTCCCTGCTGGATCGAGCGCTGGCGGATCGCATTCAATGAACATGTGCGTCACCGTCAACTGTTGAAAATTCGCAATGCCCGACTGAGAGAGGAAAGGGCCAAGGAAACCGCGCGCATTTGTCAAATCGATTGGGCGTCGACTGCAGGTGGGACAAGGGCTCGCAGGGCGATGGCAAAGCGCATCTTGTCCGAAGCTCTGGTTGAGTTCGGGTTTAGCTTTCGTAAAGATCTTTCCATCCCTGGCTGGTTCGTGTTCAGCCGACCTTTACGCAATGGTTGGGAGCTGAGATTTGGCGTCGAAATAGCCAATCATCACCAAAAGACTCACATTTTTGCCTGCAAGAATAACTTGCGCCGGGAGCTTCTGGTATGGCCCTCCCTGTACGATCCCTCAGAGTATGTCGAAATACTATTGGATAATACGGCGCTGGAATTTCTACGAACATATAATACCTTCGAGAATGACGGGGAATTGGAAGTAAACCTCCGTGCAATTCTGTTTCTCTACAAGTTGGAGCACGAATTCCTCACTGAGGTAATTTCAAAGAATATCTAGAAGCGCGAGAGATGCCTGATGAAAACCAAACTGAGAAAGTTCACCAAGCAGTTATTGCACTTTGTGATCAGCGAAAATATGCAGAGGCAATTGAGACCGCTCAAGACCTGTTGAGTTCAGATCACTCAGATGCTGACCAGGCAGAAGGCTTAGCAATGCTCGGATATATCGCCAGCATGCAAAAGCAGCTCAGTGAGGCGCTCAGCTACAGAGCGCAGGCAACAGCTAAGAATCCTACGAATGCGGGGATTCGATATAGTTACTTAGGAAATCTTATTGAATGCGGTCACTACGCTGAAGCAATCGCAAGTGCAGACCGAGAGATTGCGCTGGACGAAGACTCGGAGTGGCGGTCCTTCACCGATTCGGCCCGTTTTTGCAAAGCCTATGCACTTTACAGGCTTGGCCGGCTTGATGAAGCCACAAAAGAATTTGCAGAGGTCGAAGACGGAGAAATGTGGATTGACGGACGCCTGACAACAAAGGCCGCGGTGCTCGACGAAATCGCCCGCGCGAAGGACCGGAACCGTTGATGCCGCACCCACATCTTGCCCCCGCTCCCAGACTCTATAGTCTCCTCCGTCCATGGCGCTTCGTAACATTGCCTGCATCGGCGAGTGCATGGTTGAGCTCGTTTCCGCGCGCAACGCGCCGCGCTTGCTCGAGCGCCGTTTCGGCGGCGACACGCTGAACACCTGCGTCTACCTCGCCCGGCTGCTCAAATCCTCAAGTCAACTCCACTATGTCACCCGCCTGGGCGATGACCGCTTCAGCCGTGGCATGATCGAGGCCTGGCAGCGCGAAGGTATCGATTGTTCGATGGTCGAGTCCGCGCCCGGACGCCTGCCCGGTCTTTATATCATTCACACCGACCCCTCAGGCGAGCGCTCCTTCCATTATTGGCGCACCGAAGCGCCGGTCCGCGAGCTTTTCCGCTCGACCGGCAAGGAGCTCGCCGCAAGACTTGCCAAATTCGATGTTCTCTACCTCACGGGAATAACACTCGCAGTGCTCTCCGAGGAAGGTCGAACACAGATGGTCGACCTGATGGAAAGCTGTCGCTCGGCCGGCGGTCTCGTTGTCTATGACACCAACCACCGCACCCGCCTTTGGAGTGATCCCAGGGATGCGGTTTTGTGGAACAGCCGCGCCATTCAGGCTGCCGCTCTCATTCTGCCGTCGAGCGACGATCTCAAGCTGCTGTTCGGAGAAGATCTCGAGACCGAGCGCTGGCTCGATCGGCTTTCCCATTTCGGCGCCCGCGAGGCAGTGCTCAAGTCGGGTGGCGAAGATGCCTGGATTCTCAACGGGCAATCGCGCAAGAAAGTCGCACTTGCGCGGATCGCTGCTCCCGTCGACACAACCGGCGCCGGCGACAGTTTCAACGCGGGCTATATGGCCGCGCGTTTGTCCGGAAGTGAGCCCGAGGATGCCGTGCGATTCGGCCATCGACTTGCCTCGCTCGTTGTTATGCACAGGGGCGCAATCATTCCCTCCAAAGCCATGGGGGAGCTTGCATCGAACACCAAGGCCAAAGCTTGAGCGCGGCGGGAACCAATTGCCGGGAGCGGCGTTTTTTCGCTGCGTTGTGAGCCCCTGAACAAAGCTTCGTAAGTTTTGTGGCCCCATGGCCCGAGCTTGTTTACGGCATCAACCCATACAAGAGGTACGAGCCATGACCCTCGGCACAATTCTTCTCATCATCCTCATCCTTGCCCTTCTCGGCGCCATTCCCACGTGGCCCTATTCACGCAGTTGGGGTTATGGCCCATCGGGAATCCTCGGTGTGATTGTCGTGATTCTGCTCATTCTAGCCTTGACCGGCCGTCTCTAGCGCGACATTTCATCCAAACCTCGAAGCTGCTAGGCTGAATGCCGCGCCGTTAACGCGCCGTGGTACTCAGGAGATTGACTGATGTCTGCAACACCCCCTCCCGCAGATTTGGGTAAGGCCGCTCCCGATTTCAGCTTGCCCGCCACCGATGGCCGCAGCTATACGCTCCGCGACGTCGCCGGCAAGCGCGGCACCGTCGTGGTTTTCATCTGCAACCACTGTCCTTATGTGAAGTCATCGATCGGCCGGCTTGTGGCTGATGCCAAGCTCCTCCAAGGCGAGGGGATAGGTTTCGCTGCGATCTCGTCGAACGATGCCAAGACCTACCCTGAGGATTCGTTTGACAACATGAAGCGCTTCGCCAAGCAGCACAATTTGCCATTTCCGTACCTCTACGATGAGCATCAAACTGTTGCCCGCGCCTTTGGTGCGGTGTGCACTCCCGATTTCTTCGGGTACGACGCCAATCTCACGCTCATGTACCGCGGACGGCTTGACGAGGGACGCACGGACGCGCCTTCGCCCAATGCCAGGCGCGAACTTCTCGAGTCCATGCGTCACGTCGCCAAGACTGGCAAGCCGCCCGAAAATCAGGTCGCGTCCATCGGCTGCTCGATCAAATGGAAGGAGGTTGCTTGAAAGCGGGTTAGGCCGCAATCAACGGTCCTTGCGCCTGCTTCCATGCATTGAGGCCGCCCTTTAGGTGACACACCTGCGATAGCCCTGCCTGGCGCGCCGCTTCCACCGCCATGGCCGAACGTTCTCCGAACGCGCAATAGAACACCAGCCGTCGCCCGGTCGAACGGCCAAGCTCGAAGAGCAGGCCACCCGGCGCCAGATGATCGGGGAGCGCTGAGTAAGGCGCATGCACCGAACCTGGAATCACTCCATGCCGTGTGCGTTCTGATCGATCACGCAGGTCGATCAGAACATTGTCGCTCGATTGCAGAAGCGGCATGAGCCGTTCGCTGTCGATCGAGAAAGCGCTGAGGTCTGCGCGGTCCTGCTCAAGTCCCACCTTGAGATTGGCAGGGATGGCCACATCCATCATCTTTGGATTGGGAAGCTTCAGGTTGTTCATGATGTCGACGTATTGCTGCAGCGACGTCACCTGCAGTCGCGGGTTGAAGGTCTTCTCCTCTCCAATCGTGCTCACCGTGTCGCCCTTATAGTCATGTGCCGGGTAAACGAGAGTTTCCTCAGGCAGTTTCAGAAGCCTGTCGAAGATCGAGTGATATTGATCAGCGGCGTTTCCATTCTGGAAATCGGTGCGTCCCGTTCCGCGGATCAACAGCGTATCGCCCGTGAACACCCGATCGCCCATCAGAAAACTGTAAGAATCGTTCGTATGCCCCGGTGTATAGATCGTATCGAGGCTTAATCCTTCGATGCCGACTTTTTCTCCATCGGCCACTCGCATCGATACCACATCAACTCCGCTTCTCTCCCCCATCACCGTGATGCACCGCGTTCGGTTCCGTAGTTCTCCGAGCCCGGTGATGTGATCGGCATGCACGTGAGTGTCGATCGCTTTGATGAGCTTGAGGTCCAGTTCCTCCAGAAGCTTGATATAGCGCTCGACTCGTTCCAGCACAGGATCGATGATCAGCGCCTCTCCGCCCTGTCGGCTGGCGATCAGATATGTATAGGTCGACGAAGTTGAGTCGAAGAGCTGACGGAATATCATGCCTGTCGTGCGTGCCTTGGGTCTGAAGACTGAATTCTCGCAGGCTTGGGATCGGAAATCAACTTGACTACAATCGACACCGTCTATCCTTAAGTGTTTCTCTCATTGTACGATCAAGTGGGTTCTTGATGACCGAGCCAGCTGCTCATACCGACATGGCCCGCGAAATGGCCGAAGCCCCGGTCGCCGTTGCGGCCATGCTGCAGCGGAACCGCGCCCTGTTCGCTGAAATCGCCAAGCTACTGAGAAAGCGAGCCCCAACCCACCTTCTCACCAGCGCCCGTGGTAGCTCCGATCACGCTGCATCCTATTTGAAGTATTTGAGTGAAATTCTCCTTGGCCTGCCCTGCTGTTCGCTGGGTGCATCCGTGGTGTCAATCTACCGCGCGCAACTTCGTCTCAAAGATACGGTGCTGTTCACTATTTCCCAGTCGGGACAGAGTCCTGACATTCTCAGCCTCCAAGCAGACGCCAGACGTGCCGGGGTCCTGTGCATAGCGCTGACCAATCAGGAGAATTCGCCACTCGGCCAAGGCGCCGATATCTGCTTGCCGCTCCATGCCGGGCTTGAGAAGAGCCCCGCCGCCACCAAATCGTTCATTGCCAGCACTGTCGCCGCTGCTCAATTGATTGGGATGTGGATGGCGGATCGAACGATGATCGGGGCCATCGAACATCTTCCCGACATCCTCCACAAGGCTCGCCTGGCGGACTGGCGCGACGCTCATGAAACTGTGGCGCAGTCTCGCTCGCTGTATGTTTTGGGCCGTGGTCCCTCCTTCGCCATGGCGCAGGAGGCCGCATTGAAGCTCAAGGAAACCTGCGCCATTCACGCCGAAGCATTTTCAGCCGCGGAGGTCATGCATGGACCTCTCGAATTGGTCGGCAAGAACTTCCCCGCCTTCGCTTTCTGCCCTGCTGATGCGGCCGAGGCCTCGACCCTGCAGGCGATCGGCCGACTAAGATCGGCCGGTGCGCCCGCCATCGTTGCGGGAGCGACTGTCACAGGCGATATTTTTCTCCCTTACGTCGGAAGCGCCCATGCGCTGCTGGATCCCATTTCATTAATTCAGTCCTTCTACTCTCTGGTTGAGAGCGTTGCCAGGCAGCGCGGTCGCAATCCGGATCAACCTCGCCTCTTGAGCAAGGAAACAGCCACCCTCTGAGCAAACGACCCATCACGCACTGCTGCCCGCCATGACCTGCGAAGCATTGGTGGCCCCGCCACGGGTTAGTGAAGCTTCACTCGTGGCTCCGTGCGCCTCGTTATCAACCGAGCTAAGGTTCCGAGCACAACCTTTGCCGGGCCGTGCAGAGCCAGTTCGTGCAGCTTGTAGAGCGAATTATACATGAGGCGCGCAATCAGCCCTTCGATGAAAAGACTTCCCCCCACCAATTGGCCCATCAGACTGCCAACCGCCGAATACTCGCCGAGCGATATTAGCGAGCCTCTGTCCTTGTAGCGAAATTCGGCAAGCGGCTTGCCGTTGAGCCGGCGTGCCAGCTGCTTCGCCAGATGCTTCGCCTGTTGATGCGCCGCCTGCGCGCGCGGTGGAACCGGCCGGTTATGGCCAGGCCAGGGACAGTCCGCGCAGTCGCCCATGGCGAAAATGCTTTCATCGCGCGTTGTCTGCAGAGTAGGGCGCACGGAAAGTTGGTTAAGATAATTGGTTTCAAGTCCCGCCAGATTCTTCAGGAAGCTCGGTGCCCTGATACCGGCAGACCAGACGACAAGCTCGGCAGGTACGATCGTGCCGTTTTCCAGCTTGACTCCATTGGCCACGACTTGCGCAACTTTGGAGCCGCTGTAAATCTTCACACCCAAGTCCTCAAGCAATTGAGTTGCTGCCTTGCCGATGCGCTCCGGCAACGCTGGAAGTATCCGATCTGCCGCCTCGATTAAGTTGAGCCTGATGTCCTTTTCCGCGTTCACCCTGTCGAGGCCATAGGCGACTAGCTCACGGGTTGTCCGATGCAGCTCCGCTGCAAGCTCCGTGCCGGTAGCGCCGCCTCCGATGATCGCCACGTGCAACTGGCCCGGTCTTAAGGCGTCCGTCTGTCCGTTCGCTCTGATGCACGCATTCACCAGGCGGCGGTGAAATCGTTCCGCCTGTTGGGGCGTTTCCAGACTCAGCGCGTGCTCTGCTACACCCGGCGTGCCGAAATCGTTGGTTAGACTGCCAACCGCAATGACCAGAGTATCATATGGGATTGACGACTGGGGTGTAACCTCATGGCCGTCTTCATCCGTGAATCCTCCTGCCTGAACCATTCGGTTCTGCCGGTCGAGGCCGTTCATTTCCCCAATTCGATAGCGAAATCCGTGCCAGTGTGCTTGCGCCAGATAGTCGACCTCGTGGATGTGCCTATCCATGCTGCCGGCCGCGACTTCGTGCAGCAGCGGTTTCCACAGATGCGTGCGACTTCTGTCAACAAGCGTGATCGAGGCTTTGTTTCGCTTGCCGAGCCGATCGCCGAGCATTGTTGCAAGCTCAAGCCCGCCTGCTCCGCCGCCAACAATCACGATGCGGTGCAGCTCCGAGTGCGAAGGTTTTGTGTCTTTGATCATCCTCAAATTGAGTCTATTTAAATCGTCGTTCGGTGAAAATTATACGCCGACAATCCAATGCAGGGCTGGAAGAATGCGAAACAAGGCGTTATCAGAGTTGAGGAGCTGGTGCAACTTGGCAACAGCGATGAACTCATGATACCGCGGCGCGTTCAGCTTAAGCGCACCAAGGGATGGCGCCTGCCCCCGAACACCGTCAAGGTGGATCGGACGACTCCCTATGGCAATCCGTTCAAAGTGGCGCCGGCGCTTAGTCGCGAACGCGCCATCTCGCAATTTCGCGCATATCTCGCCGAACGCCTTGCTACCGAGCCGGGATTTTTGCAAGCGCTACGCGGGAAGAATCTCGCTTGCTGGTGCAAGATCGGCGAATCCTGCCATGCCGACATTCTTCTCAAGGCCGCAAATCGCAAAAAGTGGTAGCGACTTAAACATAGGCGATCAGCCGCCCTGCCAGGAGCACCATGATCCACAGTGTCAATGATATCCCCGCATGCACGCGTGCCCTGGTTGGAAATCCGCTGTCGACTTTCTCCCGCCAAGCTGCAGCGTAATACGCCGCAATATTGAAAAAAGCGGCACTTATCAGGGTCATTTTGGTAAGGAATACCGGGTTGCGGCCAAGTGCCGTTGCCTCTGCGGAGAAAAGCACGGGCCCGCTCAATGCGAGCATAACGATGCCCGTAGCCGCCAGCGGCAGGGCGCTGCTGGCGACAGCTGCAGCAGCATCATACCGCCGGCGCAGCAGCAGAATATCGAAGACAGCGATCGACCCTACCAGCAAGCCTGCACCCAAAACATGCGCGAGATTCGAAAGCGGAAAGAGCCACGTAGAAGCCCTGGCGGTCTGTCCCAGGAACGAGGCTTCAAGCGCTGCCAGGACGTCAGCTCCCATCATCAATCATCGCAACTCGTAGGTTTTTCCGTTGACGTTGATGCGCTCTGCTCGCATCTCGTGTTCGACGCGTGTCGAAGGATAACCTTCTGCCTTGACTGTGGTCCCTACTGCCAGGAGGTCAGGCTTGAGTCCGCGAAGCTGCATGCGCGAGACCGGTGCCAGGACGATTTCCCACGTAGCGTTCTCGTGATCGAGATGAATGTGCACATGAGGGTTCTGCCAGGCGAGGTGCTTGACCGGGCCTTCGATTGTGAATTTGCGCGACGCATCATAGCTTCCCCAGCCGTGGTGCGCAGCCACGCTTCCTCCCAACAACGCCAACAACATGCCAAAGACAAAAGCAATATTTCGCATTCTTCCTCTCCGAAGTTCACTGGAGAGTTAAGGCCGCGAATGCGGCGTCAGTTCGGCAAGCGAAATTCATTCCCCGTTGATCCAGCTCCGTTGAACTTGAAGATCTTCGCTCAGGTGAATCAAACTGGCAAGATATCCTGGAGCGATGCGGCCAAGCTCGTCTTCACGGCCGATTAACGAGGCCGGATTGAGGCTCCCCATTCGCAGCGCATCTTCCAAGGCCACCTCAAGCCTGTTCGTGCAGTATCTGACCGCTTTGTCCATCGTGAGGTCCGATCCCGCCAAGGTTCCATCCTCTAGCTGCAGCCGGCCATTGTGCCGCGCAACCGCTCGCCCCTGCAGTTCGAACCGATCCGGCCCTCCGCCAGCGCTGCTCATCGCGTCAGTTATGAGGATCATCCGGTCCCTTCGCTTTGCCGCCAGTGCCGCTTTGAGAGCGATGTCCTCCACATGATGTCCATCGGCAATAATGCTGCAATAACTGGAGATGCTTGCCAGCGCTGCCCCCACCATGCCGGCTGCGCGTCCTTCCATCTGACTCATGGCGTTAAACAGATGGGTGAAAGCGCGTGCGCCGTGCGCCAGTCCATCCATGGCCTGCGTCGCAGTCGCATCGGAATGTCCAAGACTTACGATCACACCCGCCGCTGCCAGTCTTGCTATCGACTCCGCCGGCACGAGATTTGGCGCAAGCGTAAGCATTACAACCCCGCAGTTCGCCGTGCTGAGCTCATTCAGATCTGCCTCGGTAAACTTGCGTAGGAATTGCGCCGCATGCGCACCCTTGCGGCGGGGGTCGAGAAAAGGACCCTCGACATGAATCCCTAGCACGCCTGCAGCTCCCTCCTCCCGGGCGGTTCGAACCGCTTCCATGGCCTCCGCGATGATGTGCGGAGCATCGGTGACTACCGTTGGCAGCAGGCCGGTGGTGCCGAAGCGGCGGTGTGCTTCAGCGATCCTGCGCACGCCTTGCGGTGAGGGATCGGCATTGAGCAATGTGCCGCCGCCGCCATTCACTTGAATATCGATGAAGCCCGGAGCAATAAGCCCGCCATTCAGGTCTCTGCGCTCGATCCCCTGCAGTACCTTGGCGTCATCGACCACCTCCGCAACTCGAGCGCCCTCTACGACGACCGCAAGGCCGCTGCGTATCTCTTGTCCGTCAAAGACCTTGGCTCCGACGAGCGCGTAGGGCGCCTTCATGACTGCCAAGTTTCCTTCAGCCCGTTGGCCTTTCGCGCCATCATGATCGCCCCGTCGACGGCATCGGCAACAGGTTGAGTGAGGGCTGACCTCACATCGGCGTCGAGATAGGGCGGGTACATTTGAGCCACCCCTCCGAGCAAGCAAAGTCGCCCCGCCCCGCGGGCAAGCAGCGCCCGACCGAGGTTGGAGATTGCCGCAGCGCCCTCGATGACGATGGTCATCGCCTGGACATCGCCCTTTACCGCCGACGAGAATACCAGGGGAGCAAGTTTTCCATAGTCCTTTGGCGTCGCCTTGCTCGACCACTGTGACAAATGCAGCCGGTCATGCCCGACCGTACTGAGCACCGCCTCGATCAGCGGAGTGGGCTGTAGAAGCCCGTCAATCGCCAAGGCGGCGCGTCGTACCGCGTGGTGGCCGAGCCACGCCCCCGACCCATGGTCGCCGAGCGCAAAACCCCAGCCGCCGACCATGTGGCGAACCCCGTTGATCACCGCCAAGCCGATTGACCCCGTACCCGCAATGACGATACCGCCGGTTTCACCGGCAAAAGCGCCGACACAGGCTGCATACGCATCGTTGTCGGCAGTGGTCGTGGCAAAGGGGAGTTCCGCCTCCGCAATCCGATCGGCTGCAACCGAGGTGGTAAGGCCGGCGAGCCCCAGGCCTGCGTGCAGCGAGTTCACCTTAAGCCCGGCAGCGCAGGCTGCTTCCTCGGCTGTTGTAATGATCGTCGCAAGGGCCGACGGCAGATTTTGATAGATATTGGACGCGCCCCCTTGCGCTTCGCCCATCATTCGCCCGTCGCCATCGCGAATGCGTGCTCGGCAACGGCTGCCGCCGCCATCGATACCAAGAAAGTATTGCAAGGAACGAGTCATCCGACGGCAGGGTAAACTAGCAAATCCATGGCATCTCTAGATAGCCATTTCCTGATGCCCCTGTTGCTCATCCACAGTGTTGCCGGCCACGCCTTTGGACAGCTTCCCCGACGTGCTATTGGTTAGCCCATGCGTAAAACCGAACTGCACATGAGTGAGTTTTCAGGTCTCGATACCTGGGAGGACGAAGCCATCCTCGAAGCGCTGCTTAAAGGCCAGACCCGTGCCATTGAGTCTGTGAAACTGGCAGTTCCCGCCATAGCCGCCGCCGCTGCCGACTTGGCCGATCGCCTGCGCAGAGGTGGCCGTCTCATCTATGCTGGCGCCGGCAGTTCAATCAGGCAGGGGATCGTCGATGGGATCGAATTGCCTGCGACGTTTGGATTGTCGGCGGACCGATTGCAGTTTCTTGTTGCAGGTGGAAGAGAAGCGCTGTTCGACAGCCGGGGCGCTGCCGAAGACGATGCCCACGCTGCGATGCGCGAAGTTGCTGGCCTGAACCTTACCATCGATGACACGCTCATTGCTGTCGCAGCAAGCGGAACAACTCCCTATACGCTCGCCGCTGCCAAGGCCGCTAAATCCGCCGGCTCGCTCGTTATCGCCATCGTAAACAACGCCGCGTCACCGCTCGCCATGGCGTCGGACCACGAGATCTTCCTCGATTCAGGTCCTGAGGTTATCGCCGGCTCGACTCGCATGGCTGCCGGCACAGCGCAGAAATGCGCCCTCAACCTCTTGTCGACCCTCACCCACACCCGCCTTGGGGCCGTACACGATGGTCTGATGGTAAATGTGCGCGCCGACAATGAAAAGCTACAGGAGCGCGCCAAGGAAATTGTCCGGCAGATTGCCAGGGTTGATGAGTCCGCCGCTCGGCGTGTCCTTCAGGCTGCAAACGGTGAAGTTAAGCCTGCCGTGCTCCTCGCCGTTGGGGCGCACGACCTCGAAACCGCCCGCTCGCTGTTGGCAGACGCGGGCGGCAATTTGCGGCTCGCAATGATGGAACTGTCCAAGGCGTAAACGGATCTGGCCCATGGCCGGCCAGCGTCACTCTCTCCCGCATAGGAGATCGACAAGAGCGATGGACACCAGCATGCCGTCGCCTCCTCCGAAAGCCCAACCTTTGACCCTTGACGGAAGTTCGCGCTTCCTATTGTATTTCCCCGTTTGGATCGTTCCAATCGAGTTGTTTAATGCAAAGGCTGCGTGTGGGCTTGGTTGGAGCGGGACTCGTGGGACAGGCCGAACACGCCTATTTCTTATGGGAGGAGCGCGAGCGCTTCGCTTTCGTTGGCCTAGCCGATGCATCCACTGAGATTCGCACAAGCGTCGGCGAACGCTACGGTGTGAAGGAGCTCCACCCCAATCTTGAAGCTTTGCTTTCTGTCGGCCTCGACGCGCTGGTTATCGCCGCGCCGGATCCCTTTCACCCCGCTCTCTCGATTGCAGCCCTTCAAGCAGGTCTTCATGTCCTGTGCGAAAAGCCTCTCGCGCTAACACTTGCGGGATGTGATCAAATAGCAGACGCGCGCGACCGTTCGGGCCGTATCCTGCAGGTCGCCTATATGAAGCGGCATGACCCAGCCTATCTGCGCCTCCTCGAACTTTTGCCGGAGCGCATTGAAGATATCAAACTGATCTCCGTTGAGGTCAACGATCCCGACCACGTTCCCTTTGTAGCTCACCTGCCCATGACTTGGGCGGCCGACATTCCTGAAGTCTTGCTGGAAAAGACGCGCCTCGAACATGCGCGCCAACTATCCGAGGCCGCCGGTCGCAACCTCGATGAGGCGGGCAGTCGTGCGCTCGCCAATGGCTTTCTCTCCGCCCTTGTCCATGACGTTGCCGTGGTACATGGAATTCTCGCCCATCTCGGCTGCGCGCTGCCGGCGGAAGCCGACCGCGGAGCTTTCTTCGATGACGGTCGCGGAGTTGAGCTCGCGTTTTCCCTTCCTGGCGGCGGGCGCGCTTCCATGATCCATCTGAACCTTCCAGGCGTTCCCGACTATACCGAGCGTATCACCGTTTACTGCACCCATCAGATTCTCGAACTCACCTTTCCTTCGCCCTATCTCCGCCATCTGCCAACCAGGCTGACCCGGCGACGCGGTCGAGACGGAAGCTCTCTCGAGAGTTACGACCATCGCGTGAGTTTTGAAGAGGCTTTTCGCGAACAGCTCCGGTCTTTCCACGCAGCCGCCACTCGCAATTCGGATGTGAAGACGCCCCTCGAGCAGGCACGGCGCGATATCGAACTGCTGACCTCGGCGTTTAGAAAGGCTTGCCCGTGAGGATAGGCGTCTACTCCGACTCCTTGCCGAAGTTGGACCGGCGGCAGTTTTTCGCCTGGTGTGCTGAGCGCGGCGTCCTGGATGTCGAACTGGGCGTGGGTGCCTGGGGACCCTGGCCGCGTCCCCATCTCGACATATCGACGATCGCTCAAACCAGCGAGCGGGAGCAGCTGGCAAACGAACTGCGCGAGCATGGCCTGCGGCTTTCGGCTGTCAACGCCGCCGGCAACCTTCTCCATCCCAACCGGGAGAAACGCGAGGATGCGCAGAACCGGCTGCAGGCAGCGGTTGACCTTGCTCAATGGCTCGGCGTTGATCGGGTCATTACCATGAGCGGCTGTCCCGCTGGGCCTGGAGGAGGCTCGCTTGGTGTTTTTCCATGCTGGGCGACATCCTGCGACGATGAGAAGCTCTTCCATTGGCAGCTTGAAAATTCTCTTGCTCCATTTTGGCGCTCAACAAGCGACTGGGTGGCGAAAGTCGCCCCGAACGTCATGATCTGCCTGGAGCTGCACCCTGGCGTTTCGATTTTCAGTCCTCAGGGCTTCGAGGCGCTCACCAGCCATGTCGGACCGAACATTGGCCTCAATTTCGACCCCAGTCACTTCTGGTGGCAGGGTATTGATCCTTTGCACGTTGTCATGACGCTGGGTTCCCGCATCGGTCATGTGCACGGCAAGGACACTCTGCTCTATCCCGAGCGTATTCGTCGCGATGGACTTTTGCACTACACTCCTCCCCTCGACGCTGAGCGCGCTCCTTGGCACTTTGCATCCGTAGGCGAAGGTCATGGCGATGAAACGTGGCTTGCCCTGTTCCGTGCATTGCGGGCCTCGGGCTATGATGGAGTAGTCTCCATCGAACACGAGGATCCGCGATATGATGGTCCCGAAGGCACCGAGCGGTCTTTAACCGGATTACGCCGCATGTTCGCAGAGCTGGACAAAGGACCATGACGACGCTTATCGAGGTCGCAAAGCGTGCGGGCGTTTCCAAGTCGACGGCATCGAACGTGCTCCGCGGCGGCGCTGTGGTCGCCGACGCGACCCGCAAGCGCGTCGAACGGGCCATGGCCGAAACCGGCTATCATCCCAACGCCATTGCCCGTTCGTTGAAAGCACGCGCCAGCACCGTGATCGGTCTTCTCGTCCCCGATCTCACCAATCCATTTTATGCGGAGCTGGCGGGAGCCGTTGAGCGAGCCGCGAATGCGCTGGGCTATGCCGTCTTGACCGCCCATACCGAATGTTCGCCCCCGATCGAGAACGATGCCGGCCGTGCCCTGATCGAACGCCGCGTTGACGGCGTGATCATCGGCGGCATCTCCTTGGGCTCGCCGATGCCGAAAACGTTGCTCGATCGCAACATTCCCGTCGCGCTCGTCTCCTTTGGCGAACCCGAAGACCCGCGCCTTGGTATTGTTGATCAGAACGACCACGCGGCGATGGAAAAGATCGTCGCCTACCTTTTTGATCTCGGCCACAGAAAATTGACCTTCGTACCTCACGATCTTCGAGAGCACTCCGGAGAACGACGACGCCTGGGCTTCGAGAGCGCACTCGCCCGCCGCGGCTTGAAGCCGACTGGTTTCAATCAAGGCGCAACTGCCGCAGTTGCCCACAACGACATGCAGGCCATTGCGCTAATGGATCGGTTGGAGAGCCAAGGCCTGCGCGTCCCCCATGATGTGTCGGTTGTTGGGTATGATGACGTGCCGATGGCGCGCCATTCCCGCATTCGCTTAACGACGGTCAGGTCGGACTCAATCGAAATGGGGCGGAAAGCCGTTGATCTTATCGTCACTGCTGCGCGCGCTGGGCGGCATGTTGCCTATCGCGAAATTGCGAACAATCCGCTGATCATCAGGTCCACGACCACGAGGCCCAAAACTTGAGCGCCGTACGCTACGAAGCCGTTGAGAAGCGTTTCGACCCTGTCGTTGCGTTACGCGCCCTTACCCTTGATGTGCCCGACCGGGCCTTTCTGGCATTGCTTGGACCCTCGGGCTGCGGCAAGACCACCGCATTGCGTATCCTTGCCGGTCTTGAATTGCCGTCTTCCGGACGTGTCTTGATCGGCGATCGTGACGTGACCCGCTTGCAGCCGCGTGACCGCGACGTTGCCATGGTTTTCCAGAGTTATGCTCTCTACCCCCATATGACGGTTGCCGAAAACATTGCCTACCCGCTGTTCATCCGCAACGTCTCCTCACCTGAGCGAGCTCGCAAAGTATCGGAAGTCGCAACCGCCCTCGAGGTCGCTCATCTTCTCAATCGTTATCCGCGCCAGCTGTCTGGCGGCCAGCGTCAACGCATTGCTCTCGCCCGTGCGATAGTACGCGACCCTGCTGCATTCCTCATGGACGAGCCTTTGTCGAACCTCGACGCCCGCTTGCGGCTGACGATGCGCGGCGAAATAAAGCGCCTCTGTCACCGCCTTGGCGCCACCACTCTGTATGTCACGCATGACCAGGCGGAAGCCCTCACCATGGCCGATCTGATCGCTGTCATCCGCGAAGGAGAACTCCAGCAGCTTGCTCCTCCCGATCAAATTTATGATCGGCCCGCAAACCGGTTCGTTGCGACTTTCGTGGGCAGTCCGCCGATGAACGTTCTGGGCGCCACTATCGATGGGGATGGGCTTCGTCTTGCTGGAGCAAGCTTGCCGCTCGATCCCCCACGTCACGCGGCGTGTCGCTCAACCGACGTGACGGACATCGGAATCCGCCCGGAAGACGTTCGCTTTATTGAATTGGACAAGCCTGCCGCAATCCCCGGCGAGGTCTACGTCGTGGAACCCATGGGAAACGAAACGCTGGTCGATGTGCGCGTAAGTGGCGGCCGTATCGTCGTGCGCACCAGGCGTGGATTCACCGTTCCCGTCGGTTCCTCTATCGGAATAACTTTCGAAATGAGTGATGCCTGTTTTTTTGACAAGTCGGGTTTTACAAAGGTGCACCGCGCACCGAACATGGGAGGAAAGAAATGACTGATATGACCAAACGAACGGTAAGTCGCAGAAAAGTTCTGCAAGGAGCCGCAGGCCTCGCTTTGTCAACCACGGTGGTGGCGGGTCTTGCAAGCTCTCCGTCTCGGGCCCAGGCGGGAGGCAAGGTGATCATTGGCGCCTTTGTCGACGGCGGCCTCACCCCTTTCAAGGACAAGATAATCCCGCTCGCCAAGGCGGAAGGCAATTTCGATGTCGAGTTCCTGGAAGACGAGTATGGAGTGACATTGGAAAAATGGTTTGCCGATGCGCAAAGTGGTGCCGGCCAATATGATATCTACCTGCTCGACGATCCATGGGTTCCCCAATTCGGCGCCGCCGACGTGCTGGAGGATCTGGGAGCAGGCGGCATCGACGGGGCTGACGCCGATTGGATCGCGCCTATGATCGACATGGGTTTCTGGCCCCCGCGTCAAGGGCCTCGTGTTAAGGGATTCGAATCTGCCGAACCTAAATTGATCGCTTTACCGTTCGTCGGCGACTTGCAGACCCTAACCTACCGGAACGATGTTTTTACCGCCGGAGCACCTGCCACTTGGGACGAACTCATCGCCAAGGGGAAGGAAGGTGTTGCCGCCGGAACCATAAAATACCCAATCGTCTTTCGCGGTGTCAGCGGCAATCCGATCGTGACCAGTTGGTATCCTGTGTTTCTTTCGTTTGGTGGACAGTTCTTCGACGACAAGTGGAACGTGACCTTCAACTCGGATGCCGGCAAAGCCGCTGCCGATTTCTTCGTCGGTCCGATGAAGCAGAATGCGCCCGAAGGCGTCGTTGAATTCGACTCCGACCAGGAAGGAGCTGCCATTTTGGGTGGCGAGGCCGGAGCGATCATTCAATATTCCGGCAATGCCCTGAAAGCGGATGATCCCAATCAGTCGAAGGTTGTTGGCAAGCTTGACTTCGGTGTTGTTCCGAAGCAGGTGGAGGCCATCGGTCAAATGGGTATTTTCATTGCGTCGGTGCCGAAATCCGCACCGAACAAGGCTAACGCCGTTGCCTTCCTGAAATGGTACACGAGCCCCTCGACCCAGGCGAAACTTGCAGAAGCGGGCTCCATCCCGGTCAAGCGCACCGCATTCGCCGTTGAGAAACCCGGCAATCGTCTGATCCCGGTTGCCCTCAAGCAGCTTGATTCTGGTTCACTGCCACGTCCTCGCACACCCGACTGGGCCAAGGTCGAGGAGTTGCTTGGCATCGAGCTAAACAAGGCGTTGCAGGCCGGCTCTGGCGGCGCAGCAGCGCTGGATGCCGCTGCAGGCCCAGTAACCGACTACCTGAAGCAGGCCGGCTACTACTGATGCGGACAACCGAGCAATCGGTAAGTCGCCAACGTGTACAGAAGGCAGGGCTGGATTTGGCCCTGCCTTACCTTCTACTCTCGCCAAGCCTGCTCATCACGTTTGTCGTGCTCGTCTACCCCCTGTGGGACGGCATTCGCGCCAGCACCAAGTTCTACCGCTACGGAAAACCCCTGCGTGATGTCGGTCTTGAGAACTATGTACGTCTTTGGTTCGATGATCAATTCCGCAACTCCTTGTGGGTAACACTTCGTTTCGTCACTCTCGCGGTAGCGATAGAAACGGTGCTGGGTCTCGCTTTGGCACTGTTCTGCCAGCGCGAGTTCCGGGGTATCCGCTTCCTGCGCACGGTGCTCATTGTGCCGATGGTCATAACTCCCGTGGTCGTCGCCATCGTCTTCCGGCTGATCTACGCAAGCGATGCCGGCATGTTCACCGTACTGTCTGAATCCTTCGGCGGCGATCCGGTGCAGATCCTGGGACATCCGACAAGAGCCTTCCTCGCCTTGGTAGCGCTTGACGTCTGGGAATGGACCCCTCTCATGTTCCTTATTCTGCTTGCTGGCTTGCAATCGCTGCCGGTCGAGCCCTTTGAAGCGGCCCGTGTCGACGGCGCCGGCCCGTGGCGCGTCCTCGTCGATCACACCCTGCCGATGCTGGGACCGGTGTTGGCGATCGCCATTATCCTGCGAACCATCGACGCTTTCGGAACCTTCGACCAGGTATTTGTCCTAACTCGCGGCGGTCCGGGCGAAGCAACGAGGCTCTTGTCGATTTTTGGTTACGAGACCGCCTTCAAATTCCAGCAGACGGGTTACGCCGCCGCACTGTTCATCACCATGGGCTTGTTGATCTTGGCTCTGGCGCTGGTCGCCGTCCGCTTGTTGCGCCGCGCGGAGCAGCAATGAGCAAGAGCATAGCCAGGGCTGCCATCATATCTCTGCTCTTGGGGGTAGTTTTCTTGCCTATTTATTGGATGGCGGCTGCATCTTTCAAGTCCAACAAGGAGATTACGCAAGAGGCAACCCTCTACCCGCATAGTCCCTCGTTCGACAACTATATCCGCCTCATGTCGCAGAAGCAGTTTGACGAGTTTCTCTTGAATTCGATCGTGGTGACGTCCGCGTCCGTTGCCTTGGCGCTGGCGGCGGGCACTCTGGCGGCCTATGCCATTGCGCGTTTCCGCCTGCCCTTTCGGCTTGAACGCGCCGTCGGCCTTTCATTGCTCACGCTTCGGATCGTTCCTGCCGTTGTTATTCTTATTCCCGTTTACCTCTTGATGCTTGAACTCAAGTTGCTCGATACATGGCTCGGCCTGATTATCACCTACACCGCCCTGAACCTGACTTTCTGTGTCTGGATGATGGAAAGCTTTTTCCGCGAAATTCCGGTCGATCTCGAAGAGGCCGCTATGGTGGACGGCGACTCTCGTTTCACTGCGTTTCGCCGCATCACTTTACCCTTGTCGGCCCCGGGTCTCGTCGCCACGGCAATCTTCGCTGTGATCGTCACCTTCAACGAGTTTATGTTCGCTCTGGTCTTAACTGCAACTCCGCGCGCCATGACAATGCC
Organism: Aestuariivirgaceae bacterium; assembly: GCA_036555325.1. Classification (GTDB taxonomy): domain Bacteria; phylum Pseudomonadota; class Alphaproteobacteria; order Rhizobiales; family Aestuariivirgaceae; genus DATBLQ01. Next base: position 43,631 of record DATBLQ010000003.1, on the reverse strand, counting down.
GCGCGGCACCGCCACTTTGATTGGCCGGATTGATACAGATTGGGCTTCGATGTCGGCGGCTGGCGTGCTGGGGGCTTTACCAATTGTGATCTTTGCCCTCCTTGTCCAGCGCCACCTTGTTCGCGGGATGACCCTGGGTGCCCTCAAATAACCGCGCTCTGGCGAAAACCCCGGTTGCCTCAGGCGTGCTCCTTCATATCGAATTTCTGCGCATCGACCGGCACCGCACTGCGGAGCTCCGCCTCCTCCAGCCGCATGTCTCCAAGCGTTACGCGTGCCGCGATGGCAATGTTATGGATAATGTCGTCGGTCTCCTTGGTCGTGTGCAATGGGCTCGTCGCTACCATCACCGTGCGATTGAGGATCTTGAGCGACTTGGCACACATGTCCTTGCTGTAACTCTTTCTGCACTTGTCGTTTGCTGACATGTTGTAGGGATTCATGGCCGGATGCGCCGCGCCCGCTCCGCTTAGCACCTGATCCCACTCGGTGTAGGTGTGCCTACCAGTTTTCCCGGCGATCACGCTGGGAAAGATCTTGACGAATTCACTCGCCGCTTCCGCCGTAGGCATTGTGTACATGACCTGTGTCGCACAATCGTGGTCGGGGCTATTCATCGGTGCCGGTGTGAGTCCGAGATTGCTCAGCGATTTCGTTCCCTCGAGGATTCGCCGCTTCTCCGCTCGCATGGCTGTAATCATTCCCTCCAGCCGATCGAGCTGCACGTTCAGCATCGCTCCCATCAGCTCTGAAGCGCGTGCTCCGTTTCCGGCGAATGGTCGCTCGTCGTCATCGCGCCCGTTCCAATAGAAATTGCATGGGTCGATCGCGCCGCGGACGCGTTTTGCAAGCCTGTCGTCATTGACTGCAACACCCCCGCCTTCTCCACTGGTCATGTTTTTGTAGTAGTTGAACGAGAATGCGCCAATGTCCCCGATCGAACCGAACTTGCGTCCCTCGTATCCTCCCCCCACACCCTGACAGGCGTCTTCAATGACGAGCAGCCCTCGCCGCCGTGCAATGTCCATGATCGAGTTGAGATCGCACGCCGCTCCCCACATATGAACCGGCATGATTGCTCTCGTGCATGGACCGATCGCTGCTTCCACAGCGTCGGGATCGATGGTGATGCTCTCGTCTATGTCCACGATCACTGGGATCGCACCTGCCGCCAGAACGGCGGTAGCCGTCGCCATATAGGTGTGAGCCGGAATGATCACCTCATCACCTGGGCCAATGCCAACCGCAATCAAGGCTGCCGTCAGCGCATTGCTGCCGCTCGCCGCGAGTGCAAAGTGCTTGACCCCGAGATAACGCGCATAGCGCCGCTCAAACCGGTCGCACTCCTGTCCTATGCCGTAACGAAACAATTTGTTTTCGCGTATGACCCTGGCGATGGCCTCGATTTCTTCTTCACCGGCGATATACATCTGAAGGACCTTCCGTCTGACCTAACACTGAGCGAGTGCGTCCTTGTAACAGTTGAGCGCGCAAAAGTATCACCCGTTGCGGCTGTGGATATTGCGGGCAACAACTTGCGCGTGTTTAAATAAATGCTTCCTAATACTTGCGTAGCTAACCACTACTTCACTCGGATGTAGAACAGTTCAATTTAGCCGTTATTTTAACGACTCGTTAACTTGGTCGAGTCGCGGCGGATTCCTGACCTCCAGGGGAGAAACTAGATGGACGGCTCCGTGCGTCTCGAAGTCTCAGAATCCCGTGACAACCTACCGGCTGCCGCCACAACTATCTCGCCCGCCATTCAGCAGCCCACAAGCGGCGCTGCAGTTTCAGCCGGGACATTGATTATCTACATGCGCCAGACGGAAGCCGGCGCCTGGGAAGTGCAGGACGCCGAGGCAAAGCAAGGTGGGTGGTTTCGCGACCAGAAGACGGCCTTCACCTACATCCGAAGGACCTTCGGGCGTGATGTCCGTACGGTGGTGACACCGTCGGCCACCAGGTTCTAACGCTGTACTTTTGATCAAGCTCCATGCGCCCGCCGCTTGACCTGAAGCGTCTTTCCGCTTCCGCTAGGCCGCCGAACAACGGGGCACCTCCGTCCTCAACTGTGGTCTGGCTGTCCTTGTGTCTCCCCGAAAACGAAACTGTCCGTCTAGCTGGTCTGCTTTCAGCCGAGGAAAAGATGACCTGCCGCAGCCTGCGGCTTCGCGATGATCAGCGCCGATTTTTGACCGGTAGGATTCTGCTTCGTCTCGCTCTCAGTCATGCTGTTCGCAACGAAGTTAAACCCGAAGCTTGGAATATATCGCCGTGCCGTTTTGGCAGACCGAGGGTGAATTTTCCCTCACCTCTGATCGATTTCAACATCTCCCATGCCGGAGAGCTGATCGCCATCGCCGTCGACCCCGCTCATACGGTTGGAATCGATGCCGAGCGTCTCACCGACTTGCCATCTGGCGATATTCCAACATCGTTTCTATCCCCCCATGAGCTTGACACACTTGGCCGATGCGCACCCGAAATCAGGGGTCGTGAATTCATCAAATTGTGGACGCTGAAGGAAGCATTGGCGAAACGAAGTGGTGAGGGTTTGAGCCTCGATTTTTTCTCTCTCGACATTGCCTGGCAACCAGGCCGCGATTTTGCGACCATCAACCACCACGATACCACGCTGGAAACGAGAACGATTGCGACATCATCCGGTTTCTACCAGGTGTCTCTCGCCCGCTCCAAGGCCGCAGGGCCGGCCTCATGGCACGAGCTCAACCGCCTCCCGATGTCGGCCTTGACCGGTATCGATTAGCCAGCCTCTCTGGTCGTCACTCAGCCGCGACCGAGGCAAACTCCGGCTGCCTCACCGCCACGATACCTGTGCCCTCGCTTTCGAATTCGGCGCTCATTGCGTGCTCGATGATATCGAGCCCTTCATCCAGCTGATGCAACGGGATTGTGAGCGGCATCATGCATTTGATGACTTCATCTTGCGGGCCGCAACGCTCGATGATGACACCTTCTCGGAAAGCTCTTGCCGCTATTTCCTGAGCGCGTTTTGGATCACGGCAACGCACTCCCCGCATCATGCCGCGGCCGCGTGTTTCCAAGACATGGGGTGAAAATCTGCTGACCCATGTATGCAATCGTCGCTCCAGACGATCCCCTTTGGCCCGCACTTCTTCGGCAAACTCGCCAGTTTGCCAATAGCGCTGGAGCATCGCAGTCGCGGTGACAAATGCGTGATTGTTGCCACGGAAGGTTCCATTGTGTTCGCCGGGCTTCCACGCATCGAGTTCGCGCCGGATAAGCACCACCGACAAGGGAAGGCCGTAGCCGGAGAGCGACTTCGACAGCGTCACCATGTCGGGCTTGATGCCCGCCGATTCGAAGCTGAAGAAACTGCCCGTGCGGCCGCAACCCGCCTGGATGTCATCTACGATGAGCAGAATGCCCTTGCCCTCGCACAACGCATAAAGCCGTCTCAGCCAATCCGACGTTGCGGTATTAAGCCCGCCCTCGCCCTGTATGGTTTCAACGAGCATTGCGGCCGGATGGTCGATGCCGCTCGACGGATCGCTAAGCATATGATCGATGTATTCAATCGTATCGAAGCTTGCGCCGCAGTAGTTTTCGAACGGCATCCTCACCGTGCCGTACAGCGGCAGGCCAGCGGCACCGCGGTTGTAGAGATTGCCCGTCGCGGAGAGCGCTCCCGCCGACACGCCGTGAAATCCATTGGTGAAGCAGATGACGTTGCTGCGGCCGGTCACTTTTCGCGCAAGCTTCAGCGCCGCCTCGACGGCGTTTGCTCCGGTAGGACCCGTGAACTGCAGGACATAGTCGAGGCCGCGTGGCTTGAGCACGATGTCACGCATAGCTTCCAGGAACTTGAGCTTCGCCGCGGTGTAAAGATCAAGGCTGTGCGCAATTGAATCGCTCTCGATGTAGCTGAGCAATGCTGCCTTCAGAATGGGGTTGTTGTGCCCGTAGTTGAGCGAGCCCGCCCCTGCGAGAAAATCGAGATATCGTCGGCCGTCTAAGTCCCACACCTCCGCTCCCAGTGCGCGATCGAGCACACACGGAAAGTTGCGGCCATACGACTGCACTTTGGATTCCATTCGACCGAAGACAGTAAAGGGCATCATTAACGCGCCTCCAATTGCGTTCGCTTCGCCCCCTGAAGTCTGTTCGATTGAGTATCCTGTGCTATCCGGTCGTTAGCACAGTTCAGTTTTGGTTAACGTTTACTCTCCCAACTCAACTGCAATTGACTAAACCTCTAACGGAAACACTAATCACCATCGCGCGGATTGAGAACAACGAGGCCGAGACATGACTAATTTTCCGAGCGGAAAACATCATGAACAACGTCTTGCTGTGCAATCACTTCGACAATGCGATCCGTTGGGCGGAAAACGAGCGGCTCGACGATCTGTTTGAGGATCGGTGCGATTATTTCGCAGCAACTGGGCAGCACTCGCATCCTGCGGTAATCGCCGGCAACGTCATCGTAACCTATGCCGAACTCGACAAGCGGGCCAACCAGCTTGCTCGTTACCTCTTGAGCTGCGGCGTTCAAGCGGGCGATCGCGTGGGATTGATGTGCAATCAGCCTCTCGACACCTACACCGCGCTGCTCGCCATCCTTAAAGTCAATGCCGCGTATGTGCCGCTCGATGCGTCCTTCCCCGCGGAAAGGCTCGCGTTCATCCTCAAAGATGCGGACGTTCGTAAGCTCGTTTCCTTGTCTGCGCTTAAGGACAAGCTCCATGGCGTGCCAGTGGAGCCTATTTTCCTCGACGAGCTTGCTGCTGAAATTGGCAAGCAGAATTTTGCCAGGCTAAGCGAAGAGGAGGCAAAATCGCCCACCGACCAGCTTTGCTACATAATCTACACGTCAGGTTCGACCGGAAACCCCAAAGGCGTGGCGGTCGAGCATCCGAGCATCTGCAATTTCGTCAAGGTTGCCTCCGAGGTCTACGGTTATCGACAGAGTGATCGCGTCTACCAGGGGATGACGGTTGCTTTTGACTTTTCTGTTGAGGAGATCTGGGTACCGCTCGTCAGTGGCGCCACGTTGGTGCCCGGCATTTCCGGTGTCTCTTTGGTTGGAAGCGACCTTGGCGATTTTCTGTTTGATAGCCAGGTCACCGCCCTTTGCTGCGTTCCTACTCTGTTGGCCTCGGTCGACCGAGACCTGCCCGCCTTAAGACTCATCCTGCTGAGCGGAGAAGCCTGTCCGCAGGATTTGGTGACCAGATGGTACCGACCCGGGAGAACCATCCTCAATGCCTATGGCCCCACCGAAGCAACAGTAACAGCGACCATAACTGAAGTTCGTCCGGCAAAGCCTGTGACCATTGGCACGCCACTGCCCACCTACTCAGTCGTCATTCTCGACGAACACGAGAACAAGGTCCTTGACCAGGGTGCCTTGGGCGAGATCGGCATCGCCGGGATCGGCCTCGCCAAGGGGTATGTCAACCGCAGCGACCTGACCGAGAAGAGTTTTATCCACGACTTTGTTGATCTTCCGAACAATCCCTCCAAGCGGATCTACCGCACCGGCGATCTCGGGCGCATCAACGACCAGTTCGAGATTGAATACCACGGCCGCATCGACACTCAGGTGAAAATCCGTGGCTATCGAATCGAGCTTACTGAAATCGAATCGGTGCTGTTGCAGGCTCCTGAAATCGCCCAGGCCGTGGCCAGCACCCATACCAACGGCTCAGGCGCGCCTGAAGTTGTTGCCTACTGCACGCTCAAAAACGGAGCACGCGAGCTCCCTCGCGAGCAGATTCTGCAAATGCTGCAACGCCGTTTGCCGAACTACATGATCCCGGCCTATCTCGAGCTGGTTGATCATATTCCCATGCTTCCCAGCAACAAGGCCGACCGCAAGAGGCTGCCTCCGCCCACGAGCCCGCGGCTGGTAGCACTTTCCACTGACTATGTTGAGCCGAGAGATGCACTGGAGCGGCAGCTCGCCGATGCTCTTGCCTCCATCCTGCAAGTCAATAGGGTTTCGGTTGAGGATAATTTTTTCACCGATCTCGGCTGCCACTCTCTGCTGATGGCCCGCTTCTCCGCCGCGATCAAGAAGCGTCTTGCTGGAACCAGTGTTTCCATGCGCGACATCTACCTCAGCCCAACCATTGCGAAACTCGCAGATGTAATCCGGGCGAGAACCACCATCGAACCGAAACTCAAGCCGCCGTCGTATAGGATTCCGTCCAATCTGCAATATTTTGGCTGCGGATTGTTTCAACTCCTGTTCTACGTCGCGATGGGTTACCTGGCCATTAGCCTTTTTGTCGTGGCAACCGAATGGATGCTGAAATCGCAGAGCCTTGCCGGCATTTATTTCCGCGCCCTCGCCCTGAGTGCGGCAATGTTTGCTTTCTTCTCGATTCTGCCAATTTTGTTGAAGTGGATCTTGGTCGGCAGGTGGAAGACAGAGTCCTTTCCCATCTGGGGTCTGCGCTATTTTCGCTTCTGGGTGGTCAAGACACTTATCGAGCTGAATCCGATTCTGCTATTTCGTGATACGCCGCTGTTTAATGTCTATCTCCGGCTGCTCGGTGCCAGGATAGGACGCAACGTGGTATGGCAATCGATCACCTTCCCCGTATGCACCGACCTTGTTGCCGTTGGCGGCAACACCGTATTGCGCAATTACTCTGTCCTAAAAGGTTACCGCGCGGAGTCTGGCTACATTCACACTGGCCCCGTCGTCATCGGCGAAAATGTAACTGTTGGGGAAGCCAGCCTCATCGACATCAACACCGTGCTCGAGGACAATTCGCAGCTTGGCCACTCATCGACTCTTCTGGCCGGGCAGAAGATCCCTGCCGGCAAGCGCTACCACGGGTCTCCCGCGCAGGAATGCCCGACCGACTTCAACGGCCTCGAGCCGCGCTCCGTCACCAGGCTGCGCATGACAGTTTATTCCGCCCTCGTCGCGATCATACGGCTCCTGCTGTTTGTGCCTATCGCTCCCATGGCGATTTATTTCATCTTCCCCTCGTTGTTCGGCAAAGACCTGCAAGCCGCCGCCTCCATGCTCCCCGAAATGTCGCCGCTGGTAGTGCTCATCATTCTGGCGCTGTCCATCTTTTTCTTCGCCACCAGCTTCCTGTCGGCACTGACCCGTATCATCTCGATGCCGCGCATCTACAACCTGTTCCTGCAGGAGGGCCGTACCTATGTGCTCTATGGCTTTCACTATTATCTGCAAAAACTCATTTCTTCTGTCAGCAATTCCCATTTCTTCAACTTGCTGTTCGGCGACAGCTCCTACATCGTAAACTATCTTCAACTCGTCGGGGTGAACCTGCCGAACCTTGTGCAAACCGGCTCGAACTTCGGCACCAACCAACTTCATGACACGCCGTTCCTGTGCACCGTCGGGTCGGGAACCATGGTCTCAAGTCGCCTCGCGATGCTGAACGCGCAATTTTCCAGCACCTCCTTCAAGCTTTCCCGGGTCTCGATTGGCGATGACAACTTTCTCGGCAATTTTATCAACTACCCCTCCGACGCAAAGGTCGGCAACAACTGTCTTCTGGCGACGAAAGTGATGGTGCCAATCGATGGCGCAGTGAGAGAGAACGTCGGTCTTCTTGGCTCGCCCAGTTTTGAAATTCCCCGCGCCGTCGGCCGCGACCGCAACTATGCGAACTTCTTCGACGAGGAAATCCGTAACGAGAGACTGCGCGCAAAGAACCGCTTCAATTTACAAAGCATGGCAAGTCTCTTGCTCACGCGCTGGCTCTTTACTTTCATTGCAATGACGTTCGGCTACTGGACACTTGTTCTCTACGAACATCATGAATTCAAAGCGTTTGCAGTCGCCAGCGTCGCTTTCGTATTCTTCGGCATCTCCTATCTCGCGTTCTTTGAATGGGCGAGCCTCCGCTTCAAGCGTCTTTCGGCCGAGCGGTGTACAATTCTTGACGAGCGCTACTGGTGGATCGAGCACCATTGGAAGCACTCCGACAATGTGTTGAACGATCTGTTCAAGGGCACTCCCTTCAAGAATCTGATTTCGCGCCTGCTCGGTTCCAAAGTCGGAAAAAAGGTCTTCGACGACGGCTATCATACTACTGAGAGAACTTTGGTCGAGATCGGCGACTATTGCACCATCAACGATGCCGCGATTCTGCAGGCCCATTCGTTGGAGGACGGTATTTTCAAGTCAGGACCGATCAGGATCGGCAAGGGCTGCAGCATCGGCCCCAATGCGTTGGTTCACTATGGCGTTGTAATGGCCGATAATTCGATCCTCGCACCCGATGCCTTTCTTATGAAGGGCGAAACGACCTCTCCCGATTCCGTCTGGCGAGGCAACCCAGCCAAGCAGGTCTAAAAGTTCTTCAGCCATCTGTTCCTCAAGATTTGATGTACGAGGTGTGAAATGAGAATGAAGTTTGACTTTTCATCTTGGCCCCGCACGGGGGCCGCTCTTGCGGCACTAGGACTGGCGGTCGGCGTGGCGCTCGCAGCAGGTTGCCTGTTCACCCCCGCTGAAGCTCAGGAAGGCATAAGAACAACAAGCGATCCCTGCTTCTGGGACAATCTCGATTGGGATGAGTTGAGCAGCAGCGAACAGAAGGCATGGATGGCCCTCGGCTGGACCGCCGCCGCATGGGACTCAGATGACGAAAACGACACCTCTCTTCCGGACTCCGACTATAAGGTCTGGGATGAGTTTACGGTGCGTGAGAAAGCAGCGCTCCAGGCCCTTGGCTATGACCGGGAGCTTTGGAACAAATTTGACTCCGCCGAGTGCCCATGATGTTCAAAGTGTAATGGGCAGGTCTAGTTTTGCTTAGTCCTCTAGCCCATCATCTGACGATGGTCCGCTGAGCGTATCCCTGGCCTCGCCTGCGGCTCCAAAATTGCGGCGTGACAGTCGCTGAGTAATGCGTGCGTTCTCAAAACAGCTGTCGGTATCGAAATTATCCCAGCTCTCTTCGGTATATCCCAGCCGTAGAAGTGCATCTCTTTCCCGCGAGGTCAATTGGCCCCAATCCTTGTTATCTGACGCCGGACTCCAGGAGGAATCATCTGAATCCCAGCGCATGCCATTCCAGCCCAGCTCCATCCACGCCATCCGTTCCGCGTTGCGAAGCTGATCCCAATCGAGTTTCTCCCAGAAGCAGGGGCTGTCGGGCACGCGTATCACATCGGCCAGACCGGCCGTCGAAATCATTGCTGACCACACTCCTGCAACGGCCAAGCTCACGAACCGGATTGTGCTCTTCTTCATAATCTTCTCCAGCCTTTCCAAAGTTCGAGCAGCATAGGACCGAGGTAAACCACTCGCTTACCAAAAGTCCCGATAGGCTAAACGGGTCGTGTCTCGACCAATGGTGAATAATGTCTTTCCATACGTGTATCGGCCGGTTGCCTCCGGCTGACGCACGCCCTTTGCCACGACCCGTAAAATTGGGCCTTCACATTAAGGAAAATAATATTGCCACCGTATAGGACTGACTCGCCCAATCGAGGATTAGGAATTTCGATGCCCGCCGTAAGTTCGCTTAGCCCGACCGGTAACGCTATGTTGATGGAGTTTTATCGGGCACCAAGTGGGCCGTTGGAACTCTCACCTTCCGCTTCCCGGCCAGCGCTTCCGGGTCCGGCTACGGCTCCAATGAGCCTTATAACTCATTCGGCGTCATGAATGCCGTCCAGGAAGCGCCCTTTATCGAGAGCCGTTTCTAGTTGTTCTCGATGAGCCGAATTCAAACCTTGATGGCGAGGGCGAGGAGGCACTGGCTCAAGCCATCCTGGCAGTGCGGCGCCGTGGGGGAATTGTGGTGATCATCGCCCACCGGCCAAGCGCTCTCTCAGCGGTTGATCTTCTCCTGGTTCTGGCCGATGGCCGCGTGCAGGCCTTTGGCGGCCGGGACGGTGTTCTGCAAAAAGCCCGTCGCGGGTCCAATATCGCCGTCGTTGGGGGAAGAATTTGAAACGGTCTTCGATAAGCGACCCCAACTTGCGCTCGATCAAACTGCACACTCTCACAGGTGTCACTGTTGTCGTCCTGCTGTTGGGCGGCGTTGGCGGCTGGGCGGCCACGACTGAATTGGCGGGAGCGGTCATCGCTCCGGGAACGCTGGTCGTTGAGAACAACGTTAAGAAAGTGCAGCACCCCTCCGGCGGCGTGGTCAGCGATTTGCAAATAAGAGAATGAGATAGGGTAAACGCAGGAGACCTTCTCGTGCGCCTCGATGGCACCCAGACCCGCGCCAACCTGCAAATCATCAGGGGCAGTCTCGATGAGCTTGCCGCCCGCAATGCGCGGCTGGAAGCCGACCGCGACGGTCTGGAGCGGGTGGTTTTTCCAATGGAGCTTATGACGCGCAGAGACGATCCGGCTCTCGTGTCCATTCTCGCCGGTGAACAGAAGCTCTTCGAGTTGCGCTTGGCCTCCCGCAATGGACAAAAAGAGCAACTCAGCGAACGCATCGCCCAGCTCAACAAGGAAGTCGAAGGCCTTGGCGCACTCGCTTCTGCCAGGGAGCGCGAAATATCCCTGATCAACAAGGAGCTCAACAGCCTCAAGGGTCTTTACCGGCAGAAGCTTGTTACCTTGACCCAGCTCAACGAGATCGAACGCACGGCTGCCCGCCTTGACGGCGAGCACGGCCAAGCCATTGCTGCCATTGCCGAGGCCCGCGGAAAGATCGCCGAGATCGAGTTGCAAATCATCCGCATCGATCAGGAATTCCGCTCCGAAGTCGGGGCGCAGCTAGCCGATCTGCGTGCCAGGATTGCCGAAATGGGCGAACGGGAAATGGCCGCTCGCGACCAACTGAACAGGCTCGACATCAAGGCACCCCAAGCCGGCACGGTTCACGAGCTTTCCCTTCACACCATTGGCGGCGTGGTCCAGCCCGGAGAGCCGTTGATGCTCATCGTTCCCTCGGCATCTGCATTGGCGGTGGAGGCCAAGGTCGCATTAGACAGGGTCTATCCGGGGCAGCCCGTTGCCTTGCGGTTTTCTTCTTTCAATCGAAGGACAACGCCGGAGATCAGAGGCCGCTTGGCCAAGGTATCGGCGGATGTCTCGCAGGACCCGCGAACCGGCCTATCCCATTACAGTGTCCGTATCGATATTTCCCAGGATGAGATCGCCAAGCTTGGTGCGGCAAAGCTGTTGCCGGGCATGCCCGTCGAAACATTCATCTCAACCGAACGGCGCTCCGTCCTATCCTACCTGTTGAAACCTCTCTCCGACCAGCTTGTGCGGGCCTTTCGCCAGAGATAGTCACAAAGCCTGCCGCCCAAAAGCCCGTGCCTCGAGATCCGAAGGTTGACCTTCGCCGCTGCCGCGCTCTAAACCTGCGCCTCGGCCAAAGCAGGGGGCTGCTTGGTCCCCCTCTCCGCGCCTCTTCAAAGTAAGGAGCAAAGTTCACATGGCCGCCTCCCTCCTCGACCAGAAGCTTGCCCGCATCCGCGCCGGCCGCTATCGCCGCGCCGACTTTATTATTGCCGATGCCAAGGATGCCGATATGGGTTTCGGGCTGACTGCGCCTGGACCCGATGGGCAGGGTGGCTTCAAAAAGCGTGAGCAGTATTTGGATGCCATAACAACCATGATTCGGTCCGGCGTCGTCGATATCATGCTCATGTCGGCCTCTTCCGCCGAAGTTCTGGTCAAGCAGGGCAGTTTCAAGACCGGCAAGGTTACCCCCGCCATCCGGCTGAACGATGCCAGCGATATCTGGAGTCAGCGCGGCAGTACATACCGCGACCATCCCTCTCGCCCCTTCGCTACTGTCGAGCTCACCCAAACCGCAAAGCTTGGGAGATTAGGTCTTTATTCGATCACTTTTTCTAACGACATCGAGCGCGATCGCGAAAGCCTTCAAGCCTTTCGCGCATTTCGCAGTGCAGCCGCCGGCCAAAAGCTGCGCTACTTTCTCGAGGTCTTCAACCCCGCCTTCGACATCGGCCTCAAGGGCGCTGAGATTGGCGAGTACATCAACGATTCCATCATACGCACGCTTGCCGGGGTCACGACGGCTGACCGGCCCTTGTTCCTCAAGCTTCAATACAATGGTCCGAAGGCCATGGAAGAGCTTGCCTCATACGATCCTGAAGGGCTGATTGTCGGAGTGCTCGGCGGCGGCAAGGGCACGACTCGCGACACGTTCGAACTGGCCTTGCAGTCCGAGCGGCATGGCGCGCGCGTTGCGCTGTTCGGCCGCAAGATCAATCTGGCCGAGGCACCGGTCGATCTTGTGAGCTTGATGCGGCGGGTCATCGAAGGTGACGTATCAACCCTCGATGCCGTTAAGGAGTATCACGATCGCCTGAAAAAAGCGCAAACCAGGCCCCATCGCCCGCTTAAGGATGATCTTGAGATCACCGAGCCCATTCTAGCGGCCTGATCCACCCCTCCTTCGCCCGACTACCCGCCATCCGCACGGCAGTAAGGCGGTTGAGGTTTCTCAAGTTAAATGTATGCTCAATCCGTTTGGGAAAGAGTCAGGTGCCACGGGCACTGCTGGCCGCTACAACGGGAGGATTTCACGATGCATGGATTCAAAAGGTCGATGCTGGCTCTGCCTGCATTGGCTTTGTTTGCAGTATCGGCGTCGGCACAAAACGTCGAATGGAAGGACGATGGAACCGTCCTCCTCAAACTCGGCGAGGCGTACAACAACGCAGTCATAGAGACCACCCGCGAAGAGCTTGGATCGGAATTTGGTCCCGATAAGAAGCCCTTCGAAGGCGTAACCATCACCGTAACCGTCAACGGCGCCGGGCCAAAGGGCGGCATCAGCGGGCCGCTATATCAGTTCCGTCCGATCTGGGAGGAGCTGTCGGGTGGTAAGGTCAATATCGTCGAGCTGCCGTTCGAGGAGCACTATACCAAGATGATGCTCGATTTGCGCAATGGCACCGGCCAGTATGACGCGTTCATGGTTGGCGCTTTCTGGTACGGCGACGTCGTTCCGGCAGGCTATGCCTATGCGATCGACGAGCTGCAGAAATCAGGCAAATACCCGAAATGGACCTATGACGATATGCCGCCCGCGCTGAAAACACTGCACCAGTGGAAGGGCGTGGGCTATGGCATTCTCAATGATGGCGACGGTCAGGTTCTGTACTATCGCAACGACGTGCTTGCCGACGCGACCCATCAGGAGGCTTTCAAAAAGGAATACGGCTACGACCTGCCCAATCCGCCGCAGACCTGGCAGCAGCTTCTCGACATATCAAAATATTTCAATGGGAAGAATTGGGATTCAAATGATGCCGATCCCGACAGCGGTACTGTTCTGCATCTGAAGGTCGGCCAACAGGGCCATTACCACTTCCAGTCGCTCTCCGCTTCCTTCGTAATCAACCCAGGGGAAAAGGTAACGCGAACCCAGAACGTCTACTGGTTTGATCCTGAGGATATGAAACCGCTGATCAACAGCCCCGGCCATGTGAAAGCGCTGGAGTTCCTGCAGGAACTGCACAAGACTGGCCCCTCGGCTCAAGTCGGCTGGTCGCTGGGCGAGGCTTGGGACTACTTCCTCCGTGGCAAGGCAATTTTCGTATTCAGCTGGGGTGATGTGGGCGCCCTCTGCCAGGATACGAGCCGGTCGAAGATCAAGGGCAAATGCGCCGCGGCCATGCTGCCCTCATCCAACGAATATTACGATTTCGAGAAGAAAGAGTTCATGAAAGTGGAGCAGCCCCGCCAAGTCGGCAATACCACCGGAGGCTCGTGGCATGGAGTCATTTCGAACTTCTCAGCGAACCCCGAAGCGGTCTATTCCTTTCTCTCGCTTATGGCGATCAGGCCGGTGTCGAAGCTGATGGCGACGGTCGGCTGGGACGGCGTTGACCCGGGCTTCTCCTATCAGTTCCTGGAGGAGGATGGCGGTACCGCCAAGATTGACGACTACGTGAAGGCTGGATGGGACGCCAATGACGCCAAGACCTACACGCACGCCTATCACGAGCTGTTCTATGCCCCGACGATGCTCACCTATCTCCGTATTCCGGGCTCGTTCGAGTATTGGGACATCCTCGACAAGAATCTGTCGGCAGCGATGAGCGGCGAGAAGAACGCCAAGCAGGCGCTCGACGATACCGCCACGGCTTGGGAAGGCGTCACCGACCGCATCGGCCGCGACAAGCAGAAGGCCGACTACCAGGCGGCAATCGGCTACCAGCCGTAAGGAAATGCAACCGGGGCAGCCATTAGCTGCCCCGGTTGTTGCGCAAGCCTATTTCGATGCGTTGGACCGGAAACATTCGATTCCTGTTGCTGCTCCCGGCGGTCATCTGGGTTCTTGCCTTCACTGTTTTTCCGCTCGGCTATTCGCTCTATCTCGCCTTCTACAAACTCGAGCAGAAGGTCGAGGTGAAGCGGGAAAAGGTACCGGTCCTCGACAATGAGGGAAAACCGGCGCTCGACAGTCAGGGCCAGCCCCGTACCAAAAACATCGTCAACAAGCAGCAAGTGAATGTCGCGACATTCATCGGCCTCGACAATTTCAGACGTCTGCTGCGCGACCCGCAGGTGCACTCGGCGGTGCGCGTGACCCTGACATTTGTGCTGATCGCGGTGCCGACCGAACTTGCGCTCGGCTTCCTGCTCGCTACGCTGTTCAATCAGCATTTGTTCGGCAGGCCGGTGTTACGCGCCATCATGATCTTGCCGATCTTTGCGACACCCCTCGCGGTCGGCTACTCCTTTTTCACCATTTTTTATGAGGTTGGCGGCCCGCTTGCCTGGACGGGCATTGCATTCCTGTCCCATCCCAATTGGGCGCTCTTCTCGGTCATTCTCGTCGATGTCTGGCAATGGACGCCCTTCTGCTTCCTGGTTTTCCTTGCCGCCTTGCAGGGCGTTCCCGGCGAACTCTATGAGGCTGCTCGCGTCGATGGGGCGAATTTCCTCGACATGTTGAAAGAAGTCATGCTCCCGCTGCTCACCCCGACCATCGTGATCGTGTTGCTCCTGCGTTTCGCCGAGGCTTTGAAACTCTTCGATATTCCTTTCGCCTTGACCGGCGGCGGCCCTGGAGTGGCAACCCAGCCTTTGTCCCTTCTGGCTTTTCGCACCGGCTTGCGCTTTTTTGATCTGGGCTATGCCAGCGCCATGGCCTATGCCCTGCTCGCTGCTGCTATGATCGTTATCACTCTATTCTTCCGGCGATTGCGTGAGACTTATGACTGAGCAAGTGGCACGAACCGACGAAGTAGCTCGTCTAGGTCAGACGGCAAGAGTCGAGAACCCACGGCGCAGGGCAAGCCTTGGCACGGCGCTGGCCTCGCTTGTTGCCATCTGCGTTGCCCTGGTTTTCGTGTTCCCGATCTATTGGGCGTTTTCCCAATCGCTGCGCAATCCCCTCGATACCTTTACCGTCGCCGGATTCGGCATTCCCTGGGTGAACTTCGAGCCGACGCTCAACAATTGGATCGACCAGCTCAGCACGCCCGAAACCTCTCAGTCGCTGTGGAACAGCACGGTGATTTCGGTATCGGCATCTCTTCTGGCTCTCGCCCTAGGGACGCCCGCGGCTTACGCCATCGCCCGCTTTCGTTTCCAGCGCTGGCGTAACCGCGACATCACGGTTTGGTTTCTCTCGCAGCGCGTACTGCCGCCGGTAGCTACGGTCATACCCTTCTATTTGACCATGCGGTACCTGGGTCTGCTCGACACCTATCTGGCCCTCATTCTGATCAACGCCACGTTCGTCTTGCCCTTTGTTGTTGTCATCTTGCGGCAGACTTTTCTCGATCTCCCGATCGAGCTCGAGGAAGCAGCGCTCATCGACGGTGCGGGTCATCTGGGCGCTTTCTGGCGTGTGGCGCTCCCTCTCGCCGCACCGTCCATGGCGGCGATCGGTCTTATTATTTTCGCCTTCACTTGGAACGAATTTCTTTTTGCTCTTGCCATTAGCAGCGACAAGGTGATCACGGTTCCCGTCCACATTGCCGGCGCCATCGATACGCGCGGCGTGCAGTTCTGGTTCATGGGTGTTAGGGCAATGACGGTTATGATCCCACCGGTGATAATCGCGCTCATCGCCCAACGCTACATCGTGAGCGGCCTCACGCTCGGCGCCGTCAGAGGCTAGCCTTGCCGGGCCCCACAGTTTCCGCTGACGACACCCCACTGATTGTCGGTCTCGATTTCGGCACCGGACGTATCCGTGCCATCGCCTTCGATTGTCGCGGCCGCAGCCTTGCTGAGGCTGCGTTGCCAACACCCACTCGTTTTCCTCAGCCCGGATGGGCGGAACACGACCCCGACGAGCTCTGGACCGCTGTCTGCAACGTGTTCCTTTCCTTGACCCGCTCCCTGGGCCGAGCCCCGCCCATTGCCGGTCTTGCGGTGGCAAGCGTTGGGGAAGCGGGCGTTCTCATCGGAGCTGACGGCAGTGAGCTGGGCCCCGTCATTGCATGGTACTGCAACCGAACAGTTGCCGAGGGCGAAGCGATCCGCAGGAAACTGGGCGACGACTATGTGTTCGCGACGAGCGGTGTCACCGCCAATCACACCTTTGCGCTCGGTAAGCTCCTGTGGTGGCAGCGCCATCATCCCGCGCTTTTCGCCAAGGCAAAATGTTGGCTCAGCATGGCCGATTGGGTCGCCTTTCGCCTGACCGGTGAAAGGAGAACCGATTTCACTCTCGCCTCGCGGACCAATGCGCTCGATATCCGTCGCCGATCTTGGTCGCAAGAGCTGCTTGGCAGGGTTGCTTTGTCACCCGAGCTGTTTGCCCCCCTCATAGCGAGCGGCGCACCGGTCGGCCGCGTCCACGCGCAAGCGGCCGCCCAAACCGGATTGCCAAAGGGCGCCATCGCTGCGGCCGGCGGACATGATCACATCATTAGCATCGTCGCCGCCAACACCGAGGATGCCGGCGCTTTGCTCGACAGCATGGGTACTGCCGAGGCCCAGCTTCTCGTCAACGAAACTCCGGTGTTCGACGACCGGTTTCGCACTGGAGGCTATCAGCAGGGCATATTGGCGCTGCATGCGCCTCACCACTACCTGTGCTGCGGCCTCTCGACATCCGGCGGCGCCGTGGAATGGTTTCGCGCGCAAGCTGGCGGCGCTGACTATGACCGGCTGATCGCTGCAGCCGAAGCAGTACCAGCGGGCAGCAACGGTGTTTGCTTTTTGCCGCAGCTGCGCGGAGGTGATCAGCCTTATCCCAATCCCAGTGCCCGGGCAGGATTCATCGGGATCGGCGGTGACACCTCGCAAGGCACGTTATTCCGCAGCATCCTCGAAGGGGTGGCAATGAGTGCCAAGCTTGCAGTTGATGGCATGGTCGCGCTGGAAGGAGTGGCTCCCATTAAACGCATCCGGGTAATCGGCGGCGGCACCCGCAATGACTTGTGGATGAAGATCAAAGCCAGTGTCTATGGACGACCGATCGAGGTCACCCCACTCAATGAAGCGACATGCCTCAGCGCGGCAATGTTGGCTGGAGTTGGCGCAGGCTTATTCGCAAACGTCGCGCAAGCCCGCTCTGCAATGGCCGATGCGCTGGAGGGTCTGCGCATTGTTGAGCCGCAGGACGGTTGGACCGACCAGTACGCCCGGCTTTATCGCGATGTCTACTCCCGCCTCGCTCCAACCCTGTTGCCCATTCACGATGCCCTTGCTGCCTTCCGTAAGGCCGCCCCGACTTAGATGTTCTGGGTTCGTCTAAGGACTCTTTTGATTTTGCCGGAAGCTGTGAGGGTTTCGAGTTCAAACGCGGCAGCGCTACTCATTTCTGGGCAGCCAAGCCCCACGCATGAGAGGCTTGCAGCAACTCAGCAACAACCGCAAGCTCCTCCTCATCCCGAGGACCGTAGACCATGATGATATTATCAGGAAGGCCGTGTTTGCCAGCCAGAGGATGACGCTCGCCCCAGCCGTTGGCAATGACCTCATCCACAAGCTCAGACGGAATCGTCATGTGCAGACTGCCATCATGGGATGGGTGAAGATGGGCAAATTCACACTCGACCATAAAAGAGCCGTGACGGTGCGAGCAGCCCGGCAGGTGAAAGGCTCGCGCTCCCGGAACGGATACAAGGCTCCTGCCAACCGCAACGCCGCTCAGAGATTTCCCAATCTCAAATAACTTCTCTTGCAAGGCGAGGGGAGCATTCTGGTCAAGCTGGGTGTGCGGATTGGTGTTGGTGGTTTGCGGGCGCGGCCCCCGCCTCTTGCGACGGAAAAAACTCTGCATGATGTAATCGACTATCGACTTAGCTAGTTGGTCTCGCGAACGGTCACGGGCTGCGAAAAAACCAAGACTGACGGCAAGGGTTTGTCAAGTGGCCGCGAACGAGTTTACTGCGCTGATACAACTCGGAAACTATCAATGGCTTGCAGACCATCATCACGCAATCGGCAGAGTTGGCGGATTGAACAAGCCATCCTCGTTACGTCCAAGAGCATAGCTTTCGCGTAGTAACCAGGCCGATTGGCGAGCAAAGTATAACTGACGGCCCATACGCAGCTTTGGGATAGCCGCCAGTTTCCATCGTTTCAGTCGTTCCTGTTGGAAGCGCCTTTGTCACCTCCGGCGCAACAGTTACCATTTGCGGCAAGAGATTGCAGATTGACGCCAAATTTCGACGCTGAGCCGTTCCCTTGTGGGGGAGTTTCCGTGGCTTTGCCAACGTTTTTATGATTTCCCGGATTGAACCCCGTGAAAGGGCTTACAATTGGCGGCTCAGGCTCGTTCGTCGTGGGTGGCATGCTCAGGTTGAAATTCACTGTTCTAACTGGAGCCTCTGCTGCGTAGCACTCTCCAAACGATTGAGTTCCCAGACGCCGCTTGTTTTTCGTAAGCGATACTGCAGACGCTGGCGGACACACGCAGGAGAAAGAACCCGCCGCCCGTGTGCCCACAGCTTGCAGGCGGCCATTGACCATTTTGCATTGTTGCTTGTTGAAGTTGGCCTTGCTTGCCGCAAGGACATAGGGATCGCTGTCCATTCCTACTAACGAACCACCGAGAATTGCTACACAACCACAAACCGTTCAAATAACCTTGCTAGAACCGGTCATGACACAACCTCCTACCACCAACCCACCACACCATCATGTTAACTCACACGAATCAGAATTGTTCCTCAACTGCGCGTGATCTAACGGACAGATAGTCTGCATCGCATAGGCGAAGAGCACGCTCGGCAAATCGTGCACTGTGTCCAAACCTCTAAGCCAGCCAGGTCTCAAGCTTTCGCGTTGCCTTAGGGTGTCGTACAAAGCTGGTGACATGCCAGCCACGAAACGAATGTCGCCCAAGCCATGAATTTCAGTTTCGCAATGCTGCGCAACATCGCCGATAGACCTGAAATCCGTCTTTTGGGGACTCTGTTGATTTCAGCGGCCCTATTGCTGGTATTTGTCAAGCTGGCAAGCGAAGTCATTGAGGGCGAAACCCTGGCGTTCGACAAGGCAATCCTGCTCGCTCTGCGCAATCCGCTCGATACGGCGGACCCGATCGGTCCTCCTTGGCTCGAAGCGGCGATGCGAGATCTGACGGCATTGGGAAGCACGATTGTCCTAACGATCATCACCCTGGCTGTCGCGGGGTTCCTGTTCGTTGCGCGAGAGGGAAAAACCGCTCTGCTGCTCTTAGTGTCGGTCTCCCTTGGGACTACGCTCAGCAATACGCTCAAATACTTGCTCGCCCGGCCGCGGCCGGATCTCGTGGCACATTCTGTCCAAGTCCATACGATGAGTTTCCCGAGCGGGCACGCGATGTTGTCAGCAATTGTCTATTTGACAATTGGTGCTCTCGTTGCCCGAGATCAGCCGAGTGTGCGCCTGAAGACTTCCATCATCGGCGTTGCCATTTTTCTGAGCCTTCTTGTCGGCGTCAGTCGGGTCTATCTGGGTGTGCATTATCCCACGGATGTGCTCGCCGGCTGGACGCTCGGATGTGCATGGGCATGCCTCTGGTGGCTCGTCGCATCCAGGGTTTCGCAAGCTCGTTGATACGGCCTACCCGCCGCGGTTCCAGCCGCGACCTCTATCGCCATAGGCCTCATGCCCATGGGCGGTGACTGCAACCGTATCCTCGAGCTTGATGAAGCCTCGACGCGGGTGATGCAGGGTGGTTTCGATCGATATCACCATTCCCTCTTCCAGTGGCTTCTCTGCATCATCGCCGGAATAGGGAACAGGTCCGGTGCTTGTCAGCCGCGGTGCCTCATGGCTGACGAGGCCCATCCCATGCGCCACAAACGCGAGATGGTTGCGATTTGCACTCCGCGCCAGAAGCTTTTCTGTCTCGTCGAAAATTGCTTTGCCCATCGTGCCGGGCCGGATGGGTTTGCGAGCGGCGTGCTGGATCTCTTCGATTTCCCCGAGCAAATCCTGCAGCTCTTGATCAGGGGCTCCGAGAATGCCCATCCGGCATAGATCGCCGATGTAGCCGTTGCGGTTTCCGCCGGAATCAAGCGAGGCGATTTCCCCCTTGAGCCACCGATCCTCCGACGGAGCGCGATTGAAACTTTTACCTGTTGTCACGAGGCAATACTCGAAGGTGAGACCCCGCGCCACTTCTTCGCGCTTGAGAGCCTCGGCCAGCTCGCGTTTGGTTGTTCCCGGGCCATGGTTGCCAAACACGGCCAGCATCGAATCGACGACCCGATCGGATGCTTCTCGCAGCAGGTCGAGTTCCGCCTTTGTCTTTATCGCCCTGAGCCGCTCGAGCGGAATCACGGCATCGACAAGCGCCACGTTCTCCTGGTTTGACTCGAGCTTCTTGTAGGCATCACCGGGAAGGAAGGCCGACTCAATGCCGATTTTTCGTGGCGTCGGCTTGAGCGATTTGATGAAATCGATGGCCCTTCCCATCGCATCCAATGTGCCCCACGTGCCGGTCATGACATTCGGCATCCAGAAACGGCCCAGTTCCCTTTCATAGACCTCCATCGAATTGGCTATGTAGTGCGTAATCTCCGGCCGGCCGCGCACATAGATGAGCAGTGGAAGATATCGGCTAAGGCCGATCGCATCCATGTAATCGAAGAAGAAGAATCGGTACCCGCCGATGAAATATGAAACGTTGTGTTTGGAGGAAATCAACAAAACGTCTAGACCGTACTCCTCCATTATCGAATCAAGCTTGCCTGTATCGAACGGGGGGCCCGATGAAACGGCAGTTTGGGTGGCAAGAGTGGTAGTCATGGGTGTCGTTGCTCTGAATTGATAGCCCATTGGAAGCTTGTTGCGTCAACTGCCATGATGTTGTCCCTATTGTCAGCAAACCTTCCTAGGCTTGGTGGCAGACACCCTCACGCAGAGGCCCCTCATGGGTGATTCAATCAACTTACACAAGCTGTCTCCCAGGGACGAGGAACTTGTGGCCATGATGGAGACCGAGTTCCCTGCGCTGTGGAAAACGGCGATGGAGGTCGCGCAAGGTCACAGAAATGTGGCTCTCAGCATGATTGTCCGGCTGGTCCGCCGCCATATCGAAGTTGCCGCCGCTGAGAGAGAGCGGCGCTTGACTGCGGGTAAGAGCAACGACAAGGCAGATTAGCAAGAATCGATAGAAAGGCGCATCAAGGATTGGGGACGTGACGGGTAGTATCGCAGGAGAACCATCATGTCCCAATCCGGACACACCAAGACAAGGGGAGCGCAGACAACCGAAGCCCCTCGCCTGCAAACCGTTGATGACAGACTGGCTCGCATAGAGGACCTGCTGGTGAGGGCATCAATGCGCCTCGACAACATAGAGCACCACCTGTCCAACCTTCTGGTCTCCAGCCGGCCAAGGTGAAACACTGGCCTCGGGGCTGAAGTCAAATCCGACTCGCAGCTCGGTTTCAGACCGCGGCAGTTTTGTTCCCGGTAGCCCGCAGGTTTAATGCTCACTCCTACCTCATCCTGCAGATCAGCGGTGCTCACGGGAACGGGACAATCGGCAGGCGCTAACGACAGGAAGAAAGGAGTTCTGGCATGACACTCAAGCAAAGCTTAACCATGCGTTTGCGCGTTCAATTGCCTTTGCCTTTACCGCGGCCATTCGATTTTCCGCCTGGGCTGTTGTTACCACCTGAACTGCTGTCGCCACCTGAACTGCTATCCCCGCCTGAATCGCTGTCGCCACCACCAGCTGCGTTGCCGTCATTTGCCTGCCGGTTAGCAGGCTTGTCGGCAACGCGCACCCCTTCCCGTCTATGCTCGGTTTTCAACCGCTGACACTTAAGAAGACGTCTGTAGGCGGCGGGATCGACACTAGGCACAAGGGTGCCGCGGCGAAAAGCTTGTCGAAGAAACTCGCAGCCGGCTGGAATCGCCATGCCCGCGCTCTGCCCGTATGTCTTTTCCTGCTCTAATGACTGCTGCTGCAATAGGCTGACGGGCCCCTCCGCTTGAGCTGCTGGCGACCCCGTCATCACGCTAAGCGCCGTTTGATCGGAACTCTCGGGCGAGGTGGAGATGCCGTGTTCTGTTTCCTGAATGGAGGGCAGTAGTTGCCTGGTCGGTCGTGCCTTCGGCTTCGGGATAGACAAAGCCGCAATGCGCGAGCCCTCGCTCTTCGGATCTGGCTGCTCTTGCGGCTTTCCAGCAGCGGTGGCTTTTGACTGCTCTGGTTTTTTGGTGAGAGACACGGATGCGTCCAGCTCCGCTCGATTGGAGGCAGCATGCGATGGTGATTGCGTCGGCGGCTTGTCTTCCGTTTGCCGCGGCGCCACTGGCGAGCCTTCGTGCACTGGCATGATCGCAGAAGGCCGCGGACGCACTTCAATCACATTGTGTTGCTGCTGCTTGGCCGTTTCGATCTCCATAAGGGGTGAGCTTTGCAGCGAGACCGGCTTTGATGGTTCGCCGGCGGCAGCGTCCTCGGGGGTAGCCGTTTTCGCTTTGCCCACCTCGGCTGGTGACGGCTCTACAAGTTTCGCTCCCGTTGCTACAGCCCTTTGCAAAACATCTTTCCCCGCTGAGGTTTCCTGGCTCGTAGAGCTTTCACCGGAGCCGATCCGGGAATCAGGCTGCTGTTGAGCAATCTCGAAAGGAGTTTCAGACCAAAGCGCCGGCGGCCATTCGATCACGCCTGTGCGAAACATATAGCCGTAACCGGTACCGCCGATGATAAACAGCGCGAACGCCGCAGCGAGCGGCAGCCGCAACTGCGCAAAGCGACTTTTCCGTTTTGTCCGTAGCGCTTCCACTGGTTGCGGTATCAGCTCAAAAATGTCTCGTGGCCTGGCCGCAGTCGCCAGCTTGTGTTCATTCGCTGGCCTTACCTCCACCGGAACTGCCCTATTTATTGTAGAAGCGACAGCACGCGAAATGAAAATGCGGCCGCCCGGCACAAGTTCTTTCAGCTCATGCGCCATATCGATGCATTCTTGTTGCGCTTGCGTATCGTCGCTCGATTTGGTTCCAGCATGGATCCCGATACGAAGCTGGATGCGCTCTAGTTCCGGCAATGCCTGGGATGATGCGGTAAACATTCGATGCAGCGAGAGCGCGCAAATCACTGCACTGAACGGCTTTTGAAATAGAACTACGAAATCACCCGATGCATGTGAGGTGATTTGCCCCTGGAGTTTTTCAATCTCGGGCTCGAATAGCTTTCTCTGTTTGGTCAACACTCCTGAAAGCGGTGCGGAAGTTTCTGACTGCTCCGCCGAAAGCTGTTGAATGAAATCCAGCGCGAGAGCCGCGATTGCCGGGGGCCGTTCCATGACCGAACCAAAATCTTGGAGATGGCTGGAAACCAAAGCTGCCGCGCGCTCAGCTTGCCCAACCCCACTCCGTCGCCGCGACACCGACTGTGCGTCGATAGCGCGCGTATGGTCAAGCAGCCGCTTGCGGGATGCGCCGTTAAGGTTTGAATACCGTCTCTGTTGTTAAGCTATGATCTGCCTGAACCGACGTCCCACAAGGCGCACGAGGACGCTAGCTCTAGACCGTAATTCCAAACAGATTACGGAATGCCAGTCGGCCTATGGGCGTGGTCATCAGGGCACGCGTTCCCCCAATCCGTCGAACCCAGCCCTTCTCTATACAGTGGACGCATATCATGGCGCCTACCTTCCCCCCGAGGTGGGGGCGTCGTTCGCTCCAATCGACACAAGGCTTGCATACGGGTCGAGCGGAGCGGCTTGAACGCGTATCGGGCAGCGGCAGAGTGATCCCAATTTCCCTTAGGAGCCTGATACCGTGTTCGGTCAGCACTGCCGCCTCATCGTCGAGCTCCAAGGCGCCTTGTGCGACCAGCCCTTCCGCGATTGCAACACCCAGACGGCCGGCAATATGGTCGTAGCAGGTCCGAGCTGCGCGCAGTGCAACCTCTTTTGGGTTCGATGAGCGTTGCTGTATTTCGTGCGTCATGGCGATCTGCATGATCCCTTCCAGCATCCTCGCCACCTCCGGCGTAGCCAGCCGGTGCAATCTTTGCCGCCCACGCTTTTCCACTTTTAGAAGACACCCGGAAACCAGCCGAGCCAAATGCGTGCTTGCCGTCTGCGGCGTGATACCCGCTTCACGGGCAAGTTCAGTTGCTGTGAGGGCTTTGTCATCCATAAGCACGGCAAGCATAGCTGCTCGTGCAGGCTCGCCGATCAGCGAAGCGATCTCCGCGATTTGATTGGTGTTGGCCATTTTCCTTTACCACGTCCCTCATGTTAGTCCGACAAAAAACATGATGCTTCGATCCGTATCGTAGCATCGTCCCGACCGAATAGTCGACATACTCGGGCGGAGGTCCTAAATGCACAGACATCCGACAGCTTGCCCGACTTTGCCACTTGGCGTTAGCGATGCAATCGCAGAAAGGTTTTCTCAATTGCAACGCTGGAATGAGGCCCGAAAACTTCGCAAATTGCGGAGAAGGCGCGCGCAAATCCTATCGCAGCTAACGGCCCGGATCCTTTATGACATCGGTGAAAGCGACTGCAGGCCGCTAGGCTCTTTCGACACGGACAGCGAGAAGTATGGGCGGAAAGAGTAAGAGCCCACCATGTGCGGTTTTTTTCAGCTCTATCCTGCGCTCCACCGTATCGCCTAGTCACCAGCGTCGAGACAAAACAGTTTAGCGACTCTTTGATGGCATGCTTCGCCTGTAGGGGATTGTTCTCAGAACCTAAGTATCTCCGGCGCTAAGTCGCTTCGCCCATCACTGCACTCTTGTTTATGGAGAACGAAATCATGGCCGTGGGATTGCACCGGATGATGGGTCCGCTTTCTCAAGCCTTCGGCCGTCCATCCTCATCGATGATGAAAAGATTATCGGGAATCTCATTCGGATTGGGGACGCCTGGTGGAAAGTGTTGCGCCAGCAGATCGCTGCATCGCCGGATAGCATGCATCAGAGCTTCCGCCTGTTGTCCCTTCCGCAGCATGGGTAGCATCTCCTCGACGATGGCCTGCCACGTGACGTATTCGACTTTTGCAGCGATAGCCGTATCGGCGACGATTTCGCAGTAGCGCTCGAGCAGCGACACAAAGATGAGGACTCCGGTTCGCCCTCCGGTGGCGTGAGTATTCATCACTAGGAACTGCGTTGCAGCATTGCGATGTGCATATTTGTGCATGAGTCGCTTCGGTGTCACTGCATACCGCGCTGGTGGAATGCTTAAGATCAAAGCAGTGACCGCGAAAGCAGCGAGCTGAATGACTAACACCCAGAGCAGCGGCACCGTTGCCCAAGGAAAAAGAGGAGCAAAGAGGGGCAGGGCGAGTGGAACTGCGAGTGCGACGGCAGTCGCGACATGAAGCGGGACGTGAATATAGTCGTCGCTCTGCGTTGCGACGACGACCACGATCTCGCCGCTTGTCTTGCGCTCGGCCTGCCTAATTGTGGAAATCACCCGCTCGCGATCGGAAGCATCAATGTTCAGGACCATGTCACCAGCTCCCTGATGCTCCCCCGCCCCCGGAGCTTCCGCCGCCGCCGCCAAAACCACCCCCGGAGGACCATCCTCCAGACGAACCTCCTCCGGGCCAACCAGCGCCTCCGCCACCCGACGACAACTTCCTCCACCCCCCGCCGCGCGCGATTTGACCGATGATGATGAGCACAATGATGAACAGGAATATAAGAGGGATCAGCTCATCAATCGAAGGCGCTGACTGATTGCGGGACCGCTCGACAATGGCTTGCCCCTGCCCGCCCAGAGCTTTTACTATGTCGTCGACCCCGGCCGAGATACCACCCGCGTAATCTCCAGCCTTGAACCGCGGCACGATGCCGTTCTCGATGATGATCCTGGAGATCGCATCGGTAAGTTCGGGCTCCAATCCATAACCGACTTCGATGGAAACTTTTCGCTCATTGGGTGCGACCAAGAGCAAGACGCCGTCATTGCGTTTCTTGTCGCCGAGGGCCCACTGCCGGAACAGTTGGTTGCCGTAGTCG
Organism: Aestuariivirgaceae bacterium; assembly: GCA_036555325.1. GTDB lineage: Bacteria > Pseudomonadota > Alphaproteobacteria > Rhizobiales > Aestuariivirgaceae > DATBLQ01. The sequence continues at coordinate 17,304 of DATBLQ010000003.1, read as the reverse complement.
CGAATGTCGTAGCCTTCGAGCGACGTCACCGTTGCCACAACAACCTGGTGCCCGCTGCTAGCCTGGTAGTCGCGAAGCTTGCGGTCGAGTGACGCGCGCGCATCGCTGCTCAAAATGAGCGCTGCGTCCACGACTGGTCCGGTCAGTTCCGGAAAACGAGGTTCTGCCAAGGCAAAGGAGGCTGCGCAGACGAACAGCGCCAACCCAATGGCGCGAAATCTCAGCATCAATTGCCCGTTGTCGTATCCGGAGCTGTCACAGCCCCGCCCTGCTGCGTGTTGTCGAATTGAACCTTGGGAGGAATTTTCACTCGGTCCTCCACGGTGAAAGTCTGAGCGACCTGGGCGTCAGGGTAGAGCAGTTTGGCCCACCAGCGTCCCGGGATCGTCCGCAGCTCGGTATTATATATCTGAACGGCCTCGATATAGTCGCGCCGCGAGATGGCAATGCGATTTTCCGTGCCTTCGAGTTGCGACTGCAGTGCAAGGAAATTTTGGTTCGATTTGAGGTCGGGGTAGCTCTCGACGATCGCCAGCAGACGCCCCAACGCACTGGAAAGTTGCGCTTGATTTTCTTGAAACTGCCGGAAAGCTTCGGGATTGTTGACGATGTCCGGCGGAATTTGCATTTGCGTGGCCTTCGCTCTCGCCTGCACAACTTCGTTCAGTACATTTCTCTCCTGCGCTGCATAACCTTTCACTGTTTCGACAAGATTCGGGATGAGATCGGCACGCCGCTGATATTGGCTTAAGACCTCACTCCATTTTGCTTTCATTCCTTCCTCGTAGGTGGGAATGTTATTGATGCCGCACCCAGCGAGAAGCACGCCGATAATTGCCAGAGAGACGAAGCGAATGAAGCTCATTTGAATATAGCTAGTCTCTCACACAGGCGGGAAAAAATCCAATTGTTTGAAAGCCAACCCCGATTCTTCTTGAGGACGCCAAGTCCGCAACCAATATGGCAACTCTGTAGTCGCTATCGGAGGGTGGCAAGAGGATGTGGATCGGGCTCAGTAGGACCGCGGAAGACCCAGCACATGCTCGGCGAGATAGGAGAGAACGAGGTTCGTCGAGATTGGGGCCACCTGATAGAGTCGTGTCTCGCGGAACTTGCGCTCGATATCGTATTCCTCGGCGAAGCCAAAGCCGCCGTGAGTCTGGATGCAAACGTTGGCTGCCTCCCAGGACGCATCGGCCGCCAGCAGCTTGGCCATGTTTGCTTCAGGCCCACAATCGGCACCCGCTTCGAATAGCGCCACTGCATTGTGCACCATTAGTTCTGCCGCTCGCATGTTGGCGTAGGCCCTAGCAACGGGAAACTGAATGCCCTGGTTCTGGCCGATAGGCCGACCGAAGACATTGCGCTCCTTGGCATACGTTGCGGTTTTGTCGATAAACCATTTGGCGTCGCCGATGCACTCTGCAGCGATGAGGATGCGCTCGGCATTCATGCCGGACAGGATGTAACGGAAGCCTCTGCCTTCTTCGCCAATCAGATTTTCTGCTGGGATGCGGACATTATCAAAAAACACTTCGGTAGTGGAATGGTTCATCATGGTGCGAATGGGACGGATGGTCAGCCCCATCTTCTTGGCCTCGCACATATCGAGGATGAAGACGGATAGACCATCAGTACGTTTCGCCACCCGATCCTTGGGCGTCGTGCGAGCGAGAAGCAACATAAGGTCGGAATATTCGGCCCGACTTATCCAGATCTTCTGGCCGCTGACGACGTAGTGATCGCCCTGCCGCTTCGCAAAGGTTCTGATAGAGGAAGTATCGGTGCCGCTCGTCGGCTCAGAAACGCCAAAAGCCTGAAGGCGTAGTTGCCCTGATGCGATGCCTGGAAGATACTTCCGTTTTTGGATGTTGCTGCCGTGTCTGAGCAACGCACCCATGATGTACATCTGCGCATGACAGGCACCACCATTGCAACCTTGAAGCTGAATTTCTTCGAGGATTGCAGCGGCGGCCGAAAGGGTTAATCCGGCGCCCCCGTACTCTTCTGGGATGAGCACCGCCAGGTAGCCACCTTCCGTCAAGGCGTCGACGAATTCCCGAGGATAGGCCATCTCCCGGTCGAGCCTACGCCAATATTCGCCGGGAAATTTTTGGCAGAGTTTGGCGACTCCGGCTCGGATTTCCTGATGAGGCTCGGATACTTTGCTAAGCATGGGTCACCGACACCAGCTCTGAGAAGCCTGCCCAGAATGCTGAAAAGAGGTCCTGTCGAGAACAACAATCTGATGATATCAGCTACGAAGCCACATTGCAGAATTATCCCCCGAACCAGATCAGGAATTAGAGGTTATGACTCGTGTCATCAGCTCTCGGAGCATCACTCGCTCCGCTTCAGACAGGGGCGCCATGATACGTCCTTGAATATCCCGCACGATCGGCAGTAACGCCCTAACGGTGTGTTCTCCCTTAGCACTCAAGTGCGCACCCTTGTCCGCGCGAGTTACTACGAAGGAGTTTTCAGATAATCGTGCCAGCATGCGGCGCAGAAGGCGCGGTTCTATTCCTGTGCGTTGGCTGATTTGATAGTTACTCGACCCTGGAGCATCGGAAATGGAAACAAGAGCGGCTAAATCCCTTGGATGAACGAGCCCATACGGCTCAATGACCTCCGATAGCGCTTCAACGCAGATGTCATGCAAGCGGCGAGCGAGATGAGCCTCGGAAGCTCGGTGGACGCTTGGCACTAACGTCTTCATTAGCGTGCGACCGGGCCGCACAAGATAGACATGGACTCGATCGGGAATGTTGCGCAGTTGTTGTTGGCCGAGGTCCTCAAAATCGAGGGGAAGAACGCGACGAACATATTCGTGAACTGCGGCGGATAGTGCAATGCACCCGGGAACAGCAATGCTTTGGATACGGGCTGTGATGTTCACTCCATCGCCAAACATATCTGCTTTGCGCACCATCACTTCTGCGACGTGCAATCCTACTCTAAAATCAATGCGCCGGTCGGCGGGCGCTTCCGAGTTGCCAATATGAATGTGCTCTTGAAAAAGGAGCGCGCACTGCAGAGCGTCGACCGCACTCGGAAATGAAGCGAGCACTCAATCACCTGCAGTATTTGCAATACGACCGCGGTACTTTCCAATTGCACGATCAATCGCTCCTCGATGCGTGCTAAGGAGTCTCATAGCACTAGACTCGTCAACTGACATCAAGCGCGAGTAGTCCACAGCATCGGTGTGAAGAATTGCCACAAGCTGTCTTTCCATGGCGCTGGCGGCACTCTGTCTAGGCACTTTCTTCATAGGAGAATTTCTATCTATGATGGAAGCATAGGGCCTAAGTTGTCCGCTGGATCATAACCAATACCAACCTGAGCTGTTGCCAAGCTTATAACAAAATTAGCCGACTGCTGGGGCAAGACCAGCGCGCGTTCACAAAATTCCCGAGCGTCATTGAGATCGTACGGATGGAAAGGCCAGCGTCGCAGCACTGGACGACGAGGTTCCCCCTTTTCCTGTCACCGGAGTGAGGTCTCAACGCTATGTAAAGAAATTGAGACGATAATGCGCCCTGGACGGCTTGCGTTTGGGGATTACGCGTGCGTATCGCGCCAGTGGCAGCCGTTCTCTTGCCAGTCATGCTCGCTCTTTGTTCCAGACCATCCTATGAGCCTAGGACCGTTTATGTTCTCAATTGCAGGCTCATAAATTCTGGTCATTGGACGTTTCGTCAGCACTGTAAGGCCGAAAATAGCGACTTAAGCAGGGCGATCGGAAGAAACAGAAATGAGTCTCGTAAGCTATCACAAAACAAATTAGAGGACTGAAGATCAGCGGTCTTCCAAGCTCCATCCCGGCACTTTCGTTAGGCACTGCCCTCTATGCGTGCAGGAGAACAGTCGCAATGGCGCGGAACTGCCCAGGAAAAAGTCGACGCAGTTCGCGCTCAGAGACGGTACCACCAACTTCACCAGCTCCTGACGAAGCAATCACAGACGTACCTTTGTCAACCGTCAGGCAGACGGTGAACAAGAACGCCGCCGGGAGCACGCAGAGAAAAACGGATCGCATCGTTTCTGCACCGGCCTAAACGAGACGGTCCAATTCAGCGGAGGTCGGAAGACGGCCCTCTGGGGTGTATTTGTCCATCGCCTCGGGCAAGATCTGAGTCAATCGAGTAAGCAGCTCCTCGCGTGATAGCCCGGTTTGTTGTACGAGAGTGTCCAACACCTCTGGACCAATCGCCCTTTCGAGCTGATCGGGAGGGAGTCGTTGCACGGACATCCCGTTCGGCGATCACAATGTCCGGTCTTGAGGGGTAAGCGGACATTGGGCGGACATAGTCACCGCATCTGCTTTTGACCTAACGCGGTCATGGTAACGCTTAATACAATCCTGCAGGGAATTGGCAGTAACTGGCCAAGCCACCCCAAATCAATAGTTTTCCATTTTCCTTGCTGTGTGACCTGTTGGTGTGACACTCTCGGCGATCAGGAAAGCGAATGCATGATGACTCAACAGCAAACGACAGCAGCCGAACATATTTCGAGTGCCATTCGGTGCTTATTCGAAGCAGCCGAGCTGACAGAAGGAACGCTGACCGAGTTGGGCCGCAAGCACTTCACCTCGATCCTCCTGCAAGTCGGAGCGCATATGGAACAAGCGCGAATCAAGATTTGAGACCTAAGGCGGAATATTCAAACCCACGTTTGCCGTGCGACCATCAACTGCTTTGTCCAATCGCCAGCAGCTACATAAGGATGGGACACTGAATGAATTCGCCATCATGGCCGCTTCGGCTGGCTAAGTATCGCCAGCAAGACAATTTCCGCGGCCTGCGCGAGATCATCGTCACCGTGGCCTGTTTTGTGGCCCTATGGACCGCTACATGGTTGCTTGCTCTGCTCAGCTATTGGTTGGCCCTCTTGGTCGCAGTGCCGACGGCCGGCTTCTTAGTCCGCCTCTTCATGATCCAGCATGACTGCGGTCACGGCACGCTCTTCACAAGGCGCGGGATAAACGACTGGGTTGGCCGTTTTCTCGGCATCCTGACCCTCACACCCTATGACTACTGGCGTAACTCCCATGCCTATCATCACGCAAGTTCCGGCAATCTTGGTCGGCGTGGCATCGGCGACATCAAACTGTTGACGGTGCGCGAATATGCGGCGTTAGGGCCATGGGAACGCTTGGGATATCGGCTTTATCGCCACCCAATCGTGATGTTTGGACTAGGCCCGATATATCTGTTCGTATTCCAGCATCGACTGCCAATTGGGGCGCTGCGAGGCGATAGGGCAGCATGGATAAGTACGCTTGCCACCAACCTCGCAATCGCTGCGCTCTTAGTGCTAATGGCCACGGTCTTGGGTTGGGGGCCGTTACTTAGGATTCACTTACCGATTACGGTCATGGCAGCTTCCATGGGGGTTTGGCTGTTTTACGTTCAGCACCAATTTGAAGAGACATTCTGGGCGAGCCCACCGGATTGGTCCCCTGAGTCTGCAGCTTTGCAGGGAAGCTCATATTATGATCTACCAGCGCCACTGAGATGGCTCACCGCCAATATCGGACTTCACCATCTGCACCACCTCTCCAGCAAGATTCCCTTTTACCGGCTACAAACTGTACTCGAGGAATGGCCAGAACTTGCATATGTCCCCCGCCTCACGGTGTGGGAAAGTTTCAAATGCGTGAAGCTCGCCCTGTGGGATGAACGATCGCGCCGGCTCGTCTCTTTCAGACAAGCCCGGCTACTCGTTTTCTAATCTCGCTGCATTTTCACCCGCTGCAGGGGATAACTAGGGTTTGCATAGAGAGCCCTTAGCCGATCAACGGCATCACACCGGCGCCTTTAGCGGTAATTCAAGTGTGGGGCAAAATGTGGGATCGTCAACCAGTTTCAAACAGAATATCACTTTGTATCAAGCTAATAGCTCATCAAGCTGGCGGAGAGGGAGGGATTTGAACCCCCGGTACCCTTGCGAGCACAACGGTTTTCGAGACCGCCCCAATCAACCACTCTGGCACCTCTCCGCGAAAACCCTGAAAGTAGCCTCAACTGATGAGATAGCGTGGCCCCGGTCACCTGCCAAGCTCTTTCCCCTGCAACGCCTTTCTTGACTTCCCTCTGCTCACTTTATATATCCCGCGGCAATCTGTGAAAGGCCCCGTTGGGGTCGTGGACATCATAAGCGCTGCCCTAGGCCAGCAATCTCAAGAGAATGCACAAGTCCCCGTGCCTTTGCAGGCAAGGCGGCGCCAAAGGGTGCGGGAGAAGGAACCGATCATGTTCGCAGTCGTCAAAGCCGGCGGCAAGCAATACCGCGTCGCCGCCAATGATGTCCTCAGGCTTGAGAAAATTTCGGGCGAGCCGGGTGATATTATTGAACTCGGCAAGGTCTTGATGTTTTCGGGCGACGATGGCCTCAAGATCGGTGCTCCGTTTGTCGAAGGGGTCACAGTCGCGGCCGAGGTCCTGGCTCAGGAAAAGGCTGACACCATCATCGTTTTCAAAAAACGCCGTCGTCACCACTATCGTCGTCGCAACGGTCATCGTCAGGCCCTGACCGCTATAAGGGTCACCGAGATCTTGACCAATGGACAAAAGCCCGAGAAACGTAAAGCTGCAAAACCCTCCACGCCCGTGGAAAAACCACCTGAGCCTACCGTGGAGGCGAAAACTGCGAAGGCTAAGGCCCCGGAGGCGAAGTCCCCGAAAAAGGCTCCTGCCAAGCGAACCAAGCCCCAGGCCACAGCCAAGCCCAAATCCGCCGCGGGTAAGAGCAAGCCCAAAACCAAGTAGGAGCGAAGGAGCAATAACATGGCACACAAGAAGGCGGGCGGTTCCTCTCGCAATGGCCGCGATACTGCCGGCCGCAGGCTCGGAGTGAAGAAATTCGGCGGCGAAATTGTCGTTCCGGGAAATATTCTCGTGCGCCAGCGCGGCACGAGCGTTCATCCTGGACCGGGCGTCGGCATGGGCCGCGATCATACGATTTTCGCCGAAGTCGGCGGACGGGTGAGCTTCCGAGTCTCCAAGGGCGGGCGCACGTTCATATCTGTTACCCCAGCTAAGCCTGCCGGCTAGACGGCGGAAACTCCGCCGATCACCGGCCTTGACGTACTATCCTTCCCGATGGCTCCTTGAAACGAGCGCCAGGGAATGGAAGCTCTTGCGCGCTGTTAGAAGCGACTACTAGAGAACGCGCGCCATGAAGTTTCTCGATCAAGCAAAGATATATCTTCGCTCCGGCGACGGCGGGGCGGGGAGCATCAGCTTTCGTCGCGAGAAGTTCATCGAGTTCGGGGGGCCTGATGGAGGCGACGGAGGCAAGGGAGGTGATGTCTGGGCCGAGGCTGTCGAAGGCCTGAATACGCTGATCGACTACCGCTACCAGCAGCACTTCAAGGCGGCCAAAGGTGGCCATGGCATGGGAAAGAGCCGCGCCGGCGCCAAGGGGGAAGATGTGGTGTTGCGCGTTCCTGTCGGAACGCAGATCCTTGAGGAAGACAATCAGACCCTGATTGCCGATCTCGTCAAGCCGGGAGACCGGGTACGCTTGGCCATCGGAGGAAACGGCGGATTTGGCAACGAGCATTTCAAATCCTCCACCAACCGCGCCCCGCGCCACGCCAATCCTGGCCAGCCGGGCGAAGAGCGCTGGGTATGGCTGCGGCTGAAGCTCATCGCTGATGCAGGCCTTATCGGGCTTCCCAATGCCGGCAAGTCAACATTTCTCGCGACTGTGTCTGCCGCGAGACCGAAAATTGCCGACTATCCCTTTACGACTCTTTCACCCCACCTAGGGGTAGCGAGCGTTGGCGGTCAAAGTTTCGTTATTGCCGACATTCCGGGATTGATCGAAGGTGCAAGCCAAGGCCAAGGCTTGGGCCACCGATTCTTGGGTCACGTGGAGCGGTGTCGAGTTCTGTTGCATTTGATCGAGATTACCCATGACAATCCCGCCGCGGCCTATCGCACGGTTCGCCAAGAGCTTAAAGCCTACGGCGTGGGGCTTGCGGCAAAGCCGGAAGTTGTCGCTTTGACTAAGGTGGATGCACTCTCCCGCGCCGACGTTGACCGCATTGCCAAATCATTCAAAGCTCGAACCAGGAAGACGCCGCTTCTGCTTTCAGCTGTTTCCCACGAAGGCGTGGACATGGCTCTCGCCAAGCTCTTCAAGGTTGTCTCGCAGCAACGCGAAAAGGATCCTGCTATCGCGACCGAAGCGGCAAAGGAATGGCGCCCATGAACGAAGCGCGCGACCGTTTGCTCAACTCTCGCCGCCTGATCGTCAAGATCGGTTCGTCCCTGCTTGTCAACGGAGAGACGGGTGAAATCAAAGGGGAATGGCTGGCATCCCTGGCGGAAGACATAGGTCACGCCAAAGCGCGGGGTTGCAGCGTCATTGTTGTGTCTTCCGGAGCAATCGCCTTGGGTCGCCGGCGTCTCGGCCTGCCCAACGGATCGCTGAAGCTCGAGCAAAGCCAAGCCGCCGCCGCCGTCGGCCAGATTGCTCTTGCCAATGCCTGGCAGGATGCGCTTGGCCGCAGAGGGATCACTGCCGCCCAAATTCTCCTAACTCTGAACGATACCGAGGAGCGCCGTCGTTATCTCAATGCCCGCTCGACTTTGACCACTCTTCTCTCGCAGGCCGCCGTGCCTGTCATCAATGAAAATGATACGGTGGCGACCTCTGAGATCCGCTACGGCGACAACGATCGTCTGGCCGCGCGTGTTACCTCCATGATGTCTGCTGACTGCCTCGTCCTATTATCTGATATCGACGGGCTCTATACCTCTCCGCCGGGCACCGCCGGGGCGAAGCGCATCGAGATTGTGAGCGAGCTGACCCCCGAAGTGGAACAGATGGCTGGTCGATCGGCCTCGGGTCTAGGCTCGGGCGGAATGATAACCAAGATCGAGGCCGCGAAGATCGCTCTGCCCGCCGGCGCCGACATGATAATTGCTTCAGGGCGTGTCATGCATCCTTTGAATTCGATCATGGAGCAAGGGTCGTGCACGCTTTTCTTGAGCAATGCTTCTCCCGTTGCCTCGCGCAAGCGGTGGATACAGGGCGCTCTTGTTCCCACGGGCAAATTGTTCATCGACCAAGGCGCTGCTTTGGCTCTCAGCGCTGGCAAGAGCTTGCTTCCGGCCGGTGTTCGTCGTGTGGAGGGTCGGTTTGGTCGCGGCGACGCGGTGCGTATCCTAACCGAAGACGGCGCGGAGATAGCCCTCGGTCTCGTTGCCTATGACGCGGCGGACGCCCGAAAAATTGCAGGCAGGAAATCTTCCGAGATTGAGGCTATTCTTGGCTTTAGCGGTCGGGATGAAATTGTCCATCGCGACGATCTGGTCTTGCGGGTGGTATGATGGCAGACGATGCCAATTTGGACGATCTGTTGGCGCTTGGCCGTAGGGTAAGGGCCGCCCAGCGCGTTATTGCTCGCGCTCCAACAGCCCGCAAGGATGATGCCCTGTTGGCCATGGCCCTCTCACTCCGCAACCGCTCCGGCGAAATTCTCGCCGCCAATGACAGGGATGTGAAGCGCGCGACTGCCGCCGGTCTGAAGCCCTCGCTCATTGATCGGCTTCGCCTCGATCCCGCCCGCATTGATGCGATGGCGTCGAACCTGGAAGCAATCGCCCACCTGCCCGATCCCGTTGGCAAGATCATCGCCGAATGGCAACGTCCGAATGGCCTCCTCATATCGCGCGTGCGAGTTCCTATCGGCGTTATCGGCATCATTTTTGAAAGTCGTCCCAATGTCGCAGCCGATGCAGGCGCGCTCGCCATGAAAGCGGGCAATGCTGCGGTCCTGCGCGGCGGCTCCGACGGTTTCGGCTCATCTACTGCAATTGTAGTCGCTATGCGCCATGGACTCGAAGCCGCCGGTCTTCCTCCCGACGCAGTGGTATCGCTGCCTACCGCCGATCGCGCCGCGGTCGGCATGATGCTTGAAGGCTTGGGCGGCAGTATCGATCTCATCGTGCCGCGCGGCGGCAAGGCACTGGTCGAACGCGTTCAGCGGGAAGCCAAGGTGCCGGTGTTGTCCCACCTCGAAGGTATCTGCCACGTCTATGTTCACGCCGATGCCGACCCGAGGAAAGCCGTCGATATTTGCCTCAACAGCAAAATGCGCCGCACCGGGGTTTGTGGCGCCGCCGAGACGATATTGATCGACCGAGGTGCTCTTCCACTCGCCGGCGATATCGTTCGTATACTGATCGATTCTGGTTGCGAGGTTCGCGGAGATCGGCAAATTGCCGCGGTCGATTCCCGCGTTGTGCCGGCTTCCGACAAGGACTGGTCGACCGAATATCTCGACGCCATCGTCTCGATCGCCGTGGTCGGCGGCGTCGATGACGCCGTGGAGCATATCCGCCGCTTTGGCTCCCAGCACACCGACTCGATCGTTACCGAGAGCGCCTCTGCCGCCGAGCGCTTTCTGAGCGATGTCGACAGCGCTATCGTGCTTCATAACGCCTCAACACAATTTGCCGATGGCGGTGAGTTCGGGTTCGGCGCGGAAATTGGCATTGCCACCGGTCGCCTGCATGCCCGCGGCCCTGTCGGTCTCGAGGAACTCACCACAATGAAATACAAGGTGCGAGGCACAGGCCAGACTCGTCCCTGATATGCCGCCCTCCGCCCGTCCTCACTTCTCCCCCGGCCAGCGCATTGGTCTGTTCGGCGGCTCCTTCAATCCCCCGCACGAAGGACATTACGCCGTTGCCCTCGAGGCGTTGAAATCTGCCGACCTCGACTGGGTCTGGTGGATGGTCTCCCCGCAAAACCCCCTGAAGGATCCAAAGTTCACCGAAGATTTCGCCGAGCGGCTCGCGGCGACGAGCTCGCTTGCAACACATCCGCGCTTTCGCGTTACCGACATTGAGAAACGCATCGGCAGCCGCATCACCGCCGAGACTCTCGAAGCCCTCAAACCCCTGTTCAAGCAAGCCAGATTTGTCTGGATCATGGGAGCCGACAGCTTGGCAGGTCTTCACCGCTGGCGACGCTGGAAGGAATTGCCGTTAACCTTACCGCTGCTGGTCGTCGATCGGCCGGGCTGGACCTTCCGCGCTCTAAGCTCGCCTGCTGCGGCGTTTCTGGGCTGCTCAAGGCTCAAGGAAAGCGATACCCGGCTGCTTCCCTCCCTGCAGCCACCTGCTTGGGCATTTCTTACCTTGCCGTTGCGGCAGGAAAGTTCAACTGCAATTCGCACCAGCAGTGTCGTAATGAAGTCACATAGAAAGCCTTGAATAGCCGACCGGAAGGCATAATCTATATGGGATAACGAACCGGATTTGTGCGGAGATTTTGACGATACTGCCTAAAGCTAGAACGGTCACCACGGCCGGCGCCGAGCGGAACTCCCGTTCCGGCGCACGTCTTAACGAGGAAACCAGCCCTGAAATCTGCAGCCAAGCGTAGCGGTCCGCGCAAACGTGCCGCGTCCGACAAACTTGCGCAGAAGCGCAAGCCTCCCTCCAAGCTTCTGAACACCGTGCTCACCTGCCTCGACGATGCTAAGGCCGAGGACGTCACCTCCATTGATCTTGACGGCAAGGGCGCGCTCGCTGACCAGATGGTTATCGCCACTGGCCGTTCAACCCGTCACGTATCGGCCATAGCCGATCACCTTGTCGAGAAGCTCAAGGCTGCAGGCTTCGCTAATTTGCGCATTGAAGGGATTCAGCAGTGCGATTGGGTTCTTGTCGACTCCGGCGACGTAATCGTTCATCTTTTCCGCCCCGAAGTCAGAAGCTTCTACAATCTTGAAAAGCTTTGGTCTCCCTTGGCGCCCGACGAGAAAATTGCCGTCTAGCCCCGCCTGACCATGCGTCTGCACATCCTCGCCGTTGGCAGGCTCAAGCGGGCACCTGAGCAGACCCTCGCCGAAGATTACCTGAATCGTGCCGCGAAATTGGGACGCCAGGCGGGCGTCACCTCCGTCAGTTTCGTCGAAACAGCGGAGTCTCGGGCAGCAACGGCCTCCCTTCGGCGAAAGGAGGAAGCAAGCCTTTTGCTCGCTCGCATTCCTGCCAAGTCGTATGTCATATCCTTGGAACAAGCTGGTAAGGAGCTGACCACCGGTGGCTTCGCCAACGAACTCGGCCGCCTCATCGGCCGCGTCGCCGATTTGGCATTCCTGATCGGCGGCCCTGATGGTCATGGCGAAGAAATCAAAAGGCGCGCCGACCTCCAGCTGAGCCTTGGAAAGCTCACTTGGCCCCATCGGCTTGCGCGACTCATGCTTTCGGAGCAAATTTACCGTGCGGTTACCATTTTGGTAAATCATCCCTATCACCGCGCCTGACATAACATCAGGTCGCGGATTTTGGTGCTTCCTCCCATGGGTTTTGATCAAGCATGACCAAACGGCCGCTTGCGATCATTGCGCTGGCTTCGGTGGGCCTGATCGAGCCGGTATGGGCAGAAGTCTTAGGTCCCAGTCGATCATTGGCGCCCGGTGTCGAACTGAGAACACTCCAACAGGCGCTCGAAGGATCTGCGGCCCGTCAGCAGGATTTGCTGGGCGAGGCAGCGGCCATTGCCACGCAGCGACAAAATCTATCAAAGCAGTTGATCGCCACTGCAGCTCAAATTCAGGCCCGCGAAGCGCTGATCACGGAATCGGAGACCAAGATCTCCGAGCTTTCCCAGCAATACGCGACGACACGGCTGAGCCTTTCTCAGAAAAACGATTGGCTGGCAGAGGTCTTGGCGGGTCTTGTGCAACTTGAGCAAAACCCCCCTCCGGCCCTGCTTGCGTCCCCCCGCGATGCCCTGAAGGCCGTGCGCGCCGCCATGCTATTTGGCGTGGCCGTGCCGGCCTTACGCAGCGAGACGACCGCCCTGTCGCGCGATCTGGCCAGCCTGTCAAACCTCCGCAGCGAACTGATTCGGGCGAAGGCTGATCTTTCCGCCAATGTCAAGAAATTGCAGGTGGCCCGGCTTCACCTCGAGGGTCTTTACGCCCGTAAGGACGTGCTGCTGAAGGCCAATGGCGATTCGCTTAGGCAAGAACGCCTGCGGGCGGCCAAGCTGGCCGACAAGGCCAAGACCTTGAAACAGCTCATCGAAGCCCTTGCAGAGGAAACCCGAAGGCGCCAGCTCACTGAGCAAAGGGCACTGCTTGAGGCAAGCTTGGCCTCGCCTGGTATCCCCCCAAAGCCCTCCCCGGCCTTTACGGCAAGCTTGGGTCGCCTCAACCATCCGGTGCAGGGCCATCTTATCCGGCGATTTGGCGATACTGATCGTTTCGGCACCGAATCCAAAGGTATTTTCATTGCAACGAGTACCGGCGCTCATGTAATTTCGCCCGCGTCGGGACGCATTGCCTTTGCCGGGAACTTTCGCTCCTATGGGCAACTCTTGATATTGGATGTTGGCGAAGGCTATCATGTGTTGCTGGCAGGACTGGCGCGGATCAGGGTTGAGACCGGCCAATCGGTCGAGGCGGGAGAGCCTGTGGGTGAGATGGGAGAAGCTCCGGCACTCGCAACCATGATTGACAGCCAGTCCAAAGATCGAAGACCGGTCCTTTATGTAGAGTTTCGTAAGACAGGCAGCGCAATTGACTCCTCCAGCTGGTGGATAGGAGGCAGAGAGGCCAGTAGCCAGAAAGGCATGAATTGATGAAGTCCGAGCTAAACATGAAGCTCATGCGGTCGATCGCGCTGGTCGCGGCCGGTGCCGTATCGGCAACCTTGCTCTGGCACGCCTTTGGCGGTGCCAGCGCCGCCAACAGCGATACCTACAAGCAGCTGAATCTTTTCGGCGACGTATTCGATCGGGTTCGCACCGATTATGTCGAGGTGCCGGAAGATGAAATGCTGATCGAGAACGCCATCAACGGCATGCTCGCCGGCCTCGATCCCCATTCCAGTTATATGAACGCCAAGCGCTTCCAGGAAATGCAGGTGCAGACCCGTGGCGAATTTGGCGGATTGGGCATCGAAGTGACCATGGAGAACGGCATCGTCAAGGTCATCTCTCCGATCGACGATACCCCCGCAACGAAGGCCGGCATCCTTGCTGGCGATTTGATCGTCGAAATCGATGGCCAGCAGGTCCAGGGACTGACCCTTGAGCAGGCAGTCGACAAGATGCGCGGGAAAGTAAACACCTCGATCACGCTCACCATCGTGCGGGAAGGAAAGGCCGAGCCTTTTGAGATCAAGCTGATCCGCGACCTCATCCGGTTGCGGGCGGTTAAGTTCGAGCTTGAGGGCAACGATGTGGGCTACATTCGCATCAGCTCTTTCAGCGAACAGACTCAGGAAGGTCTCGATGCTGCGATCGCCGACCTGAAGGCAAAAGCGGGCAGCAATCTCAAGGGCTATATTCTCGATCTGCGCAACAATCCGGGTGGTCTCCTCGACCAGGCCATCTCCGTATCCGATACGTTCCTCGAACGTGGTGAAATTGTTTCCACTCGCGGCCGTAACCCCGGAGAAAGTCAGCGCCGCATCGCCGAAGCGGGCGACGTTGCAACCGGCAAGAAGGTTGTCGTCCTGATCAATGGCGGCTCTGCATCGGCGTCCGAGATCGTCGCCGGCGCGCTGCAGGATCACAAGCGGGCAACCATCATGGGCACCCGCACGTTCGGCAAGGCATCGGTGCAAACGATCATTCCGATTGGCAGCCAGGGAGCATTGCGCTTGACCACCGCGCGCTATTACACACCCTCTGGCCGTTCGATACAGGCCAAGGGCATCGATCCCGACCTCCTCGTCGAGCAGGACGTTCCCGACGATCAAAAGAGCACCACCGCACGTTCAACTGGCGGCGAGGCCAGCCTGAGAGGTCATCTGAAGAACGAGAGTGACGAACAGGAGGGAGGCGGCTCATCTGCCTACGTGCCCAAGGAGAAGGAAAAGGACAAGCAACTGCTTGCCGCCCTGGACCTCCTCCGCGGCAAGCCTGTCGATCAGTATGTGTCCAAGCCCAAGGTCGAGGCGCAGTCCACGCCCAAAGCCTCGCTTCCAAACGCTGACCCTGGCTCTTCCAGCAACTAGTCTGAACGCCAACTAGAAGGGCATGGGCGTCGCGACGCCTGTGCCCTTTTCGTAAGTGAGTGAGGCATCGCCACTGTCTGTTACTATGGTCTGAGCGAATCACTGGACAAATACCAAGAGCAGATGGACGCGGAACTACGGCAACCATTGAGGCGAAAGGGCTGGCGAGACCGGTTTCGGCTTTTGGCGCCAACCCCTCTGCGGCTCGCCACGGTTCTCGTGCTGATCACGGCGTTCAGCATGGTTGTTTGGTTGTCGCGCAATTACGATCCGACGTTGGGCGAGCCCGTGGTTCACCTCAAGATCGAGCCGGCCCCCGTCGTCGCAACGATGCCGGCCGCCCGCGAGGAGCCCCCGCCGGATGGTGCAATTGATTTGTTTGCCGAAGAATCCCCCGCTGCCGGCACTCATCCCAATGACGTCATTGAGACCGAGACCGCCGTCGTCGTTGCCCCACCTGTTCGGCTCACCCCGGCCCCCGCCAGGGGGTTTTTCGAAAACACTCCCGATGGCCCCTTGCCTAAGCGATCCGGCGATGCGCGGCGTCCCTTCGACATCTACTCGCGTCCCGCTCATCCTGCAGTCTTGCAATCCTCCCAGCCCAAGATTGCAATTCTTCTGGGTGGCATGGGCCTGAACGAGGAGTTGACCAAGCGCGCTCTCAACGAGTTGCCGGAAGAGATCACCCTTGCTTTTGCACCCTATGGGCAGAGCCTCCAGAAGACGATCAACAATGCCCGCGCCCAGGGTCATGAGGTGATGCTGCAATTGCCGATGGAGCCCTTCGGCTATCCCAATCAAGATCCCGGGCCCCATACGTTGCTCGTAAGCTCCACCCCCACTGCCACCGCATCGAGTTTGTCTTGGCTTCTGTCGCGGTTCGCTGGCTATATCGGCGTGGTTAACTATCTCGGCGCACGCTTCACGAGCGAAACGACGGCGCTGGCTCCGGTGCTGCAGATCTTGAAGGATCGCGGCCTCGTCTATCTCGATGATGGATCATCGGCGCGAAGTGTTGCCGAGGAAGTAGCCGTCGGAATCGATCTCCCGCTCCGCCAGGCAAGCCTGGTGATCGACGCCGCCAATGATTTCTCCTCCGTGTCGGCCAAACTGCAAGAGCTCGAGAAATTGAGTCGCAAGGGTCGTATCGTCATCGGGGTTGGTACCGGTTTCCCAGCGACCATCAACGCAGTCGAGAACTGGGCGAAGGGATTGAGGGACCGCGGCGTTCTGCTTGTTCCTGTCAGCGCCGCCTTCCGCGCCCCGCTGGGTTAGCCGTCTGATGGCAAAGCTCTCGCCGCAGAAATTGCCGTACCGCCCCTGCGTTGGCATCATGTTGCTCAACCGCGACAACCGTGTTTGGCTTGGGCGACGCTCTGATGCGCCCAACGATGAAGGCGCCGGCCAATGGTGGCAGATGCCCCAGGGCGGCATTGACGAACGCGAAGATCCGCAAGCGGCAGCTGTCCGCGAACTCCTGGAGGAAACGGGCGTCAAGTCCGTTCAATTCATCGCCGAGGCACCTGGCTGGTATTACTACGATCTCCCTCCAAACCTCGTTGGTGTGTCCTGGGGCGGCAGATATCGCGGGCAGAAACAGCGGTGGTTCGCCTTTCGTTTTCTCGGCAAGGATAGCGAGATCGATATCGCTCCCAAGGGTCACAAGCCTGAGTTTGATCGCTGGCGGTGGGCCGATATGAGCGAAGTGACGAGTCTGATTGTGCCTTTCAAGCGACAGGTCTATGAACAAGTGGTCAGTGCCTTGCGTCCGCTGATTTCTTGAACCCATCCGATGCCAATCCGCCACATCATCTTCGATTGCGACGGCGTGCTCGTCGACAGCGAGATCCTCACCGCCGAATTCGAATCCGAGCTGCTTAAGCGTTTCGGCATCGAGCTTTCCCCGACGACAATCAAAGAGCGTTTCGCCGGCCGCACCGCGCGCGGCCAGTGGCTTGAGCTGGCGGTGGAATACGAGTTGCGCCTGCCGGAGGATTTCTTCCAAGTCCGTAAGCGCTACGCCATGGAGAACTTCGCGCGCCGCCTCAAGCCCGTCAGCCACGTGCCCGAGACTCTTCCGCGATTGACACAGATGCTTTCCGTCGCTTCCAACAGCGAGGAGGACATGCTTTACCACAAGCTTGGGGTAACAGGCCTTACGGGCTTCTTTGGCGATCGCGTCTTGAGTGTCAATCATGTCGCAAGACCCAAGCCTGCGCCTGATCTTTATTGTGAGGCGCTCGCCAAGGTCGGTATACCACGCCTTGAGACGCTCATTGTCGAAGACACACCAACCGGCATT
>DATBLQ010000084.1:0-2945 GCA_036555325.1 Aestuariivirgaceae bacterium | reverse complement strand
GTTGAGCTTGCTGCTGCTTGCATTCGTCCCGATCGAGCCCGGCAGCCTCTGGTGGCTGTTCGCCCTCCTGCTGCCAACGACCATGGCCATCGCCTTAGGCGATGTGATCGTCGATGCGCTGATGGTCGAGAAGGGGCAGCCGCTCGGACTGACCGGGCGCTTTCAATCCATCCAGTGGGCGGCGGCGAACGCGGCTCTGCTGCTGACGGGAGTCCTTGGCGGCTATGTCGCCGAGGAGCGAGCCCAGTCGCTCGGCTTTGCTTTCTGCGGGGCGTTGTGGTTGTTCGCTTTCGCAGTGGCGTGGCGCTACTCAGGCGACCGTGAAGACGCCCATCTCGATGCGGCGAGCTTGAGCGAGACCGGCGCAGCCCTGATCGGCGTGTTGCGCGATAAGCTGTTTCTCGCGGTCTGCGCACTGCTGACGCTGTGGAGCTTCAACCCGGTCTGGGGCTCGGTACTCTATGTCCACACGACCGAAGATCTGGGATTCTCCGAGCAGGACTTCGGTAATGTCACCTCGGCCTTTTTCCTTGGATCGTTGCTCGGCAGCGTCGGCTACGGCATCTACTGCCGATCGGTGCGGCTCTCGAGGCTGCTGCATCTTTCTATCCTCGCGGCAATCGTATCCAACGCCGTCTACTGGCAGCTGGGCAGCTTGACATCGGCTTACCTCGTCTCCGTGATCGCCGGAGCCGCCTATATGACTGGCACACTCATTCAATTGGACTTGACCGCGCGCATCATACCGGCGAAGGCCGCGGCGACGGTATTCGCAAGCGTCATGGCGGTGACCAACTTTGCGGGGTCGGGGTCGGAAGCGTTCGGCGGATGGCTGTTCGAGGCCGCGAAAGCATCCTACGGGCGCGAGACTGCGTTCAGTCTCGTGGTCGCGGTGAGCGTCGCCGCGGCCGTGAGCTGCTGGTTGTTAGTCCCTTCGCTTCGTCGTGCCGCTCCTCAATGGTGGGATTAGGCGATGCTGGAGTCGCAAAATTCGATGCTGCGGCATGAAAATCGCGACGGTCCGCTGGCAGCAGTCACGTCAATGGCCACGCCGGCCGATGCAGGTGAAGTTGGCCGCGCGTTTGATTGGCACTTCGATCCCCAATGCAAAGCAATCAGCTTTGAGTATAATAGGCTCAATTTCCGGAGCGCGCGCGATGGCTGCTCGCCTTGGAGAAGTGCTCTTTTGGGCCTCTTCGCTAGTCGCCTCCCTTCTGGTCGGCCTTGTGGCGTATCTCGTCGTCTCGGACCGGCGCGACGAGCGTGCTCACAGAGAAGCTAATTGCACGACGCGACACAGGGGTGGTGTAGACACAGTTTTGGTCTCCACTCTTGTTGGTATGGCTATTGTCATTTGGTTGATCGGGCGCGCGGCACTTTACGTGCTTGCGGGAAGCTAGCTTGCAGGAGGCGCACAAAGCGCGCGGCACGAATGTCGAATCTTCGAGCCGAGGAGAGGCTTGGACGGATTGTCGCCAGCAGAGGGCTGCATCATGAAACACGCCTTAGTGTTGGGTGGCGGAGGAGTTAAGGGCGCCTTTCAGGCCGGTGTGCTGTCAGTCATCCTTGCTGACAAGGAATACGCCCCCAGTGGCATCTTTGGTTCTTCTACGGGCGCGTTGAACGGTGCCTTTCTAGCGGACCGGGCAGGACGCCAAGTCCTCAAAGGCGATGTCAATTGGCCAAGCATCGGCGACGACCTAGTGCGGTTTTGGAGGGACACCGTTACTGGGCCCGATGCACTTTGGACGGAGCCAAAGGGCGATTTGGAAGTTTTGGCGGCCCTTGTTCGCCTGGCAGCCGGAAAGGGTTTCCTAAAAACCGATCCGCTTAAAAATATCATCGTGCGTGAAGCAGATCCCACGAATTTACAAGCTGCACATCTTTTTGACATTAAATATTCGCCGTCGGCGGTCGATCTAATAACTGGTAATATCGAATATCCCGACGTTCATGACCCGAACATTATTTCGTTCATTTTTGCTAGTGCCGCTATTCCAATCATTATGCCGTATGTCGAGATCGAATATAAGGGTTCGATGGGACGCTTTGTCGATGGTGGAATGCGAGATGTTGCACCATTCCAGCGTGCCCTCAAACTCGGATACGACAAAATTACCTGTATCGTATGTCAGGCCGAAAATCTCAAGCCAGTGAAAATGGAGGACAATATTGTTCCGTTCTGCTTGCGGCTCTATGAAATCGTATTCGATGAGATTGTGAGCAATGACTTAAAGGTTATCGAAAAGCAGAAGGCGTTGCACAACGAACTGATGGGTTTGAAGAAATCTCAGCAGCCTCCAGATCAATACTTACGTAAGGTTGAAAAATATCAAGATATAACTGTCGAGATAATTCGGCCTGATGCACCAATTGAAGTAAAAGATCTAAATTTCTCCAGAGAACAGATTGAGTACCTAATAGAATTAGGTATACGCACGGCGAAGGCCGGCAAATTCACCTGGGCTTGATTTTCAATTCTTTGACGGCCGAATACCAGCTCCAGATCAGAAGCGGATCCGGCCTGAAAGGGCTCAAGCGCGTCCGAGGGCGGGGGAAAGATCGGATGTCGATTGGTGCAGGAACCGGTCAACGAAACCGGCAAGAGCGTTCCAATCGGTGAACTCGCGGTCACGTCCGGAGCTCGCGACGCTGCCGCCCTTGAGAACGATGAATTTGACGATCTGCTCCTGGAAGTAATCGTATTCGGTCAAGCGTAACGCACCCCCGAGAAGGAGGGTCATGCGTGGCCGCCAATCCGTGACCGAGACAAAGCGATCCACATATTTTTGCGCTTCGGTTTGTCCCTCCTCCAGGACCGCCGACAGGCTCACGGAAATGAAGGCTGACGGCTTGGCATTCAAGAGCTTGCGATGCGCGATCACGAAGTCCGTGATCGTCTCTTGGTGCTGCTGCTGATGCACCGACGCGGCGATAATGAAGGC
>DATBLQ010000061.1:0-16825 GCA_036555325.1 Aestuariivirgaceae bacterium | reverse complement strand
TACGCCGTAAACGTCGCCCCGCCCTGCTCCGCCAATACCTTCGTAATCGCCGCCGTCAGCGTCGTCTTCCCATGGTCCACATGACCAATCGTCCCTATGTTGCAGTGCGGCTTCGTCCGCGCAAACTTCTCTTTGGCCATTTCATTTCTCCAACCGACTAAGCGTATTTTTTCTGAACTTCCTGGGCGACGTTGCCCGGCACCTCGGCATAGTGATCGAACTGCATCGTATAACTCGCACGCCCTTGGCTCATCGAACGCAGGTTGTTCACATAACCGAACATATTTGCCAGCGGCACCATTGCAGTGACGATCTGCGCATTGCCGCGACTACCCGTACCAGCGATATGTCCTCGCCGCGAATTAAGATCGCCAATGACACCCCCCAAATATTCTTCTGGCGTAGTCACCTCGACCTTCATTATCGGCTCGAGCAGAATCGACCCGGCCTTGTTGAGCGCCTCGCGTAGCGCCATGCGTGCCGCAATCTCGAATGCGATGGCGGAGGAATCGACCTCATGATAGGCGCCGTCCACCAGCGCCACCTTGAGATCAACAACAGGAAAACCGGCGAGGTTTCCCGAGGTGATGACCGAATTCAAACCCTTTTCGACGCCGGGAACGAATTCTTTCGGAACGGAGCCGCCAACCACCTTGCTCTCGAACCCGAAACCGCCCCCTTTCTCGTTGGGAGAAACATCGATGATGACGCGAGCGAATTGCCCGGACCCTCCGGTTTGCTTCTTATGGGTGTAGTCAACCCGGGCTGGCCGCGTGATTGTTTCGCGGTAGGCAACTTGCGGCGCACCGACGCTCACCTCGACCCTATGCGTTCGCTTGAGAATGTCGACCTTGATATCGAGATGCAATTCGCCCATCCCCTTGATGATTGTCTGTCCCGATTCCGGGTCAGTCATCACTCGAAATGAGGGATCTTCAGCAGAGAGTTTCTGCAACGCCACCGCCATCCTCTCTTGATCGCCCTTTGTTTTGGGCTCGACCGACATTTCGATAACTGGCTCAGGGAACTCCATTTTCTCCAGAATGACGGGGTGCGCAGGGTCGCAAAGCGTATCACCCGTGCGGGTATCCTTGAGGCCTACTAGCGCCACGATATCTCCGGCATAGGCCTCGGAAATTTCCTCGCGCGTATTGGCGTGCATGAGGACCATGCGGCCGACGCGCTCGGACCTCTCTCGCGTCGAATTCAACAACGCCATGCCCTTTTCAAGCTTGCCGGAATAGATCCGGCAAAAAGTCAGCACGCCATACTGGTCGTCCATGAGCTTGAACGCGAGCATGGAAAGCGGTTCGCTGTCCGAAGCTTTTCTGACGGTTTCTGCGCCGGACTTGACGTCAATTCCCTTGATTGCCGGACGTTCTAGAGGCGAAGGCAGATAGTCGACGACGGCATCAAGCAGAGGCTGCACACCTTTGTTCTTGAATGCGGAACCGCAGAGCACGGGGAAAAATGCCGAGGTTACGACGGCCTTGCGCAGCAGTCGCTTGATGGTGTCGTTGGAGATCTCCTTCCCGTTTAGATAGTCTTCTGTCGCCTGATCGTCGAGTTCGGCACAGGCCTCGATCATCTCCTGACGCGCACGCACGGCGGCGTCCTTAAGGTCGGCCGGGATTTCTTCATCGTGGTATTTGGCCCCCAGCGCCTCATCTTCCCAGATCACCGCCTTCATGCGGACCAAATCGACAATGCCCCTAAAATTCGATTCCGCGCCAATTGGCAGCTGGATCGGCACAGGCTTTGCACCCAACCGCTGCTTGATATCCCTGATACACTGTTCGAACGACGCCCCTGTCTTGTCCATCTTGTTGCAGAACACGATTCGCGGAACGTCGTATTTATCTCCTTGGCGCCAGACCGTTTCGGTCTGGGGCTCGACCCCCTGGTTTGAATCCAGAACGCAAACAGCACCGTCGAGTACGCGCAAGCTGCGTTCAACTTCAATTGTGAAGTCGACATGACCCGGTGTATCTATGATGTTGAGGCGCTTGTTCTGCCAGAAGCAGGTTGTGGCGGCGGACGTGATGGTAATTCCGCGCTCTTGTTCCTGCTCCATGAAATCCATGGTCGCGGCACCATCGTGCACTTCGCCGATCTTGTGGCTTTTGCCGGTGTAATAGAGGATACGTTCCGTCGTCGTCGTCTTGCCGGCATCAATGTGCGCCATAATGCCGAAGTTGCGGTAGTCCTCGAGGCGATGCGTTCGCGGCATGATCCATACCCTCCAGGCGCTACCACCGATAGTGTGAAAAGGCGCGGTTGGCTTCCGCCATACGATGCGTGTCCTCCCGCTTCTTTACCGCGGTTCCGCGGTTGCTTGCAGCATCGAGAAGCTCGGCAGAAAGCCGGTCAACCATGGTGTTTTCATTGCGGCCGCGGGCGGCTTGGATCAGCCAGCGAATGGCCAAGGCCTGGCGCCGCTCGGGGCGCACCTCAACCGGCACTTGGTAGGTCGCCCCACCGACACGACGGGAACGTACCTCGATGGCCGGGGCGACATTGTCGAGGGCCTGGTGAAAAACGCCGAGCGGCTCTTGCTTGGTTTTCGATTGAATGCGGTCGAGGGCACCATAGACGATCGACTCGGCAACCGACTTCTTCCCCGCATTCATCAAGTTGTTCATGAATTTTGAAATGACGAGATCGCCGAATTTCGGATCCGGATTGATTTCTCGTTTCTCAGCGCGGTGACGACGTGACATGGCTTTGGTTCTCCTTCGTCACTTCGGACGTTTCGCGCCGTATTTCGACCGGCGCTGGCGGCGTTTTGCAACGCCTTGGGTATCGAGCACGCCGCGAATGATGTGATAGCGAACGCCTGGAAGATCTTTGACACGACCACCGCGGATCATCACCACGGAATGTTCCTGCAGATTATGCCCTTCGCCGGGAATGTAGCTCGTCACCTCAAAGCCGTTGGTCAACCTGACGCGGGCGACCTTGCGCAGTGCCGAGTTCGGTTTCTTCGGCGTTGTGGTGTACACGCGCGTACAGACCCCCCGCTTCTGAGGGCATGACTGCATCGCCGGCACCTTGTTTTGATAGGACGGCACTGTCCGCGGCTTGCGGATGAGCTGGTTAATGGTCGGCATGAACGGCCCTTGTTGTTTCTAGCTCTCCAGAAAAACCCCGCCTTCCGTGCGAAGTTTGCGAATTCACGAGTGCGATCAGACACACTGTTGCAACGGGATCGAGCCCCGAAGCCCAGTGCTAAAACCAGAGGACTGCCGAGACGCAATTCGCCCGGAAGTCTTGTCCAGATCTGTTCAAGCTTGCTTTCCAGCAGCGTTTAGAACCGCCAGAGTTCTACTGCCTGCGCCTGAAAGATGGCGCTGTATACGAGTCGTTATTATCCCCGTCAACCCCGAAGGAAGCTATTTTGCCAAGCGATTCGGGCGTGCTGATTCGTGCTTGGACCGCCAACTGTGGCGTCCGCGCAGTTGATCCCTCACAAAACCTATCAAAAACAAGGGGTCATACCAATATTAGTGGTTGGTACGCACGCAATTACCCAAATCTTGCCATAGAGCCGCCCCGCGAGTTGGTAATCTTATCCTGAGGACGGGAACGGGTAGCATTGGGAGGCTGATGACAATGACCAAACCGTTACGGACGTGGTGGCACGAGCTCAATACTTGGGAGCCTGAGGTGGCGTTGGCCTTCTATCACCGCACTTTGGGCTGGGAGTTTGAGCACACGCTCCTTCCCGACGGCGACAGCTATTGGATTGCCCATCAGGCGGGAAGGCCGGTCGGTGGTGTGTACGCGTTGCGTGAACCTGAGTATCAAGGCATCCCCTCGCATTGGATGACTTATCTGGCAGTTGCCGACATTGATCAGGCAGAGCGAACAGCAGTCTACGCTGGTGGTGAAGTATGCAGACCGGCTGTGAGCGTACCGGGAGTTGGTAAGCTCTCAATCGTGAATGATTCAACCGGCGCGATCATCGGGTTGATCGAACCGGAGTCAAGCCACGTGTTGAAGTCCGCAGGCAATGAGGGTTGGGGCGAACAACTTCACTCTGTCTCTTCCCTGCCACAGGGAGTTGTTGCAGAAAAGCCACCATTTCAGGCGATTTGATCGGAATCCAGCTTTCCCCGGCACTCCGGCTTGTCGGGCGGTAGTCGAGTTACTATCATCGATGTGACGGTAGCGGTCGCGCCGTCATTCGGTGAGTTGCGTCGCGGAGGCCGTTAATGCCGCTTTTGACTATCTATGATCTGCGAGAAGATCATCAAAGAATAAGATGGTTGCAGGAGGCTACCCTTACTACCCGCGACCTTGGCCTTGAACCCACACATGGCTTGTTCGGCTCGGCCGATTGGTGGCGCAACGTTGCACGCGGTCACTTGCCCACCTACCGCCTGGCCGGAGTTATCACCAATACGTATAACATTGGCGACAGCGATCATCCCGAGTTCTCGATGGTGGATAGCGCGGGGATCGAAACGACGTGGAATCGCGAGGTCAACCGGACCGAGGACGATGCTCTTTACATTGTCGGCCGCATGGTGGAACTCGCCTATGTAATGCAGCGTCGGCGAGTGGATTTGTCAGACCTCGGAATAGACCACACCGAAAAATGCATTCTTTCCATTAAGATCGAGGCATCTCGCGCCCGCAAATATCGGTCCGGCAATACCTCTCGCCACCTCCCAGGAGCCACGCTGGAGCGCGCTCTCGGCCTCGTCCAATGAGTGGACGAACGCAGACAGCGTTGAGATTCCCCAACTAACACGGACATTTAAAGGAAGATGGCCGCGCCTTTGCGCGGCCATGATAGCTTGGTCGAGCTTCGAGAACTCTATTCGGCTGCTGTGAGTTTTTCGGCTTCCTTGGCCTGTTCCTCGATGATGAGGTTGTCACGTTTCTCGGCGATCTGCTTGTAGCGGGCCAGCATCCCGCCGGTCCCCGCCGGAATGAGCCGGCCGACGATAACGTTCTCCTTAAGGCCCTCAAGCGTATCGACCTTGCCAACCACAGCAGCCTCGGTGAGGACGCGAGTCGTCTCCTGAAACGATGCAGCCGAGATGAAGGACCGCGTCTGCAGCGATGCCTTGGTGATGCCTAGCAGGACAGGCAGTCCACTCGCCGGTTTGTGGCCTTCATTAGTAAGCTTCTGATTGACAACGTCGAGCTCGATTGCGTCGACTTGCTCACCGGGCAGAAGCGTTGAATCGCCCGAATCGGTAATCTCGACTTTCTGCAGCATTTGCCGGACGATCACTTCAATGTGCTTGTCATTGATGTTGACGCCCTGCAGCCGGTAGACCTCCTGGATCTCATTCACCAGATAGAATGCCAGCTCCTCCACGCCTTTGATCGCCAGGATGTCATGCGGCGCCGGATTGCCGTCGAGGATATATTCGCCTTTCTCGATGTGATCGCCTTCTTGAACAGGCAAATGCTTGCCCTTGGGAATAAGGTACTCGATGGGCTCAATCGACTCATCATCGGGCACGATACGGATCCGGCGCTTGTTCTTGTAGTCACGTCCAAATTCCACGCGTCCTGAAATCTCCGCGATGATCGCGTGGTCCTTGGGTCGACGCGCTTCGAACAATTCTGCCACGCGTGGTAGACCCCCGGTGATGTCGCGCGTCTTGGCGCTTTCCAGCGGTATGCGGGCAAGAACATCGCCCGCCTTTACCTTGGCGCTTGGATCGACAGACAGGACCGCGTCCACTGAAAGTAGGTATCGCGCCTCGCCGCCGCGCGGTAGCTTGAGGATCTTGCCATTTGCGTCCTTGATGGCAAGCGCTGGCTTGAGACTCTGTCCGCGAGTATTGCCGCGCCAATCGATGATCACGCGATTGGTGATTCCGGTTGCTTCGTCGGCGGCTTCCACCACCGACACACCTTCAACCACATCTTCGTAATCGATTGTCCCTTCTACCTCGGTCATAATAGGTCTTGTATAGGGGTCCCATTCCGCGAGCTTCGTGCCGCGCTTCACCTTGTCGCCCTCATCGACAAACAGCCGCGTTCCATATGTCACTTTATGGACCGCTCGCTCGTTGCCCTTGCCATCCTCGATAACAATCCCGACGTTGCGGCCCATCACGATTGTCTTGCCGGATGAATCCCGAACGACATTTTTGTTGCGGATTCGCACGATGCCCTCAACGTTCGATTCGATGAATGACTGGTCGAGCACCTGCGCAGTCCCTCCGATGTGGAAGGTGCGCATCGTTAGTTGCGTGCCGGGCTCACCGATCGACTGGGCAGCGATAACTCCAACCGCCTCGCCGAGGTTAACTGGTGTGCCCCGGGCAAGGTCGCGCCCGTAACACTTGGCACACACGCCGAACTTCGTCGCACAGGTAAGAACTGACCTGATGCGAACCTCGGTGATGCCGGCGGCTTCCAGCTTCTCCACGTGTTCTTCCATGATTTCGTTGTTTGCCGCCACGATGATTCCACCGCTGTTCGGGTCTTTCACATCCACCGCCGTAGTACGACCGAGTACGCGCTGGCCGAGCGAAGCGATAACTTCGCCCGCGTCCACTATCGGTCTTGCGGTAATGGCCGCATCCGTGCCGCAATCCTCCTCAGTGACGATCGAGTCTTGAGCAACGTCCACCAATCGGCGCGTGAGATAGCCCGAGTTGGCGGTTTTCAACGCCGTATCGGCCAGGCCTTTTCGCGCGCCGTGCGTTGAATTGAAATACTCAAGCACCGAAAGCCCTTCCTTGAAGTTTGAGATGATCGGCGTCTCGATGATCTCTCCTGACGGCTTGGCCATCAGCCCGCGCATGCCGGCGAGTTGCTTCATCTGCGCCGGAGAGCCTCGCGCTCCTGAATGGGCCATCATGTAAATGGAGTTCGGATGTTTCTCGCGCTTGGTTTTTTCATCGACCTGTACGCTCGATATACGCGCCATCATCTCGTCGGCAACCCTATCGGTGCACTTTGCCCAAGCATCGATAACCTTGTTGTACTTCTCGCCTTGAGTGATGAGGCCATCGATATATTGTTGCTCATATTCCTTGGCGAGCTCACGCGTCTCCTGCACCAGCTTTTCTTTGGTTTCCGGGATCACCATGTCGTCCTTGCCGAAGGAGATCCCCGCTTTGAAGGCGTGGTGGAACCCGAGCGCCATGATCTTATCGCAGAAGATGACCGATTCTTTCTGGCCGCAGTGACGATACACGGCATCGATCATTCGCGAAATTTCACGCTTGGTGAGCAGCTTATTGCAAAGCTCGAGCGAGATATTCCTGGCTTTTGGCAGCAGCTCGCCAATTTTCATCCGACCGGGCGTCGTTTCATAAACCTTCGAAACGTCCTTACCATTGAGGTCCAGTTGAATGAACCGCGCCTTGACCTTCGCATGTAGGCTTACCACACCGGATGACAATGCATGCTCGATCTCCGCCATCGAGCCGAACACTTTCCCTTCGCCAGGCTCGTTCGAGCGCGCCGTGGAGAGATAGTAGAGCCCGAGAACTATATCCTGCGACGGTACGATAATCGGCTGGCCGTTGGCCGGATGGAGTATGTTGTTGGTCGACATCATGAGCACGCGCGCCTCAAGCTGTGCTTCGAGCGACAGCGGCACATGCACGGCCATTTGGTCGCCGTCGAAATCGGCGTTAAAGGCGGCACAGACCAACGGGTGCAGCTGGATTGCCTTGCCCTCGATGAGGATCGGCTCGAAAGCTTGGATTCCGAGGCGGTGCAACGTCGGGGCGCGGTTGAGCAAAACTGGATGCTCGCGGATGACCTCATCGAGGATATCCCAGACTTCCGGCTTTTCTTTTTCTACCAGTTTTTTCGCCTGCTTGACGGTCGCCGAGAGACCCTTGGCGTCGAGTCGCGAATAGATGAAAGGTTTGAACAGCTCGAGTGCCATTTTCTTCGGTAGGCCGCACTGGTGCAGCTTGAGTTCGGGACCAACCACGATGACTGAGCGGCCCGAATAGTCCACTCGCTTGCCCAACAGGTTCTGCCGGAAACGGCCCTGCTTGCCTTTCAACATGTCGGCAAGCGACTTGAGCGGGCGCTTGTTGGCGCCGGTAATGACACGCCCGCGCCGGCCATTGTCGAACAACGCATCGACGGCTTCCTGCAACATGCGCTTTTCGTTGCGGATGATGATATCAGGTGCCCGCAACTCGATGAGCCGCTTGAGACGATTGTTTCGGTTGATCACCCGGCGGTAAAGATCATTTAGGTCGGATGTGGCAAACCGTCCTCCATCCAGCGGCACCAGCGGCCGCAGCTCGGGGGGAATGACTGGCACGACGGTCAGGATCATCCATTCGGGGCGGTTGCCGGATTCGATGAACGACTCCACAATTTTCAGCCGCTTGGCAAGCTTCTTCGGCTTAAGCTCCGAGGTAGATTCGGCGATCTCCTTGCGCAGCTCATCGCGTGTCTTGTCGAGATTGATGCCGAGAAGAATCTCGCGAATTGCTTCAGCACCGATGCCGGCCGTGAAGCTGTCCTCGCCATAGGATTCCTGCGCCTTGATGTACTCATCCTCGGTCAGCAGTTGATGCGGCGCCAGCGGTGTTAGTCCCGGTTCAAGGACAATGTAGTTTTCGAAATAGAGGACACGCTCGACATCCTTGAGGGTCATGTCGAGAAGCAACGCAATGCGCGATGGCAACGACTTCAAGAACCAGATATGCGCAACCGGTGCGGCAAGCTCGATATGACCCATGCGCTCGCGGCGGACCTTCGAAAGCGTTACCTCCACGCCGCACTTTTCGCAGATGATGCCTTTGTACTTCATCCGCTTGTATTTGCCGCACAAGCATTCGTAGTCCTTGATCGGTCCGAAGATCCGGGCGCAAAACAACCCGTCTCGCTCCGGTTTGAACGTACGATAGTTGATTGTCTCTGGCTTCTTGATCTCGCCATAGGACCAAGACAGAATTTTTTCCGGAGACGCGATGCCGATCCGGATTTGGTCGAAAGCCTGAGGGGCAGTCGCCGGGTTGAGGATATTCATGACCTCTTGGTTCATGGATCCTTTTTCTCCTTTTTGCGGAAGCCTTGCTCCCGCCTGACTAAAACCTTTTGTCCAGCGGATAGGCGGATAATCCGCCCCCGCCGTTACTCTGCCGGAGAGGGTGTTGGTGCCGACTCCGAGTTTTGCAGCTCGACGTTCAATCCAAGCGAACGCATCTCCTTGACCAGAACATTGAAGCTTTCGGGAATACCCGCTTCAAACGCGTCGTCTCCTCGCACGATCGCCTCGTAGACCTTGGTACGACCAGCAACATCATCCGACTTGACGGTCAGCATTTCCTGGAGGGTGTAAGCTGCGCCGTATGCTTCGAGGGCCCATACTTCCATTTCACCGAAACGCTGGCCGCCGAACTGTGCCTTGCCGCCAAGTGGCTGCTGGGTCACCAGGCTGTAAGGTCCGATCGAACGTGCGTGGATCTTGTCGTCCACCAGATGGTGGAGCTTCAGGATATATATGTAGCCAACCGTTACCTTTCGATCGAAGGGCTCCCCCGTTCGCCCGTCGTAAAGCGTGACTTGCCCGGAAGATGAAAGTCCCGCGGCATCCAGCATTGAGCTGATATCTTCTTCCCGGGCTCCATCGAACACTGGGGTTGCAATCGGCACGCCTTCGCGAAGATGGTCAGCCATCTCAACGAGCTGGTCGTCGTTAAGCAACTCAATTTCCTCGTTCTTGCCGTAGATCTTGTGCAGCTGGTCCTTCAGCGGCTTGATCTTCTGCGATTCACGATAGACCTCGATCAGCTCGCCAATCTTTCGGCCCAAGCCAGCACAAGCCCAACCAAGATGTGTTTCGAGGATTTGCCCGACGTTCATTCGCGAAGGAACACCCAGTGGGTTCAGCACAATATCGATCGGGGTGCCATCCTCGAGATAAGGCATATCCTCGTCCGGCACAATCTTCGACACGACACCCTTGTTGCCGTGCCGTCCCGCCATCTTGTCGCCAGGCTGGATCTTGCGCTTGACCGCCGCGAACACCTTAACCATCTTCATGACGCCCGGGGGAAGCTCATCGCCACGCTGTAGCTTCTCGACTTTGTCGAGGAATCGGTTCTCCAACCCTTTCTTCGACTCCTCATACTGCTGCTTCATGGCCTCGAGTTCGGCCAGCGACTTCTCACTTGAAAGCGCCACACTCCACCATTGTGAGCGCGGCATTTCGTCGAGGTGATGCTGGGTTACACGGCCCTCGATTTTGTGGCCCTTCGGCCCGCCGCTTGCTTGCTTGCCGATCAGGAAATGAGCAAGCCGGCCATAGGCGTTGCGATCGAGGATTGCCAATTCGTCATCGCGGTCCTTGGCGAGACGCTCGATCTCTTCCCGCTCAATTGCCAGTGCGCGCTCATCCTTGTCGATGCCGTGACGGTTAAACACCCTCACCTCGACGACAGTTCCCGAAACTCCCGGGGGTAACCTAAGCGATGTATCGCGCACGTCTGATGCTTTTTCGCCGAAGATCGCGCGGAGAAGCTTTTCCTCAGGGGTCATCGGGCTCTCGCCCTTGGGCGTGATCTTGCCGACAAGAATGTCGCCAGGTTTCACTTCAGCACCGATATAGACGATTCCAGCCTCATCGAGATTCTTCAACGCTTCCTCGCCCACGTTCGGAATATCGCGAGTGATCTCTTCAGGTCCGAGCTTCGTATCACGCGCCATAACATCGAATTCCTCGATATGGATTGACGTAAATACGTCATCTCGCACCATCCGCTCGGAAAGCAGAATCGAGTCTTCGAAGTTGTAGCCGTTCCATGGCATGAACGCGACGAGCACGTTGCGTCCCAATGCGAGATCGCCGAGGTCGGTCGAAGGACCGTCCGCAATGATATCACCCGCCTGCACCTCATCGCCGATTCTCACGAGCGGTCGCTGATTGATGCAGGTATTTTGGTTGGAACGCTGGAACTTCTGCAAAGTGTATATGTCGACGCCGGATTTGGTTGGATCCGTCTCCTCAGTCGCACGCACGACGATCCGTTTGGCATCCACCTGGTCGACAACACCCGGCCGGCGGGCTGTGATGGCCGCGCCCGAATCCCGTGCCACGATCGCTTCCATCCCGGTACCCACGAGGGGAGCGGCGGTTCGAACGAGAGGCACTGCCTGGCGTTGCATGTTCGAGCCCATGAGCGCCCGGTTGGCATCGTCGTTTTCGAGAAACGGAATGAGCGCCGCAGCAACGGAAACGAGTTGCTTTGGCGAAACATCGACCGCGTCAACCTTTTCACGAGGAACGAGCAGCACGTCACCATGGTGACGAACCGTCACGAGCTCTTCGGTGAACTTACCGTCTTTACTCAGCGGCACGTTCGCCTGGGCTATGTAGTGCTTCGCTTCCTCAATTGCCGAAAGATAAACCACTTCGTCGGTCACTTTGCCGTGTATCACCTTGCGGTAGGGCGTTTCGATGAATCCGTATTTGTTTACCCGCGCGTACGTCGCAAGCGAGTTGATTAATCCGATGTTGGGACCTTCCGGCGTTTCGATCGGACAAATTCGCCCATAGTGCGTCGGGTGGACGTCACGCACTTCGAAACCCGCCCGCTCGCGCGTTAGCCCCCCAGGGCCCAAGGCGGAAAGGCGGCGTTTGTGTGTTATCTCGGAAAGCGGATTTGTCTGATCCATAAACTGCGACAGTTGCGAGGAGCCGAAAAACTCTCTCACCGCCGCTGCAACGGGTTTAGCGTTGATGAGGTCATGCGGCATGACGGTGTCGATATCGATGGACGACATGCGCTCCTTGATCGCCCGCTCCATCCGCACGAGGCCTAGGCGGTATTGATTCTCCATCAGTTCGCCAACCGATCGCACTCGTCGGTTGCCGAGGTGATCGATATCGTCGATTTCGCCCTTGCCGTCTCTGAGTTCGGCGAGGGTCTTGATGACGGCCAAAATATCTTCCCTGCGCAGTACGCGCATCGTGTCCGGCGCATCGAGCTCAAGGCGCATATTCATCTTGACGCGTCCAACCGCCGAAAGGTCGTAACGCTCCGCATCGAAGAACAAGCCGTTGAACAGCGCTTCCGCCGTTTCTCGCGTTGGCGGCTCGCCGGGACGCATCACGCGGTAGATCTCGAGCAGCGCCTGCTCATAATTCTCCGCCTTGTCTGCGCGCATTGTGTTGCGGATATAGGCTCCAGTATTGATGTGATCAATGTCGAGGAGATTGAGCTTGGCGAAGCCAGCCTCCTTGAGTTTCTTTAGTAGTTTCTCATCGATCTCATCCCCCGCCTCAGCATAAATCTCGCCCGTCTTTGGATTGACGAGCTCATCGGCCAGATAGTGTCCAAAAAGATCCTCGTCGCGAACCAGGAGCTCCTTGAGACCATCATCGCCAAGCTTGCGCGCCAGCCGCGGTGTAATCTTTTTGCCTGCCTCGACAACGACTTTCTTCGTCTTTGCATCGATCAGGTCGACGACTGGCTTCAAACCGCGATAGCGTTGCGGATCAAAGGGCGTACGCCAACCGCCCTCCTTGGCTTCAGTATAGGGGATGCTGTTGTAGTAATAGTGGAGGATTTCCTCCCCATCCAAGCCGAGGGCATAAAGCAAAGTTGTGATCGGCAGTTTCCGCCGTCGATCGATGCGCACATATATGATGTCTTTGGCGTCGAACTCAAAATCCAACCAGGAGCCGCGATACGGAATGATGCGGGCGGCGAAAAGTAGCTTGCCGGAGGAATGCGTTTTGCCCTTGTCATGGTCGAAAAATACTCCAGGCGACCGGTGCATCTGCGAGACGATAACCCGCTCGGTGCCGTTCACAACAAAAGTGCCGTTGGACGTCATTAGCGGGATGTCACCCATGTAGACATCCTGTTCCTTGATATCCTTTACCGACTTGGCTCCGGTTTCTTGATCGATTTCGAATACGATCAGCCGCAAGGTAACCTTCAGCGGTGCCGCATAGGTCATGCCCCGCTGTTGACATTCCTCGACATCGTACTTTGGCAGTTCGAATTCGTAACGAACAAACTCTAGCATCGCCTGTCCGGAAAAATCGCTGATCGGAAATACCGATTTGAAGACAGCCTGCAGGCCCTCATTAGTGCGGCCGCCCTCTGGCTCCTTCACTTGCAGGAACTGGTCATAGGATTCCTTTTGAACCTCGATGAGATTCGGCATCTCAGCCACTTCGGCATTCTTTCCGAAGAATTTGCGAACCCTTTTGCGACCTGCGAGCATCTGCATTCTCTTCACCTTCCTGTGTACTCTGCAATGCTGTCCGGCGCGCCTTGGCGCCGGACGCGAGTTTACGGGACTACTTCAGCTCCACCTTAGCGCCAACGGCTTCGAGCTTCTTTTTCATCGCCTCCGCATCGGCCTTGCTAACGCTTTCTTTAACCGGCTTCGGCGCGCCTTCGACCAGGTCCTTTGCCTCCTTCAGGCCAAGGCCGGTGATGGCCCGCACTTCCTTGATCACTTCGATTTTCTTTTCGCCATGCGCGGCGAGAACAACGGTAAACTCCGTCTTCTCCTCAACCGGCGCCGCAGCGGCAGGACCAGCGCCGGCAGCGGCCACAGCTACTGGCGCGGCTGCCGAAACTCCCCACTTCTCCTCGAGCAGTTTTGAGAGCTCGGCGGCTTCAAGGACGCTGAGGCTTGAAAGTTGATCGACGATTTTTGCTAAATCAGCCATTTTACTTCTCTTTTCCTTAAGTTCGGTTTGCGGTGTAGATCGCCATCACGCGGCGTTCTCTTTGGTGGCGTAGGCATTGATGACCCTTGCAAGTTGACCTGCCGGAGCCTGAAGCACGCCTGCAATACGAGTGGCAGGTGCCTGCAACAGGCCGACCAGCTTTGCCCGAAGCTGGTCGAGCGACGGCAGATCGGCCAAGGCCTTCACGCCTTTGGCATCGAGCATTGAAAGACCGAGCGCGCCACCCAGGACAACGAACTTCTCGTTACCCTTAGCGAACTCGGTTGCAATTTTCGGCGCCGTGACGGGATCAGATGAATAGGCGATCAGTGTCGGACCTCTGAAGAAATCCTTCATCCCGGCTACATCAGTGCCTTCAAGCGCAAGCGTTGCGAGGCGGTTCTTGGCAACCTTCACCGCCGCCCCCGCCTTGCGCATTCTGCTTCGCAGATCGTTCATCTGCGAAACGGTGATGCCATTATTGTGGGCAACGATAACTACCGATGCAGTTTTGAACACGGCATTGAGTGTCGTGACGAGCTCTCTTTTTTCAGCTCTCTCCACTTTGCTGTCTCCTAACTTCGCGGGACCATTCCCGATTGGAATGCCCGCTGTTGGACCTGCCACGCGACAAATGCCGGTGGCGCTCTTTTGCCTGTCCCCCGGCTAAAAACTCGCCGGGTTCGAGAGGTCCAAACCGAACCTTCCGGCCTTTCGGCCAAAGAACCGTTTGTCCCCCATCTCATGCAGGCTTGAGGTTTAAGCGGACCGAAATCCGCGCCTGCAATCTCGGACAGGGCTTTGATCCGGCTTCGACACGAGTGTCATAGGCTGGACCAACCGCCTGGCACCGAAAATTGCTAGCCTTCGATGCCAGTCGGAAACTCTTAGGCGTGCGTTACGCTCGCCAGATCAATCTTCACGCCGGGTCCTTGGGTCGACGAAATCGAGACCTTCTTCACGAAAGTCCCCTTCTGTCCCTGCGGCTTCGCCTTAAGAACCGCATCAACAAAGGCCCGAATATTCCCGGCAAGCTGATCTTCGGAAAAACTCGCCTTTCCCACGCCTGCTTGCACAATGCCCGCTTTCTCGACACGAAACTCGACGGCCCCGCCCTTTGCGCCCTTGACGGCGGCAGTCACATCCATTGTTACGGTGCCGACCTTCGGGTTGGGCATCAGGCCGCGTGGACCCAGCACCTTCCCGAGGCGTCCGACAAGCGGCATCAAATCAGGAGTAGCGATGCACCTGTCAAAATCGATCGTGCCCTTGTTGACGATCTCCACAAGGTCCTCGGCACCGACGATATCAGCTCCAGCCTTTTTCGCCTCTTCTGCCTTCGGGCCTTTTGCAAACACTGCGACACGCAATTTTCGCCCCGATCCATTTGGCAGATTGCAGATCCCCCGAACCATCTGATCGGCATGGCGCGGGTCGACCCCCAGATTCATGGCAATCTCAACCGTCTCGTCGAATTTGGCATTCGACCTTTCTTTGAGAAGTTTTACCGCCTCGTTGAGGGAATAGGCTTTGCCGCGCTCAATTCCCTTAGCGTTCTTCGCAATTCGCTTGGGTGTCTTGGTCATGCGACTACTCCACGACCTCAAGGCCCATCGAGCGCGCCGACCCTGCAATTTCGCGCGCACCCGCTTCGATATCCTTGGCATTGAGCCCGCTCATTTTCTTTTGAGCGATTTCACGGCACTGGGCCATGGTAACCCTACCAATCGGTCCGCCGCGCCCGGGCTCTTTCGAGCCGGAAGCGATTTTCGCTGCTTTCTTCAGGAAATAGGAAGCAGGCGGAGCCTTCATTTCGAAGGTGAAGGACTTATCCTGGTAAACGGTGATAATCACTGGCACTGGCGAACCCGGCTCCATTCCTTGACTCTTTGCATTGAATGCCTTGCAAAACTCCATGATGTTGAGCCCGCGCTGACCAAGTGCAGGGCCAATCGGCGGTGAGGGGTTTGCCTGTCCCGCCGGTACCTGAAGCTTCACATAACCCGTGATCTTCTTCGCCATTCTCTTATCCCTCACCGCACGTCGCGGTTCTTGAGGTTAGTGGTACGGACTCCAGATGCAGTCACCTCGACTCCATCCGCCCTTCCACAGGTCAGATCTTTTCAACCTGACCATATTCAAGTTCAACTGGTGTCGCGCGGCCAAAAATCGAAACCGCCACCTTCAGACGCGAGCGCTCCTCATCCACCTCCTCTACCAGGCCATTGAACGAGGCGAACGGCCCGTCGGCAACGCGAACCTGCTCGCCGACCTCAAACTGAACAGAAGGCCGGGGACGTTCGATACCTTCCTGAACCTGGTGCAGGATCCGATTCGCCTCCGCATCAGTGATCGGAACGGGCTTGTTGTCCGAACCGAGAAATCCGGTCACTTTCGGGGTGTTCTTGATCAGATGATAGGCCTGGTCAGTCATCTCCATCTTGACCAGCACATAGCCGGGGAAGAAACGTCGCGCACTAGCCACTTTCTTGCCCCGCCGCAGCTCCACGACCTCCTCCGTAGGCACCAGAACCTCTTCGAAAAGATGTGCAAGACCCTTCTGGGTAGCCTGCTCCCTGATGGATTCGGCCACCTTGTTCTCGAAGTTCGAATAGGCGTGAACGATGTACCAGCGTTTCGTCATATCTCTCGCCGCGAGGTTCTCAAAGCCTGAAAATAAAATCCTCGACGATGGTTTTCAGCACCGCATCCACTCCGAGGAAAAAGAACGAGGCAAGCACTACCATGATCAGCACCATGATTGTCGTTATGACGGTTTCGTTGCGCGTCGGCCATGTGATCTTTGCTGCCTCTTGTCGTACCTGCTGGAAAAACTCGATTGGATTTGTCTTCACATTACCCTTCATTTACCAATGCGTTTGCGGGGCCTGTTTTCTGGCTGGCAGGGGCAGAGGGGCTCGAACCCCCGACCTGCGGTTTTGGAGACCGCCGCTCTACCAACTGAGCTATACCCCTAGCTGGAAGCCAGTAACCAGAAACTGGAAGCCAGAGTCTGGTTGTTTCTGTTTTCTTGTTTCTGTTGTTCTACTCCACGATTTGTGCGACGACGCCTGCACCGACGGTGCGGCCGCCTTCGCGGATGGCGAAGCGCAGCTTTTCCTCCATGGCAATCGGCGTGATCAGTTCCACATCCATGGTGACATTGTCGCCGGGCATCACCATCTC
>DATBLQ010000060.1:0-87297 GCA_036555325.1 Aestuariivirgaceae bacterium | reverse complement strand
GAGATGGTGATGCCCGGCGACAATGTCACCATGGATGTGGAACTGATCACGCCGATTGCCATGGAGGAAAAGCTGCGCTTCGCCATCCGCGAAGGCGGCCGCACCGTCGGTGCAGGCGTCGTCGCACAAATCGTGGAGTAGGGCCTTAGCAAATGCAAAGAACCAACATCCGAATCCGACTCAAAGCGTTCGATCATCGAATACTCGATACGTCGACGCGCGAGATCGTGAACACGGCAAAGAGGACGGGAGCGCAGGTACGCGGACCGGTACCTCTTCCAACTCGTATTGAACGGTTCACGGTCAATCGCTCTCCGCATGTCGACAAGAAAAGCCGCGAGCAGTTCGAAATGCGCACACACCGTCGCCTCCTGGACATCGTCGACCCCACGCCGCAAACGGTCGACGCGCTAATGAAGCTGGATCTTGCAGCGGGTGTGGATGTTGAAATCAAGTTGTAGCGGCTGATGAGGAGTTAAGGCGATGCGTTCTGGTGTCATCGCACAAAAGTTAGGCATGACGAGGGTATTCACACCCGATGGGCAGCATATTCCCGTGACGGTGCTCAAGCTCGATCAATGCCAGGTGGTCGCCCATAAGACGCTGGACAAGCATGGCTATACGGCCGTGCAACTCGGCGCTGGATCGATCAAGGTCAAAAACCTGCCAAAGGCGGAACGGGGTCATTTTGCCAAGTCGAAGATTGAACCCAAGCGCAGGCTAGCGGAGTTTCGGGTCAGCCCGGACAACCTGATCGCAGTAGGTGCCGAAATCACCGCCGAGCATTTCGTCCCAGGACAATTCGTGGATGTCACTGGAATTACAATCGGCAAGGGATTTGCAGGAGCAATGAAGCGCTGGAATTTCAGCGGTCTCAGAGCTTCACATGGCGTTTCGATCAGCCATCGCAGCCATGGTTCGACGGGCCAGCGGCAGGATCCCGGCCGGGTGTTCCCGGGGAAAAAAATGGCAGGTCATCTCGGCAGCGAGAACGTGACGACTCAGAATATCGAGGTAGTGAAGACCGACTTAGAACGAGGTCTGATCATGGTGCGGGGTTCGGTCCCGGGCGCCAAGGGCGGGTGGGTCCAGCTGAAGGATGCCGTTAAGCGCTCGCTGCCCAAGAATGCGCCGAGACCAGGCGCCTTCAGATTGTCAGATGGTGCGGGGGCGCCGCCGTCTGAAACAACTGCGAAGAGCAAGTAGAGGCAGCAATGAAGGCTGACATTCAAACATTGGAGGCAAAAAAGGCCGGGACGATCGATCTCGCCGACCACATATTCGGCCTCGAACCGCGACCCGATATCCTTCATCGCATGGTGCAGTGGCAACTTGCAAAGCGGCAAGCCGGAACGCACAAGACCAAAGGCCGGTCGGAGATCAATCGCACCAAAAAGAAGATCTATAAGCAAAAGGGAACCGGCAATGCGCGACATGGGTCACGCCGTCCCGGCATATTTGTCGGAGGCGGAAAGGCGTTTGGACCGGTCGTTAGAAGTCACGCAATCGATCTTCCAAAGCGCTTAAGGGCGCTGGCGCTGAGGCATGCGCTTTCCTCAAAGGCAAAAGCGGCCGATATCCTGGTCATCGATACCACGGAATTGAAAGATGCCAAGACGAAAGGCCTGAAGACGAAATTTGCGAAGCTTGGGCTGGCAAACGCGCTGATCATCGATGGAGCGGAAGTGAATAAGAACTTTGCCCTCGCCGCGCGCAGTCTAATCGATATCGACGTACTTCCCATTCAGGGGATCAATGTCTACGACATTCTTCGCCGCCGGAAGCTTGTGCTTACCATGGCCGCCGTCGAAGCGCTGGAGGCGCGGTTCAAATGAAAAGCCATGACGTGATCAAGTCGCCGGCCATCACGGAAAAAGCCACGATGGTGTCGGCCAACAACCAGGTGATCTTCAATGTCGCCAGCGATGCTACCAAGCCGGAAATAAAGGCGGCGATCGAAAAGCTGTTCGGCGTCAAGGTGAAGACCGTGAACACTCTGGTGCGCAAAGGGAAGTTCAAGCGATTTAGGGGTCGTAAGAGCATTCAGGGGGATGTGAAGAAGGCCATCGTGACGCTCGCGGAAGGCCAGACCATTGATGTGATGACCGGGCTTTAACGGACAGGGATCGAGGCTTAGTAGGTACTCATGGCATTCAAGACATACAAACCAGTAACGCCCGGACTTCGACAACTCGTGAAAGTCGACCGATCGGCGTTGCACAAGGGCAAGCCCGTGAAAAGGCTCACCCGCGGCCTCGCCAAGACAGGCGGCCGCAACAATTTAGGACGCGCTACCAACTGGCTCACGGGCGGTGGTCACAAGCAGAGCTATCGGGTGGTGGATTTCAAACGCCGAAAGTTCGATCAGACGGCGAGAGTGGAGCGGCTCGAATATGATCCGAACCGAACGTCGTACATTGCTCTTATCAGGTACGCGGACGGTCAGCTGGCGTACATCATCGCGCCGCAGCGGTTGAATGCGGGCGACGAAGTGGTATCTGGCGAGAATGTCGACGTAAAGCCGGGTAACGCGATGCCGCTTGGTAACATGCCGGTGGGTACCATTGTCCACAATGTGGAGATGAAACCCGGCAAGGGAGGCCAGATGGCCCGAGCTGCTGGGACCTATGCGCAGCTCGTTGGCAGAGACCAGGGCTACGCTCTGTTGCGACTAAAGTCGGGCGAAACTCGCATGGTGCCGTCCGATTGCATGGCTACGGTCGGGGCGGTTTCAAACCCCGATCACATGAACGAGACCCTGGGCAAGGCCGGGCGCAACCGATGGCGTGGCATACGTCCCGGTGTGCGAGGGGTTGCCATGAATCCCATCGATCATCCGCACGGCGGCGGAGAGGGCAAAACGTCAGGCGGGCGTCACCCAGTCACGCCGTGGGGAAAGTCGACGAAGGGCAAGAAGACCCGCAACAACAAGTCAACCAACCGCATGATTGTTCGCAGCCGCCATGCAAAGAAGAAGTAAGGAGAGAGCTCAGTGACACGCTCTGTTTGGAAGGGCCCCTTCGTTGACGGCTATCTGTTGAAAAAGGCAGAAGCTGCCCGTGCTTCCGGCCGCAATCAAGCCATCAAGACATGGAGCCGCCGTTCAACAATCCTGCCGCAGTTCGTCGGTCTCACATTTCAGGTCCACAACGGCACCAAGCACATTCCAGTGTTGGTCTCAGAAGACATGGTGGGCCACAAATTCGGCGAGTTCGCCCCGACGCGCCAATTCGTCAGCCACTCCGCAGCTGGCAAGGCGTCAGCGGCAACAGCCACGACAGAACGAGAACGGCCGCGTAGAGCACCGGGTGCTGCCCCGGGCACTCCTGCGCCAGCGCCCGCAACTGAAGCGCCGCCTCCAAAGAGTTAGACAAATGAGCAAGGCAAAACGAAAACGCTCCCTGAAAGCAACCGAGGCAATGGCCATCGCTCGCAATTTGCGCATCAGTCCGCGCAAACTGAACGTGGTTGCGGCAACCATCCGGGGGAAAAAGGTCGACAAGGCCATCGCCGAGCTGTCTTTTTCGCGTAAGCGAATCGCCGGCGCGGTCAAAAAGACTCTCGAGTCGGCAGTCGCGAATGCGGAGAACAACCATGATCTTGACATCAATTCGCTTGTGGTGGCTGAAGCCTATGTCGGCAAGAACCTCTTGATGAAGCGGTGGACCCCGCGTGGGCGCGGTCGAGCGGCTGGGATTCAGAAATTCTTTAGCGAGATCACGATTGTAGTCCGGCAAGCTGAGGAGACGGCCTGATGGGTCAAAAAGTCAATCCGATTGGGCTGAGGCTCGGCATCAACCGCACGTGGGATTCGCGCTGGTATTCCGGGCGCCGCGAGTATGGCCAGCTTTTGCACGAAGACATGAAAATTCGCAACTATCTGCATGAGCAACTGAAGCAGGCCGGCATTTCGAAAATCCTGATCGAGCGCCCCCACAAGAAATGCCGGGTAACCATCTATTCGGCCCGCCCGGGGGTGGTCATCGGCAAGAAGGGCGCCGACATCGAAAAGCTGCGAAAGAAGATTTCCGAAATGACAAGTTCGGAGGTGCATCTCAACATTGTTGAGGTCCGCAAACCCGAAGTTGATGCCAATCTGGTGGCCGAGAATATTGCTCAGCAGCTTGAGCGGCGCATCGCGTTCCGCCGCGCCATGAAAAGAGCCGTCCAGTCGGCGCAAAGAATGGGGGCCGAAGGCATCAAGATCACATGCGCCGGGCGTTTGGGTGGCGCGGAAATCGCGCGAACCGAATGGTATCGCGAGGGCCGGGTTCCGCTTCATACCCTGCGGGCAGACGTCGACTACGGAACGGCCACGGCGGTCACCGCTTACGGAACTAACGGCGTCAAAGTTTGGATCTTCAAGGGCGAGATTTTGGAGCACGATCCGCTGGCCCAGGATAAGCGCGCTCAGGGAGAGCAGGAAGGTCAAAGGGGCCGTCGCGAAAGCCAGTTGGGATAAGGCGGCAAGGAACTGAAGGAATAGAGTGATGCTGCAACCTAAACGAACCAAATATCGCAAGGCATTCAAAGGCCGAATCCGCGGACGGGCCAAAGGTGGCACGAGCCTCGATTTTGGCGCTTTCGGTTTGAAGGCGCAGGAGCCGGATCGTCTGTCGGCCCGCCAGATAGAAGCGGCGCGCCGTGCACTCACGCGAGCCATGAAACGTACGGGGCGCGTTTGGATTAGAGTTTTTCCCGATGTGCCGGTCTCCAAGAAGCCAACAGAGGTCCGAATGGGCTCGGGCAAGGGAGCGCCGGAGTTCTGGGCCGCGAGAGTCAAACCAGGGCGGATAATTTTCGAGGTGGATGGCGTAAACCGTCAGATGGCCGAGGAGGCTCTGGCGCTGGCTGCGGCCAAGCTACCGATCAAAACCCGCTTCGTGGCTCGGCTCGGCGAGTGAACGATTCAAAGGACGCCCGATGAAGATGACCGACATAAAACCGCTGACTGACGATCAGCTTACCGACGAGATCGCCAAGCTGAAGAAAGAGCAATTCAATTTGCGCTTTCAAAAGGCATCGGGTCAACTCGAGAAAACAGCGAGAGTGCGCCAGCTCCGCCGCGATATCGCGCGGCTGCGCACGGCGCAGACGCAGCGCCAAGCGGCCAAAACGACTTAACCGGAGACGAGAGGATTATGCCGAAGCGTATTCTCCAGGGTATTGTGGTGAGCGACAAAAACGCAAAGACGATTGTCGTCGTAGTGGAGCGCCGTCTAACGCACCCTGTGCTGAAGAAGACAGTGCGGCGCACCACGAAATTCCACGCCCACGATGAGACCAATGCCGCAAAAGTTGGCGACATTGTGCGTATTCAAGAGTGCCGTCCGGTATCGAAAAACAAGAGATGGAAGTTTTTGGAGAAAGTCACGGCGGCCAGAGGGGCCGCCTGATTTCTGCGCTAGGTTGAAGGTCGTGTCATGATACAGCAGGAAACAAATTTGGATGTAGCGGACAACTCGGGGGCCCGCCGCGTCCAGTGCATCAAGGTGCTTGGCGGCTCCAAGCGCAAATACGCGACCGTTGGCGATATTATCGTGGTTTCGGTGAAGGACGCCATTCCGCGTGGCCGCGTGAAAAAAGGTTCCGTCATGAAGGCCATCGTCGTTCGGACAGCAAAGGCAATTCGCCGCGCCGATGGATCGATCATTCGCTTCGACCGAAATGCCGCAGTTTTGATCAATGCTCAGGGCGAACCTGTAGGGACACGCATCTTCGGACCGGTTCCGCGAGAGCTGAGGGCCAAGAACCATATGAAAATAATTTCGCTCGCACCGGAGGTGCTGTGATGCCGGTCAAGCTCAAAATTAGGAAAGGGGATCGCGTCGTCGTGGTCAGCGGACGCGACAAGGGTAAGGCTGGTCAGGTTTTGAACGTCATACCTGACCGCAACCGCGCGATTGTACAGGGGGTCAATGTCTCACGCAGGCACCAGAAACAGACGGCCTCACAAGACGGCGGCATCGTAGCGAAAGAAATGCCTATTCATCTTTCAAACCTTGCGCTTGCGGATCCAAAAACCGGAAAACCGACCAAGGTAGGTTTCAAATTTCTGAAGGACGGCAAGAAGGTTCGCTTTGCGAAACGTTCCGGAGAAATCATCGATGGCTAAGGACAAAAAGACGGCGACGGACGATGCCAAGCAAGTCAAGCAGGCCAAGCCGGCTGACAAAGCGCAGGCCAAGCCGAAAGGCGATGCAAAGCCCGCCAAGCAGGTGGAAACGGAATCTCCGGCAGTTCCCAAGGACTACGTGCCACGGCTGAGAAGGTTTTATGATCAGGTCGTACGTCAAAAGCTGATCGAACAGTTCGGTTACAAGAATCCGATGGAAGTGCCCAAGCTTGACAAGATCGTGCTCAACATGGGCGTTGGTGAAGCAGTGGGCGATGGCAAGATTATCAACGTGGCGGCCGAAGAGCTTAGAAAAATCGCGGGTCAGAAGCCAGTCATCACAAAGTCGCGCAAGTCGATTGCGACCTTCAAAATTCGCACGAACCAGGCGATCGGCGCAAAGGTAACTCTGCGCAAGGCTCGGATGTATGAGTTCCTCGACAGGTTTATCAACATCGCTCTTCCGCGCGTACGTGACTTTCGCGGCGTGACCGACCGTAGCTTCGACGGCAACGGCAACTACGCTGTGGGCATCAAGGAGCACATCATTTTCCCCGAAATCGACTATGACAAGATCGATCGAGTGTGGGGAATGGACATCGTGATTTGCACAACTGCAAGAACCGACGAAGAAGCACGAGCGTTGATTGCGGGTTTCAATTTTCCCTTCCGCAAAGCGCATCGCGGGTCGAAGGCTGCTGCTTAAAAAGGATCACAACGAGGTTTCCGACATGGCAAAGACAAGTTCAGTCGAAAAGAACAACCGGCGCCGACGGATGGCCAAACGATTCACCGGTAAACGTTCGCGGCTGAAAGCAATCATCAAGAATCGCTCTGCTTCAATGGAGGACCGCTTTGCCGCGCAGCTAAAGCTCTCGCAACTGCCACGCAACTCGGCGCCGGCGCGCATTCGCAATCGCTGCGAAATAACCGGCCGCCCACGCGGTTTCTATAGGAAGGTCCGAATGTCGCGCATGGCATTGAGGGAACTAGCAAACAAGGGATTGATCCCTGGCATGGTGAAGTCAAGCTGGTAGGGATCGGTCAGGAGAACGATACAAATGAGCATTCAGGATCCGCTCGGGGATATGTTGACACGCATCAGGAACGCGCAACAGCGGGGGAAGTCGAAAGTGACCTGCCCCGCGTCGAAATTGCGCTCTCGCGTGCTCGACGTGCTGAAGCAGGAAGGCTATATCCGCGACTATGCCACTGTCCAAATGGGCAATGCCAAAGCGGAACTCGAGATCGAATTAAAATATTTCGATGGAACTCCGGTTATTCGTGAAATCCATCGAGTATCCAAACCTGGCCGCCGGATTTATGCCTCGGTCGGCAGTTTGCCGACCGTCTATAACGGCTTAGGTATCTCGATTCTTT
The DNA here is from genome assembly GCA_036555325.1 of Aestuariivirgaceae bacterium. Taxonomy (GTDB): domain Bacteria; phylum Pseudomonadota; class Alphaproteobacteria; order Rhizobiales; family Aestuariivirgaceae; genus DATBLQ01. The sequence goes on along the minus strand of DATBLQ010000060.1, from coordinate 79,802 downwards.
CAACCCCGAAAGGTGTTATGTCCGACAACGAGGCGCGGGCGCAGAACGTCGGTGGAGAAGTGATCTGCACGGTGTTCTAGCTGCCTGTTAAGAAAGAAATCAGAAAGAACCAGCCATGTCTCGAATAGGTAAGAAAGCAGTTCCGGTGCCGGCAGGTGTGACCGTCGAGGTTTCCGGCCAGAACTTGTCGGTGAAAGGCCCGAAGGGCGAGCTTAAGGCAGTTCTCGCCGAACACGTGATGGCCAAGCTCGAAAAGGGTGCCGTCGACGTTCAGCCACGCGACGATACCAAGTTGGCGCGTTCCTGCTGGGGCATGTCTCGAACGCTGGTGGCAAATATGATCAAGGGCGTCACCCAAGGCTATAGCCGCAGCCTGGAGATCAGCGGCGTCGGTTATCGGGCGGCGGTACAAGGCAGTCAATTGCAGTTGCAACTGGGATACAGTCACGATGTGAACTATCCCATCCCCAAGGGCATTGCTATCACCACACCGAAACCCACGGAAATTGTGGTCGCTGGGGTCGACAAGCAACAGGTTGGCCAGGTGGCGGCAGAGATTCGCGCGTTTCGCGTGCCTGAACCTTACAAAGGCAAGGGCGTGAAATATGCTGGCGAGTATATCTTCCGCAAAGAAGGCAAGAAGAAGTAGGAGGGCGTCAGATGGCAAAGCTCACGCAAACTGAACGCCGTCGAGCCCGGGTGCGCACGCGGCTGAAAAGCCGTTCCATTGGACGGCTCAGGCTGTCGGTTTTCCGTTCCGATAAAAATATCTATGTGCAGATCATCGATGATCAAAAAGGTGTGACATTGGTTGCCGCATCAAGCATCGACAAGGAACTGAAGACCAAACTCAAGGGCGACAAGAAAGCGGCAGCAACCGAAGTGGGCAAGCTCATTGCCGAAAGGGCGAAGAAGGCCGGTGTGACGGAGGTCGTTTTCGATCGCGGCGGGTATCAATACCATGGGCGAGTCAAAGCGTTGGCGGAAGGTGCCCGCGAGGCAGGGCTGAATTTCTAGCGAGGATAAATAGAGCGACATGGCACAAAGAGAGAGATCCCGCGATCGCGACGGTGACCGCGAAGGCAAACGCGATGACCGTGACAGCGAGTTTTTGGACAAGCTCGTCCATATCAATCGCGTGGCAAAAGTGGTCAAAGGAGGCCGACGCTTCGGTTTTGCAGCTCTGGTCGTTGTAGGTGATCAAAAGGGGCGAGTCGGGTTTGGCCATGGAAAGGCACGGGAAGTGCCGGAAGCCATTCGAAAGGCGACAGAGAGCGCCAAGCATGGAATGATCAGGGTTCCGCTACGAGAGGGGCGCACGCTTCATCACGACACGGCTGGCCGGTGGGGGGCAGGCAAAGTCGTGCTTCGCGCCGCACCGCCAGGAACCGGAATCATCGCCGGCGGTCCTATGAGAGCGGTGTTCGAAACACTGGGAATGAAGGACATTGTCGCCAAATCGCAAGGGTCTTCAAACCCATACAATATGGTCCGCGCCACTTTCGATGCGCTGAAGCGGGAAATGTCGCCTCGCAGTGTTGCCGCCAGGCGCGGCAAAAAGGTCAGCGAGGTGGTTGCGAGGCGGCGCGACATCGACGTGGTTGCGGAGTAAAATTCAAAAGTTTCAATCATGACTGACAGCAAACAACCAGCACGCAAAACGATCACGGTAGAGCAGGTACACAGCCCACAGCGCCGCCCTATTGAACAACGCGCCACTCTGATTGGGCTTGGACTCAACAAACTAAACCGCCGCAGCACTGTTCCCGATACCCCAGAAGTCCGCGGAATGATTCGCCGCGTACAGCATCTGGTTAGGGTGGTCGACGGCTGAGGCAAAGACTATATAGGCGCACGAGATGAAACTGAACCAGATTGCAGACAAAGATGGCGCACGGCACGCGCGCAAGCGAGTTGGGCGCGGAATTGGTTCCGGGCTGGGGAAAACCGCGGGCCGCGGGGGAAAGGGGCAAACTGCGCGGTCAGGTGGTGCCAAGCCTGGATTTGAGGGCGGTCAGATGCCGATTTACCGCCGACTGCCGAAACGCGGTTTCAACAAGCCGAACGCGGTTGAATACAATGAGGTAAACCTCGGGCGGATACAGGCTGCCTTTGACGCTAAGAAGCTCGATCCATCGAAAGCTGTAACGCTCGAATCGCTGACGGAAGCCGGAGTCGTTTCGCGCTCCCGCGCAGGGGTAAGGATCCTGGCCGAGGGGGAACTCAAGTCGAAGGCAGACTTCGAGGTATATCACGCTTCAAAAAGCGCTCAGGCTGCCATCGAAAAGGCTGGCGGTAGCGTGAAAATACTCAAGCCCGCACCAATACCCGAAGCTGCTGAAACCGATAAGAAACCTGAGAAGCCGCAGAAGGCTCGAAAGGCCACCGAGGGTAATGAGTAATCGTCACTATCTGCTGCAACGGTAGGTGGGGCGAAAGGAACTGAAATGGCATCTGCCGCAGAACAACTTGCCGCCCGGTTCAACTTCGGCGCCCTGGCCAAAGCGGAAGAGCTGAAGAAGCGCATCTGGTTCACATTGGGGGCGCTCGTCATCTACCGCCTTGGCACATATATTCCGGTGCCGGGAGTTGATCCCGTGGAGCTGGCGCGGCTGGTCCAGCAAAATTCGAGCGGGATACTTGGCTGGATCAATGGCCTTGCAGGCGGCGCCTTGGGGCGAATGGCCATATTCGCACTCAACATCATGCCTTACATTTCGGCATCGATCATCATTCAGCTGATGACGACGGTGTCACCTCATCTTGAACAGCTCAAGAAAGAAGGCGAGCAGGGGCGGAAGAAAATAAACCAATACACGCGCTACGGTACTGTTCTACTTGCAGCGCTGCAATCCTACGGCATTGCCGTCGGACTGGAAGGGCAGGGAAATGTCGTGCTCGATCCTGGATGGTTTTTCCGGGCCAGCACGGTCATCACATTGACTGGAGGGACGGTGTTCCTCATGTGGCTTGGCGAGCAGATTACCGCGCGCGGCATCGGCAATGGAATTTCCCTGATCATCTTCGCCGGGATTGTCGCCAATCTGCCCCTGGCGCTGGCCGGCCTCTTCGAGCTTGGCCGAACGGGACAGCTGTCGACGTTCGTCATCCTGGGAATTGTGGTTCTCGGTCTCGGCGTCATCGCTTTCATCGTTTTCATGGAACGAGCGCAGCGCCGACTCCCAGTTCAATATCCCAAACGTCAAGTCGGCAATCAGATGGCGCAAGCGGAGAAATCCCATCTGCCACTAAAACTCAACACGGCGGGCGTTATCCCTCCAATTTTTGCTTCCTCTCTCCTGCTGCTGCCGATCACGGTGGCAAACTTCAGTCAAGGACAGTTGCCCGACTGGTTGGGCTACATCACTGCGCTTCTTGGCCATGGGCAGCCACTCTTCATCGCTGCCTATGTGGCGCTCATTATTTTCTTCGCATTCTTCTACACCGCAATCATGTTCAACCCCAAGGATACGGCGGAGAATCTGAAGAAATACGGCGGGTTCATCCCTGGGATCCGGCCCGGAGAGCAGACAGCGAAATACATCGACTTTGTACTGACTCGCGTTACGGCCATCGGCGGACTCTATCTCGCGTTCGTCTGCGTTCTTCCCGAGTTTCTAACCGCCTATGCCGGTATTCCATTCTATTTCGGAGGCACTTCACTGCTTATCGTCGTGTCAGTGACGATGGATACCGTCGCCCAGGTGCAGGGGCATCTGCTGGCTCAGCAATACGAAAGGCTCATCAAGCGTACGAATCTGCGTGGGGCGCGTCGATGAACATCGTCCTTCTCGGCCCTCCGGGTGCTGGCAAGGGAACTCAGGCCAAATTACTTGAACAGCGACATGGGTTTAAACAGCTTTCAACCGGCGATATGCTGCGTGCGGCCGCCGCCCAGGGAACGGAGCTTGGCAAGCGGGCGAAGGATGTGATGGACCGGGGCGAACTTGTCTCCGACGAGATCGTTGTCGGAATCATCGCCGATCGGCTGAACGACGCCGACGTCGCCCGAGGCTTCATCCTCGATGGGTTCCCCCGGAACACGGCGCAGGCACAGGCGCTGGATCGGATGCTTGCTTCAAGGAACCAGAAGCTCAACCAAGTCATCGAGCTCAGGGTGGATGACGAGGAACTCATCAAACGTATTGCGGGACGCTATACCTGCGCTAAGTGCTTCAAGGGCTACCATGACGAATTCGCCCCCACACGGGTCGCGGGCATCTGCGACAATTGCGGCTCGAATCAGTTCATCCGCAGGCCAGACGACAAGGCAGAAACCGTCCGGGAGCGGCTTAGGGTCTACAACCGGCAAACTGCCCCGTTGATCTCGTACTATGGGGGTAAAGGGGCGCTAAAAACCGTGAACGGGATGGCACCGATCGAGGAGGTGGCGCGACAGATTGAACAAAGTTTAGACAGGGCCTGACGGCCGGAAAATGTGGCATTCTGGAGGTTGACGAACAGGCTAAACCGTCCTAAATGAGCCCCCATTCAGGTCGTCGAAAGGCTCGCTTTGCGGAGAGTGGGAGCTCTCCCGAGGCGCGGCCTTATGCCTTTCGGGCTCAAAGACCATTGGTTATCGCCCACCGATTCCGGGGGCCAAAAAGGAGAATTCAGGCGTGGCTCGAATTGCGGGCGTCAATATACCAACAAGCAAGCGCGTCGTCATCGCTTTGCGCTATATCCACGGCATAGGTCCGGTCAATGCCCGCGAGATTTGCCGGAAGGTAAGTATACCAGACAGCAAAAGGGTCAATCAGCTCAGCGATGCTGAGGTGCTGCAGATCCGGGAAATTATCGACCGGGACTACGTGGTTGAGGGTGATCTGAGGCGCGAGGTGGCCATCAACATAAAGCGGCTCGTCGATCTCGGCACGTATCGGGGCCTTAGGCATCGCAAGGGCCTACCGACCCGTGGGCAACGGACCCACACAAATGCGCGCACGCGTAAAGGTCCGGCAAAAGCAATTGCCGGAAAGAAGAAGTAATCGAAGGCAAGAAAACCTCTAATGGCTAAAGAACCAGCAGCTGCCGGTCAGACCGGCGCCCCGGCGGCAGGCCGGGTACGGCGCAAGGAACGCAAGAACATCACATCCGGTGTCGTCCATGTGATGGCGTCGTTCAACAATACCATGATCACCATCACTGACGTTCAGGGCAACACGATATCTTGGGCTTCAGCTGGCAAGCTCGGATTTAAAGGCTCGCGGAAATCGACCCCTTATGCGGCACAGGTGGCCGCCGATCAGGCGGGCAAGGCAGCAATGGAGCATGGTATGAAGATGGTCGAGGTCGAAGTCAGCGGCCCAGGTGCCGGCCGCGAATCGGCATTGCGGGCCCTACAGGCCTGCGGTTTGCAGGTGACAGCAATTCGAGACGTCACACCCATTCCACATAATGGATGCAGACCACCGAAACGGCGTCGTGTTTAAAGGCGGCAATTGAGCGTGCTTCAGCCGAAGCGCAAGTGAAAATTCGGGGAACCAATTTCCCCTCTAACAGCGGCGGTAGTCCTACGGAACCATGAACATGCACGTGAACCAGAAGAACTGGCAGGAGCTCATTCGGCCAACCAAGCTAGATATCCAGCAGGGACGTGAGCGCAGGCGAGCTGCGACTATCGTCGCTGAACCGCTTGAGCGCGGGTTCGGCATGACGCTCGGCAATGCGTTGCGGCGCGTGTTGCTTTCATCACTGCAGGGTGCTGCTGTTTCGTCCGTCCAGATTGATGGCGTGTTGCACGAATTTTCTTCAATCGCCGGGGTAAGAGAGGACGTAACTGACATCATTCTCAATATCAAGGATATTGCTTTCAAGATGAATGGCGAGGGCCCAAAGCGCCTGGTTCTGAAGAAGGAAGGCCCCGGCACCGTCATAGCTGGCGACATTCAGCTCACCGGCGATATTGAAGTGCTTAACCCAAACCACGTCATCTGCACACTCGATCAGGATGCGGAAATCAGGATCGAGTTTACGGTGAGGACTGGCAAAGGTTATGTGTCGGCCGAGCGTAACCGACCGGAGGATGCTCCTATCGGCCTCATCCCGGTCGATAGCCTGTTCAGCCCGGTAAAGCGGGTCTCCTACCGCGTTGAGAACACCCGCGAGGGACAGATTCTTGACTACGACAAGCTCATCATGACACTCGAAACGGATGGCTCGGTGAGCCCAGATGATGCTGTCGCCTATGCCGCTCGCATCCTTCAGGATCAGCTTTCGATCTTCATCAATTTTGATGAACCCTCGAAGGTCATTATTGAAGATGCGAAACCCGAACTCGAATTCAATGCCGCTCTTTTGAAAAAGGTGGATGAGCTTGAGCTTTCGGTTCGTTCGGCGAACTGCCTGAAGAATGACAATATCGTGTATATTGGCGACTTGATTCAGAAAACCGAAGCCGAGATGTTGCGCACCCCGAATTTCGGCCGCAAGTCGCTGAATGAGATCAAGGAAGTTCTGGCCCAGATGGGCCTGCATCTTGGCATGGAGGTGCCGAACTGGCCGCCCGAGAATATCGACGAGCTGGCGAAGAAGTTCGAAACCAACTACTAGGCGAAGTCGAAAGAACACGGATTTCCGCAGCGTCGGCGTGAAGGAGATAGGCAAATGCGTCACGGCAATCGAGGCCGCAAGCTCAATCGAACTGCCGCGCATCGCAAGGCGATGTTCGCCAACCTTGCCGCGGCCCTTATCAAGCACGAGCAAATCGTAACGACGTTGCCGAAGGCGAAAGATCTACGTCCGGTGGTGGAGAAGCTAATCACGCTTGCCAAGAAAGGCGGTTTGCACGCCAGACGCCAAGCATTATCCCAGATTCGGGACGATAGCCAGGTGGCGAAGCTTTTCAGTGTGCTCGCCGGACGGTACAAAGAGCGCAGAGGCGGATATACGCGAGTGCTCAAGGCAGGATTCCGCTTCGGAGATAACGCGCCAATGGCGGTGATCGAACTCGTTGACCGCGATGTTGAAGCCAAAGGGAAGGACTCTGGTCCCTCACAGAAGGCAGCTGAAGAAACCAGCGAAGCCGCGGCCTAAGGAGAGTTGTCTAACAGTTTGAACCGGCGAATGGCCACATCAACCGCTTAAGACATCACGGACGAAGTGTGTCTTAGCTGCTCCATAGCCGTTAAAACGCGTCGAAGTTGCCGCTCCATAAGCCCCGACTGACCCGAACTCGACAAAATCACCCTCTCGAATGTCGATCGGCAACTCGAATTTCACGGGAAGTTTGTCAAGTGGGTCGCACGTCGGACCGTAAATCGTCCACATCCGGGTTCGTCCCTGCAACAACTTTCCATCGCGAATGACACGTGCGGGAGGCACGATTTTGGGCACCTGATACACCTCCATCAGCGCGCCATAGATTCCATCGTTGATAAAGAGTTCATTTCGCAAATGTTTCACCAACTTGATCCGAGTCAAGAGGGATGTCGATTGCGCGACGATACCCCGCCCTGGCTCGCATTCCAGACGAGGGGCATCGATGCCGAATTCCTTGTTGGTGGTTTGCAGAATGGCGTCGAAAAATACCGATAACGGCGGCACGTCGGAATAACGATACCTCGCCGGAAAGCCTCCACCAACATTGAGCGCTGCAAGTTTGATCCCGCTGCGCCGCGTAAGTTTTGCGGCTGCGGCAATGTGCCGGACATAAGCAAGCGGGTCAGTGCATTGAGAACCTGGGTGAAAAGTTAACACCGGGGCGAAACCCAACGCCACCACCGACTTCAGGAGTTCCGTTGCCTCTGCTCGTGTGGCTCCAAACTTGGAAGAGAAATCGTGCACCGAGGAACCGCCGAGGCGCGGCAAGCGAAACCTGATGGCGATCTCAATTTCTGAGGAATGTCCGATCGTGTCTGCGATCTTGTAGATCTCCTGAAGATCGTCCGCCGCGTATCGCTTGCAGCCGTAAATTTGATAAGCTTCATCGATCTCTTGCCGCGACTTGATGGGGTTGTGGTAGTGAAAGCGCGCACGCGGAGCAACCGAGCGCACCTGTTTCATTTCGTGGACTGAGGCGACGTCGAAAAGCGAGATGCCGCTTGCGGCTGCTGTCAGCAGGATGTGTTCTCCGGGATTGGCTTTTACGGCATAGGAGACCTCGCCCGGAAATCGCGACAGGAATTCGGCAATGCGCGTGTTCAGGGCCTCTGCTGAGAAGCAAAAGACCGGATCGGTCGGGGTGAGCCGCTGGGAAAGCTCTGCTGCGTCGGCAAAGGTACCGGACGTTGCCACGCTTCCCGTTGCCAGACGGAGCTCTCGACGAACTCCCGGCAGGTCGCTATTGCCTTGTTGCCGCATGCTGGTTGCCCTTTCCGCAGTACCAATGGGGGATTGTCGCTCCGGTTCGAAGCCGCCATTTTTGCGTCGAAATGGCTAAAAAGCCGTCAATCTGACACTTTTTTCGATATATTGACGCCATGGTTTCAGTAACGCCCAAAGATCAGGAACTCATATCGCTACTGCAGGTCAACGCTCGGGAGAGCGTTTCGGCCCTGGCAAGAAAGCTTGGCCTTTCGCGGACGACCGTCCAGGATCGGTTGCGCCGTCTTGAACAAAGCGGAGTCATTGTCGGTTATCAATTGCGATTGTCGGACAACACGCAGCAAAATGGTATTCGCGCCTTCGTGACAATCCGGGTAGAGCCGAAACGGGCCAACGAAGTTGCCCGTGCTTTGTTGAAAATGCCGCAGGTTCAGTCGCTTCACTCGGTGAGCGGTAAGTATGACCTGGTGGCACTGGTCCGGACATCATCGGCGCAAGATATGGACCGGCTGCTCGACCTTGCAGGGCTTATCCCAGGCGTCAGCGGAACGGAATCGGCGGTCATTCTTTCAACAAAAGTCGACAAGCGGTGAGCAATGAAGGAACGGGTGGTTGCAATGAGACATATCTTCTATGCAGCGGCGGTATTGTTGATTGTTATGGCGCCCCTCAAGGCGGCGGAGCAACGGGTTCCGGAAAGTGCCTCGGAACTCCAATTGTCCTTTGCTCCCCTAGTGAAAAAAACGGGTCCTGCGGTCGTCAATGTTTATGCTCGTACCAAGGTCAAGACACGGTCATTTTCGCCTTTCGCCGATGATCCATTTTTCAAGCGCTTCTTTGGCGAGGATGCTTTCGGCGTGCCGCGCGAGCGTGTGCAGAATTCCCTTGGGTCGGGAGTCGTCGTGGACGTTTCCGGTATCCTGGTCACCAATTATCACGTTGTCCGCGAGGCAACCGACATCCGTGTAGTCTTGCCCGACCGGCGGGAATTTGCGGCGACCACACTGGTGACTGATGAAAGAAGCGATCTGGCTGTCCTTAAGATCGAGGCGGGCAGGCAACAACTTCCCTCGCTAGATCTCGGCGATTCCGACAAGCTGGCTGTGGGCGATCTGGTGCTCGCCATCGGAAACCCCTTCGGTGTTGGACAGACGGTCACAAGCGGCATCGTGTCAGCTCTGGCCCGAACCGAGGTCGGAATAAGCGACTATCAGTTTTTCATCCAGACCGATGCAGCCATAAACCCTGGCAATTCCGGCGGCGCCCTGGTCAACCTGCGGGGTGAACTGGTCGGCATCAATACCGCCATCTTCAGCCGGACCGGCGGCTCGATTGGCATTGGCTTCGCAATTCCTTCCAACATGGTGCGCATGGTGGTTCAATCGGCATTGACCGGCGAAAAGATTGTGCGGCCTTGGCTTGGCGCGGAATTGCAGGACGTAACTTCCGAAATCGCCGATTCCATCGGACTTGAGCGGCCGCAAGGGGCACTGGTGGCCGCATTGCAGCCTGAAAGCCCGCTGGCATTGGCGGGCTTGAAGCAAGGAGACCTACTGCTTGCACTAAACGGGCACGACATTGGCACCGCCAAAGAATTCATATACCGCGTCGCGACCAATGCTGCGGGAACGAGTGTCGTCATCAGATATCTGAGGGGCGGTCGTGAAAAGGAGGCACGCGTTCTCTTGGCGGCTGCACCCGAAACCATCCCGCGAGCTGTCACAAAGATCGACGGCAACAACCCGCTTGCCGGGCTGACGGTTGTGAACCTGTCGCCGGCGGTGAGTGAAGAACTGGGTGTGAAGACGGCAAAAACCGGCGTTGCCATCACGGACGTCGGGGATGGTCAGGCACGCAGATTGGGATTTCGCAAGGGTGATGTAATTCTCGACATAAATGGCACCGACATCGACAGTGTCGAAACGCTTTCCAACGTGCTGGCGGAAGAGAGGGGTTATTGGTCGCTTGCCGTCAATCGCAACGGTAGGCTGCTGCGCTTGCGAGTTTCAGGATGATGGACGATGAGCAATCTCTTCGAGGCTGCAGGTCTTTCCGGGGACGCACCCCGCCCGCTGGCTGATCGGCTTCGACCGACGAGCCTCAGTGAAGTGGTCGGTCAGGATCACCTTGTTGGCCCGGAAGGCTCGCTCACACGCATGTTGAACGCCGGCCGACTTGGATCGATCATCTTTTGGGGACCCCCCGGCACTGGGAAGACCACGATTGCCAGACTTCTTGCGGGCGAAACGGGACTTGCTTTCGAGCAGATGTCGGCAATTTTTTCAGGAGTGGCGGATCTGAAGAAGTCCTTCGAGCAGGCGCGTATAAGACGAGAGCAGGGACGCGGTACGTTGTTGTTCGTCGATGAAATCCACCGCTTCAATCGAGCCCAGCTCGACAGTTTTCTTCCGTATGTCGAAAACGGCACTATCACGCTCGTTGGCGCTACCACGGAAAATCCGTCATTTGAACTGAATGCCCCTCTCTTGTCGCGCGCGCAGGTGCTGGTTCTCCATCGCCTCGACGAAAGGGCGATGAACCGGCTTATTGAGCGATCCGAAGCCTACGAGCAAAGAGCGTTACCCCTAACAACCGACGCTCGGCAGCATCTCATTGCGCTGGCAGACGGGGATGGCCGCTACTTATACAACATGATCGAGGACATCTATTCTGCAGTGCCTGTCGATGCCGCGCCAATTGACCCCGAAGGATTGGTGAAGGCCGTGCAAAAGCGCGCACCGCTGTATGACAAGTCACAGGATGGACACTACAATCTGATTTCGGCCCTGCATAAATCGGTTCGAGGTTCGGACCCGGACGCAGCGCTTTACTATCTCGCGCGCATGCTAGTGGCCGGTGAGAACCCGCTCTATCTGGCACGCCGCCTCGTGCGAATGGCGATCGAGGATATTGGACTTGCAGATCCGCAAGCGGTGCACCACGCGCTGGCCGCAAAAGACGTTTACGATTTTCTTGGCTCGCCGGAGGGCGAGCTTGCACTAGCGCAGGCGACCATCTACTTGGCGACTGCTCCTAAGTCGAATGCCGCCTACACAGCCTTCAGCGATGCAACGCGACGGGCCCAAGAGACCGGTTCTTTGATGCCTCCCAAAATTATTCTCAATGCCCCCACACGACTAATGAAGCAGCAGGAGTACGGCGCGGGTTATGCCTATGACCATGATCAGGCCGAAGCATTCTCCGGTCAGCACTACTTTCCTGACGGAATGGAGCGGGAAATCTACTACCAGCCGCCGGACCGGGGTTACGAGAGCGAAATCAGAAAACGGCTGGAACATTGGTCGAAGTTGAGACGACAGAAGCAAGCTAGATGACACGGCATTTTTGCCTTGTGGGGGAAGCTGCTAGAACGCCTCTGCAATGAACGCCATCACACGCCGGCAGGTGAAAGAGGACGAACACGGCCTTAGGGTCGACCGCTGGTTCCGCGTGAACTTTCCAGGAGTAACCCACGCCTATCTCAACAAGCTCTTGCGTACCGGCCAGGTGCGGGTAGATGGAGCGCGAGTGAAAGCGAACACGCGGCTGGAGAAAGGGCAGGAGGTCCGGGTGCCGCCTCTCGCCTTCGACAGGCGCTCCGCCGATACGCTTACAGAACCCGCAAAGCCCCTCACAAAGGAAGAGCGAGCATTGTTTAACTCGATGCTCCTCTACGAAGATGATGATCTCTATGTTCTGAACAAGCCCGAAGGTCTGGCGGTGCAGGGGGGCACCAAGACCTATAGACATGTTGACGGTTTGCTCATGGGGTTTGCTGCCGAGACGGGCGAGCGTCCAAGACTCGTACATCGCCTGGACCGGGAGACGTCCGGTGTATTGATTGTCGCAAAGCGCCGACTGGTTGCATCATCACTGGGTCGGTTGTTTGCAACACGGTCCGTCCGGAAGATCTATTGGGCGGCGGTGAAAGGGGTGCCAAGCCCGGCGCAAGGCCGGATCGATGTGCCGCTTGTGAAGACGGGCACGTTCCACGGCGACCGGGTAGTAGCGTCGGAAGAGGGTCGTAACGGTGCCCAACGCGCCGTTACCCACTATGCGGTAGTCGACAAAGCGCCTCCGGCGATTGCCTGGGTTTCACTTAAGCCCGTTACCGGCCGTCAGCATCAGCTGCGGGCTCATATGGCGCACATTGGTCATCCGATAGTTGGCGATAAGAAATATGGCGGAGACCAACATCTTCCGGAAGCTGTTGCCAGCAGACTTCATCTTCATGCCCGGCGCATTGTATTTCCACACCCCCGCGGCGGCATGGTCGATGTCACGGCACCTTTGCCAGAGTTCATGCGCGCCACTTGGAGGTTTTTTGGCTTCGACCCAAATCACTATGACGAAGGCCCGATACAAAGGTGAGGAAAGGGCGGTCGAAATTCTACCGAACAGTGGAAGTGACAGGCAGTGGACCCTTCCGTATTGAGCTTGATAAGCGCCCATTGAAAACGCCCCTGATAAACGATCTCGCCGTGCCGACGTCGGAGCTCGCCGAAGCCATCGCGAAAGAATGGCGCGCGCAAGGCGACCAGATCGATCCATCGACCATGCCACTAACAAGGCTCGCCAATACGGCAATCGATCGGGTTGGAGGTCGGGAGATGCGCATAATTCGGGAGATCGTTGACTATGCGAGCAGTGACCTTGTCTGCTATCGAGCGAGTGCACCTACAGGCCTGGTCATCCGGGAGGAGGAACATTGGGACCCCATACTCAGTTGGGCTGCGGAATACCTGGGAGCCACTTTTCTTGCCGTGAAAGGTATCTCCCACTGCGCCCAACCGGATGAAGCCCTGGGCGCGACCACTCGCTACTTGCAACAATTTGATCCCATGGGGCTGTGTGCTCTGCACAATATTGCGACAGTGACAGGCTCGGCTCTCATCGCCCTTGCCATCGAGGCCGGGTCGCTCGAACCTAACGCGGCTTGGCTTGCAGCACATGTCGACGAGGACTGGCAAATCCAGCAATGGGGTAGTGATAAAGAGGCGGAGGAGCGTCGCTCGCATCGAAAACATGAATTCGACTCGGCCGTTAGACTGCTTCAACTGCTTTCGCACCGCGCAAGAGCAACAGTGTAGCGAGGATGCTTGACAGGCCCATCTCTTTCATGCCCCTCAAAGGGGACTGGCGGTTCACGAGGACGGAGCTCCTCTGGGCCAAAATGGAAGGGCCAAGCCATGCATGAGATACTTGAGCAGCTGGAAAAACGGCGAGCCAATGCGCGGCTCGGCGGAGGTCAGAAGCGAATCGATGCACAGCACGCTCGCGGCAAGCTTACAGCACGAGAGCGTCTTGATCTCCTATTAGACGAGGGGTCGTTTGAAGAATTCGATATGTTCGTTGAGCATCGCTGTGTCGAATTCGGAATGGCCCAGCAGAAAATCTCGGGCGATGGGGTTGTAACTGGTTGGGGAACAATCAGTGGCAGGCTGGTCTACGTCTTCGCCAAGGATTTCACGGTTTTCGGCGGTTCGCTTTCAGAGGCGCACGCCCGCAAAATCACCAAGATTCAAACCATGGCCATTCGTAACCGCGCACCTATCATCGGGCTTTTTGACGCTGGCGGCGCCCGTATCCAGGAAGGGGTGGACGCCCTTGGAGGGTACGGGGAGGTGTTTGCTCTCAACGTTCAGGCATCGGGTGTAGTCCCGCAGATATCGGTAATCATGGGTCCATGCGCGGGCGGAGATGTTTATTCGCCGGCGATGACCGACTTCATTTTCATGGTGAAGGATACGAGCTATATGTTCGTGACCGGGCCTGATGTGGTGAAAACAGTAACCAACGAGTCGGTCACGGCCGAGCAGCTAGGCGGCGCATCGGTTCACACTGTGAGGTCGTCGATCGCCGATCACGCCTACGACAACGACCCGGAGGCGCTTTTGCAGATGCGCAGGCTTGTCGATTTCCTGCCCTCATCCAACACAACGCCAGTGCCGCATTGGCCGACGGACGACGAGGCGGAGCGCTCGGAGGTGGCTCTGGATACCCTCGTTCCGGCAAATCCCAATCAGGCTTACGACATGAAAGAGCTGATTGTTAAAGTGGTCGATGAGGGCGATTTCTTCGAAATCCAGGAAGCGCACGCCAAGAACATCATCGTCGGGTTTGGGAGGATGGAAGGCTATACGGTTGGTTTCGTGGCAAACCAGCCGATGGTGCTGGCCGGAGTTTTGGACAGCGATTGTTCGCGCAAAGCAGCGCGGTTCGTCAGATTTTGCGATTGCTTCAATATTCCTATCGTAACCTTTGTTGATGTGCCCGGATTTCTGCCCGGCACCGCGCAAGAGTATGGTGGACTTATAAAGCATGGCGCCAAGTTGTTGTTTGCCTATTCGGAAGCTACCGTGCCAAAGGTCACCGTCATCACGCGGAAAGGATATGGCGGAGCCTATGTTGTCATGTCATCCAAGCATATTCGCGGCGATGTCAACTATGCCTGGCCCACAGCCGAGATTGCAGTAATGGGACCAAAGGGCGCGGCCGAAATCATCTACCGATCCGAGCTTGCTGATCGAAACAAGATCGAGGCGCGGATCAAGGAATACGAGGCGCGCTTCGCCAATCCTTTCGTGGCCGCAGAGCGCGGTTTTATCGACGAGGTGATCATGCCGCATTCAACGCGCAAGCGTATCTCCCGCGCGCTTAACATGCTGCGGAACAAGAAACTGGAAAATCCCTGGAAAAAACACGACAACATCCCACTCTGATGAGTCCCACAGTGGGCCCGGCGGGCCCATGGATCATGCCGTAATCAGAACTGCGCCGATTTCCCGCGCCTGGGCGATGGCTTCCTCGAGCGACATTCCTTCGCGCTGATGAATTGCCAACGGGTGGTCTTGGTTCTCCAGAAAGGCCAAGGGTCGCATCCGGTCGTTCTGCAAATAGATGGTGCAGGAACGGCCGAGAGTGTCGGAATAGTGACGTAGATTGTTCGCTAGCTTGCCTGCGAGAGGCAATAGCTCGGTGTTGTCATCCTCCTCGAAGCGATCCCAGCAAAGCTTATAAGTCTTCCAGTCGACGCTGCACCAAACCCCCCAGCCGAAACGCTGCGCGAAGCCATGCACCGGAGCTTCCATCACGCAACGCACAAAATAGTGCCTGCCATTCAGAATGCAGAAATCGCTTGTCAGCAAAACTTGCTCAATGCGCTTCTTCGGACCGATATCATGGCAAACATCGGGCATTTCGAACGTAATGTCCGGCAGGCCCTCATGGATCTGATCGCACGAGGCGCATTTGTATCGGAACTTTGCTTCGCTGATTCTCCCACCGAACAAAGGTACGACGTTCATTATTCACTCCATCATTCACGCCGGGAGAGTCGCAGCAAAAACTAAGGGATGAGTGAAGGGCAGGGGCACAGGTAAGGTGGCAAAAAGGTGAGAATTCTGCCGTTGCAAGGCTGATTGAGAGCAGACGGACAGCGCTGACTACGCCCTCTGCTGAGCTGTTCTATTCTTAGTCTTAATCGCTGGTTTCACAGATCGATGAAAATTTTCACTATCACATAACGCTTAGTCTACCTCACCCAGGAGGTCATAGTTTCCGGCGTTCGTTACGCGAACCTTAATCAAATCTCCGACTGCCATGCCGGGCCTCATGGGTACAAGGATGTTGCCGTCAATTTCTGGAGCATCCCAGGGGGTGCGGGCCACCGCCTCACTGCGTGCCTCGTCGATCTCATCAATGAGCACGTCGGTTTTCCGACCAACCTTTCGCTTGAGATTTTCAATGCTGATCTTTTGCTGGGTCTGCATGAGTCGGTGCCAGCGTTCTACCTTGATGTCGTCAGGAACCGGCGAAGCAAGATCGTTGGCCCGTGCGCCTTTCACGGGCTCGTATTTGAAGCAGCCGACCCGCTCTAGCCGCGCCTCTTTCAACCAATCGAGGAGGACTGTGAAATCCTCATCGGTTTCGCCAGGGAAGCCGACGATAAACGTCGATCTTATGGCGATATCCGGACAAATCTTTCGCCAGTCGGCAATGCGTTCAAGGGTCTTTTCCTGCTTCGCAGGCCGTCGCATGGCCTTCAAGATGCTCGGTGAGGCATGCTGAAACGGTATGTCGAGATACGGAAGTAGCTTGCCATCGGCCATCAACGGGATGATCTCATCCACATGGGGATAGGGATAAACGTAATGCAACCGAATCCAAATTCCCAAATTGCCGAGCTCCCTTGCCAGATCGGCGAACTTCGCCCTGACTTCCCGCCCATGAAACCTGCTCGATGCGTATTTCAGATCGGTCCCGTAGGCACTGGTGTCCTGAGAGATGACCAGCAGCTCTTTAACGCCTGCCCGGACGAGCCGCTCGGCTTCGTAGAGCACTCCCGCGACAGGGCGGCTTACCAGGTCGCCTCTGAGAGATGGGATGATGCAGAAAGAGCAACGATTGTTGCAGCCTTCAGAAATTTTCAAATATGAATAATGCTTGGGCGTTAGCTTCAAGCCGTGCGGTGGAACCAGATCGAACTTGGGGTCGTGTCGCGGCGGAATGACTTGATGGACGGCGCCAACCACCGCTTCGTACTGATGCGGCCCTGTGATCGCCAGGACTCCCGGATAAGCATCCCTAATCTGGTCGGCTTCCTTCCCCATACAGCCTGTGACGATAACCTGGCCGTTTTTGTTCATGGCTTCGCCGATTGCGGCGAGCGACTCTGCCTTAGCGCTGTCGATAAAGCCGCAAGTGTTAACAATCACCAGATCAGCGCCCTCAAAGCTGCCTGAGAAAAGATACCCTTCGGCGCGAAGGTGAGTCAGGATGCGCTCCGAATCAACGAGCGCCTTCGGACAGCCGAGGCTGACGAGGCCGATGGTAGGTACGGGCTTGTTCATGCCTGAATGCATATAGGAGTGCGAAGACCAGGGCAAATGCACATTTCCCGGCGTGACGAGTTTACGACCGGCTGGCCAGCGGTTAAAACCGGACAACGATCAGGACTTGGCCCAGCTTCATGTTCAAGAAAATATTGATTGCCAATCGCGGCGAAATCGCCTGCCGAATTAACCGAACGGCGCAGCGCTTGGGTATTGCAACGGTCGCCGTCTATTCTACGGCCGATGCTCGTGCCCTGCATGTGAGAATGGCGGACGAGGCCGTGCACATAGGGCCTTCACCTGCCGCTCAGTCTTACCTTTCGATGGAGCGGATTATCGAAGCATGCAAGCGCACTCAAGCCGACGCAGTGCATCCTGGCTACGGATTTCTGTCAGAGCAGGCGAGTTTTGCCAATGCACTCGCTGCGGAAGGAATAGTTTTCATCGGTCCCAATCCGCGCGCTATGGAGGCAATGGGCGACAAGATCGAATCAAAGAAGTTGGCCTCAGCTGCCAATGTGTCAACGGTGGCGGGCCATATTGGCTCGGTCAGTAATGGCGCAGAAGCGGCCCGCATTGCGAAGCAAATCGGCTATCCGGTGATGATAAAAGCCTCGGCAGGGGGCGGCGGCAAGGGCATGCGCATCGCGTACTCGGCTGCAGAAATGGACGAGGCACTTGAGCGTGCGCGTGCGGAAGCAGCGTCCGCCTTCGGTGATGATCGGGTGTTCATCGAGAAATACATTGTCAATCCACGGCATATCGAGATCCAGATTCTCGGCGATAAGCGCGGTAACATCATTCATCTGGGCGAGCGCGAATGCTCGATCCAAAGGCGCAATCAGAAAATCGTCGAGGAGGCCCCTTCGCCACTGCTTGATGAAGCAACACGTCAAGCCATGTGCGAGCAGGCGATCAAGTTGGCCCGCGCGGTAAACTATGACTCGGCCGGCACAGTGGAATTTGTGGCTGGGCAAGACAGGTCATTTTACTTCCTGGAGATGAATACCCGCCTGCAGGTTGAGCATCCGGTCACCGAGCTTGTCACCGGCACAGATCTTGTCGAACAGATGATCCGCATCGCTGCTGGGGAGTCTCTTGCACTCAAACAAGGTGATGTGCAATCGAAAGGGTGGGCAATCGAAAGCCGCATCTATGCCGAAGATCCATTTCGCGGCTTCATGCCGTCGAGCGGCAGGCTCAAGACCTATCGCCCGCCGAAAGAAGGCCAGTCAGCGAGAGGCGTTACAGTCAGGCTCGACAGCGGTGTTTATGAGGGTGGCGAGATACCAGTTTACTATGACCCTATCATTGCAAAGCTTGTAGTGCATGCAGGAAGTCGACCGGTGGCAATTGAGGCGATGGCGGCTGCGCTCGACACCTTCTACATCGACGGCATACGCCATAACATCCAATTTCTGGCCGCCGTGATGGGGAACAAAAACTGGAGAAGCGGCAACATCTCTACAGGCTTCATCGAGTCCGAATTTCCGAGCAGGTTCATGGGAGTAAGTCTCGACCGAGACCTTGAGTTGAAGCTGCTTGCAGTTGCTGGCGCCATGGACCATCGGGAGAGCGAGCGGCGGCACCGGGTGAGCGGCCAGCTCACCCCCCGGCGCATCAAAGCTACGGAGCGGCGAGTCGTCAAACTGGCCAACAAGATCTATCCGATCGAATTAACGCAAAATGCAAACGGCCTGTCTGTGGTTCATAAGGCGTTGAACAACGCACTTGTTGTCCGAAGCAAATGGGCTCCGGGCCAGCCCGTGTGGCAGGGAGAGATAAATGACGAATTCATCAGCGTACAGGTTGAGCGGTTGCCCCACGGCTACAGACTGGAGCATCGGGGAGCCTCGGTAACAGCGAATGTGCAGAGCGAGCGGCAGCTGCAGCTCGCCAGGCTGGTTCCTCCAAAAACTGTGGGAAAGCTCTGCCATGATCTGCGATGCCCGATGCCGGGTCTAGTTGTGTCGATTCTTGTGACCGATGGGCAGGATGTCAAAGCCGGCGACAGTCTTGCCGTAATCGAAGCAATGAAAATGCAGAATGTGCTGCGAGCCGAGCGCGATTGCCGAGTGAAGAACCTACGTGCCGCTCCGGGCGATACTCTCGCTTTTGATGCGGTGATCATGGAATTTGAATGAGCATGCAAACCAGTAACAAAAATCGCTCACGCATTGGGACGATGTCCTAAAAAAGGCGCGGCCGCCTAGGGGAGGGCGGCCGGCCAAAACTGAAGCTTCCGGTTTCGGGAGGGTGCGGTAGGGACGCTTGTTAGGATCCCGGAGGCTTCAGGGGTTTCTTACTTAGTAGCATACGAGCTTGGTCACCCACTTTTTCTTCCACATCCCGTTCTTCTTCACCCAAATCTTCTTCTTCACATAATGACAGTCGTCATCATAAAACGGCGAATAAGCGGGACTGCCGTAGTAGCCAGGATAGAAACCGTAACCGGGGCCACCGATGTGGATGCTAAAATTCGAACCAGCCGAAGCGGATGAAGCTCCAGTTATCAAAGCGGCGGCTGTGGCAAGACCGATCAGAGAAGCGCGGATCATAGTAAACTCTCCCTTCCATGCGGCGATCTCGAGCATCATTGCCTTCCGATCACCATTGATGGCACCTTTTGTAGCTTTGTCAGACTGAACTGAACCTGATAGCCGATGTTAACAACCGTTCATGCAGAACTGGCTTGGAAAAAGCGCTGATTATGGCGGTTAACAAGGTAGTTAGAGCAATCATCCGCGGGCGCGTGCAGGGCGTTGGCTACCGTGATTGGGCCGAGAGACAGGCGCTTTCGTCCGGACTGAAAGGGTATGTTCGAAATCTCCGTGATGGCAGCGTTGAACTTGTGCTCTCGGGCGGCAACGAGGAAGTCGACCGAGTGCTATCGCTTTGCAGGCAGGGACCACGCCTGGCAATCGTGAGCGATATTGAAGTTTCCTCCTATGGTTGGGCGGGGGAAGATTTCCAGGTTCTGCCGACCTCCTAGAATCAACTACCGGCTGTCGGAATCGCGCGCGGAGAAGATGTCTGTCGAAGAGAAGCATTGACTCTTCTTCAACTCTTATGCCCTAACCCTAATCAGTTCATAGAGCGGGGGCTCTCCCATCATGTCCATATCGTACGCAGCTGTGCTGCCGTCCTCGGTATCACGTCGCACCATCGCGGCCAGCGTTATCGGCAATGTGGTCGAGTGGTTCGACTTTGCCGTTTACGGCTTTCTCGCTGCGGTGATCGGAAAACTCTTCTTTCCCGCTATCGACTCATCGGCCTCGTTAATTGCGGCGCTCGGCGTGTTTGCTGCCGGATTTCTGATGAGGCCATTGGGTGGCGTCGTCTTCGGATATGTCGGCGATCGATTTGGGCGCGGCATAGCACTCTACCTGTCAATTGGCCTCATGGCCGTGTCGACTTTAGGAATAGGGTTGCTTCCAACCTATGAAACGGGAGGGGTCTTCGCTCCAATTCTGATGGTCGCCTGCCGGATGGTTCAAGGATTGGCCGTGGGAGGCGAATATGCCTGCTCGATCGTCGTGCTCGTGGAAACGGCTCCCCCTCGTAGCCGCGCGTTTAGAGGCTCGTGGGCCTGTTTCAGTGCGACAGCGGGAAACATGCTGGGTTCGGCCGTAGGCGCGATCCTTTTCACCACCCTCAGCGAAGACCAGATCGCAGCCTGGGGATGGCGTCTGCCCTTTCTTTCAGGCGTGCTCGTTGCGCTGGTCGGTGTTTACCTGCGACGCAACTTCACGATGCCTCACGGTGCGCCTGCCGTGGGCGGCTTTCGATTTTTACAGGCGGTGACCAAGGAAGGACGAGCGATGCTCAACATCGTCGGTCTGAATATGGTGGCAGCGATCAGCTTTTACATGCTTTATGTCTATCTTGTGCAATACATGCACGATGTGGCGCATATTTCCACGGCTAGGGCGCTTGATATCAACACGCTGAACATGGGGATTCTCTTGCTCGTAATGCCTGCTGCGGGCTACATCTCCGACCGCATCGGCCGCAAGCCTCTGGTATATGCATCAATGGGGCTGCTCATCGCTTCGTCTTGGCCGTTATTCCTGCTTCTGCATTCACCCAGCGAACTCCACGTGTTTTTGGCCCAGTTTGGTTTCACCGTGATCATCGGCCTGTATCTTGGGGTCGTTCCGGCGCTGATGGTGGAACAGGTCCCTGCTTCCGTTCGGTGCACTGCAGTTGCAACCACCTACAATCTGACAATTGCCCTGTTCGGCGGTACCGCTCCTATGTTGTGTGTGTATCTCATCGACAAATCCGGCAACGACATTGTTCCCGCGATTTACCTCATAGGCGCCGCCACGATTGCTCTCCTTACGGCTGCTAGGATGCAGGAGACCGCGTTTCGCGAATTGAGACGATAGAGGATGATGCTGGGCCAAAAATCGATTCAAAGTTTCGTTTCAATGCAGCATCAACAGTTGACATTGAGACAGGACGGCCAAGTTTTTTCAGGCTGGTTACCCCATATCCTGCGGCTCCGCAGGGAATGATGCCCGCGTAGTGCGATAAATCGGGCTCTACATTAAGGCTTATGCCGTGAAAGCTCACCCAGCGCCGGATTCGGACGCCGATTGCAGCTATCTTCTCCTCGGTGCCAGCCTCCCTGAGCGATGATCGCACCCATACGCCTACACGGCCGCTGCGCCGTTCGCCGAGGACCGAAAAATCAGCCAAGGTCTTGATAAGCCACTCTTCCAGAGTCCAAACGAATCCCCGCACATCCCGTCCACGGCGGGCAAGATCGAGCATGACATAAGCAACCCTCTGGCCAGGACCATGATAGGTAAACCGCCCGCCGCGGCCACTGTGGAAAACCGGCAAGAGATGAGGATCGATCAAATCCTCGTCCCGCGCACTGGTTCCAGCGGTGTAAAGCGGAGCGTGCTCGAGCAGCCAGACGCGTTCGCAAGCAGTGCCATCGGCAATTGCTCCAGCGATGCCTTCCATTCGCTCAACGGCTTGTTGATAGTCCACAAGGCCCGGCGATTTTTCCCAAACCACCGGGTCAAGCGACGATGTGCCTATGCGCTCATCCATTCTTGACAACGTCTTAGCGCATACTGCCGAGGGATCAAAGCTCGCTGTTTTGAGTTGATATTTTCGGACTCTATTGTTAAACACCCTCGACCTTCATCCAGGCGGCCGTGGCGGAATTGGTAGACGCACTAGCTTGAGGTGCTAGCGGGTAACACCGTGGAGGTTCGAGTCCTCTCGGCCGCACCATCTTGGCGGGTTTAGGTTTGCGGATCAGGCGCGTTTCAAACGCGATTTCAGCCATAGGTCCCATATGCTTTCAGTCACTCCTGCGGCTGAGATTAGAACTACTCCAACGATTTCCCTGAAGCCGAAAGGCTCACCTGCCCAGATGGCTGCAGTTACAGCCCCCACGCTGATTTCGGTCATGAATAGTAATCCGACCACTGCTGGGTTCAGTTTCGGGGCACCCCACATCGTCGCGTAAACTCCGCTTACGACGATCACCAACATTGTTGGTAACAACCACGGCAGTGTTGCCAAAATGGTCGGCAGCGAGGGCATCGGTCCGGAACCGGTGTTGAAGACGGTTACGAAGGCGATCGAAAAAATTGCCGACCAAATGAAGTTCAATGAGCAGAGTTCGAGAGGATCGTGAGTCTTTCCCAATCGTAGCGAAACCGCGGCGAAGGCCCAGCCAATTCCCGACAGGACAGCTAACCAGTCCCCGATATTTGCAGGCAAGGGAAAACCCCCAGAACCCTCATTGAGAATCACCAGCATTCCGCCGAAGCCCAAGGCCATCGAAAGCCAGCGTATGCGCGTTATGGGCTCACCCAGGATGAGTCTTGCGAGCAGCGCACTCCAAACAGGGGTAAGGTAAAACAGAAGGATGGCGCGGACCACCTCGGTTGAAAGAAACGCCATCGAGTAAGCAACGAGACTCAGCGCGGTAAACACGCCCTTGAGCTGGAGATCGAGACCGCCGTTTGCGATCTGGCGGAGCCTGAACGGGAGCAACGGCAACACAACGACCAGGGGTGCAAGGTAGAAAACCAGGTTTGCCCACAAACCGGGAATTCCCGACTTCTCAAGTTCTCGCAGAGGAATCCAAAACAGGCCCCAAACAAGTCCGGAGTATGCGCAAGCGAGCTTGGCTCTCGTTTCTTCACTCAAATGCTTCACATGTTTTTCTCAGCTGAGCGAATGAAAACTGCAAGAGTGGCCCCAGTTTTCGAATGAGAGCTGTGCTGCGTCCCGCTTTTGAGGAGAACGAAATCCCCAGGCCTATAGACATGCCCGTCATTGTCGATGACCTCGCCCTCGATTACCAGAAACTGTTCATGACACGTATGCTCGTGCGGTTGGCTGGCAGAACCCGGCGCCATCCGGTAGATGTGAAAGCCCGTACCTTCCGCAAACGTGTCATCGAGCTGAAGGAAGCTTTGTCCATGGACAGCCTTGCCATCGATAACAAACGGCTTGAAGGACGCATTGTTGATGTTAACCACCTGGCGTTCTGTTTTTTCGATCTTGCGCATAGTCGATTCCTGGTTGACGAAGTACCTCGCAAGTTTGGCACCTTGACTATGCCTGTAGCAACTGGGGTGAATTGGCCGTGGTAGGCTCAAATGTCGACAGCCACGCTGCAGTGGGCGCGCTCACGGCGGACTTTCTCACGGCCGTGCGGGAGAGCCTCGTTGCTGCCGAGGTAGACAAGCTTCGCAAACTGGCGGAAGGACTTCACCCGGCCGATCTAGCTGATCTGATCGAAGTTCTCGAGCCGGGGGAACGAGTTCTGCTCATCACAATGCTCGGACGCTCCTTCAACGGCGAGGCTTTGGCGGAGCTAGATGAACATGTGCGCGATGAACTGCTCGAAGCGCTGCCACACGAAACCATCGCCTCGGCCCTTCGCCGGCTGGATACAGACGACGCCCTGTATTTAATCGAAGACCTTGATCGCCAGGAGCAACAGGAAATATTGGCGCAGGTTCCTCCGGAGGACCGCCGCGCGATAGATCGTGCACTGGACTACCCCGAAGATACTGCCGGCCGCCTAATGCAGGCCGAGTTCGTTGCGGTACCGGCCTATTGGACAGTGGGACAAACTACCGACTACATGCGGACGCAACGCGATTTGCCGGACAAGTTCGTCGAAATTTACGTAATCGACGAAGGTTTTCACCTGAAGGGCTCGATGCCGGTAAGCCGCATACTCCGTCACCCGCGCAGCAAGAAAATCGCAGCTCTGGTGGATGAAGTCTCCGTTGTCTTTAACGTGTCCGACAGCCAGGAGGACGTCGCGTATAAGTTCAAACAATACAATCTCGTCTCGGCGCCGGTTGTAGACGAGAATAACCGACTGGTTGGCGCCCTAATGGTTGACGATGTCGTGGACGTTATTCAGGAAGAGGCCGAAGAGGATATCCTGCATCTGGGGGGCGTCGGCGACGAGGAACTTTCCGATTCGGTATGGGTGATCATCAAATCACGCTTTGCATGGCTGTTCGTCAATCTATTGACCGCGCTGTTGGCCTCCTGGGTCATTTCGATCTTCGATGCGACCATTCAACAAATGGTTGCCTTGGCGGTCCTTATGCCGATTGTCGCATCCATGGGAGGAAATGCCGGGACCCAGACTATGACGGTTGTGGTCCGTGCGCTCGCTACCCGCGAACTGACCCCGCTCAATGCACTGAAGGTTGTCTGGAAGGAATCAGCGGTTGGCCTCATCAACGGCCTATTGTTCGCCATCATTGTCGGGACTTTTGCGCTTTGGTGGTTCGGCAGCAGTCAATTGGGATTGGTCATCGCTGCTGCAATGGTCATCAATCTGATCGCCGCGGCTTTATCTGGTATACTGGTCCCGCTGGCGCTGGATCGCTTGAAAATTGATCCCGCGATTTCCTCGGCAGTGTTTGTCACGACCGTGACCGATGTCGTCGGGTTCTTCGCCTTCCTTGGGCTTGGCGCAATATGGCTCCTATAGCCTGGTAGGCAGATTGACATTGAGGTTGGTTTCTCGACAAATAATCAGACGGGCAAGTTCCAAGAACAAGACGGGCGCGACGTAGCAGAGCG
Source organism: Aestuariivirgaceae bacterium (assembly GCA_036555325.1). Classification (GTDB taxonomy): domain Bacteria; phylum Pseudomonadota; class Alphaproteobacteria; order Rhizobiales; family Aestuariivirgaceae; genus DATBLQ01. The sequence continues at coordinate 54,615 of DATBLQ010000060.1, read as the reverse complement.
CTCATGGGAGAGATCAATGCCTGGCCGGAACAATTTTCCGAAACTGCACAATGCAATGTGGCCGGGACTAGTCGGCAAAGGCCCCGACTCTGAGCCGCCGATCGACCTCGATACAATGCTCGACCTCACCATTGCGGCCGAAGTCGATGGTGTTAAGTTCGACGGGGTCGATCTTTTTCTCGCAGATCCACACACCAGCATTGACTCCTCTGCAGACGATATCAGGCGGCTAGCCGACAAGGTGCACGCGAAGGGTCTCGAGGTGGGTTCAGTGGTAGCGCCCGTATGGCCGCCGGTGGGGGGCGGTTCTGCAATGGGGAGTGCGGAGGAGCGGGGCCGGTTCATCGGCATGGTGAGAAAGGCCTGCCGAATAGCATCTCAATTGCGTGAGCTAGGGATCCGGCCCAACGGCATTGTGCGTATCGATTCCGCCAGCAGCGTGGAGGCATGGGCTGAAGACCCGCGCGCCAATACAAAAAAGATTGCCAAGACCTTTTCAGAAGCCTGTGATGTTGCCGAGAGCCATGGCGAGCGGCTGGCGGCGGAAGGAGAGATCTGCTGGGGCGGCATGCACAGCTGGAGAGACATGCTTAACCTGCTGGAAGAGGTAGGGAGGCCGCAGACTTTGGGTTTTCAGGCCGACATGGCCCATACGCTGCTGTATACCTTGGGCTACAATGCGCCGGAAAGCCGTCTTCTGCCAAAGGATTTCGATTGGAAGCAGAAAGACACGTTGCGGGCCGCGCTGAAGAAAATGACCGATGCGCTGCGGCCCTGGACAGTCGATTTTCATGTTGCCCAAAACGACGCCACGGTGAAGGGTCTGGGCTCACACGATAAAACTGGCCGTCATTGTCTTGCTACCGATCCGCAAGGCAAGCTCGATATCACACACGATGCCGGTTACTGGCTGCGCGATGAAAAGGGTCAGGTCACGCGCGCGATGCGGCACATCTGCTGGGATGGCTGCATGTTCCCCAATGACGTGATGATGAGACCTCAGACATGGAACGACATCCTCGGCGCCATGGTGAACGTTCGTAATGCCCACGGCTGGCAAGCCTGATTCCGGTTGAACAGGGAGATCATATGAGTGCCAGGAAAAAGCTTAGGGTTGGGCTCGTTGGCTACGGATTCATGGGTCGGACGCACTCGAATGCGTTTGCGAAGGTCAATCAATTTTTCGAGTTGAAGCATCAACCGGTTCTTGCAGCAGTTTGCGCACGTGACACGGCAAAAGTTAAGGCATTTGCCGCGCAATGGGGTTTCGAATCGAGTGAAACTGATTGGCGGAAATTGATCGAGCGGAAGGATATCGATCTAATCGACATCGCCAGCCCCAACGATACTCACAAGGAAATCGCCATCGCAGCAGCTCATCGCGGAAAGATGGTCTTGTGCGAGAAGCCTCTGGGGCGCAACGCCGCGGAGTCTAGAGAAATGGTCAAGGCCGTGGAGGCGGCCAAAGTCCCGAACATGGTCTGGTACAACTATCGCCGAGTTCCCGCGGTGACGATGGCGAAACACATTGTCGATGAGGGGCGGCTGGGTAAGGTGTTCCATTACCGCGCCAAGTTTCTGCAAGATTGGACGATATCCAAAGATCTGCCACAAGGCGGGCAAGGGCTGTGGCGGCTTGACGTTGATGTGGCCGGAAGCGGCGTTACCGGAGACTTGCTTGCCCATTGCATCGATACGGCGATGTGGCTCAACGGCGGTATCGAGTCCGTCTCGGGCATGTCGGAGACTTTCATTAAAGAGCGGCATCACAATATTACCGGCAAGACTGAGAAAGTTGGCATCGACGATGCCACCGCTTTCCTGGCCCGCTTTCGCAACGGTTCCTTGGCAACGTTTGAGGCAACACGCTATGCGCGTGGGCACAAGGCGCTTTATACCCTGGAAATCAACGGCGAGCATGCCTCGATTTTTTGGGACCTGCACGATCTTCACCGTCTCCAGTATTTTGATCATCGCGATGAGGGAAAATTGCGTGGATGGCGTTCGGTGCATATCACAGACAGCGAGCATCCCTACATGAAGCACTGGTGGGTGCCGGGACTTCAAATCGGGTATGAACACACCTTCATCCACCAGGTGGCGGATTTCCTGGAAGGACTAGACACATCGACACTTGCCTCTCCGACTTTCCGCGACGCCCTTGCGACCGACTTTGTCACCGATGCAGTCCTCAGATCCGCCCAATCGAGACGATGGGAACCAGTCGAAGGGCCGCCGGATGGGCTTTGATGCAACTTTGTAAGTTGTCACCAAATGCAAAACCACTCTATTATTCCGGAGCTTAGTCGTGTTCCTCGTGGTCTGCCGGAAGGTGAAATGGGCGAGAAGCGGTTGTTGGCGCTTCGCTTGCACAGCGTAACCAAGGCCTATGGGCCGGTCACCGCTATTCGATCCCTTAGCTTTGACGTTGAGAAGGGTCGCTTTTTTGTTCTTTTCGGCCCGAGTTCGGTTGGCAAAACCACTACCCTGCGCACCATTGCGGGGCTTGTAAGGCCCGACTCCGGCCGGGTGGAAATCGACGGAACGGACATGACCGACGCTCCAATCGTCGGGCGCGGGATTTCCATGGTCTTCCAGTCCTTCGCCCTCTATCCGCATCTCAGCGTCTATGGAAACTTCGCCTATCCGCTCCGTGAGGAAGGGGTGTCCAAGGCCGAAATTGACAGGCGGGTCAGGGAGACGGCCGACATACTGCGCTTGTCGCATCGTCTGACCAGCAAACCTGGTACCCTATCAGGTGGAGAACAGCAGCGGGTCGCCCTCGGGCGCTCGCTGATACGGCATCCGAAAATCCTCCTTCTCGACGAACCGCTCACCAATCTCGACGCCAAACTGCGCCACGACATGAGAGCGGAGTTGAAACGACTGCACCGGCAGTTCGGAATGACTATCATTTATGCGACGCCGGATGAGTTGGAAGCCTTGTCGATGGGCGAGGAAATCGCAGTTTTGCGCGATGGCTCGGTTGTGCAGCAGGGTTCGCCGGATGAGCTTTATGAGAAGCCAGCGAACCTCTATGTTGCTTCCAAGATTGGCTCACCGCATATGAACCTTATCGATGTGGCCGCAAACTCCAGCGCATCCAGCCTTGACACACCTTTCGGGCCGATAGAGGTGCCTGCAACAGGAGTGAAGCTAGCGGCGGGCGAACGCATAGTTATGGGAATTCGTCCAGCTGACCTGCGTATCGCAGACCCCAAATTGGCCCAGGCGAAACCGGCGGTGCAATTGCTCGAACCTTTGGGCGATGTCACTGTTGTGTCGCTTGCCTCGGCCGGCCACACTTATCGCATATTGCTTCCGGAGGCGCAGGCAAGCGAAATCAAAGTCGGCGATGTGTTACCTATAGCCTTGGACCCCTCGAAGGTTCATCTATTCCGTGGTCACGACGGCTCGGCAGTTAGCCGGGATTTGTGACAAAAGGGTAGTGTTCAGATTGGGAGGAAAAGAGAATGTCATTGCACTATAGACTGACGGCGTTTGCCAGCACGGCCGCCGTCGCAGGTTGCTTGTCCCTAGGGGCAATTGCTCCAGCGTCGGCGGAGGAAATCGTCCTGAAAATGGCGGTTCCGGATTGGCCGCCCACGCGCATCATGAAGGATCTATTTGACAAAAACTACAAGGCACCTTCCGGTAACGATGTAAAACTCGAAATCGATTTTATTCCGTGGCCAGACTATTACACGCGTCTCAACGCGTCGCTAACCTCGGGCGAGCAAAAATACAACATGGCGGTTTCGGACTCGCAGTGGCTCGGCGCCTTCATTGAAGGTGGTTACTATCGCAAGCTTAATGATCTAATCGATGCCGACCCGGAGCTGAAGGCGGCGCTCAGCGATATGCATCCGGCTCCGCTGCAGGCTTATGCCACCTATCCGTACAAGTCTGAGAACTATTACGGCTTCCCGCAGATGCCGGATATTCTCATCACCTACTTCCGTACCGACGTTCTCTGCCACGAAGAAGAGCAGAAGAACTTCCAGGCCAAATACAATCAGAAACTGCCCTGCACGCCGGAAGAAATGGACGATGTCGATTGGGACACGTTCGAGAAAATGGGCGAATTCTTCATGCGCAAGAAGGGTGACAAGCTCGCCGGACAGACGCTCGATGACGATTTTTATGGAATCGCCTACCAGTGCGGGAAGGCCTACGACTTCAACACAATGCAGGTCAACGGCTTCATCTGGCAATATGGCGGCAACATCTGGGATGAAACGCAGGCACCAAAAGGCCATGCAGAAGGCGTCGTCAACTCACCAGAAGCAGTAAAGGCGCTCGAACACTATCTGCGGCTGACGAAATACATGCCGCCAGTGGTGAAAACGGGCGGCATGGATATCTTCAAGACGGATGAGTTGTTCCGCGAAGGCAAGCTGGCAATGCATATCGAGTGGATCGGCTTTGGCGAAAGCACGATCAATCCACAGACGTCAAAGGTTGCCGATAAGGTTGCCTTTGCGCAAATGCCGGGACTTCGTGGCGCTGACGGCAAGATCATCCGCTGGTCGAACATCGGCGGGCAGCCGTTCGTGCTGATGACATGGACCACCGACAAGCAGATCAAGGAGGCGGTCGATTTCGTGAAGTGGTGGCTGTCTCCCGAAGTGCAGCATCAATTTGCTGCAGCTGGCGGGCAAAGCGCCATCAAATCAGTCTACAACGACCCGAAATATGTGGGCTATCGTCCGTGGAACCGGACGTGGGCTCCCGGCCTCGAATGGCAGAAAGATACCTGGCACATCCCCGAGTTCTTCGAGCTTCTCGTTCAAGGACAGGAACAGTACGACTTGGCTATCACCGGAAAGCAAGATGCCAAGACGACGCTCGACAACATCGCTACTTTCCAGGAGAAGCTGCTGAAGGAAGCAGGCCACATACAGGACTAGCGTTTACGACAGAGTTTCCGTGCGCCTCCACAGGCGCACGGATTCATTTGCTGTAACGGCGGCCATTCAGCATGACACAAATAAACCAGATATCGCCGGTGTCGTTGACCCGCTTCGCCGAGCTGCGCTGGAACAATTGGGCGTTAGCGCTTGCCGCGGCGGTCGTCGTCATGGCGCTAGCGATTGTTTTCCTGCCGCCTGCAATCTCCTTTTGGGTCTCCGGAGCGATGTGGAGCCTGTTTGCCCTAAGTCTGGTCGTCAACGCTTGGGGACGCTACAAGGGCGGGTTGTTGGTCGCCCCGGCGATCGCGCTCCTCTTTATCATGAACATCTTCCCGCTGATGTGGTCGCTGGGACTATCGTTTTTTTCCTATCGCGCCAACCGGATGCGCGAGCCGGTGTTTGTTGGGCTCGACAACTACGAAAAAATCATCACCGACACGGTCGTCTGGGAGCATCTGCATACGACGGCGATACTGGGTGTCATCACGGTTGTGGTTCAGATGACGGTGGGCTTCCTGCTTGCGATGCTGTTTGCAAAGCAGTTTCCTTTGCGTCGATATCTTCTCATCCTTGTGCTCACGCCGATGATGCTTTCCTTCGTCGCTGTCGGCGCCTTCTTCCGCTATTACTACGAGCCCACTTTCGGCCTTTTGAGCCAATTCGTTCGACTGTTCACCGGCGAACCTTTCATTCTTCTGGCCACAACTCAAGGAGCGATGGCTGGCATCGTCTTTGCCGACGCTTGGATGTGGTCGCCATTCGTCATGCTGCTTGTGCTAGCCGGCCTTGTGAGCGTTCCTAAATATCTCTACGAGGCCGCGGCAATCGATCGGGTTTCGGGATGGCGACGGTTCTGGTCAATTACCTTCCCCTATATCCGCGGGCTTCTGTTGCTGGCGTTGTTGTTTCGCACGATCGAGGCCTTCAAGCTATTCGACATTGTTTTCCTGCTGACCGAAGGCGGGCCGGGAACATCAACTGAAACCGTCGCGATCTACGTCTACCGACAGGCGATTCAGTTCAACAAAACCAGCGATTCCACCGCAATGTCGTACATACTGCTGTTCATCGTGATCGTGTTGACCAATCTCTATCTCTATTTGGCGACACGCCGTGCGAAGGAGGCCTGAGCCAATGGCTGTTCCCCCGGTGACTATTGCTGAACGGCTCGGCTTTCGTAAGCCTTCTGGTGTGGGAGAAGCTGGTTGGGGCCGGACACTGGTCGCAACAGTGATAAGCGTTGCATATTTCTTTCCGGTGCTGTGGATCATCCTTACCGCGTTCAAGAGCTACAATGACACGTTGTCGATTCCGCCTAAACTTGTGTTCAAACCGACGCTCGAGAACTTTGTGGGTGTGTTCAGTCGCCCGTACTCAGCCGGTGCTGACGCGCAGGCCACGAATTTCGATCTCTATTTCTTCAACTCAATATTCATCGCCGGAACCAGCGTATTCCTGGCACTGGTGATCGGGACGCTCGCGGCATTCGGTTTCTCGCGCTATCCACTGAAGGGCAACGACACATATCTTTTCATAATTCTCACCACGCGCATGCTGCCAGCGATTGTGGTGATCATTCCAATTATCCTCATGTTTCGGGTTACGGGTCTGGCCGGAAGCTACGTCGGCATCATCGCCCTCTACACGGCATTCAATCTTCCCTTCACCATCTGGATGATGAAAAGCTTTTTCGATGAACTGTCTACGGATGTGGAAGACGCCGCGCGCATAGACGGCTCCTCCGATACTCGCGTGTTCCTGAAGATCAGCCTGCCGCAGGTGATTGCGGGGCTCGCTGCCACCGCTGTTTTCGGCCTGATCCTAACGTGGAACGAGTATCTGTTCGCCCTTCTTCTTTCCGGAGTGGAGACGCGTACGGTGCCGGTGGCAATGGCGCAGACCATAGGCGGCGATATAGGCGTGCGTTGGGGTCTCCTGGCGGCCATAGAGACACTGTTCCTCATTCCGGTCATCTTGGTCACGTTCTTCCTGCAGAACCATCTCCTGCGTGGGGTGACGTTCGGCACAATTAAGAGGTGACGGCACGTCATGTCTACGATCGAACTAGCCGAAGTGACCAAGCGATTTGGCGATTTTATCGCTGTCCGCGATGTTGACCTGCGAGTGGCTGCCGGTGAGGTGGTTTGCCTTCTGGGACCTTCGGGCTGCGGGAAGACTACAACCTTGCGCATGATCGCCGGGCTGGAGCAGGCGACTCATGGAGACATCGTCGTTGCTGGCAAGCGCATGAACGATCTGCCTCCAGAAAAGCGCGATATCGCGATGGTGTTTCAATTCTATGCGCTCTATCCGGCATTGCCCGTCGGCGAAAATATTGCCTTTCCCCTGCATTACGAGCGGCTGGCGAAGGAGGAAATCGGCAGACGAGTTGCCAAGGTTGCCAACTTGTTGCATCTAGAGGCCATTCTTGACCGTTTGCCCGGCCACATTTCAGAAGGAGAGAAGCAGCGGGTGGCGGTCGCCCGCGCCATTATCCGCGATCCCAACTGCTTTCTGTTCGATGAGCCGTTAAGCAGGCTCGACGTCGAGCTCCGTCAGTCGATGAGGGGTCAGATCAAAGAGGTTTTGGCGGGTCTTTCCAAGGCGACGGTTATCGTTACCCATGATCAGCTCGAGGCGCTGACAATGGCCGATAGAATTGCCATCATGCGTGAAGGGATCATCGAGCAGATCTCGACTCCGCATGATGTCTTCGCTCGGCCTGCGAATGTGTTCGTGGCAAGCTTTATCGGCACCCCGCAGATGAACCTCATGGAAGTGGACTTCAGAGGCATCGAGGGTAAGAAAGCGTCAATTGGAATGAATTCGCGGACGGTCGAGATCGAGGTCGACCCGGCCGCGAAACAACTTGACTTAACGCGAGTGACCATTGGCATTAGGCCGCGCGCTCTGTATCTGAGGGACAGCGGCGAACAAGACACCATTACCGCAAAGGCGGAGCTGATCGAACCGATGGGTGCCGAGACGCTTGTTCACGCCAAAGGCGAGGCAGGGCACGAGATCAGGGTGGTGGTGCCGCGGCAGGTGAAAGTCCGGATAGGCGAGAAGCTTCACCTCAAACCTGATCCGCGGCAAACTCACCTTTTCAACGGAGACGGCAAAGCGGTGCGATCGTGATGGAACACGAGCCGACTCAAGGCATGTCAGTTGCTTCGGCGACGCGGCTGGAATTTTTCATCATTGGCCTTGGTGCTGTGGCGCTTGTCCTCATTTTTCAACCCTTCAGCCTAACATTGTTTGGAATTGGCTGTGCGATGGTCGTGCTCGCTGCGCTCTCCAACAATTTGCTGCCGCTGTGCGAACCGGGGATATCGGCAAGAACCGTTCTCACCGCTGTCGCCATCATCGCCCTGATTTTCGTTGTAGTTGTCGGCGTTTCGCTCGTCTCGGCTTATCTCTATGGAAAGCTTTTTGTGGCAAGTCCTTGAGCGTTTAAGCCACAAGTTGCGCGACGAGTGCCTTCACCATCCTCGGCAGATCATAGGGAAACCGCGCGGTGATGAGGTTGCCATCCACCACCACCGGCTCATCGCTTACCTCGGCTCCTGCGTTCTGCAAGTCGATATGGATGTTCCAGACAGCCGTTGCCCTGCGGCCCTTGAGAAGACCGGCGTTTATGAGCACCCAGGGACCATGGCAAATGCCGCAGACCGGTTTGCCGGCGGCATGCATTGCCTGCAGAAAACGATGGGCGTTGCGATCAGCACGCAGGAAGTCAGGATTCCAACAGCCACCGGGAACGATCACGGCGTCATAGTCCCCAGCCTCAGCTGTCTCGAGGTGTCGATCGATCTTGAGCCAGCCGGCGTTTTCCATCAACCTGATGGCCAAAACGTGCGTCTCGGCAATGGGGGGCATCTTCACCCCGTAGCTGGCTGGCAGCTGCCCCGCCTTCGGCGAGACGATGTGCACGGTCGCGCCATGTTCGGTCAGCCACCGGTATGAACCAACAATCTCCACCTCTTCCACGCCATTCGTGCAGCAGATGGCAATTTGCTTCCCCTTCAGCAGCTCAGGGTTGGTCGGCGGATCAAAAAGGAAGCTATTGAGCTCCTGGTTGAGCTCTCCCTCGGCAGTGACGAGGAGCTGGGTTGAGAGTAGGGGAACCGCCGCAGGCGACTCGAAATCCTGAACCCGTCGCACGCCCGCATCGACCGATGGAGCCCTGTGAATGACCGTATTCATGATGCATCTCCCTCTTGACCTGCAAGACACAAATCCGGCCTTCGCCGGAACGGGCTTATGACTTATAAACCTTCTGGGTTGGTAGGATGTAGCAGAAGATGATGAAAAGCAATTATCCGGGACTCGATTTCTGCCTGGGCGAGACAGCGGACGCCATCAGGGAAACGGTCAGAAACTTCTCTGATAAGGAGATTTCACCCCTTGCCGAAGAGATCGATCGCACCGACGTTTTTCCACGGCATCTGTGGCCAAAACTCGGCGAGCTCGGCGTCTTGGGCATCACGGTGGAGGAGGAATATGGCGGTGCGGGGCTCGGTTATTTGGAGCATTGCGTTGCCATGGAGGAAATCTCACGCGGCTCAGGCTCGGTTGGGCTTTCCTATGGCGCTCATTCGAATCTGTGCGTCAATCAGATCCGCCGACACGGAACGAGCGAGCAAAAACGTACTTATCTGCCGAAACTCATTTCTGGCGAGCATGTAGGCGCGCTTGCAATGTCGGAACCGCAATCGGGCTCTGATGTCGTTTCTATGCGTCTGAAGGCAGAGCGCAAAGGAGACAGATACATTCTTAACGGTACCAAGTTCTGGATCACCAACGGTCCAGTTGCCGATGTGATCGTTGTCTACGCCAAGACCAACCCCGGCGCGGAAAGTCGCGGGATCAGCGCGTTCATCGTTGAAAAAGGCTTCAAGGGTTTCAGCGTTGGTAAGAAGCTCGACAAGCTTGGTATGCGCGGATCGGAAACTGGGGAATTGGTATTCGTTGATTGCGAGGTACCAGAGCAAAACCTCCTTAGCGGTGAGGGTAGGGGCGTCGAAGTCCTCATGTCGGGACTGGATTACGAACGCGCGGTTTTGGCTGCCGGTCCGTGCGGCCTCATGCAGGCGGCGCTGGACCAAGTCATTCCCTACGTGCATCAGCGCAAGCAGTTCGGCCAGCCAATCGGTGCATTTCAGCTTATGCAGGGCAAGCTCGCCGACATGTACACAGCGCTCGTCACATCGAAAGCCTATGTCTACGCGGTTGCCCGAGCCTGTGACACAGGGCGGGTTTCGCGCAAGGATGCGGCTTGTGCAATTCTCTATGCGGCGGAACGTGGGACGTGGCTTGCCCTTGAGGCCGTGCAATGCCTTGGCGGAAACGGTTACATCAACGACTATCCAACGGGACGGCTGCTGCGTGATGCCAAGCTCTACGAGATTGGTGCCGGAACAAGCGAGATCCGCCGCTGGCTGATCGGCCGCGAGTTGTTCGAGGAGAGTGCGTAGGCGAGCCTGTGCAACGCGTCATCGTCATTGGCGCCGGAATATTGGGAGCCTCGATCGCCTATCATCTGGCGAGGGGAGGGGCACAGGTGACGGTGCTAGCGGCAACTATAGGCGGCACAGCAACTCCCAACAGCTTCGCTTGGATCAATGCAAGTTGGGGCAACGATCCCATCTATTTTCGCCTGCGCTTCGACAGCCTCAATCGCTGGCGAAAGCTTGAGCAGGAGATTCCCGACCTCGGGGTTAGCTGGGGAGGCAGCCTCACCTATGACATGAGCGAAGAGGATCTGCGCACCTTTGCGGTGGAGTTTGGAAGCAGAGGGTACCCTTTGCGCTTGGTGGATGCCGGGGAAGCCTTAAAGCTTGAGCCGCACCTGCTGACGCCGCCGCGCTTGGCCGTTCATGCCGCGGCTGAAGGCTCGGTTGAGCCTAATCTTGCCACAGCGGCTCTTCTCAAAGCATCAGCGGCGAGGATTGTACAAACCACGGTGCATGGCCTCGATCTCATCGGCCATCGGGTGAATTCAGCGATGACCGCCGACGGTCCGATCGAAGCGGACCATTTCATCATAGCAGCTGGCACCGGAACGGCGGCGCTTCTGGCAACGATAGGGGTTTCGCTTGAGATCGATGCGCCGCCTGGATTGTTGCTGCATACGCTGCCTATCAGACGGTTATTGCGAGGTTTAATCATAGCTCCGGACATTCATATGCGTCAGGCGCCGACCGGGGAAATAGTTGCGGGATCCGATTTTGGCGGCTCGGCCCCCGACCTAGGTCCGGTGGCAGTGGCAGCCGAGCTCATGGATATTCTGCGAAAAACCGTACGCGGGACGGAAAATCTCGGCCTGGCCCGCTACTCAATCGGATACCGGCCCACACCCAAGGACACGCTCCCGATCGTTGGTCGGATCCCTGGAGTGGTGGGAGCCTATGTTGCGGTGATGCATTCCGGCGTGACGAATGCGCCAGCAATTGGAGCCTATGTGGCGGAAGATGTTCTCGGCGATCGGCAGAACGCACTCATTGCGCCTTACGGGACTGAGCGGTTCCTTTAATCCGGATTGATAATCGATTTTGTCCGTCAATAACCACACATGGACCGGAGCATGGGGAAACGTCAGCTACTGGAACGCCTATGTCGCCAATCTGGAGATGCATGGTCAAGGCGTGTTCTTCGACCCGCGGCCGGATGACGCCAAGAAATATCCGGTGGCGGCGCGAACCAAGCAGGGGCATAAAGAGAAAACCGGCAAGGACCTGATAACAGCAAAGCTGCCGGCACTGCACTTCTACCAGCTATCTCTGCCGACGCCGGAAGCGCCGAAGGCCGGGTTTGATCAAGCTGCAGCGAAAAAGGGCGAAACGCTGTTCAACGAGAAGGCCAAATGCGCCAGCTGCCACGTGCCGCCCATCTTCACCGAGCCAGGTTGGAATCTGCACACCGCCGAGGAGATCGGCATCGACGACTTCCAGGCCATGCGCTCACCCGATGGTCGCTACAGGACAGCTCCGCTCAGGGCTTTATGGGATACGGAGAAGATCCATAAAGGCGGGTTCTACCATGATGGTAGATTCGCCACCCTGGAGAACGTCGTCAATCACTACAACACGCACTTTGATCTTAATCTGTCGGATGAGGAAATCGGCGCGCTCGTTCAATACCTGAAATCAATCTAACCCCCAACGCCCGCCTTCCGGGCATTCAATGCGGAGCAGCGCTCAATGGCTCGGCGTGGGCTATGACGCGACGGACCTGGGGTAGTTTTTTGCGCAGCCGGCTTTCAAGTTCATCCACAGCTTCGTGCACCGTTTCCACCGATTGCTCACCGTTCACTCGACAATGATAGGTCACGAAGACACCATGGGCATTGCGCCGTATGCGAATGCTGTGAAGATCTTTGAGGTTGGGGATTTCGGTGGCAAACCGTCTCAACCAATGCTCGATTACATTGCGTTCCTCGACGTTTGCTTCCTCACCCTCAAGACCACGCAAGTGAATGGGCTCGATGTGCGTGTCGATTTCCGCCTCCGGGCCAAGCTCGCGTTGCAGGGCTTTTTCCAAGCCGGTGGCAACATCATGCGCCTCGGCGAGCTTCATCGCTCTGTCGACTTCGAGATCGAAGCTAACTGACAACTTATTGGCAAGGTTTTGAACCGTGAGATGGTGTATGGCGAGCGACCGCCGACGGGCAATCAACATCACCTTGTCGAACACCGTCTCATCGTCCAGGGCGACGGGATGAGCGTTGATGGAAAGGTCTGCCTGGCGAAAAACACCCTTGATGCTGTCGGCCAGCCGATCCTTGATCTCGGTGACTTCATCCAGCGGCAAAGTGCGGCGAACGTTGATGTCGAGATCGATAAAGAGGGCTGCGCCCGCTCGCCTGATGCGGCAGCGGCGCATGGACAGAACGCCGTCGGCTTGCTCAATGAGCTGCCGGATGCGGTCGACCGCTCCTTCGGGAGCAGCGTCAAGCAGGGTGTTGAGCGTCCGTCGGGCAAGGCGCAGACCTGCCAGCGCGATGAAAAGCGAGACGATCATGGCGGCAATTGAATCGGCTTGCGGATAGCCGAACCAGGCTGCGATGAGCCCGATGAGGACAATGAGCGAACTCCACATGTCGGAACTGAAATGCAGCGCGTCCGCCTCAAGCGCTTCGCTCGAATGCTTCCGTGCTACCCGTTTCAGCACGCGGGCCCGATTGAAATCGACCACGATCGACGCGATCACGATGAGCAGGGCCCACCACAGAATTGCAACGTGTGAGCCAGGTGAGCTGAGGCGGTGGATAGCTTCCAGGATGATCCAGCCGCTGGTGAGAAAGAGCAGGCTGGTCTCGATTAAGGCAGCCACGCTCTCTGCCTTTGCGTGCCCGTAGTGATGGGTTTCATCGGCGGGCTGATCGGCATAACGCACGGCGAAGAACGTCAGGGTGGTGGCTCCGACATCGAGCAGGCTGTGAATGGCCTCGGAGAGAATACCGAGGGAGCCGGTGAAAATGCCCGCCACCAGCTTCGCCGCGGCAAGGCCAGCGCTGGCGGCAAGCGACGCTAGGGCAACTCTTTGTTTTTCCGAGCCCATTGAAGCCGTCCCAGTTCCGACCTCGTGATTAGGCTCAAGTGGGCCTCTGAGGCAAGCCATGTTTCGGCCGCATGCAAGGGCTGCTCGGCCGCCGGTTGCATGGCGCTGTGCTGTCGGGCAAAGGGGGCAAAAGCACATCTGTCCAGGGACCTGCTGTTGTCATCGACCGCGGTTGAAAGCGCCAGGAGATTTTGGCTATCCGCCGACAAGCGCCGGGGCGCCTTGGCCTTCGCCATATTGTTTGCTCTCGAATCGTTCGCCCGTGCCCTGGCTGCCACTGTCATTTCCGTTCAGGCCTATGATCTTTTGCAGAACAATCAGAAGGTCTCGGTCTTGTTCACGCTCGTCGGCTTGGGCGGGCTTTGTGCAACCTTAACCATTCCGGTCGTTATCGGCATGAGCGCTAGGCGGTGGGTCTACACGGCCGGGACCGTTTTGCTCATGCTAGCGGGCGGATTGCTCGCCACCCACACGCTCCCGGGACAAGCGAGCGGCATGTTCCTCCGAGTGGTTGGAACGGCCTGCCTTAACATCACACTCAGCCTCTACATCCTCGATCATATCAAAAAGCAAGACTTGGTTAAGTCGGAGCCGCTGAGGCTTGCGCTCTCAACAGCGTCGTGGACGATCGGGCCCTATCTTGGGGTTTTTCTGTATAGCCGCTACGGCACCTGGTCTCCTTTCGGATTGAGCATAGCTGCATCGGCCCTTGTCCTGGTGGTCTTCTGGTATCTCAGACTTCAGGAGATTATCCGACCCGCCAGCCGGCCGCCCCCCAACCCGTTGCAAAACATCGGCAGGTTTATCGCTCAGCCTCGCCTGAGGCTTGCATGGTTAATTGCCTTTGGCCGTGCATGTTTTTGGTCGACCTTTTTCATCTATGCGCCGCTGTTGATGATTGCAGCAGACTTGGGCGGGGAAACCGGCGGAATATTGATATCGCTTGGCAATTTGGCTTTGGCGACGGCGGTGGCGTTTGGCCGACTGGCGCAAAGGATCGGCGTTCGGCAGGTGATTGCAGCCTCGATGGCGGTCTTGTCCGTCGCCTCTGTCCTGGCAGGTATCGCCGGGACGGCATACCCCTGGATTGCAGCGCTGTTCCTGCTCCTTGGCGCGGTAGCGGGTGCAGCGCTCGACGGGGTCGGCGGCATACCGTTCCTGCGCGCTGTCAAGGCGCGTGAGCGTGCGGAGATGGCCGGAGTTTACCGTACATTCATCGACCTCTCCGAACTTCTGCCCGCACTGATATTCTCGATCGTGCTGCTGGTCTTGCCGCTGGGGGCGGTATTTGTCGTCCTCGGATTGTGGCTTGCAGCGGTTGCGGTATTGTCCTTTGTCTATCTGCCGAAATCGCTGTGAAAATGAATGAACGTTAAATCCAATCTTAGGATTGCGTTCAGAGTCGCTGGGTTAGAGTACGGCCAAGTTCAAAGCGTAAGCCTGATGGAGGCATTAATGACAAAGAACAAAAATCGCAGCTATGCCATACCTGCGATTGCCTTCATCTACCTCGCCCTTGTCGGGGGTATGGTTATCCTGTCGGCAAGCCGGGCCCTGGCGATCTAGCCCCGCTCGGCTCGCCAGGCCCTTCTGATCTGCCCATGAGCGTCTGCGTATCCGTTCGCTGTTGATTTCAATCTGCTGCGCAACAAATTCGTAAGCTTGGGCAAACGGTGAAACGGCACCGTCGGCAGAGCATGGTGCGCCGTATGGTGAGGCATATTCCATGCAATGAACCTAATCAGTCGGTTGCAGAATGTGGTGCGGGTGTTGGCCAGCATGTCAGCCACCAATGGGCAGGCGGCGTGCTCGGCCAAAAGATAGGCTCTAAGAAAAGGCTGGCCTAGCAGAAGGGGCCCTAGCCAGAGGTAGATTACCGAGACAAGACCAAGACTTGAACAAAGTGCGGCAGTTGCGGCATAGGCGGCCAGATAGAGCCGCGCCTCCAGGACCAGCTTTGGCACACCCGAAGCTGGAACGTATTTGCCGATCCGACGCCCAAGCGCATTGTTCAGCAGCATGAGCATGGCACTTTTCCAATAGGGAAGCCCCGTCAGGTACCATGCATATTCAGGGATTGAGCCGGGCTTGGGCGTCGCCAGCTCAGGATCGTGATCCGGGTCTTGCGTATATCGATGGTGGGCAAAATGAAAATAGCGGAAATAACGCGGCGGCAGGAACAGCAGGAAACCGCAAGCCTCGGCTACACCGGCATTGAGCCAGCGACTACGAAATGCTGTCCCATGGATCGACTCATGCAGAGGTGTGAACAGGAAAATCAGCGCCACTCCGTGGGCTAGAGCGAAGAGCAAGAGTGCGGGGCCCGTTGCTTGCAGAATGGCTCCTCCCGTTATGCCCAGAATCGCCAGGTGGCCGGCAAGATGCACAATACCCGGCCCGTCGGAGAGCTCCTTCAGACTTGCAAGCTCGCCCCCATCGATCAGCGCGAGGGCTTCTTTGTGGGTGACCTCCTGTTGCATCTCGGCTAGTTTCACCCTAGTTGCTGCCGATATCAAGCGACAGCGCTGTTAGGCAAGCTCGTAACATATGGCAAGATTCAGGCTCGCTATCGCGAACAAGAATTACTCCTCCTGGTCGCTACGCGCCTGGATGGCCATCCGCGAGTTCGATATCGACTTCGACGAAGAGGTTATTCCGCTCGACACGCCCAACACCAAACGTTTGATTGCCAAGCACAGCGGCGCGGGTCGCTTGCCGGTGCTGCATCACGGCAAGATCACCGTGTGGGATTCCTTGGCTATTCTCGAATACCTAGCCGAGGTCTTTCCAGACAGGGGGTTGTGGCCAAAGCGCCTTGGTGCTCGTGCCGCCGCTCGCGCAATTGCGAACGAAATGCATTCAGGGTTTCTTGCTCTTCGCAATGCGTGCCCGATGAATCTGCGACGCGGGCGCAAACCTTTGCGTGACCCATTGTCCGACCAGGCGCGCGCCGATATCGCGCGCATTGAGAGCTTGTGGAAAGATTGCCGCAAGGAGTATGGCAAAGCTGGGCCTTTTCTCTTCGGCAGATTCACAATTGCGGATGCAATGTACGCACCGGTGGCGACGCGCTTCGATACGTATGCAATTCCCGTCAGCCGCTCGAGCCGCGACTACATGGACACTATTTTTGGCACAAGGGCGTTCAGCGCCTGGAAAAGTCAGGCGTTGAAAGAGCAATGGGTCATAGCGGCCGATGAAGTGGACTAGCACATGAGCGAATTGCATTTGTTCATCGGCAACAAGTGCTTTTCCAGCTGGTCACTGCGGCCGTGGGTGGCGATGAGGCAGTCGCGGGTACCTTTCGAGGAAACTATCATTCGGCTGCGACAGCCCGACACAAAAGCAAACATTCGTGCTCTTGCAAGATCGGAAAAACTCCCGTGTCTTCATCACGGCAAGACGGTTATCTGGGAATCGATTGCAATACTTGAATATATCGCCGATCTGTTCCCCGAGCTCAAACTGTGGCCGCAGGATCGGGCGGCTCGGGCAACTGCCAGATCGATTTCCGCAGAGATGCACAGCGGCTTTCAAGAATTGCGCAACGAGTGGGACATGAATCTCAGACGCAAAAAGAGTCCCAAACCGCTGCAAGGACCTGCACGCGATCAAGCGATGAGGATCGAGGATTATTGGCGCCGCATGCGATCGACGTATGGGCAGGGGGGGCCATTCTTGTTCGGCCATTTCACCGCAGCCGATGCAATGTTCGCTCCTGTCGTATCCCGGTTCGATACCTACGGGGGACTGCTTTCTCCCGAAGCACGGGCTTATTGCGATGCAATCCTTGCCACTGACGCAATGAAACAGTGGTATAGCGAGGCTGCGCAAGAACCGTGGCCCGAGCCAAGCCCTGATGACTAGCTAATGCCGATCATCAAGTCCCTCATCGATAATAGTTCTGCCGAGTTCAGGTCAAATGCAGCACGAATGACTGAACTCGTAGCCCAGCTCAAGAAAAGGCGCGAAGAGGCGGCGGCAGGCGGGCCAGAAAAATCACGTGCGCGGCACGTCAAACGCGGAAAACTTCTGCCGCGCGAACGCGTCTACAGCCTTATCGATCCTGGATCGCCTTTCCTGGAGCTGTCGCCGCTCGCCGCTTATGGGATGTACGATGATAAGATTCACGCCGCCGCGCTTCTTACAGGAATTGGCGTTATTGAGGGGCGGCGTTGCGTCATTGTTTGCAACGACGCAACAATAAAAGGAGGCACGTATTACCCCATCACCGTAAAAAAGCACCTGCGAGCACAGGAAATCGCGGATGAGAATGGGCTTCCT
Source organism: Aestuariivirgaceae bacterium (assembly GCA_036555325.1). Taxonomy (GTDB): domain Bacteria; phylum Pseudomonadota; class Alphaproteobacteria; order Rhizobiales; family Aestuariivirgaceae; genus DATBLQ01. The sequence continues at coordinate 36,856 of DATBLQ010000060.1, read as the reverse complement.
TGCATCTATCTGGTCGACTCAGGGGGCGCGAACCTTCCAAATCAGACCGAGGTATTTCCAGATCGCGACCACTTTGGCCGTATCTTCTACAATCAGGCGCGCATGTCGGCCGCCGGCATTGCGCAGATTGCCGCGGTTCTGGGCTCGTGCACCGCGGGAGGAGCCTATGTGCCGGCAATGTCTGACGAGACCGTCATAGTTCGGAATCAGGGCACTATTTTTCTCGGTGGACCTCCGCTGGTGAAGGCAGCAACCGGGGAGGAGGTGAGCGCGGAGGAGCTTGGCGGGGCGGACGTGCATACGCGACTGTCTGGTGTCGCCGATCACCTTGCCGAAAATGATCAGCATGCTCTCGCAATAGTGCGGCAGATCGTTCGGCACCTACCCAAGACGCCTTCCGTAGATACGGGCCGGCCGGCGGAGCCGGTCTATCCGGCAATTGATCTACATGGAATCATTCCTCAGTCGTTCAACACCTCCTACGACGTGCACGAAGTCATCGCGCGCCTCGTCGATGGATCGGAGTTCAGCGAGTTCAAGTCTCGCTACGCGACGACACTGGTCACCGGCTTTGGAAGTTTTTTCGGGATTCCCGTGGGGATTATCGCGAATAACGGCATTCTCTACTCCGAATCCGCCCTCAAGGGTGCGCATTTCGTTCAACTGTGCTGTCAACGCAATATTCCTCTCCTGTTCTTGCAGAACATCTCCGGCTTCATGGTGGGGCAGAAATACGAAACCCAAGGCATCGCAAAAGACGGTGCGAAACTGGTCAATGCGGTTGCATCGGCCGAAGTACCGAAGTTCACGATCATCATCGGGGGTTCCTTCGGTGCTGGAAATTACGGCATGTGCGGACGAGCCTTTGGTCCCCGCTTCCTGTTCACCTGGCCGAACAGCCGGATTTCCGTCATGGGAGGCGAGCAGGCCGCTTCGGTCTTGGCCACGGTCAAACGCGAAGGACTTCAGGCGGAGGGCGTGAGGTGGTCGGCTGAAGAAGAGGAGGTCTTCAAGGCGCCCATCCGCAAGCGGTTTGAAGAGGAAGGCGACCCCTATTACGCCACGGCGCGGCTCTGGGATGATGGCATCATCGCACCTGAAGAAACTCGAACCGTGATCGGTCTATGCTTGCAGGCAGTCCAGGGTGCGCCCAACACGTCGACACGGTTCGGGATATTCCGCATGTAAGGCGGCTTAAGGAACCTTTCCGACCTCACTAAAAACATAGCTACCGGCCTAACCGTTTATCCAATCTGGGGTTGTATAGCCTCGATATCAGAATGGATGGTTGCGTCATGCCGGTGCCCGCCTATCACGAGCTGATTCAGCCGTTGTTGAAAATTCTTGCAATTGAAGGGGAAGAACTTTCCAAAGCGCGTTTGGTTGACTTGCTTGCAACTGAATTGCGATTGGGACAACAAGATGTGCTCGCCAAGCTTCCTTCCGGCACGGGTACGTTATTTGAGCACCACATAGACTGGGCCCGTTCGCACCTCCAACTCCAAGGTCTCATTGAGGGCTCTCTCGAGCGGGGAATGCGGCTCACGGCCCGGGGTTGGGATATCGCCGGGAAAACCTATCCGCAGGCCGCGCAGCGGCGTTATCTTCAAACCCAATCGACCGATCGGGAGCGCGTGACAGACAGACCTCTGCCCGGCGAAACCGGTCTTGCGGACTTAAGCGATGCTGAAAACATGATCACGCCCGATGAAACGGCTGCGCTCAATCAAATCAAACGACTTAACGATGAGCTTGGTTTGGCACTGATCCATCGAATCTGCCGCCAATCTCCCACTTTCTTCGAGACCCTGGTGATCGACCTCCTTGTTGCTATGGGCTACGGCCGTGCGCATAGGGATCTTGCCAGAAAACTCGGCCGGACCGGGGATGGAGGGGTTGACGGTTTCGTTGCAATGGACGAACTCGGTATTGATTCAGTCTATGTGCAAGCTAAGCGCTACCGGCCGGAGGCCCCGGTTCCGATTTCTGCCGTTCGCGATTTCGTCGGCAGTCTCGACGCCAAACGATCGTCGCGAGGGGTCTTTTTCACCACGTCATTCTTTCCAGCCTCAGCGCATGACTACGTGAGCCACTCAACATTCCGGGTGGTGCTGGTGGGCGGCCGGCAGCTTGCAGGTCTGATGATGCGTCACAACATCGGAGTACGCGTCAAGGATGAAATAAAGATCCGGCGGATCGACGAGAGCTATTTCGCCATGTGAGTTGCCCGAGACAAGAACAGGTGGGATAAGGGTTGATGTTCGCCTCAGTGTTGGTGGCAAATCGCGGTGAAATTGCCGTGCGGATCCTTCGCACGGCCCGCCGGCTGGGAATGCGGACGATCGCCATTTTTTCGGACGCCGATCGAAATGGAGTTCATGTCGGCGAAGCGGATGAAGCCCATCATATCGGCGCGTCCGAACCGCGTCTTAGCTATTTGAACGGCTCTCGCATTATCGAAGCGGGACTTGCCGCCAAGGCTGAGGCTATTCACCCGGGTTACGGGTTCCTCTCCGAAAATGCTGATTTCGCGCAAGCCTGCCAAAGGAGCGGTATCGTTTTCGTTGGACCGTCACCGGACGCAATCAGATTGATGGGGCTGAAGGATGAAGCCAAGGAAGTCGCAAATCGCGCTGGCGTTCCAGTCGTTCCCGGTTACCGGGGCAGCGATCAATCGCCGTCGCGTCTCGTTCGCGAAGCAAGCGTCATAGGTTACCCCGTAATGATCAAAGCCGTCGCGGGCGGGGGTGGGCGAGGAATGCGGATAGTGGACGATCCTGGCGATTTTCCTGCGGCGCTGGATGCCTGTCGGCGCGAGGCGGAAGGTGCATTTGGAAATAACAACGTGCTGCTTGAGCGATTTTTTCAATCGGCACGGCATGTTGAAGTGCAGCTTATAGCGGATAACCACGGAAAAATAGTTCACCTGTTCGAGCGCGATTGCTCAATCCAGCGGCGGTATCAAAAGATCATCGAGGAAGCACCGGCCTATCAGATCCCTGATGAGGTGCGAAGCAAGATCCACCACGCTGCGGTGGGTATCGCCCGCCAAGTGGGCTACAGGAATGCCGGAACGGTGGAATTTCTTTACGACGAGCAAACGGGGCGTTTTTTCTTCATGGAAATGAATACGCGACTGCAGGTCGAGCATCCTGTTACCGAGATGATCACGGGGCTTGACCTAGTCGAGCTGCAGTTGCGCGTAGCCGCTGGAGAAAAATTACCGGTCGAACAGAATGACGTGGCGGCGCATGGCCATGCAGTCGAAGCGCGAATTTATGCGGAGGACCCGACCCAATCGTTCTTGCCGCAAACAGGTAAGGTGCACGACGTCATATGGCCTAATCAGGCCGACATTCGAATTGAAGCTGGAGTTGCAAGAGGCAGCCAAATATCGCCCTTCTACGATTCCATGATAGCAAAAGTTATTGCATGGGGCCCTTCCCGCAATCAGGCGATTGCGAATCTTCAGCAAGCGTTGAGAGACACGTTCATATTCGGTGTCAAAACCAACAAGGGCTTCCTGATGTCGATTCTCTCATCGAAAGAATTCTCCGCACGTGCTCCCCATACGAGCTTTTTGAACGACTTTGTTGCTATCGGGCGAAAATTGTCGGATCTCCTGGCAGCCGGCTGCGTATGCTGGCTTCATGCCCATTCAGACGGATCGACCCCTCCATGGGCAGTCCCCTGGGGCTGGGTCTTGGGAGGTGCCGTGCGGCGGGAACGGAGAACGGTTTATATGCAGAGCCGGGTTATCGATCTGGCCGTCTCGTACGAGGGGACCGCTCTAGCCATCACAGTGGATGGTGAAAACCACAGAGTGGAGATGATTTCGTCCGATAAACAGACCTTGCATTTCCTGTTGGACGGTCACCCCACGAGCGGACGCTTCCATCGTTCCGGCACTCAAGTCTTCGTCGATGTGGACGGCTATCACTTCTCGTTTTCCGAGCCTGACTATTCGGAGACCGCAACTGACAAAACGGGGGAAGGCACAGTACGAGCGCCGATGCCCGGTAGGGTCCTAAAGCTGGATGCAAGCAATGGAATGAGGGTCCGCGCTGGTGACCGGCTGCTCGTTCTGGAGGCCATGAAAATGGAGCATGCCCTGCGTGCACCGGTTGCTGGTCTGGTCAAGGAAATTTCAGTTGCCGAGGGGCAGCAGGTGCGAGAGGGTGATTTTCTATGCGCCATCGGAGCGGAGGCCGGATAGATGCCGCTGCACATAATCAAGCTTTGCGTCGGAGTTGGAGAACTCAGGGAATTCGAGGAATGGCGTCGGGAAGAACGCAAAGCCGGACGGCAAATGAGCCATGTTACCCGCATGTTTCCCAAGCGTGCGGCGGAAATCCTCAAGGGAGGCTCTATTTACTGGGTCATCCGAGGATTGACCTCTGTGAGGCAGCCCATTCTGAGGCTTGAGACAGTTAGCGGACGCGATGGAATAGAGCGCTGCCGCATCGTTTTGGATCCGGACTATGTTCTGGTCCGACCGACGCCACGACGGGCGTTTCAGGGTTGGCGATACCTCAGTGCAAGCGACGCACCACCCGACCTCACCAAGCGCTCAGGCATTGCACGAATGCCGGAGCGTCTAAGAGTCGAATTGGCAGAGCTTGGATTGCTGTGAAGCGTGCGAGCATTAGTGTTCGGCGCATTTGCCCAGGGGAGGACACGACTGCGGCAGAGGAATTGCTCATCAGGTTTTTTCGTGAAGAGGCATTCAGCACTCCGAACACGATGATCATCCAGCATTGCCGAGCATTGGTCCAGCTCGGCAGCTGTGGTCTTTTCATCGCCGAGTCAAGTGGGCAAGCCATCGGCATCGCAACAGTCTCCATGCAATATGGGATCGAGTACGGCTGGCTGGGTGAGATGGACGATCTCTACGTCGTGCCAAGTCATCGCGGCATGGGAGTAGCGCGAGAGCTCGTGGTCGCGGTCGAAACCTTTCTAAAGCAACAGGGGGCGTCCGGGTATCAGGTGACCCTGACGCCGCACTCCGAGAAGACGCGGGGCTTGCGCGAGTTTTATGGAAAGCTCGGTTTTTCAACCGAAGGGCGGGAGATTTTTCACCGCGAGCTTTAAACGTTCAACCTACGGCATCGGCTGACAACCCCACCCGCCTTCCCCTGGCAGGTAGGCTATTTGACGGGGAGGAGGTCAAGGAACAGCCACATTGTCGATCAGCCGGGTCTTGCCGAGCCACGCAGCCGCCAGGACTCTTTGCGGCTCCCGTGCCGTTTTGACGGGCTCCAATGTGTCTGCATTTCGGACAACCAAGTAATCTACTCGGAATCCTGCCGCTTCCAGATCGCGTCTTGCCGTTGCGAGGACCGAACGAGGGCGCCTGCCGCCTGCAATTTTTTGGGCAACTTTCATCAGGATCTGGTTGAGCTGCGGGGCAAGCTGTCGGTCTCTTGTACTGAGATAGGCATTGCGCGAGGATAACGCCAGTCCATCGGCTTCGCGCACTGTGGTGCAGGGAATGATCACCGTTGCGATGTTCAAGTCCCTCACCATCTGAGACACGACCTTTAACTGCTGGTAGTCCTTTTCCCCGAACATGGCGAAATCGCAGTCGGCGGAAATCAGCAACTTTGCAACCACAGTGGTAACACCGGTAAGAAAATGTGGCCTGAACTTATCTTCCAGTCCAACCTTGGCAGGACCGGCAATCGAGACTGTCGTGACAAAGTTCGGAGGATACATATCGAGGGAGGAGGGCGCATAAATGATGTCCACGTCCGCCATTGCCAGAAGATCACGGTCGGCGGCCTCATTGCGTGGATAGCGCTCCAGATCCTCTGTTGGGCCAAATTGCTTCGGATTCACAAAAATCGAGACGATAACATGTTCCGCTCGTTTAAACGCCTCGTTTACGAGCGCTAGATGGCCGTCATGCAGCGCACCCATGGTCGGAACGATGGCGGACTTGGCATCGTCGGCACGCCAGGCTCGCGTAATGCTGCGTAAGTCCTGATCGTTGCGGACTATTTTGGGCGTGGAGGTCATAAGGACAAAGTCCTGAAGGTTGTTGTCGTTTCGACCTTGATTCAACTTGCTTCGCGGTCTGTAAAGAGGAAAGTCGATTCCGGAGGTCAGCCTTGCCAAGTCATGAGCCGATCCGCTCGAAACTATTCGCCGACGAAACCGATACGGTCCGCGACCTTGTCAACTTCGCACGCCTTCCGGCCCCCGAAGTCAAGAGAATCAAAGAAATCGCGCTCAAACTCGTAGCCAATGTCCGCGCCCACCGTTCGGCCCAGGGTGGGATTGACGCATTCATGCACGAGTATTCGCTCTCCTCAGAGGAGGGCGTGGTGCTCATGTGCCTTGCTGAAGCACTGCTTCGGATCCCCGATGCAGAAACGGCGGACAAGCTCATCGCCGACAAGATCGGAGGCAAAGATTGGGAAAAACATATCGGCCAGTCGGAATCCATCTTCGTCAACGCGTCTGCCTGGGGATTAATGCTGACCGGCCGCTTTATCGAGCTTGGCCAGCAAACCAAGACCGACGTCCAAGCTTATCTATCTCGACTGATGAAACATTCGGGGGAACCGGTGATCAGGCAAGCAATGCGCCAAGCCATGCGGATCATGGGTCGGCAGTTTGTTCTCGGTCGAACCATTGAGGAAGCGCTGAGAGTAGCCGGGCCCCTGGAGCAACAGGGCTATCGGTTTTCCTATGATATGCTGGGCGAAGCCGCGATGACGATGGCCGACGCGGATCGCTATTTCGACTCGTATGAGAGTGCCCTGGCCCGAATCGCCCTTGCAGCGAGGGACCGCCCGGGCGAGGTGTTTGCGCGGCCTTCCATGTCGGTGAAGCTTTCAGCATTGCATCCCCGGTATGACGAAAAGGCGCGGTCGCGCGTGATGAGCGAGCTCGGTTCACGCGTTCTCGAGCTGGCCCAGCGTGCCAAAACGGCCAACCTCGGGCTTACGATAGACGCTGAGGAAGTCAACCGCCTCGAACTTTCACTTGACCTATTCCGGAGCCTAGCGGCCGACGCAAGCCTCAGCGGCTGGAACGGGCTTGGTCTTGCGGTGCAGGCTTACGGCAAGAGGGCCTATCCGATCGTGGCGTGGCTGGCGGAGCTTGCCCGGGAAACTGGCCGGGTGCTTCCCGTGCGACTCGTCAAGGGTGCCTATTGGGATACGGAGATCAAGCGCGCACAGGAAGGGGGCTTTGAAAGTTACCCGTTGTTCACCAGAAAGGTCGCAACCGATGTGTCCTATCTCGCATGCGCAAAATACATGCTGTCACATCGTGGTGTTTTTTATCCGCAGTTTGCCACCCACAATGCACAGACCCTGTCCTCAGTATTTGTCATGGCGGGAAATGACAAACGCTTCGAATTCCAAAGGCTGCATGGGATGGGCCAGCAGCTCTATTCAAATGTGATCGACCCCAACGGATTAAATCAACCGGCGCGCATTTATGCGCCGGTGGGCAGTCATGAGGACCTTCTCGCCTATCTGGTACGTCGCTTGTTGGAAAACGGGGCTAATACATCTTTTGTCAACCGTCTGGCTGATGACGCGGCGCCAATAGAGGAAATAGTAGCAGACCCGGTGGATGAAGCATCCGCTCTGGAATCGATTCCGCACCCTCGCATCCCATTGCCGCGCGACATCTTCGCACCGCGACGAAATTCACCTGGAGAGCCCCTTTGGGATAAAGCGACGAGAGATCGCCTATTAAGCGAAATCGAGCATGTCCTGCGGAATGAAGACTTTTCCGCATCGGCGATCGTCAATGGGCAAACGGTGACGGGCACACGACCGATTGAAATAAGATCGCCACACGATCGGCGCGTCAAAGTCGGACAGGTATCCGAGGCTAGCGATGCGCAAATCGACCAGGCGGTGCAGAGTGCGGCGGGAGCGTTTTCAGAGTGGGATCGGCTTGGAGGGATGAAGCGGGCCGATATTTTGGAGAAAGTCGCAGCAGCCTATGAAAACCACCGTTCACGTTTACTTGCGCTGCTGGTTCGCGAGGCCGGGAAAACCCTCGACAACGCGCAGGCCGATTTAAGAGAGGCGATTGACTTTTTGCGCTACTATGCCGCAGAGGCGCGCAAGAATTTCGCGGCGTCGGTTCCATTGCCGGGCCCGACAGGCGAGCTCAACGAAATGACACTTCACGGCCGCGGAGTATTTCTCTGCATTTCCCCGTGGAACTTTCCACTTGCCATCTTCACCGGCCAGATGGCTGCCGCTCTTGCGGCGGGAAATACGGTCATATCGAAGCCCGCGGAACAGACGCCACTCGTTGCTTTCGAGGCGGTCAAACAGTTTCACAAGTCCGGCGTGCCGAAGGCGGCGCTACAGTTCCTTCCGGGCGAAGGCAGCCGGGTCGGCGGTCGGCTTACCGGCAACCCACGCATATCGGGCGTGGCCTTCACCGGTTCCAACGAGACGGCCGCTCTCATTAATCAGTCCCTTGCCGCACGTGAGGGGCCAATCATTCCTTTCATTGCCGAAACGGGCGGCATGAACGCCATGATCGTCGATTCCTCCGCACTGCCCGAGCAGGCAGTGCGTGATGTTATCTCCTCGGCTTTCGACAGCGCCGGGCAAAGATGCTCGGCGGCGCGAATCCTGTTCGTTCAGGACGACATTGCAGGCCGATTATTGCCCATGCTGAAAGGAGCTATCGAAGAATTGCGGATCGGTGATCCCCTCGACTACGCAACCGACATTGGGCCCGTAATTGACGAAGAAGCAATGCGCAATCTACTCGTCCATAAGAAGGTGATGATGGCAAAAGGAAAAGTTATCATCGATCCGAGCTTAGCGCCGGAGTTGGCGAATGGCACTTTTGTCTCTCCCGCCGCCTATGAGCTAGAGACTCTGCAGCTGCTGAAACGGGAAGTTTTCGGGCCAATCCTGCATGTCATCCGTTATGCAGCCGACAAGATGGGCGAGGTGTGCGAGCAGATCAATACTACGGGTTATGGCCTGACGCTGGGCTTGCATACCAGGATTGAATCGACGATGGAGGAGGTGCGTTCACGAGTGAAGGTTGGAAACATATATGTGAACCGCAACCAGATAGGTGCCGTAGTAGGTGCGCAACCGTTCGGCGGCGAAGGGTTGTCCGGAACCGGTCCAAAAGCTGGAGGGCCGCACTACCTGCACCGGTTTGCTCTCGAGCGGGTGCTGTCAGTCGATACGACCGCTTCGGGCGGCAACGCCGCTTTGATGTCGCTTAAGCCGGCCGCCGAGCGGTAACTGTCCATGGCGGAGCAAGACTACGATGTGATCGTCATAGGTGCAGGGTTTGCCGGGGCCGCCGCAGCGTCGGCGCTGCAATCGGCGGGATGCAAAACCGTCGTGCTTGAGGCTCGCGACCGGGCAGGGGGGCGGGCGTTTACCCGCCCCTTCGTGAACTCAGCAGATGTGCTGGAGTTTGGCGGGGCATGGATCTCACCCGCTCACCATCGGATCAGGCACTACGCGAATAAATGCGACTTTCTTCTAAGGCCGACGGCGGCAATTGTTGAACGGCGATGGCACGATGGAAGAATGCTTCGCAGCGATGCTCCCGCCGCAGCTACAGACCTCGACGCATACAGGAGAGGCCATGCCCTAATCATGGAGGATGCGCGTCGCTACGCGAAAGGAATAACCGTCGATCAAAGCGGGATCAATCTGATCGACCTCAGCATGAGCAGTTATCTGCATCGCATCAATGCCACGCGAGCCATGCGGTCGCAGGCTCTGGCCTGGTGGTGCATTTCCGGCAATGGCGATCCGGGTAGAATTTCGGCGGGAGAATTTCTCTCAAGCTGTGCACACGGGGATTTTTCGCCGGAAGGAATGATGTATTCGCTGAAACATACGCTCGTCTCGGGGGCGGGAGATCTGGTGCGCCGGATGATCGACACGTCGGGCGCTGCCCTGCACCTCGGCGCGGACGTGGAAAGCGTTCAGCAATTCCCGAGGGACGTGCTGGCGCATTGCAAAAACGGCGACACATATCGGGCAGGAGCAGTCATAATCGCGCTGCCGCTCAACGTCCTTACAACCATTCACTTTGCTCCTTCTCTCAGCCGGCGAAAATCGGACGCAATAGCTTTGGGCCACGGCGGGCGCTCGTTCAAAATCTGGATCAAGGCCGAAGGTGCCAAGATTGGAACTTTGGTGACTGGTGGACTTACAGGCCTCCAATGGGCCTTCGCGGAGCGGCAAAGTACCGATGGCAATGCCTTGATTGTCGGTTTCGGCCTGATGGACGGAAAATTCGATCCTTTTTCACCAACCCAGGTGGAGGATGCCCTAAAACGGTTCTTTCCAGAGGCCCGGCTTCTGGCGTGGGATTGGCATGACTGGGTTAGTGACCCCTATTCCCGGGGGACCTGGCTGGCCCTGCCGGCGGCGTCCGCCTGGATTGGCGAGTGCGAGGAGTGGCAGCCGGAAGACAAGCTATTCTTTGCCTCGGCAGACTTCGCCCCCCAAACTCCCGGCTGGTTCGAATCGGCCATAGTCAGCGGGGAGGCGGCTGCGCGCGCTATTATTCAAGGTTCTGGACAAGCCGCTTAGGCCTTATAATCGGCAGGCGATTTGCCTATCTCTAGGCCGACTTGACGCTTCGGAGACAGCGAACAGCGATGGTAAGCACTTCCGACACAAAAGCCCCGGTCCCTGCAAAGGATCGTACTGACACAGTATCCAATCGCGCCGAGATCGACGAGTTTCTGGCGGAAGTGAAATCGCGCCCGGCGATGCAGCCCGAGGGAGTCCGAGGGCGATTGCTCTTTGGAATGGATGCCACGATGAGTCGGCAACCTACCTGGGACCGGGCACTGCAGATTCAGGCCGAAATGTTCCATGAAACGGCGCGGATTGGTGGATTGGACGTGCAGCTTGTCTACTTCCGAGGGTTCGGAGAGTGCCAATCGTCGAAATGGGTTAGCAATCCCAAGGCGCTTGCCGAATTGATGACCAAGGTTCAATGCCGGGGCGGATATACCCAGATCGGGAGGGTCTTGCATCACATCAAGCGGGAATCGGCAAAACAGAAGATAAATGCCGTCGTCTATGTGGGTGACGCGTTTGAGGAGAGCATCGATCAGGTGTGCCAGAGTGCGGGCGAAATCGGTCTCCTTGGCGTGCCTCTTTTTACATTTCTTGAAGGGCGCGACGGTGTGGCCGAACGGGCGTTTCGCGAGATCGCCCGGCTGACCCACGGCGCTTTTTGCCGGTTTGACGAAGGCTCGGCCCAGCAACTGCGGGAGCTATTGTCAGCCGTTGCCGTCTATGCAGCTGGCGGCCGGAAGGCGCTGCAGGACTTTGCCAAGACCCGCGGTGGCAGTCCGGCTTTGTTGCTGGAACAGCTGAAATAACGACGCCATGCCACAATTATTGATAGTGCTCGCCGCTGCGATCGTGTTTTTCTGGATAGTGGGCAAATATGGCCGGGGCAATCCGATTTTCATTCGTCAAGCGGCGGGAATAGCCCTGATGGCACTTGCGGGATTTATCTCGCTGCGCGGCGGAGTTGCCATTGCCGCTCCGTTATTCTTACTGGGCCTGGGACTGCTCGGCCGGAATTTTCCCTTCCAAGCCGGCAATTTCAACTGGGGGAGGCGCAGCGAGGGGCAGAGATCAAGCGTCCGCACCAACATGCTTTCGATGGAGCTCGATCACGATACCGGGTCCATGGACGGAGAAATCCTCGCCGGTCAATTTGCCGGCCGGCGGCTGAAAGAGATGCCGCTCCAGCAGGTTCTAATGTTGCTTGAGGAATGTCAGGGCGCCGACCCGCAAAGCGCCAATTTGCTTGAAGCCTATCTTGATCGCACTCACACAGATTGGAGAACCAGGTCCGGTTCGCGCAAGACTACTGGTTCTCAACGCCCGGGAACCATGAGCAAGGAAGAAGCCTATGCGGTGCTCGGGCTGAAACCGACATCGGGGGAAAAGGAAATTCGTGCGGCGCACCGACGGCTCATGAAACAGTATCATCCCGACCACGGTGGCTCGGACTATCTTGCCTCGAAGATCAATCAGGCAAAAGAAACCCTTGTGGGCTGAAGGGATGGCGGAGTGCAAAAAAGGCCTTGCGGACGCAAGGCCTTTACTTGACGCAACGCTACTTACAAAAAAACCTATCCTTGAGGCTCCAAGGGCAGGCAATTCACGCCCTTTTTCGCCAGCACCTTACATGCCTCGCGGGCCGTCGTCTTGCTGAAGCCGGAAAACCGCGCCCGATAAAGGGTTGAAGATCCCGAGGTGATCGGGATGGCGAAAGCGGTTTTGCCGACGAGTGGATTTAGATCCATCGCCAGCGCCTTTTCAATGATCCGCAGGGCACCATCCTTGGTTGGGTAGGCACCGATTTGGATTTGCCAACTTTTCTTCGGGCCGGAGGCTCCGGCTGTTTCCCCCGACCTCGGAGTTGACGAAGCATTCGAAGCGTCAGGGGCTTCCGCAGCCGCGGCCGCCGCAATCTTAAACAGTGAATCGGTGGCGAGCGCTTCCCTCTGCCCGCTCATGGACGCCTTGTTGGAGGAACTTGGCACTGGCCACTCAGGATCGCCTTCGTCCGAACCGTCCTCTTCCTCATCCGTTGTGCCAAGCCGGGGGTTGCTGCCAGCTTCGGGTAGCAACGTGGCCAGTTCACCGCCTGATTCAGGTAGTACGTCTTCGTGCTTGCGCAATGGTGTGTTTGTCATAGACGCCGACGTTTCCTGACCGGGCTTCGACTTGGGCATTGGAACTGACAAGCCCGGCCCTGCCGGAAGTGCCGACGCTAGAGCCTGTCTATCCTGGCTGCTGAGACCCGGAGGTATTCCGGCGAGTGGAGCAATTGAATTTACCCGTGAGGAAGATGCTTTAGCGAAATGCTTGTCCAGCATCTGCATCATATAAGCATTTCGCGCTCCGCCGCTTTTTCCGCCCATCACCACGCCAACGAGCCGCTTTCCTTTTCGCGCCACGGATGTCGTGAGATTGTATCCGGAGGCGTGGATATAGCCGGTCTTTATGCCGTCCGTACCTTGATACCTGCCGAGAAGACGATTGTGGGTGCGAATAACTTTACCCCTGTAGGTGAAGCTGGTGATGCGGAAATATCGATAGTAATCCGGAAAGTCGCGTTGGATACGCAAACTCAGCGTTGCCATGTCCCTGGCGCTCGTCACCTGTTTTGGGTCAGGCAGGCCTGATGCATTGCGGAACGTCGTGCGCGTCATGCCCAGCAATCGGGCGGTATTCGTCATTCGGTAGGCAAAACCTTTTTCACTCCCGGAGATGTTCTCCGCGACGGTCGCGGCGACGTCATTGGCCGAACGCGTGACCAGAGCCTTTATGGCGTCCTCGACACTCAAGGTATCCCCTGGACGCAACCCGAGCTTGGATGGTGGGCGCGATGCCCCATGGGCCGAGCACTTCAGCAACGAGTTCAGCTTGAGGCGTCCGGCGTTGAGTTCTTCAAACAGAATGTAAAGCGTCATCACCTTGGTAAGGGATGCAGGAAAGCGTGGCTCGTCGGGGTTCTGCGCAAACAGAACCTTGCCGTTGCGAGCGTCAACCACCATTGCCGAGAATCCTCCGGCAAAGCCGGGAACTGCGCTGACTGCGAGCAGGCACAGGGCGAAGGCCAGGAGTTTTGGGCGTACGAGGAAGATCATGTGGGGCCAATAGCGGATTTTTTCCGGGCAGGCATCAACTGTCATCTCCCTCGTTAATCCTTCGATATTAGATTTTAGTCAAGAGAAGCAAAAATGCCGCAACAGCGGTTAACACCGTGGCGCTCGGCGAAACACCCATCTGAATCAAGTGAGAACCGTCCAATCCGCCAGGAATGGACAAGATTGTTGTCCACAATGAGCAGCTCACGGCGTCCTCTCCAAAGGAAAACTCCCCGCCGGGTTCATGACCACGGCCATGCCTCGTTAAATTGTGCGGGAATTAGCGTTACCAATCCGTAAATGTTGGACCCCTTCCCGGGGTAAAAGGCCAGGATGCGGCATTTTGTGCGCTGCAAAAAGAACTTGACCTTGTTTTGTGCAGTGCATATATGGCTATCAACGTCGCCTGGCGGCGTCCAAGTTTCACAATGGAGAAAGCAGAAATGTTCAAGTCTGTTGAAGAATTTCAGGCCTTCGGCAAAGAGGGTTTCGAGGCCTATGTCGCCGCCGCTGCGGCGCTTACCAAGGGTTTTCAAACCATAGCTGCTGAATCGGCCGACTATTCGCGGAAGTCTTTTGAGAAAGGCACGCAGACAATCGAGAAGGTCATGGCTGCGAAGTCCGTAGAAAAGGCCCTTGAATTGCAGCAGGGCTATGTGAAGGACGCCTATGAGAGCTTCCTCTCACAAGTGACCAGGTTTAATGAACTGTACGCAGCTGCCCTCAAGGAAGCCTACAAGCCGTTCGAGACGCAGGTTGCGAACGTAACCGGTAAGAACATTAAGTAAAGTTCTTATTGTCTGTTCCGTAGAAAAACGCCAGGCGCGTAACGCTGCCTGGCGTAATTTTTTGTTGCCGTTGAGTGGTTTTTGACGCAACTCGCCCCTCGTAATAACAGTTGAATCCCTTAAATTATCGCGGCACGATTTACCCTCGGGCTAGGATAGCGAGAGGTTGCTTGGTCTGGCATGGCCGACAAAATCCGAAATAAAACCGATGGACAAGCCGGGGTCATCACGCGAACAGCGCCAAAGACGAAAAAGCCCTCGCTCTACAAGGTTTTGCTGCTCAATGACGATTACACGCCGATGGAGTTTGTCGTTCATGTGCTGGAGCGATTCTTCAACAAGGGCCGAGAGGAGGCCACCCGCATCATGTTGCACGTCCATCAGAAAGGCATAGGCATTTGCGGCGTCTATACTTTTGAGGTTGCAGAGACGAAAGTAACTCAAGTCATGGACTTTGCACGACAGCACCAGCATCCGCTACAATGCACCATGGAAAAGGAGTAGCAGTCCCGTGCCGACATTCTCCCGCAGCCTGGAACAAGCCCTGCATCGCGCTCTCTCAATCGCAAGCGAGAAGAATCACGAGTACGCGACGCTTGAGCATCTGCTCTTGGCGCTGATCGATGACCGCGATGCTGCCGCAGTCATGCGGGCCTGCAGCGTGGATTTGGAGTTACTGCGGCGGAATCTCGAGAACTACATCGAGAACGAACTGTCGAGCTTGATGGTTGACGAGGGGGAAGGCTCGAAACCTACGGCGGGTTTCCAGCGTGTCATTCAGCGGGCAGTAATACATGTTCAATCATCCGGCAGGGAAGAGGTAACTGGTGCGAATGTGCTGATAGCCATTTTCGCCGAGCGCGAGAGTCATGCCGCCTTTTTCCTCCAGGAACAGGACATGACGCGTTACGATGCGGTGAACTTCATTTCCCACGGCATTGCCAAGCGCCAAGGTTCCTCTGAAACGCGCCCGGTACGCGGGGTCGATGAAGACACCTCCGATGAGACCGTCGGCGATCATGGGAAGAAGCAGGGCGAATCAGCCCTCGATGCCTACTGCATCAATCTCAACAAGAAGGCGGAATCCGGCAAGATCGATCCCTTGATCGGCCGCGAGGCGGAAGTCAACCGCACCATCCAGATCCTTTGTCGTCGGCAGAAAAACAATCCGCTCTATGTCGGCGACCCGGGGGTGGGAAAGACAGCCATCGCCGAGGGCCTGGCAAGGCGGATCGTCAAGGGCGAAGTGCCGGAAGTACTGAGGGGATGCACTCTTTTCCAACTGGACATGGGCGCCCTTTTGGCAGGTACGCGCTACCGGGGAGACTTCGAAGAGCGTGTCAAAGCGGTCATAAAGGAAATAGAGCGCTATCCCGGCGCCATAATGTTCATCGATGAGATACATACCGTTATCGGCGCCGGCGCGACCAGCGGCGGGGCAATGGATGCCTCGAACCTGCTCAAACCTGCCCTGGCAGGAGGCGTGCTGCGGTGCATTGGCTCGACTACCTATAAGGAATATAGGCAACACTTCGAAAAGGACCGGGCGCTGGTGCGCCGTTTCCAGAAAATCGATGTTAACGAACCCTCCCTGGAGGATGCGTGGAAAATCCTCAAAGGCCTCAAGCCCTATTACGAGGAGTTCCACAAGGTCCGCTTTACCGAAGATGCGATCAGGTCTGCCGTTGACCTTTCAGCTCGTTACATGAGCGACCGCAAGCTTCCCGACAAGGCGATCGACGTCATCGACGAATCCGGTGCCTCGCAAATGCTGGTTTCGGAAAGCAAGCGTAAAACAGTGATCGGCACAAAAGAGATCGAAGAAACGGTCGCCACGATGGCGCGAATTCCACCCAAGACAGTCTCGAAAAATGATGCGGAGGTTCTCAAAGACCTGTCG
The DNA here is from genome assembly GCA_036555325.1 of Aestuariivirgaceae bacterium. GTDB lineage: Bacteria > Pseudomonadota > Alphaproteobacteria > Rhizobiales > Aestuariivirgaceae > DATBLQ01. The sequence goes on along the minus strand of DATBLQ010000060.1, from coordinate 20,520 downwards.
ATCAACCTGAAGCGGGTTGTGTTCGGGCAGGACAAGGCCATCGATGCGTTGACGGCTGCGATCAAGCTGGCCCGGGCAGGCTTGCGCGAACCCGAGAAACCTATCGGCTCCTATTTATTCTCCGGCCCGACCGGCGTCGGAAAGACTGAAGTGGCCAGGCAGTTGGCCGACACTCTTGGCGTAAAATTGCTGCGCTTCGATATGTCTGAATACATGGAGCGCCACTCGGTCTCCCGGCTCATCGGCGCGCCCCCAGGGTATGTGGGCTTCGACCAAGGAGGCCTTCTGACCGACGGAGTGGACCAGAACCCTTATTGCGTGCTGCTGCTCGATGAGATCGAGAAAGCGCATCCCGATTTGTTCAATATCCTTCTGCAGATCATGGATCATGGCAAACTCACCGATCACAACGGAAAGACGGTCGAGTTCCGCAATGCCATTTTGATCATGACAACGAATGCAGGTGCGCAGGATCTTGCCAGGGCAGCGTATGGCTTCACGCGTACAGTCCGCGAGGGCGACGATATGGAAGCCATCAATCGTATGTTCTCGCCGGAGTTCCGCAATCGTCTCGATGCCATGATCGGCTTCGACCATCTGCCGACTGAAATCGTTCGCCGGGTTGTCGAAAAATTCATTATGCAACTCGAGGCGCAACTTGCCGAGCGACAGGTGCTCATCGAGCTGAGCGATGAAGCGACCGATTGGTTGGCGCGCAAGGGGTATGACAACCAAATGGGAGCGCGTCCACTGGCGCGGGTCATTCAGGAGCACGTGAAGAAACCGCTGGCGGACGAGGTCTTGTTTGGTCGACTAACTTCTGGCGGTACCGTGAAAGTATTGGTCGAGCCGACAGAGGATGGTGAAGGAAAGCTCGGATTTCTTTACATCGATCGCGACCGCGAAAAGGCGCTGCCGCGACCTCCGGAACGCAAGGCATTGCCGAGGCCGAGAGCTTCCCGCCCGAGACGAAGCAAAACGGGCGGTTCGAAGGGTAACCCGCAATCGGTTCATTGACGGCCCATGCAGGCCGCGGGTGATGCGGGTGCGTCAACAGGTTATGACAGGCGCGGACTGATCGGTGGTGTCAGAGCTGCAGCGAGCCTTGCCGGGACCGTCATGGCGGCTTCCTTTTGCGGCTTTGAAGCTTTGCTGCGCAGCCTCGATTTCGATCTGCTGGTTGGGCTGGCAATGATACCTCTCATGTGGGCATTGCCAGGCCAAGTCGTGTTCGTCGACTCATTCAGCAAGGGTTTGGGCCTTTTCACCATTGCTCTCGCCGCGAGTGTCACTGCGGTGAGGCTCATGCCGCCTACCGTGCTGGTGCTTTCGCAGACCCGTCGGCGGTGGTCGTGTTAGCGATCCTCCAGCTTTTCTTCGCCCGATAAACGACACCTCATTACTCAACCGCACTCCCTGCGCTTTGTTGCAGAGCCGCAACTATTGTCCTTGCATGCTCGGCCAATTGGGCGGGGTCGACCATTTGACGCCCGTGCTGGAGGAGCGAAACGCCCTCGTAGCGCGGAATGACGTGCACGTGAAAGTGGAACACAGTCTGCCCCGCTGGTGCCTCATTGAATTGCATAATCAGCACGCCTCCCGAACTGAATGCCTCCTTGACGGCCCGAGCAATTTTCTGGGCCGTGGCCATTACCGCTGTGAGGTCGCCAGGCGCAACATCGAGAATGTTGCGCGACGGTTTTTTGGGAATGACCAGCACGTGCCCCTTCGCCTGCGGCATAACATCCATGAAAGCGAGAGTCATGGTGTCCTCATAGACCTTATGGCACGGAATTTCGCCGCGCAAAATTTTGGCAAAGATGTTGCCTGAGTCATAATCCGTCATTCGGCTGCTCCTCGATTGCGAAACGGAGAATGAGCATCAAGCGCCGACTGATCTTCAGCTATGGCTCGACGCTCGTGTTCAAGGTATTTCGCTGCCGCATGGGCAAGCTGCGGCTCGGCGAAGTAGTGGGCGGAATAGGTCGTTTTCGGCAAATAGCCGCGCGCCAGCTTATGAGGACCCTGCGCGCCTGCCTCCACCCACTTGAGGCCGCGTGAAATGGCGAACTCGATGGCCTGGTAATAGCAAGCCTCGAAATGGAGCATCGGATGGTGCTCTATCGCGCCCCAGTTACGCCCATAGAGCGTCGCGCTGCCAATGAAGTTCAACGCGCCGCCAATTGGCCGGTTGTTTCTGCGGCAGAGCACGAGAAGTATCTTGTCTGCCATCGAGGCTGAGACCAGGCTGAAGAACTTCCGAGTTAGGTAGGGCGAGCCCCATTTGCGCGAGCCTGTATCCATATAACACCTGAAGAACGCATCCCAATGGGCCTCAGTCAGATCGCTACCGGTGACCCATTCGCAGTGAATTCCCGCCTTTCTGACAGCGTCTCGTTCCTTTCGAATGTTTTTTCGTTTGGTACTGGATAACTCGGACAAGTAGTCTTCAAATCTGCCGTACTCGTGATTTTGCCAATGGAACTGAATGTCCGTACGCTGAAGCATGCCGCTGGTGCCGAGAAGGTGCCATTCGTTTTCCGGCGGGAAAGTGATGTGCAGCGAAGAGGCCGAAAGCTTGCTGCAAAGCTCAAGAGCGCCGCCAAGAAGATATTTGCGGCAGCGTTCCTCTTGCGGCCCGGGAGGCGCCATCAGGCGCGGGCCAGTCACAGGGGTAAACGGGACGCTCACCTGCAGTTTTGGATAGTAGCGGCCGCCTGCGCGCTCAAGGGCTTCGGCGAAGGCGTAGTCGAAGACATATTCGCCGTGGCTGTGCGATTTGAGATAGCACGGCATCGCGCCCAACATCCTTCCATCGTCGCCCTGGAGCAGAAGATGCTGTCCAAGCCAACCGGTTTTGCGGGTGGCCGATCCTGATTGCTCGAGCGCCAGCAGGAATGCATGGTCAACGAACGGGTTATATGGCAAGCCCGACGGGTTCGCCTGCGCATTCCAGGTCGAGGCGTCTATCTCGTTGAGCGAACTGCAAATTTGGATTCGCAAACACACCTCATGGGAGAAAACCTTCGAACGTGATCTGATCACAATAGCGCCGAACCGATTGGGCTTCAGCATCAGATCTGACGGTCCAGGTAATGACAGGCAACCCCACCTGACGCAGTTGCCGAACGGGAGGCCATGGCAAGCCCTTGGCATCGAATGAAACGAAATGCGGGGCGGTTTGCTCAAGGTGTAAGAAATGCCGCAACTCCAATCGCCGGTAGTACGGAAGACGCTGCCATGGGCGGTTTGTTACACGGTCCGCCACGATGCCACGGGGCGTCGTTGGCGAGGCGGCTCTGAGGGCTCTGACAAAATCGGGATCGAATGACATCAGCGCGAAGGGCCCCCGGTAGTCTCTCATGACCTCTAGAGCGCGAAACGGAAGAGCAGGACTCCCGTTCCACTGACTCTTGAGCTCGATCAAAAGCGGTACGCGGCCATCGACCAAACGCGCAAGCTCAGCGAGCGTTGGTATCCTTTCCGGCGAAGAGCGCAAGGGTATGGAGATAAGCTCGGCAACGCTGCGATCGGCAACCTTGCCGCGTTCTGGGGTAAGGCGATCGAGCATATCGTCGTGGAATACTACGGCCTCATGGTCGGCTGTCAGCTGCAGGTCGCACTCGATGGCATAATTGGAAGCAATGGCCGCCGCAAAGGCGGAAGCGGTATTCTCCAGCATCCCCTTTTTCTCATTGTGAAGACCTCGATGAGCAATCGGTCGTGCGATGAGCCAATCGAGGTTAGGCAGCCGCTGCGGCAAACTCATAAGTTAGCTATTCGACCTCGAAAATCCCTTCAACCTCGACTGCCACGTTTACCGGCAGGGAACCGGCGCCGACGGCAGAGCGGGCATGCCTGCCCTTGTCGCCGAACACCTCGACGATCAGATCGGAAGCGCCATTGATCACTTTGGGTTGATCGGCGAAACCCGGAATGCCGTTAACGAATCCGAGAAGCTTCACGCAACGCTTGACGCGATCGAGATCGCCACCACAGGCATCCTTGAGCTGTGCGAGGATGTTGATGGCGCAAGTGCGGGCGGCTTTGGCAGCTTCTTCAATGCTGAAGTCCTTCCCGACCTTGCCCTGATATTCGAATTTGCCGTCCTTGAGGGGAACTTGTCCCGCGGTAAACACCAAATTTCCGGTACGCACCCAGCCTACATAGTTGGCGACTGGTTTGGCCGGCTGCGGCAGCTCGATTCCGAGTTCTTTCAGGCGAGCGTCAATCTTATTCATTGGATACCTCACTATGTAGTTCGTGACGGCAGATAACACAGCACCCATTGGCTGGCAAAACGATGCCTGTCAAACCAAACGGTCGCGAGGCGTTTGCCCACGGAAGAATTGCTCAAGATTGTCGAGCGCTCGCATACCCATCGCCGTGCGCGTATTCGGGGTAGCACTTCCAAGATGCGGCAGCAGAAAAATATTCTCGCTCTCGAGGAAGCGGGCATCGATGTTAGGCTCATTACGGAACACATCAAGACCAGCTGCTGCAAGCTGTCCCGACTTTAGAGCTTGGAACAGGTCGTCATCATTGAGGATATCACCGCGAGCGGTATTCACGAGAATGGCACGTGGAGGAAGCTTTGCAAATACGTCCGAGTTGATCAGCCCGCGCGTTTGTGGGGTTGAAGCGCAATTGATGGAGAGAAAATCGCATTTTGGAAGCATCTCCTCCAGCCGCGAATGGTAGATTGCGCCAAGCTCCAGTTCCGGGGGCAAACGCCGACGGTTGTGGTAGTAGATTGGCATGTCGAAACCACGAGCCCGTCGCGCCAGGGCCTGGCCAATCCTTCCCATGCCGATGATCCCGAGCCGCCTGCCGGTAACGTCCAATCCTAGGGGTGCAATCGGCGACCAAGATGTCCAGCGGCCTTCCCGCACCATGCGCTCGCCCCAGGATGCTCCACGCGCGGTGCCCAGTATCAACAGCATTGCGATATCGGCAGTCGCATCGGTCAACACGTCTGGTGTGTTGGTAATGACAAGGCCTTTCGACTTGGCGGCGGCAAGGTCGATGTGGTCATGTCCGACCGAAAAAGTTGCTATGATTTCAACGGTGGGAGGGAGCGCGCCAATGAAACTCGCTGTACATTTCTCACTGGGAGTAATGAGAATTCCCCGGCAACCTTCGGCCGACTTGAAGATTTCTTCCGCATCCATGCGCCGGTCATCGACGTTCAGTAAAGCAGTGAAATCCCGAATAAGCCGGGCTTCCACCGGTTCGGGGAGTTTGCGCGTGACGAGCACTTTTGGTTTCGTTGGCATGATGGACGTAACCCATTGGCTTGGCGGTGAGTGAAAGTCATTGCGGGAAACGAGGCAATAGCCTACCGATGATGTCAACCATTCGGCGAGGAGGTTTGCAAGCATGAGGCCGGGTTTCGTCATTTTGTCCGCGATCACAATTATCCTTTTGGCAGCGGATCCTAGTTTCGCGGTCGGCCCAGTCGGCGTACGCCTTCAGCCACATGTTGCCGTCTACGATCTGTCGTTGCGACGCTCCCAACAGCGCATGGGCCTTGTCGGCGTGAACGGCCGGCTGGCAATCGAAATCTCAGGTTCGGAGTGCGAAGACTGGACAGTCAGCTTCCGCATGGTGAGCCAATTTATCAGTGACGATCAAAGCGTGCGGGTGCTCGATACTCAAAGCTCCACCTGGGAGGCAGGAGACGGGAAATCGCTCAACGTCTCCCAGCGCCACTTCGTGGACAGCGCACTTGATACGGAATCAAAGGTAACGGCCTCTACGGATGCCGGCGGCCGCACCCATGGCGTGGTTAAGAATCAGCAGGTGCAGGAGTTCGAGCTTGCACCCGGAACCATATTCCCCGTCATGCATCTCCAGCGACTGATCGAGACGGCGGAGCGCGGCGAGCTTCGCGACAAGAGCAGCGTGTTCGACGGAACTGAAGGTTCGAAGTCCTATGTCGCGATCACACTTATCGGGGGTGAGCGGAAGGAGAACGGACCGGCGGATGCATTGAAGGCCGAGGGGAGTGAAAGCTTGAGCGGTGTCAAGGCATGGCCCGCCATGATCAGCTATTACGATCAAACAATCGGGGAGAACAACGACGGACTCCCCACCTACGAAGTATCGGTCGAGATGTTCGACAACGGTGTTTCCGGCAACATGGTGATCGATTACGGTGACTATGCGCTGGAGGCACGTCTCGCCAAATTGCAGCTCAAGCCCTACGGGAAGTGCGACTAGTTCTTCCACTTGTCAGTCCCGCGCCTGATTTGATTAGCTGTGCGGTTAGTCTTCGTCCATCCAATCGGTCGGGCTCGTGGGCGGATTGACGTCCGGTACCTCCTTCTTGAAAACCAATCCCTTCTCAACCGCCAAAGGACCGAATCTTTCGCGAAGCTGATCCATTGCGCGCTCCGCGCGGGCTCTTCGGCCAAGCGACGGATCGAGATCAGCGAGATCCCCATGTGATTTAGCGGACGATAAATTGGAGATGCTCACGCCGATCAGCCGATAGGCCGTTCCATCTACCTCATGGCGCAGAAGTGAGCGCGCGGTCTCAAAGATACGCTCTGCAAGCTGGGTGGGATCGGTGAGGGTTTGGCTGCGGGTGCGCAATTTGAAATCGGCGGACTTCAATTTCAAAACGATGGTCGAGCCCATGAGACCTGCTCGCTTGGCGCGGCGCGATACTTTCTCCGCCATCTGCCAGAGGATGGGCTCGAGCGCGGCGGTATCGCAGATGTCGGCAACGAAGGTTGTTTCAGATCCAATGCTTTTTGTCGGATCCCCGACAGATACCTTGCGGCTGTCCTCGCCTCGTGACAGATGATACAACCGCTCGCCCATGGCACCAAAGCGGCGGGTTAACTCCTTTTTGTCCATGGTCTGGAGCTGACCAATTTGCGTGATTCCATATTTTGCGAGTGAACCCTGCATTGCTTTGCCGACTCCCCAGATCAGCGAAACCGGACGACTGGCCAGAAATGATCGTGCATCGGCACGGCCGATGATGGAAAAGCCGCGCGGCTTGTCGATATCGGACGCAACCTTGGCCAGATATTTGTTGTAGGAAAGGCCAATTGACACCGAAATCCCCAAGTTGGATTCGATTTGCTTCGCAAGTCGGGCAAGGGAAAGGGCAGGGGATGCTCCATGGACACGCTGCGTGCCCGCGAGATCCAGGAACGCCTCATCGATTGAAAGCGGCTCCACCAGGGGTGTCAGATCCAACATAAGCTTGCGAGCTGCGCGGCCCACTTCCGCATAGCGGTCCATCCTTGGGCTTACGACGACGGCTCCTGGGCAAAGCTTCAAGGCCTTGAACATGGGCATCGCCGATTTCACACCGGATATGCGGGCGATGTAGCAAGCGGTTGAGACGACACCACGTTTGCCGCCGCCGACAATCACGGGCCGGTTGGCGAGTTCCGGAAAATCGTGCTTCTCAACAGCCGCATAGAAGGCGTCGCAGTCGATATGTGCAATCGAGAGCTCATGAAGTTCCGCATGGCGCAGTAGCCGAGGGCTATGACACAGCGGGCAACGTCGATCGTGATCGCCGGCGATGGCGAAGCAATCGCGACAGAAACCGGCAGCAATGCGATCCGCTTGCATGCAGTCTAATGTAGATGGAAGCCTTGGACCGCTTCGGGGGCGGTCCAACTCTCATGTTATCACAGGTGGAAGATCGATGATAGGAACCGGCGAGAACAAACGTAGAGTTCAAACCCCGACTTCGCTTGCAGATCTACAACGTCGATGGATGATCCACACGCGGTCAGGATGATGCATCTTCTAACACCGACGGGGAAGACAATGAAGTCGCGACGATCGGCGCGCTTCATCCGATCTCTCGTTCCAATAGGCGAATGGATCATACCACATCTGTAGATTGCTCAATACACAGAGGGCGCCCCGTCACGTGCTGTTGCGCGGCGCTCGCGTTCCTATAGCTTGGAGCTGTCGGGAGGGCTGAATGTACAAACTGTACAACGTGAAGCGCTGGGGATCGATGGCCCCACATTTCGTATTGGAGGAACTGGGGGTTCCCTATCAAAACATCTGGATGACACCCGAACAGGTTCGCACCGAGGAATTTCGGCGGCTGAGCCCTCTTGGTTTTGTGCCTGCCCTGGGGCTTGACGATGGTCGCGTGATTATTGAGTCAATGGCAATCGTCGCCTTTCTCACGGATGCACACAGCAATCGCAAGCTCGCGCCCGAGCCGGGCAGCGAAGATAGCGCTGTTTATCTATCAACGCTTGCCTTCATGTCGTTCAATATCTACTCGATGATGAATTTCGCTGAATTTGTGGAGGATTATTCCGATGATCCCACACTGCAGGGGAAAATTCGAGACAAGGCAATCGGCGACTACGCACGGGTTTTCGACATTCTCAACGCCAGGCTTGCGGAGGAAGGCCCTTTTCTCATGGGAGAGGAATTCTCTGCCGCCGATCTCTACCTTTTCATGCTGACCATCTTTTCAAAACCGAGCGAGCGCGACTTGTTGGACCGGTGCCAATCAATCGCCAAACTAAGCGCACACATTCGTCAGAGGCCAAAGCTGAAGGCGGCGCTTGAGGCGCACGGCGTAATGCAGGTCGGAGAGGCGGCCACATGAGCTTGAGCGATGAGCAACGCACGATGGAGACCCTCTACTGGTGGGGCGTGCCCACTCTGTTCCGCGCTCCGCACGACCCGGATCCCAAGAACTGCGACATCGCACTCGTGGGCGTACCGCATAGCTCGGGCAACGGTTCAACCGAGCGGGACCAGCATCTAGGGCCGCGTGCCGTGCGGAATGTTTCGGCGCACAACAGACGCTACCACCAGATCTTCGATTTTTCGCCCTGGGAGACGTGCCGCATCCACGACATCGGGGATGTGCCTTTACCCGAAGCCATGGACAACGAAAAATGCGTCGAACGGATTTCGGCGTTTTTCCGACCGATCGCTGCCGCTGGCGTGCACCCGGTATCGATCGGCGGCGATCATGGGATTACTGGCGCAATCCTTCAGGCGGTGGCGGGCAGCGAGTCCAAGCTTACCCAGGGACGCAAAGCGGCGTTGCTGCATCTTGACGCCCACACGGACGCCTACGAATCCCTACCTCACTGGATGGGAGCGGTGAAATCGGCAGCACACTGGGCAGCGTATCTGGTGCGGCAGGGCAATGTCGATGCCTCGCGCAGCGTGCAGATTGGTATGCGCGGCAATCCGCGCACGCGCGATTGGCTAAAGCCCTCCTATGACTTGGGATACGAAGTAATCACCCTGGCGCAGTACCGGGAAATGGGCTCGGCCAGGTGCTGCGACATGATCCGAAAGCGATTGGACGGGATGCCGGTCTACGTAACCTTCGACCTGGATTGCCTTGATCCATCGGTAGCACCCGGCGTTTCCAACATAGAGGCTGGCGTGACGGGGTGGACAATCGATGAGGCTAACGAACTCGTGCGTTCGGCTCGTGGTCTCAATGTTATCGGCGGCGATGTGGTTTGCCTGATGCCCACCAAGGATCAGCGGAATAACATTACCGCTATGGTCGCAGCCCATGTCATGTTCGAAATCCTAAGCCTAATCGCCGATCGAAAGCGCAACTGACGAAGCGCGGCCTTTCTGGAAGAGTGGATTCACCGACTGGAGCTCAGGATTTCCGATGCCTTAGATGGCAAGGTTGGATCGATCGATTCATTTGTACAAAACTCCAGCAGCATGCTTTCCTCACTTAGCAGGTGATCGAGAACCGCTTTCTGGAAATCGGTTTGAGTCGCCAGCGTGGCTATAGTGCTGGGGTCGGTGCCCGTTAGGTCTAGAAACCGCGAGATGCGTTTGGGGTCCTTCGCCAGGAACGCCAGCGCCCGTAATGCGATAGCGGCGGCGGCATCAGGGCTAAGCGAGAGTTTCGGCATGTTTTTGCGAGTGATTTACCACAAATTGAGGGGTTAATGAGCCCAGCGCGACCATTAAAGGCTTGGTTACTTAATGGCGTCACTATGGCCGCGAGCAACCCAGGTTTCCGACGAATTTCTTGCAAAATCAAGCGGAACCGCAACGACTGGACGGGACGTCTTGTTAAACGGTGTGGCCACAATGACTAGTCGATCCAACACGCCCGAGGCGAAAGCAGGTGTGAAGTCGATTCTCATAGTCGAAGACAACGAGCTGAACATGAAGTTGTTCAGCGATCTGCTGGAGGCGCATGGCTATCGCGTGATCCAGACTCGCGATGGGCTGTCGGCACTGGACCTGGCGCGCAAGCACAGACCGGACCTGGTGTTGATGGATATCCAGCTTCCGGAAGTCTCAGGCATCGAAGTCACAAAGTGGCTCAAGGAGGCCGATGATTTGCGGCATATACCGGTTATCGCCGTGACCGCCTTCGCCATGAAAGGTGATGAAGAAAAGATCAAAGAGGGTGGTTGCGAAGCTTATATTTCGAAGCCCATCTCAGTATTGAGCTTTCTGCAAACCATTGACGGCTTCCTCAAAAAAGCATCATGACCGCTCGAGTACTCGTTGTCGATGACATCCTAGCGAACGTCAGGCTTCTCGAAGCGAAGCTCACGGCGGAGTATTTTGAAGTCCACACTGCTATGAATGGAGTCGATGCGCTTGAATCGGTCCAGCGAGTAAAGCCCGATATAGTGCTGCTGGATATCATGATGCCGGGCATGGATGGCATCGAAGTCTGCCGACGCATCAAGGGTAGCGCTCAGACCCACCATATCCCTGTCATCATGGTCACAGCGCTCGATCAGCCAGATGACCGGGTTCGGGGGCTTGAAGCAGGCGCTGACGATTTCCTCACCAAACCGGTGAGCGATCTTGCACTGTTCTGCCGAGTGAAGAGCTTGGTGCGGTTGAAGATGATAACCGATGAGTTACGCTCACGCGTGGCTGCCGGAGAGTCAATGGGGCTGGTCAAGATCGTCGAGCAGGATGTGCTTATCAACGAGCCGGGCCAAATTCTGCTTATCGATAACCGCAATAGTCTGATTGGAAGGATTAAGGGTACCGTTGGCCAGCGGCATGACATAAAAACCCTCGATGATCCGCAGTTGGCCATCTTCGAAGCAACTGAGAACCTTTACGAGCTCATCATTATCAATCTCGACTTCGACAATTTCGATGGTCTTCGCCTGTGCTCGCAGCTTCGCTCGCTTGAACGGACACGCCAAATTCCAATTCTCATCATAGTAGACCCGGACGATCATGAGCGGCTAATGCGAGCGCTTGATATGGGGGTCAATGACTATCTGCTAAGGCCGGTCGACAAACAGGAGTTGATGGCCCGGGTAAACACGCAGATAAAACGCTGGCGCTATACCGAGCAGTTGCGCACGAATGTGAAACAGTCGATCGAGATGGCCGTCACAGATTCGCTGACCGGCCTGTATAACCGACGCTTCATGGAAAAGCAGCTCTCCGCTCTCGCCAACAGCGCTGCCAACAGGGGCAAGCCACTTGCGATCTTGGTGATCGACGTCGATTATTTCAAATCCATCAACGACAATCACGGGCATGATGCTGGTGATCGCGTCCTGCAGGAGCTGTCAGCCAGGATCAAGGATGGGCTGCGCAATCTCGATCTGCCTTGCCGTACGGGAGGTGAGGAGTTCATTGTGGTGCTGCCCGACACTGACAACACCGTTGCGTTGCGGATCGGCGAACGCCTGCGGAAGCTCGTTTCACTAAAACCGTTCAACGCAGGAGCCAAGACAGGTCCCATGAATATTACGGTTTCAATCGGGGTGGCCTCCTTCGAGGGGATAAACGACACCACCGAAAGCCTGTTGAAAAGAGCGGACCAGGCCCTGTATCAGGCTAAACGCGACGGTCGAAATCGGGTAACCCCTGCTGCTGCCTAGGTATCTTCTATTTGCCAGTAGAATCAAAGGCCCGTGAAAAATTAACGTCTGAAATTGCGGCAAAGGTTTACGTTAAGCCTTTACTTTGGCTTGATAAAATTGCTGCCAACCCCGCGGTCAAGGGTTGGCGTTTTCGCGCTGATCCTCTAAAATTGGTTTCAAAGTGAAATTGCCTTGGCAGGCAAAGGAGCTGGGAAGGGTTCCACAAGCGGCGGCACTATTCCGTTTCTAATCCGACGCACGTGTATCCAGGCTCCTCTCTGGACCATCGGTTCAGTGGTCCATTCGGGTTTACCCCGGGGCTCTCAGGTCCGCCGCATCTCCTGAGTCCACGGGGTTGGCCGGTCCGGTGCAGATCGAGTGGCCTCCTCGACAATAGCGCCGGGCCGGCCGCCTTATCCACCGATCATCTTGCAATGACGAGTTGCCTTCGACTTTGTGCCGACGGTGAAAAAGAAACGACCGCGCGCTAGCGCGGCCTTGAAGTTTTCAAGCTACACGTAGGCCCAGCTACTTGATCTTCGATTCCTTGAACTCGACGTGCTTGCGCGCCACTGGATCGTACTTCTTCATTACGAGTTTCTCGGTCTGGGTCCGTGAATTCTTTTTCGTCACGTAGTAGTAGCCAGTGCCCGCGCTGCTGACGAGCTTGATCTTGAGGGATACTGCTTTCGCCATCTTAAGGTCTCCTGGCGCTCCTGACGCCACATTCGATCTGTTCGGCCAGGGTATGGCGCAAGGCGCTCGCCCATGTCAAGTCAACAGGATCAAAGTTCCTCGCGGCACCAGCGTCCATACTTGCTGTAACCGAACGTTACCGGCAGAGATCGGTCGGGCATCCGCCCGGTCGCAATCAGTTGGCCGAGGCGACCCAATGTTTCTCGAGTTATCGAGGGTAAATCCTGTTCCATTGCCTCGGCGAAGGTGAACCAGCGCGGTGTAAGAAGCTCTTCACCGCCTCTTGCCACAGGTTGGTCCAGATTCGCCACAGAGCTGGCATTTGCCACAAAAAACCTTGAGTCAAAGCGCCGGATGCGGCCCGGTGGAGTAATGGCGCGGGCAAAGAATACGAGTCGAGAGAGGTCAGGCAAATAGCCGAACTCAAGAAACTCCCGCCATCCCCCCAGGTGGCGGGGCGTTTCGGCAGGCGCTGCTCGCTGGCCGACGATCAATCCCACCTCTTCAAAGGTTTCGCGAACAGCCGCCATCGCCAACCCGCGGGCGCGACCGGCACTCGGCCTGCCGCGCATCTTTAACATCAGCTTGGCAATGGTCTCGGCAGGCAGATCGGCGTGGGGAGCCAAGACCATGTCTTCGCGGTCCATCCTTCCGCCTGGAAATACGAACTTGCCCGGCATGAAAGTATGCCGCTGGTGCCGCTGGCCCATGAGAACGCGAGGGCAATCTCCGTCACTGCGGAGCAGGATGAGGGTTGCGGCATCTTTGGGAGGGCTGTCTCCGGAATTCATCGGTCGGTATTGGAAAGATACGTGATATCGCGGTCGTCATCCACTGTCGGCGACCCCGTGTTCGCGTTGGCGAATCCATGCATGCGCGTTGCCCACTGCATTCCGACTATTGCGCCTTTGACAACAGGCAACAGCAGTAGTGAAAGGAGCAAGACAACTGGGATCCAAACCGCCAACTGAATCCAGAGTGGCGGGCGAAACATGACCTCAATGACCAGTACCCACGGGATCACCAAATGGCCCACAATTAGAATCGTGAAATAGGGCGGGGCGTCGTCTGCTCGATGATGAAAAAGCTCCTCGTGGCAAATGGCACATCGGTCGATCGTCTTGAGAAATTTACGGAAGAGGCGCCCTTTCCCGCAACGCGGGCATTTTCCCAACGTACCATGCCTCACGGCTTGCCAAACGCTGCGCGATTCCATTTTGCAGGATCCACCCTTTGGCTTTCCGCCGAGCATGCCTCGCAGGCGGCCGCCAAAACTCAACGACGGGCTCTTCGCTTCGGCCGTCTTCGGCTCGAATCCGTCTTCCAGGCAACAGGCTGTCCTTTGTGTCCAGACGAAACCATCTCGAAGCGCATGCCCCCTGATACCGGTGTCACTTCCTTGAGTTCAACTTCAACGCGATCACCGAGCCTGTATGTTTCACCTGTTCTTTCTCCGATCACGGCGTGTGCTTTCTCATTGAAGAAGAAGCGATCAGTTCTCAACGTAGATATGGGCACAAATCCGTCGGCACCTGTCTCGCTCAAAGTCACGAAAATGCCAGCACCGACAACTCCGTTTATGCGCGCATCGAACCGTGCGCCAATACGGTCGGACAGATGCGCCGCTACCAAGCGATCGATGGTATCACGCTCGGCGGCCATGGCCCGCCTCTCGGTGGCAGATATCAAGTCAGCCGTATCAATCAGGGAGTGCTTGTCATCATCGCTGAGGCCGTCGTTGCCGAAATGCAGGCCGGTTATCAACGCCCTATGGACAATCAAATCAGCATAGCGCCGGATCGGCGAGGTGAAATGCGCATAACGCCTGAGATTAAGTCCGAAATGGCCACGATTATCGGCGGCGTAGATGGCTTGCGCCTGACTTCGCAGCACCACTTGATTGACCAGGTTCTCGTAGTCCTTGCCCTTAACCCGTTCGAGAATCGAATTGAATAGCGTTGGTTTCACAATATGTCCGAGCGGCAGCGAAAGCCCCAGGGTGCGCAAGAACTCAGATAGGCTTTTAAGCTTCTCGGGCGACGGCGGCTCGTGCACCCGATAGATCAATGGCGTCTTACGTTCCTCCAAGGTTTCTGCCGCCGCCACATTGGCCTGGATCATGAATTCTTCGATCAGCTTGTGGGCGTCGAGACGTTCAGGGACAAAAATTCGCTCGATTAGGCCATGTGCATCGAGGACGATTTTCCGCTCAGGCAAATCTAGCTCCAGTGGCCCACGACGCGCCCGGGCTTTACTCACTGCGTTATAGGCGCTCCACAAAGGTTTAAGCACAGGATGTAACAGGGAACTCGTCTTAGAGTTGGGCTTCCCATCGATAGCAGCTTGAGCTTCTTCGTAAGAAAGCTTGCCAGAGGATCGCATAACCGCTCTGGCGAAGCGGTGGCCCTTTTTTTCACCTGCTCGGTCAAACGTCAGATAGCACGCGATGCAGGCGCGATCCTCTTTCTCGCGAAGCGAGCAGAGATCGTTGGAAATCTTCTCAGGCAGCATCGGCACGACGCGATCGGGAAAGTAGACCGAATTGCCGCGAATTCGAGCTTCGCGGTCTAGTGCGGTTCCTGGACGGACATAGTGTGCAACATCGGCAATTGCGACGATCACTTTATGACCGCCCGGATTGCTTGGGTCGGTATCAGGTTCGGCAAATACCGCATCGTCATGGTCGCGCGCATCCGGGGGATCGATCGTTACTAGCGGAAGATCGCGCAAATCGAGACGATCTGCAGAAGCAAAGCGTTTCAGTGACGTTGATTCGGCAAGGGCGCGCTCGGGGAATCTAGTAGGGATGCCGTGCTCATGAATGGCAACCATTGAGATGTTTCGCTGATCCTTCAGGTCGCCGAGACGTTGGCGAACGCGTGCAACCGGCGGGCCTCGACCACGGCTTCGGGCAACTTCAACTTCAACCAACTCTCCGGGAACAGCGCCGTTTTCATCACCAGCGCGCACGATAAACTCGCTACGTGCTTTCTTGTCGACGGGTACAATGCGCGCACCATGGCCCTTAGCGATGCGGAAAACACCGAGGATACGATTGTCTTCACCCGACAGCTTGCGGATAATTCGGCCTTCGAGCGGATACATACGATCGCCTGTTGTCTTGAGCTTTACGAGAACGCGGTCGCTACGACCCGCCGTGACCTTTTTGTTGTCACCGTGCCTAATAAGGATGCTTGGCGGAGCGCCTGCTGTTTCATCCCACTCGACAGGTACACCGACCAGCTCGCCATCGCGATCGATTTGCGTAATTTGAGCGACAATGACTTCGGGTAAGGGAATTTTGTCGAGCACTCGCCGTCCGCGTCGGCTGATCATGCCGTCGTCGGCCATGTCACGAAGCAATTGCTTTAACTCTGCCTTCAAAGGGCCCCGCAGTCCAAACGCGCGGGCGATCTCACGCTTTCCCACAGAGCTCTTGCTTCGCCGCATGAATTCAAGAATCTCTTCGGGGCTCGGTAGCCTCGCGGGTTGCTTTCGCACCTGTTTCGCCACTCTTAAGCGTCCTCGGCGATAGTCTCTTCGATCTTTGCTTTCGCCTTGCGAGCAGGTTTTTTGGCCTTGCCCTTCGAAGTCTTGGCCGCGATAAGCTCCAGAGCATCGTCCAAGGTTACGTTTTCGGGAGTCCTATCCTTGGGAAGAGTGGCGTTTATCTTGTTCCATTTTACATAAGGGCCGTAGCGACCCGACATCACCTGCACTTTTCCACCTTCAGGGTGATCGCCCAGAACTTTCAGCGCTGACGATGAAACGCGACCAGGGCGTGTTTTTTTCTTCGCTAGAAGATCGACGGCGCGATTGATGCCTACGGAAAAGACTTCTTCCGGGCTTTCAAGGTTAGCGTATTTCCCGTCGTGCATTATGAACGGACCATACCGCCCGAAGTTGGCTACGATCGGCTTGCCGCTTTCGGGATGGTATCCAATCTCTCGAGGCAAGCTTAAAAGCTTCAGCGCCATTTCAAGGTCGACGGAGGAGGGATCCCAGCTCTTGGGTATGGAGGCGCGCCTTGGTTTTTCGTCTCCTTCTGCTTCGCCGAGCTGGACATAGGGCCCGAAACGGCCATCCCGGCGGGTCACCGTGATGCCAGTTTCCGGATCGCGGCCGAGCAATATTCCTTCTGCGGGAACTGCTTCCCGTTCAGTGCCCTCGCCGGTGGAAATCTGCCTTGTATACCTGCAATCGGGATAGTTGGAGCACCCTATGAAAGCCCCGAATTTGCCAAGCTTTAGTGAGAGCTGACCATTGCTGCACGAGGGACAGGCGCGAGGATCCGACCCATCGGGCTTGGTCGGGAAAATATGGGGCGCCAGGATCTCATTCAGTGCGTCGAGGACGTTCGTGACGCGCAGGTCTTTGGTCGCCTCGATCGCGACTATGAAATCGCGCCAGAAATCTCGTAGAACTTCCTTCCAGTCGATTTCGCCGGCGGAAATCCTGTCAAGCGACTCCTCAAGGTCGGCTGTGAAGCCATACTCAACATAGCGAGCAAAAAATGCCTCGAGGAATGCGGTAACCAACCGTCCCTTGTCCTCTGGATACAAGCGTTTCTTTTCCGTTCTTACGTAGCCTCGCTCGCGGAGCACTGACAGAATCGATGTGTAAGTCGAGGGTCGGCCGATGCCGAGCTCCTCCATTTTTTTGATGAGCGAGGCCTCGGAATATCGGGGAGGGGGTTCGGTGAAATGCTGCTCCGCCTTGATGTCCTGCGTGCCTACCTTGTCGCCCTGCGCCAATTTCGGCAGACGCCCGGAATCCTCATCTTCCTCGTCATCGAGATCTTCCCGGTAGATCTTAAGAAAGCCGTCGAAACGGACTACCGACCCGGTTGCGTGGAAGGAATAAGATTTGCTGTCACTTCCCTGTCCCAGGATGTCTGCAGTGGTGCGTTCGAATTCGGCACTTTCCATCTGACTTGCGATCGTGCGCTTCCAAATCAAGTCGTAAACTGCAGCCTGGTCCCGATCCAGGTGTTTTACGATGGAAGCAGGGTGACGCATGAGATCGGTGGGCCTTATGGCTTCGTGCGCTTCCTGCGAATTAAGAGTCTTGGAGGTGTAGGCTCGGGGAACACCCGGCAAATAGGGCTCGCCGAAGTGCTTCAGAATCGCATTGCGGGCATCCGCTATCGCTTCACCTGCCATCTGCACGCCGTCGGTTCGCATATAGGTAATCAGGCCAACGGTTTCGCCCTTGATGGTGACTCCCTCGTAGAGCTGCTGGGCGACCTGCATCGTTTGCTTGGATGAGAAGCCCAACTTGCGTGAGGCTTCCTGCTGCAAAGTGGCGGTACGGAACGGCGGATAAGGGTGTCGCTTCGCGGGCTTGCTTTCGACAGTTTTGACTGCGAAGTGGGCGCCCCGTAGAGCGTTTGTAATGGCCCGTGCGGCGGCTTCGTTCTCCAAATCCAGTTTGCCGAGCCGCTTGCCGTCAATGCTATGAAGCCGCGCGGCAAAGGTTTCACCTTCACCCGTTATGAACGCTCCCTCGATCGTCCAATATTCCTGCGGTCTGAACGCCTCAATTTCCAGTTCCCTGTCGCAAATGAGGCGCAAGGCAACCGATTGTACCCGACCGGCCGACTTCGCTCCCGGGAGTTTTCTCCACAGGACGGGCGATAGCGTGAAACCTACGAGATAGTCGAGCGCGCGGCGAGCCAAATAGGCGTCAACCAAATCGGCATCGACCTGTCTTGGGTTACGCATCGCATCAAGCACTGACTGCCGTGTAATGGCGTTGAAAACGACGCGCTCAATGGATTTGTCCTTCAGTGCACCCTTCTTTCGGAGAATTTCAAGCACGTGCCAGGAAATGGCTTCTCCTTCACGGTCCGGGTCCGTGGCGAGAATGAGCTTCGATGAACCCTGCAATGCATCGGCAATGTCATTGACCCGCTTGGCGGATTTTGGATCGACATTCCACGACATGTCGAAATCATGTTCGGGCCGCACTGATCCGTCTTTGGCGGGCAGGTCGCGGACGTGCCCATAGGAAGCGAGGACTTTGAAATCCTTGCCTAGATATTTGTTGATGGTTTTGGCCTTTGAGGGCGATTCTACTACGACAACGTTCATATACAATCTTTGAGTGTATCAGGACCCCGAATCTCAGGGGTCGCGGTGCCACATATAGTCATTATGAGGTCCCTGCAAGGCCTGCGCCTTCCTAGCCTCTCTAAATTACTGCGCCGTCAGCTTAAATTACCTCAACTATTAGTAGAAAATATAGTGTAAACGTTGTTTCCCTCTTGCGTTCGCAATCGACAGATGTACAACTAAGACATTAGTTGACCGGATCGATAAAGCGACAGATAGCCAACGGGGGCCATTCAGCATCATGACCGGACAAGCACGTCGTCATTTCAGCCGAGAAAAAACTGTTGGCGGCCATCGGCCGCTACAATCTGAAGTAGAAGGAGCCGCTGGAAAGGGACCGGCCAATTCGATGACACCCTTGGATGCGAGCAGCTACATACTCAGCATGGCGACGGAGCTCAGGGCTTTGGCGCGTACTTCGAATCTACAATTTCTCACGTATCTGCTGGAGATGGTGTTTCAGGAAGCATTTCGCCTGACCAGTGAGCTGGAGCGCTCCAAGCAACAAAAACCGGAAGAAACGCAGTCCGAAGCGGATTGAAATACGCTCAACATTGTTCAAGTTTCCCGGCCGGGCACATCCGCCTGCGGTTGCGTTTGCCTCGCCTGATCATTTGTTGCACTATCCGACACTGGTAATAAATCGGAGGCGGACAAGGGCGAAAGCGCATGCGCCTTTTGTTCGAGCGACTTCGTCGACTCCGGCACCAACAACGAGACGGGAGGACGCAATGAGCCTAGATCATCAATCGCTTTCACGCCGCAAATTTGTCAAAGGCGCAGGTCTTGCGGCCGGTGCGGCTGCTGCGACAGTGGCCGCTCCAGCCATAGTCACTGCGCAGTCGCCGGTGGTGCTGAAAATGCAAAGCTCCTGGCCCGCATCGGATATCTGGATGGACTTTGCTCGCCAATACATCGAACGCGTCGAGAAGATGTCCAAGGGACGGATCAAGATCGATCTCTTGCCTGCGGGAGCGGTCGTTGGTGCATTCCAGGTGCTCGATGGAGTGAGCGACGGCGTCATCGATGCGGCTCATACCGTCCCAGTCTACTGGTACGGCAAACATAAGGCCGCGTCCTTGTTTGGAACAGGACCGGTGTTTGGCGGCAATGCCAATACGATACTTGCCTGGTTCCACCTGGGCGGCGGCAAAGAGTTCTACCGCGAACTGACGCAAGACATTCTGAAGCTCAACGTCTATGGCTTTTATGGCTTCCCCATGCCAGCGCAACCCTTTGGCTGGTTCAAACAACCGGTTACGACAGTTGCCGAGCTAAAGGGCTTTAAATATCGCACCGTCGGTCTCGCTGCCGATCTGATGCAGAAACTGGGAATGAGCGTCGCACAGCTTCCCGGTGGTGAGATCGTTCCGGCCATGGAGCGCGGCGTCATCGACGCGTTCGAATTCAACAATCCGTCCTCGGACCTCCGCTTCGGATCGGCGGATGTCGCCAAGAATTACATTCTGTCATCATATCATCAGGCAAGCGAGTCCTTCGAGTTTCTGTTCAACAAGGATGTTTTCGATCGGCTGGATGATGATCTGAAGGCAATTCTCGAACATGGTGTCGAAGCTGCAAGTACTGCCAACACGTTCTCGGCGCTCGACAACTATTCGAGTGATTTGCAGAAACTGCAAAACGAGCAGGGCGTTACCGTGCATCGGACGTCGAAAGAAATTCTCGATGCTCAACTCAAGGCTTGGGACGAACTGATCCCTACGCTTGAGGCCGACCCATTCATCAAGAAAGTGCTCGATAGCCAAAGAGCCTGGGTGGAAAGGGTGGTCTTCTACGAGTTGATGAATGCAGCGGACCTTGCCCTGGCGTATGAACATTACTTCCCGGGAAAGCTGAAACTCACCTGATTTCTG